>DATLQI010000029.1:0-44973 GCA_035535295.1 Solirubrobacterales bacterium
CGAGGGGCGCGAGAAGGCCGGGAAATCGATGGACGGCTTCGACGTGGTCGCGGCTGTGCCCGTCGGGCTCACCGACGACGCCGATGTCGCCCGCGGCGAGATGCGCCAGCAGCTCGTCACCTACGCCTCGCTCCCCTTCTACCGCGCGATGCTCGAGGGCTCCGGCTTCGGCGACGATCTGAAGGCGTTCGACGAGGGCATGCAGGCCGGCGACGTCGAGAAGGCGAAGGCCGGGCTCTCCGACGAGATGATCGGGGCCCTCGCCGGGATCGGCTCAGCCGACGACGTGCGCGCTGCGGTCGAGCGCTACCGCGAGGCGGGCGCCACCTCTCCCTGCATCGGCTCGGTGCCGGGCACCGACTTCGAGCAGGCGCTCGAGGCCGTGGCCGAGCTGATCTAGGCGACCAGCGCCGCAACCTCGTCGCGCACCGACGGCACGATCGCCGCGTGCTCGTAGACGCGGTCGGCGCGTGTGTAGAGGAAGCGCGGCACCAGCAGGCCGTCCTCGGGGGGTTCGATGCCCGGCACAGACGCGGCCACCTCGTAGCCGAAGTCCGGGTCGATCTCCCACTCCACCGTGCCGGCCGCAGCGGCATCCAGGACCGCCGCCACGAGGGCCACCTCGATCGCGAGCGAGCCGGGACTTCCCTCCGGCCCGCCGACCCGGCCGGCCTTCAGCAGGTAGCGCCCCTCCCCCAGTCTCGCGACCGCCGGCACGATGCCGTCGCCGTCTGTGAGCACGGCGTCGATGCCGCGCTCGGCGACGAGCGCGGCGAAGGGATGCTCAGTCGACGTCACCCTCGGGCGAAGGCGTCTCGCCGTTGGGCTTGCGCGGCACGAGCACAGCCCGCTTGAACTCGGCAACGAGCGTGCCGTCCTGCTTGTAGACGCGGGTATGCACCTTCACCACGCCGCGGTCGGGCTTCGACTGCGACGGGCGCACTTCGAGCACCTCGGACTCGCAGTAGAGCGTGTCGCCGTGGAAGACCGGGTTGGGATGCGAGAGCTCCTCGGTGGCGAGGTTCGCGATCGCCTTGCCGGACACGTCGCCGACCGTCATACCGACGGCGAGCGAGTAGACCAGCGGCCCCACCACCACGTTCCGGCCCTGCTGCGACTGCGACGCGTACACGTCGTTGACGTGCAGCGGGTGGTGGTTCATCGTGATCAGGCAGAAGAGGTGGTCGTCGGCCTCGGTCACGGTCTTCGCCGGCCAGTGTTTGTAGACGGCGCCGACCTCGAACTCCTCGAGGTAGCGGCCGTAGCTGTGCGCGCCGCTCGCCTCGCGCTCGGCCTGGTCAGTGGTCAGCTCGTACGTCTCGCTCATGCTTGCTCTCGTCTCCTTCTGGTAGGCGGCGCGCGATGCTATCGGCCGCCGTGGGGGCTCTGCGCGGCCGTCCCGTAGACGGCGACGTAGGTGACGCCCGTGGCGACCTTGAACTCGCGGCGCGGGGAGCTGCCGAGCTTGCGCCCGTCCTTGAGCCAGCGCAGGAAGCGCAGCGCCTTGCCGTTCTTGCGGATCGTCTTCGGGGCCGCGATAAAGGTCTTGATCCCGGTCTCGACCTGCGCGACGAAGGGAGCCTTGCGCTGGACGCCACCGAGGCGCAGCTTCACTCCTGGCGGTCGCGAGACGAGCCGCACCCGCGCGGTCTTGGGCGGCGCCGGCGGCGGCGGCTTGACCTCCCCTCCGTTCGGAGGCGGCTCCTCAGCCGGCTTCGGCACGAAATGGGCGACGAGGTCGACACTGTCGTCGCTCGTCACTTCGTGCACCCGGGCACCGCCGTCGGACCAGGACGAGAAGAGGTATTCCTGCCCGCCGACCTGGGCGCTGCTGGGGGCGGCGACGGTCACCGTGCCGCCCGCCGTGGTCGTCGACGAGAAGGGTTCGTCGAGGGCGATGCCGTCGATCGAGATCGGAATGCCGGCCGGATCGGAGGCGACACCGACTTCGATCAGGCGCGGATAGATCTCAACCGCCTCGGTGTCGGTCATCCCCCGCGAGTCGGTCACGGTCAGGACGAGTTTCAGATGAAACGGGAACTCGTGCTGCCCCGGCGTGAAGCTCCCGCTTGGCGAAGAACTCGAACCCGTTGCAGCGTGTTCGTGGCAGCCATCCGGGCAGTGCACCTGGCGGAACTCCCAGTGAGCGCTGAGACCGGAGCCGAACGTCTCCCCAGCGGGGGCGGTAGCCGCGGCTTCGTAGTCGATTTCTTCACCGATTGCCCATTCGAGGTTTGCCACCGGCGCCGAAATCGAGGCAACAGGGGGCCCTTTGTCTCCTGGGTAGAGCGTGATTTCGTCGACGTCAGTGTGGCCAAGGTCGTCACTGACCCGGACCCTTATGGTCACGTTCACGGCTTCGGTGTACTCACGTGCCACATCCGCTTCGGTGCCGTCGTCGAATTCACCATCGCCGTCGAGGTCCCAAGCATAGGAGAGGGTGTCCTCCGGGTCGGGATCGCTGGAGGCGGCGGCGCTGAATTTCACTTTCAGCGGCGTCGCTCCGTAGGTGCTTCCCTCGACGATGTCGAGTTTGGCGGTAGGTGCCTTGTTGGTCTGGATCTGGACGATGCTGTTGCCGTAGAAGTTGGGGATGTAGAGGGCTCCGTCGGGGCCGGCGACGACGTCGACCGGGGTGAAGACCGGGTCGTCTTCTTCGTGCACGAGGAAATTGGCGACCGTCGAGGGGTCAGGAGCTCCGCCAGCGCCCGCTTCCATCGTCCAGATGCAGCCGCGGGCGGCATCGGAGAAGAAGAGGGCGCCGTCGTAGGCGGCGGGGAAGGCGTCTTCAACAGGCACGCCTGCGTCCTCGTAGAAGGCGAGGCCGGCGACCGCCGAGCCCGCCTGGGGTTTGCAGGCGTCGCCGAGGAAGAGGCTGCCGTCGTAGCCGGGGGTGTTTTTGTGCGGGTAGGCGAAGAACGGCGCTTTCACCGAGCTTGGGTTGTTGTAGAGGGCTTCGCAGAGCGGTTTGTGGGTTTCCCCTTCGGCCGTTTTCCAGCGCGGCATCTGCAGGCTGCCTGCCGGCCCACCCTCGTAGCAGGGCCAGCCGAAGTTGACCCCGGGGCCTGGCAGCGTGAAGCGGTTGATCTCCTCCCAGAGGTCCTGGCCGACGTCGCCGACGTAGATTTCGCCGCTGCCCGGCCGCAGGGTGAAGCGGTAGGGATTGCGCAGGCCGTTGGCGAGGACGCGCTTCGCCGCGACGTCTTCGACGCCACCACCGAACAGCGGGTTGACGCTGAACGGGTTGTCGACGAGGGCCGCGCCCGTTTCCCGGTCGACCCGGATCACCGAGCCGCTGTAGTCGGTCGGGTCGCCGGGGGTGGCGGGCGTCCGCAGGTCCTGGGCGCGGAGGGAGCCGCCTTCGTAGGGCGGGTCGTTGCAGGGATTGCCGAGCTGGCCGTAGTCGATCGAGCCCCAGCTGGCGCCGTCCCCGCCGCTCATAAGCAGGGCGCCGGAGCTGTCGAACTCGATGTCGCCGATCGAGTGGCTGGTCACCTGCTGGCACCAGCTGTTGACCAGCACCTGCTCGGAGCTGGGATCGACCGGGCCGCCGACCGCGACGCTGGTCGCGGGATTGATTTCGACCCGGGCCAGGCGGCCGCTGGCCAGGCAGTCGATCGAGAAGTTCGTTTCGTCGCAGCTGTCGCTGCCGTCGGCGTTGTGGGTGTGGGTCGAGTCGTCGGAGTCGCCGCCGATCGGGGCGTCGTAGGTGTAGCTGAGGTAGACGAAGGGCTCGGTGGGGTATTCGGGGTCGAGCTTCATCCCCAGCAGCCCGCGGTCGCCCGCCGCCAGCACCTTGTCGGTGATCGCCAGCACCAGGGTCGGGGTCGGGTCTTCGATCGAGTCGAACTCGAGCACGAAGCCGTTGCGCTCGGCGACGAACATCTTGCCGTCGGGAGCGAAGTCGACCGTGGTCGGCTTCTGCAGGCCGTCGGTCCAGGTTGGGGACGTCGCTTCCGGCAGGGGAAGATCGCGGGCCTGGAACTCCGGCGGCAGGTACATCGCGCTCGCCGCGGCCGCCCAGACGCACGCCACGGCAAGGAGAACCAGCGCCAGCACCGAAAGGGTGGCGGCACCCAGGATCGCTCTATTCGTCGTTCCCCCTGGCATCGACAAGCATTGATTATCCGGCATATAGGCTCCCCGCGATGAAAATCGGAATTATCGGGCTCGGTTATGTAGGGCTCCCGCTCGCCACCGCCTTCGCCGAGTCCGACTGCGAGGTCATCGGCCTCGACGTCGATCAACTAAAGGTTGACCAGCTAAACGCCGGCCGCAGCTACATCGAGGACATCCCGGACTCGGTCCTGGAGCCGATCATGGACCGCCTGCGGGCGACCACCGACTACGCCGAGCTGGCCGAGTGCGACGCGGTGATCATCTGCGTGCCGACGCCGCTCAGCGACGCGCGGGAACCGGATCTCAGTTACCTCGAAGACTCGGCGAAACCGCTGGCCGAGGTGCTGCGCGCGGGGCAGCTGGTGGTGCTCGAGTCGACGACCTACCCCGGCACCACCCGCGAGCGACTGCTGCCGATCCTCGAGACCTCCGGCCTCACCGCCGGCAGCGACTTCCACCTCGCCTTCTCGCCGGAGCGGATCGACCCCGGCCGCACCGACTACACGGTGAAGACGACGCCGAAGCTGGTCGGCGGCATCACCGCCGAGTCGACCGAGCAGGCGCGGCAGCTCTACGCGCAGATCTGCGACATCGTCGTCGTCCTCACCAGCCCGGAGGCGGCCGAGCTCTCGAAGCTGCTGGAGAACATCTTCCGCTCGGTCAACATCGCCCTGGTCAACGAGTTGGCGCAGCTCTGCGACCGGCTCGAGATCGACGTCTGGGAGGTGATCGACGCGGCCTCCAGCAAGCCGTTCGGGTTCATGCGCTTCGACCCGGGCCCGGGGATGGGCGGCCACTGTCTCCCGGTCGACCCCTTCTACCTCGCTTTCAAGGCGCGCCAGCACGACTTCTACCCGGAGTTCATCGAGCTCGCCGGGAAGGTGAACCAGGCGCAGCCGGGCTTCTGCGTCGAACGGGTCGAGCGAGCGCTCAACGGTGTCCGCAAGCCCGTCAACGGCTCCCGGGTCCTGATCCTCGGCGTCAGCTACAAGGGCGGCGTCGGCGACACCCGCGAATCGCCGGCGCTGAAGATCATCGGCCGCCTCCAGGACCTCGGCGCCGAGGTCTCCTACCACGACGCCTTCGTCCCTGAGCTGAAAGGACACGGCCTCACCAACGCCGAGCTCGACGAGGGCCTGCGGAGCGCCGACATCGTCGCCATCGTCACCGCCCACCCCGGCATCGACTACGAGCAGGTCGTCTCCCAGGCCCCCTTGGTGATCGACTTCCGCGGCGTCACCCGCGAGATCGAGGCCGACAACCTCGTCCGCCTGTAGCGACTCCGAACTTCGGTGGGCCATAGCCCCCCAAATCTCGGCGTCAGTGGACTTTGCGGAGCCGGTTCCGTTCCTCTTGCTTTTCCACGACCTGGGCGATCAGCTTGACGACGTTTGAGTCGCCATTCGCCTTGATGTGACCGGTCTCGACCGCGCGGCGGTAGCTTTTCAGCGTCCCCTTCTCGGCCAGCTCGTTGAACTGGGGACGGTCGATCTCGACCAGCACCCGCTCGTCCTGAGCGAGGTCCTTGGTGATCTTCGGCCCGGGCAGCTCTACCCGGTAGAGCTGGATGTCGTGCCTGGCTTTCAGCTCGAGGCCGAAGACCAGCTTCAGTTTCTGCAGGGCCGGGACTTCGGCCTGAAACCGCTCGACGGCGGTGCGGATCAGGTCCGAAGTCGAGGCCATGTCAGATGCTCCCGATCAAATCTTGTGCCGCTGTAGGAGCTTCTTGCCGATCACCATGCGCTGGATCTCGCTCGTTCCCTCGCCGATCAGCAGCAGCGGCGCGTCGCGGTAGAGGCGCTCGATCTCGTACTCCTTGGAGTAGCCGTAGCCGCCGTGGATGCGGAAGCTTTCTTCGACGCAGTACTTGCCGCACTCCGAGGCCAGGAGCTTGGCCATCCCGGCCTCGAGGTCGGAGCGCTCGCCGGCGTCCTTCATCCGCGCCGCTTTGCGGGTGACGAGGCGGGCGGCCTCGAGCTGGGTCGCCATGTCGGCGAGCTTGAACTGGATCGCCTGGTGCTTGGAGATCGTCTTGCCGAACGTCTTCCGTTCCTGGCTGTAGCGGAGGGCCAGCTCGAGGGCGCGCTGGGCGATGCCGACGCCGCGGGCGGCGACGTTGACCCGGCCGACCTCGAGCGCGTCCATCATCTGCACGAAGCCCTGGCCGACGCCGGCCTCCTCGCCGCCGAGCACCCGCTCGGGGGGGCACTTGTAGCCGTCGTAGACGAGCTCGGTCGACTCGACGCCCTTGTAGCCCATCTTCTTGATCTTCGGCGTGACGTCGAGGCCTTTGAAGTCGCCCTCGTTGGTTTCCTTCCAGGCCTCCTTCTCGGTGATGAAGCAGGTCATCCCCTTGTAGGGCGGGTCGGCCTGGGTGTCGGTCTTCATCAGCACGAAGACGACGCTGGAGCCGAGGCCGTTGGTGACCCACATCTTCTGGCCGTTCAGCTCCCAGTTGCCGTCCTCGCCCTTCTTGGCGGTGGCCTTGATGCCCTGGACGTCGGAGCCGACCTCGGGCTCGGAGAGCGAGAAGGCGGCGCGGATCTCGCCGGTCGCCATCTTCGGCAGGAAGTACTCCTTCTGCTCGTCGGTGCCGAACTTCATCAGCAGGTAGGAGCCGATGAAGTGGGTGTTGACGACGCCGGAGATCGAGATCCAGCCGCGCGAGAGCTCTTCGACGATCATCGCGTAGGTCGTCAGGTCGAGCCCCATGCCGCCGTACTCCTCGGGAATCGTCACCCCGAAGAGACCGAGCTCTTTCATCTGCTCGACGATCGGCTCCGGGAAGGAGTCCTCGTGGTCGTAGTGCTCGGCGTTGGGGATGATCTGCTCGTCGGCGAACTGGCGGACCATTTCGACGATGGCTTCCTGCTCGTCGGTCATTTCGCGGTAAGCGGCGGTGTCTACGGCCATTGCTCCTGCTTCGGTCGGGATGGTCGGAATGAAGTTTTGGGCTAGCGCGGCGCCGCGGCAGCGGCGGCGCTCTGGAGAGCCAAGGATATAGACGCGGGGTCGATCCCGGGATCGACCGCCCGCAGCGGCGCGGCCGCCTTGAGCAGCATCTCCTCGTACTCGCGCTCGGGATCGGAGCCGAGGACGATGGCGCCACCGGCACCGACCGTGGCGCGGCCGCCGGCGAGGACGATGGTGCGGATCGCGACCGAGAGGTCGGCGGCGCCGCCGAGCCCGAACCAGCCGATCGCGCCGGAGTAGGGGCCGCGGGCGGCGCCCTCGAGCGCGTCGAGGATCTCGGTCGTGCGCTTCTTCGGAGCGCCGGTCATCGAGCCGGGCGGGAAACAGGAGCGGACGGCGTCGAGGGCGGACCCGTCCGACCGAAGCTGGCCCTGCACTGAGGAGACGAGCTGGTGGACGGTCTCGTAGGTCTCGACCGCCATCATCTCCGGGACGGAGACGCTGCCGACCTCGCAGACCGCGCCGAGGTCGTTGCGCAGGAGGTCGACGATCATCAGGTTCTCGGCCCGGTTCTTCTCGTCGGCGGCGAGGGCGATGGCGAGCCGGGCATCCTCCTCGGGGCTGTCGCCACGGCGGCTGGTGCCCTTGATCGGGCGGGCTTCGGCTTGGCCGTCGCGGTTAACGCGGAGGAAGCGCTCGGGGGAGGAGCTGAGGACGGCGAGGTCGCCGAGGCGGAGGTAGGCGGAGAAGGGGGCGGGGTTGGCGCGGCGGAGGGCGCGGTAGAGGTCGAGGGGGTCGACGTCGAGGTCGAGCTGGAGCTGGTTGGTGAGGCAGATCTCGTAGCTGTCGCCTTCGAGGAGGTGGTTAAGGGCGGTCTCGACGTCCTCCAGATACTGCTCGCGGGACCGTTCGAGGGTCATGGCCGTGGGGGGCGCGTCGGGGGAGTCTCGGCGGGCAACAGCGGGGAGGGCCCGGCGAGACTCCCCCGACGCGCCAGCCGGAGCCGTTCCTAGATTCGTCAGGCGCTCAGCCGTAGCGTCTAGCCAGGCGTCTGCCGCTTCCTCTTCACCGAGCTTGTGGAGGGCGAGGAGGTAGGTGGCTTCGTCCTCGTGGTCGAAGACGGCGAGACGGTCGCTGAAGATGAGGGCGGCGTCCGGGTGCTCGGAGGTACGGGGAGACGCATAGCCGCACTCGGACTTGAGCTCGTAGCCGAGGTAGCCGACGAAGCCGCAGTCGAACTCGAAGGGGAGGTCGGGAAGCTCGACGGGACGGAGTTCGTCGAGGCGACACTGAAGACGATCGAGCAGCGGCTCCCCCTCCCCCGCTTCGTGCAGCACAACCTCGGCATTGGGACCCGAAGCGTCCCCCATGAACGAGAAGCGCCCTCGCTTCCCCGGTCTACTGCTGTCGAGCCAGAACGCGTATTCGCTGCTGCCGTACAGAGAGTTGAAAGCGGCCTCGGGTTCAGGAAGAGCGTTAACCCGCCGAACCCGAAGCTCGAGCGCGGCGCGGTTGCGGGGGGCGGGGTCCCCTCGCCAGACACTCAACATCGAGCCATAGCGAGATGTGTCTGGAGAGGGGACCCCGCCCCCCGCCAAGCCGGTCAGATCGCGGAAGTTCTCCAGCAGGCGCCTTCCATACTCGGTGGCGATCGACTCGGGGTGGAACTGGACGGCGTATTGGGGGCGCTCGCGGTGTTCGAGGGCCATGGGGATGCCGTCGGCGGTGGCTGTCTCGCGGAGGGTCGGCGGCAACGGGCGGGCCAGGGCGAGGGAGTGGTAGCGGGTCGCCTGGAACGGGCGGGGGATGCCGGCGAAGAGGGCTGTGCCGTCGTGCTCGATCGAGGCGATGCGGCCATGCATCGGCTCCGGGGCGCGCTCGACGCGGCCACCCTCCACCCAGCCGATCCCCTGCAGGCCGAGGCAGACGCCGAGCAGCGGACGCTCGCAGTGGCGGATGGCGTCGGCGCAGACGCCGAAGTCCTCGGCGCGTTCCGGGCGTCCCGGCCCCGGGGAGATGACGACGTTGTCGAAGTCGAGGCGCTCCAGCTCGGCCCAGCTCGCCTCGTCGTTGCGGACGACGAGCGGCTCGCGGCCGTTCACCTCCGCCAACAGCTGGAAGAGGTTGTAGGTGAAGGAGTCGTAGTTGTCGATCAGCAGCGTCAGCATCGATCTGGCCGCGCAGGCAAGATACCCCCGTGACCGCGAGCGACTGGCGACCGGATCCCGCGAAGGGCGTCTTCGAGTCGTTGCTGGTGGTCGGTGGCGAACCGGTCGAGCTGGAGGCGCACCTGGCGCGGCTGGGGCGGACGCTGGCGGAGGTCTACGGCGCCGAGCTGCCGGCCGAGGTCGGCGAACAGGTGCTGCCGGTCGCCGCCCCCTTCGAGCTCGGGAGGCTGCGGGTAACCGTGGTACCGGCAAATCCTGGCCTCGAGATCGAGATGGCTGCCCGCCCCCTCGACCCGGCGCTCATGTTCCCCACGACCGGCGCGGCCCTGCGCCAAGTCGACCGCCCCGGAGGCCACGGCCCCCACAAGTGGGTCGACCGCCGTGGCATGGAACACCCCGACGACGGCGCCGGCCAGCTGATCCGCGATGGCGACGAACTCCTCGAGGCCGGATGGGCCAACCTCTTCGCCGTCCGCGAGGGGGTTATCTGGACACCCCCCGCCGACGGCCGCATCCTCCCCGGCATAGCCCGCGCGGCCCTGATCGAGATCGCCACCGAAGAAGGCCTGCCCACCTCCGAACGCCCCCTCCACGCCGAAGACCTCTACACCGCCGAAGAGACCTTCCTCACCAACTCCGTCCGCGGAATAGAGCCAGCAACCTCCCTCGACGGCACCGGCCTACCGGGCTGCGGCCCCCTCAGCCATCGCCTCGCATCCGCCCTCCGCCGACGCTGGCGCCTACCTGAGGCGCTCCCAGTCTCCGCAACCGCCCAGAGAGCCGGTCAGCCCGCTCGCTGAAGCGGCGGAACCTGACCTCGAAGCGCACCGGAGCCTCTTCGGACGGCTCCTCATCTCCATCTCTGCCGGGGGGTGGCGCGGATTTGGGGGACCGCCCCCCGCCAGTTGCGGGGGGTGGTGGAACCAAATCGGCGACAGGACCCGCCGGCCCGACAGCCTGGTCAACCGCTGCGGGTGCCTGAGGCTGCGTCCGAACGACCTCCGCAGTTCTCTCTGCCGCATCCGCGGCCCGTTTCGCTTCCCGAGCCGCCTCGATCGCCATCTCGCCGACCTCCCGCACCCCCTCCTCAGAGGCCCGCGCGATCACCAGCGCCTCGTCGATCCGCGCTTCCAGCTCGGCAATCGTCGGCACCGCTGCCCGCGGCACGATCCAGTCCTCGGTGTTATCCCGCTGCGTCCCCTCGATGAGTGAGCAATTTACGGTCGTCGCAGGCGGCAAAAGCCGCGCGCTCATTTAGATTTAGCCGCCCGAACTTCGAAACGACCCGAGGAGCACGTTGAGACACCCCAGAGACTTCTTCCTGCCGCAGGCGATCGGCGCCCCGGAGCCGCTCCGCGAGATCCCCGTCAAGCCCTCGCGGATGATCCACTTCCTCGACTTCTCGAACGAGAAGATGGTCGCCAAGGCCGGCGCCATCGCCGAGAAGACCGACATCCTGCTCGGCAACCTCGAGGACGCGGTCCCGGTCGACCGCAAGGAGGCCGCCCGCGCCGGGCTGATCCAGGCGGCGAAGGAGAACGACTTCGGTCAGACCTCGCTCTGGACCCGGGTCAACGCCCTGGAGAGCCCCTGGGTGCTCGACGACCTGACCGAGCTGGTGAGCGAGATCGGCGACCAGCTGGAGACGATCATGGTCCCCAAGGTCGAGGGCGCCTGGGACATCCACTACGTCGACCGCCTGCTCGCCCAGCTGGAGGCGAAGGCCGGCCTCGACCGGCCGATCCTCGTCCACGCGATCCTCGAGACCCCGCAGGGCGTGGTCAACCTGGAGGAGATCGCCAACGCCAGCCCCCGCATGCAGGGGATGAGCTTCGGCCCGGCCGACCTGGCCGCGGCGCGGCGGATGAAGACGACCCGCGTCGGCGGCGGCCACCCCGGTTACCGCGTGATGGAGGACCCGGACGACCCGGAGAACCCCGAGGCCGACCGCGTCAGCGCCCAGCAGGACCTCTGGCACTACTCGATCGCCCGCATGGTCGACGCCTGCACCTCCGCCGGCATCCTCCCCTTCTACGGCCCCTTCGGCGACATCAAGGACACGGCCGGCTGCGAGACCCAGTTCCGCGCCGCCTTCCTGATGGGCTGCGTCGGCGCCTGGTCGCTGCACCCGGTCCAGATCGGGATCGCCAAGCAGGTCTTCAGCCCGCCCCCGGACGAGGTCAAGTTCGCGAAGAAGGTGATCGAGGCGATCCCCGACGGCCGTGGCGTCCACATGATCGACGGCAAGATGCAGGACGACGCCACCTGGAAGCAGTGCAAGGTGATGGTCGAGCTGGCGGAAATGCTCGCCGAGAAGGACCCAGAGCTCGCCGAGGCGTATCGCTAATACGCAGTCGCAAGGGCTTTCCCCACTATTGGGGAAAGCCTATTTTTCCAAAGATTGATCCCCTAATCTGCGGGAAACGGTTCCCCCCGTTGCAGCTGCTCATGTGATCCGAATTTGCTGCCGATACGGATTTTGCGCTGACAACCGCAACCCCTACTCCGTTTCGGACTTACAGATAGACCCCCAGTCCTCTCTCCCCTCCCAATGAACTCTTCCACCGACGTCTCGTTCGATCCCCCTTTCAAAGCCCAGGCGAACACGCGGGAAGCCCTGGTTCAGGATCGCCCCACCCTCGGCGCGATGCCGATGGCAAAGCGGGGTCCCGGCCTCTGGCTGCTGCCGCTGGTCGACCTGGTCTCCTCGTCGGTGGTGCTGGCCGCGGTGGTGGCGCTGACCGGGGTCGCGTTCGTCCCCGCCTTCCCCGTCGCCCCGCTCGCCCTCTGCCTCATCTACCTGGCGCTCGGCGTCTACGGGCCGCAATCGGCGCGAGGCGACGAGAACGGCGCCGGCTGGCCGGTCATCCGCTTCCTGGTCGCCGGGGCGTTCGCCTGGAGCGCCTCGCTGCTGACGCCCCTCAGCAGCATCGAGCAGCTCGGGCTCTGGGTCGGCTTCATCGTCCTCGACAGCGCCAGCCGCACCCTCCTCACCCCTTACCTGGAGCGCCATAACCCGCAGGAGCGCTGGGTCTTGGTCGGGGACGAGGACGTCGCCGAACGCCTGCGCGCCTACGCGCCGCTGCGCAAGTACGCCCACGTCGTCGGCACCGTGCCGCCGACCGAGAAAGACCCCGGCACGGCCGGCCGCGTCGCCGCCCTCGAGGTGGTCGAGCGCTACCACGCCGACCGCGTCGTCATCTCCAGCCAACACGCCGACGACGAAGGGCTGCTGGAACTGGTCCGCGCCTTCAAGTCGATCGGCGTCACCGTCAGCCTCCTGCCACGCCCCCTCGACCTGCTCGAGGCGCAGTCGGCGACTCCGAACCGCGTCGGCGGCGTGCCGCTGATCGAGGTCGAGGCGCTGGCCGCCCGCGGCGCCATCCCCTACAAGGGCCCCGACCGCCGCGCCACCCGCAAGACCAAGGTCAGCGTTGTGGTCCCGGCGATGAACGAGGAGAAGAACATCGTCCACGTGCTGCGGGAACTGCCCGAGGGCCTGCACGAGGTGATCCTCGTCGACGGCAACTCGAAGGACAACACCGTCGAAGCCGCCCAGCAGGCCTATCCCAGCATCCGCGTCACCACCCAGAGCGGCCGCGGCAAGGGCGACGCCTTCCGTACCGGCTTCGCCGCCGTCACCGGCAACCTCGTGGTGATGCTCGACGCCGACGGCTCCGCCGACCCGGCCGAGATCCCCCGCTTCATCGCCGCGCTGGAGGCCGGCGCCGACTTCGCCAAGGGCTCGCGCTTCCTCGAGGGCGGCGGCAGCGCTGACATCACGAAGCTGCGCAGCCTCGGCAACTCAGTCCTCAGCGGCACCGCCAACGCGCTTCACGGCACCCACTTCACCGACCTCTGCTACGGCTACAACGCCTTCTGGGCCCGCTGCCTCCCCTTCATCTCCCTCGACGTCCCCGGCTTCGAGGTGGAGACGCTGATCAACCTCCGCATGGCCTCGTCCGGGATGAAGATCACCGAGGTGCCGAGCTACGAGAAAGAACGGCTTTTCGGCCAGAGCAACCTGAAGACCTTCCGCGACGGCTTCCGAGTCCTCGGCACGATCTTCAAAGAGGCCCGCCGCAGCCGCAGCCTCCACCGCGGCCGCCCTACCGCACCGGCGACCGACGTCGCCAAGCAGCAGAGCGACAGAGTCGCTGCGTAAAGGGCGCCGGCGCCTTTAGCGGCTCGGCGGCGGGACTGGACCGGTGCCGCCGAGCTTGCCGTAGACGTTGGGCCGGAAGGCGCCGCTGCGGATGCCCGCGCGGAAGGCCCGCTTCGCTTTCCCCGAGGAGGTCTCCAGCGGCCAGTGAGTGCCGCGATCGTTGACGTCGTACCAGATCAGGCCGCGGACCTTGCGGTAGCGGTTGCGGACCAGGTTCAGCATGTTCTTGATCCACTTCGCCTTCGAGCCGCCGCGATCGGTGGAGGCGATCTCGCCGATCACCATCGGCTTGCTCGGCGCGATCTTCTTGGTGATCAGGCGGTAGGTCGAGTGGTAGATCTTGGTGAAGCTGTACCAGCCGGGGGAGCCGCGCCGCTCACCCCAGTTGAAGCCGTCGAGGCAGGTCCAATCGACGTAGGAGTCGCCGGGGTAGAGGGAACGGAGGTTCCGCAGGTGGCCGGTGGTGTCGACGTTGGGGCACCAGACCCAGGTCGCGTTGTTGGCCCCGACCTGGGTGAAGATGTCGTGGACGTGACGCCAGGCGGTGACGAATTCCCCGGGCTGGTTGCCGTTGACCCCCTCCGACCAGGAGAACCAGAAGCCGTTCATCTCGGGGTCGAAGCGGAGGAAGAAGGGGTGCCCCCACTCCTTCGCGCCCAGCGCCCAGTTGCGGATGAAGGTGTCGTAGCGGCCGCCGATGATGTCGGCGAGCTGGAAGTCCGGCTGCTCGAGCACCGATGGCATCGACTGCGACCCCCAGCTGTAGAAGGGGATCGCCCCGTACTCGCGGATGTTGTCGAATTCGTCGGCCGGGAAGCGGAAGTAGAAGCACGGCGAGACGTTGCAGTCGGCGAAGGTGCTGGAGAAGGAGATGATCGAGAGGCCCTTGCCGGCGACGCTCTGGAACTGCTGAACGGGGGTCATGTCCCAGGGTGCGGCGGTGCCGGTGATCTGCTCCCCGATCGTCGCCCCCCAATAAAGGGACCTCGGCTTCTTCGCCGCTGCCGAGCCCGGCAGCGAGACGAGGAGAGCGCAGGCGACCGCGGCCGCCGCCACCTTCCAAAGCCTGTGCGCCTTCTCTTTCTTGACCTTCAAGGTTCCTATTTAACCCCTGTGCAGCCCAAAGGCTGCGCTGGACCGGTGGATAATGCGTCGTTATACGGCCCGCGTGGGGCCGTGGATCAAGGTTGGGGCGGGATTGGACTTACGTTCAGTTCCGCGTAGCGGTTCGGCTGGTAGACGCCCTTGGCGATCCCTTTGGCGAAGGCGGCGGTGGCTTTGGGGGAGGTCTCGATCGGCCAATCGATGCCGCGATCGAAGGCGTCGAGCCAGATGAAGCCGCGGACCTTCGGGTAATTGCGCGGCAGCGAGCTGAGCATTTCCTTGATCCAGAGGGCCTTGTGACCGCCTTTGGTGCCGGAAGCGAGCTCAGCCAGCATCACCGGCTTGCGCTTGGCGACTTTCGTCGTCAGGTAGCGGTAGCTGGCGGAGAAGATTTCGTCAAAGGTCCGCCAGGGCCGCGCTTTCACCCCGTTGCGGCCCCAGTTGTAGCCATCGAGGCAGGTCCAATCGACGTAGGCGTTGCCCGGGTAGAGCGACTTCATGTCGGTGTAGGCGCTGTGGGCGTCGGCGAAGGGACACCAGACCCAGGTCGCGTTGGTGGCGCCGACCGCGGTGAAGAGGTCGTGGACGTGGCGCCAGGCGGCGAGGTAGGAAGCGGCGGTGTTGCCGTTGACGCCTTCGGACCAGGGGAACCAGCTGCCGTTCATCTCCCAGTTGAAGCGGAGGAAGAAGGGGTGGCCCCATTCCTTGGCTTCCTGGGCGAACTGGGTGATGTAGGGATCCTCCTTGCCGGCCGCGAGCGCCGCCAGGCGGAATTCCTCCGGGTGCGCGGGCGAGGATTCGGAACCCCAGCTGAAGAACGGGATGGCGCCGTAGCCGCGGATGTTTTCCATCGGCTCGTTGGGAAACTCGTACGGCGCGCAGGGCGAGCGGTGGCAGTCGTAGAAGGGCGAGGAGAACTGGATCAAGGAGAGGCCCTTGCCGACCAGCGTCTGCAGGATCGTGACGCCGCCCATGTCGAAGGGCGGATTGACCCCTGTGATCTGGTCGCCGATCCAGGCGCCCCAGTAGATCGGCTTCGGCCGCGGCTTCTTCTTCGTGGCGCTGGAGTGGGCGGCCGGCTGCTGCGGATCGGCTCCCGCGACCGGCGCCCAAAAGAGCGCCATCAGGAGCGAACCGACGAGCGCGACGACCGCCAGCACCGGGGTGGCTCGGTGTGATCGATTCATCGGCGAGCAGCAGAGTGTAGGGACCGGGCCCGCTGGCCTAACCGGCAACCGGAATCGGGCCCCCCGCGAGGTTGCCGTAGGAGTTGCCGACGAAGACCGGGTTCTGGATCCCGCGCGCGAAAGCCGCGACCGAAGACTGCGAGGACTCGATCGGCCAGTCCATCCCGTCGTCCAATTTGTCGAACCAGAGGACGGCGCGGATCTGGGGGTACTCGGCCGGGATCCGCGCCAGCGCGTCCTCGATCCAGGCTGCCTTCGAGCCGCCGTGCTCGGTCGCGCCCATCTCGCCGATCATCATCGGCTTCGAGGGGGCGACTTCGCCGACGATCTCGTCGTAGGTGTCGCGGTAGAGCTGGTCGAAGCTGCGCCAGCCCTTCGGCGAAGCCGGGTTGGTGCCCCAGTTGTAGCCGTCGAGGCCGGTCCAGTCGACGTACTCGTCGCCGGGGTAGAGCGAGGAGAGGTCCTGCATCGAGCCGCCCGGGTCGACGTTGGGGCACCAGACCCAGGTCGCGTTGGTCGCGCCGGCAGCGGCGAAGATGTCGTGGACGTGGCGCCAGGCGGCGACGTAGGTGCCCGAGCCGTTGCCGTTGACGCCCTCCGACCAGGGGAACCAGTTGCCGTTCATCTCCCAGTTGAAGCGGAGGAAGAAGGGGTGGCCCCATTCCTTGGCTTCCTGGGCGAACTTCGCCAGGTAGCTGTCGTAGGCGCCGCCAGCGACGTCGGCGAGCTGGAAGTCCGGCTCGTTGAGGCTCGAGGGCGTCGACTGCGAAGCCCAGGTCAGGACCGGGATCGAGCCGTGATCGCGGATCAGCTGCAGCGCCCCGTCCGGGAAGGGGTAGAAGGAGCAGGGAGAGCGGCCGCAGTCGGCAAAGGGCTGGAAGAAGTTGACCAGCGAGGCGCTGCGTCCCGCCATGCTCTCGAACTTGGCGACGGCGTTCATGTCCCAGGGCGCCTGCATCCCGGTCACCTGGTCGCCGATCGTCGCCCCCCAGTAGATCGGGCCGGCGCTGCCGCTGGCGGTGGCGGTGCGGGGCACGCAACGGGCGCGCTTGCGCACCAACTTCACCCGCTTCGCGGTTCGCGGGCACTTGACGGGGTTGAGCGCGCGAGCCTTCCCCAGGTGGGCGTGGCCACCGGCGACACCCCCGCGGGCCTGCGCCAGCGAGGCGCCGGCGCCTAGGAGGAGCAGCATCGCGAGGAGGGCGAGCGCCTGCAGCACAAGAGGGTAGATCGGCTTCGCGGCCATACAAGGCCATCGGCCTCATTTGCCCGCCTTGCAGGCGTGAGAGCCAGACTGGACGTTTGTTCGGTTGACGCCGGGCGCTGACTGTCAGCCAGCCGGCAGGATCGCGCTGGGGCTGAGGCTGGCGAAGCTGTTGCCGAGGTAGGTCGAGCCCTGGATGCCTTCGGCGACGGCGCTGGTGGCGGAGGAGGAGGTCTCCACCGGCCAGTCCATGCTGGAGTCGAATTTGTCGAACCAGAGGAGGGCGCGGATCTTCGGGAATTCGGTCGGG
This sequence comes from Solirubrobacterales bacterium, assembly GCA_035535295.1. Classification (GTDB taxonomy): domain Bacteria; phylum Actinomycetota; class Thermoleophilia; order Solirubrobacterales; family 70-9; genus VAYN01. Next base: position 17,171 of record DATLQI010000029.1, read on the forward strand.
ATCCGGGTCAGCATGTCCTTGATCCAGGCCGCCTTTGAGCCGCCGTACTCGCTGGACGCGACCTCGGCGACCATCATCGGCTTCGACGGCGCGATCTTTTCGGTGATCTGGGCGTAGCTCGAGCGATAGAGGTCGCGGAAGCTGCGCCAACGATCGGGCTTGGCGGGGTTCGTCCCCCAGTTGTAGCCGTCGAGGCCGGTCCAGTCGACGTAGTCGTCGCCGGGGTAGAGCGAGGAGAGGCTCTGCTGGACGTTGTCGGGATCGACGTTCGGGCACCAGACCCAGGTCGCGTTGTTGGCCCCGACCGCGGCGAAGATGTCGTGGACGTGGCGCCAGGCGGCGACGTAATCGCCCTGGTGGTTGCCGTTGACCCGCTCCGACCAGGGGAACCAGTTGCCGTTCATCTCGAAGTTGAAGCGGAGGAAGAAGGGGTGATTCCAGGCCTTGGCGGCTTCGGCGAAGCTGCGGATGAAGGCGTCGTAGTTGCCCGCGGCGACGTCGGCGAGCTGGAAGTTCGCCTCGTTGACGCTCGAGGGGGTCGATTGCGAGGCCCAGCTGAGGACCGGGATCGAGCCGTGGTTGCGGATCAGTTCCAGCGCCCCCTTGGGGAAGGCGTAGAAGGAGCAGGGAGAGCTGGAGCAGTTGGCGAACGGCTGGTAGAACTGGACCATCGAGACGCCCTTGTGCGTCATTTCCTCGAACTTGGTGACGGCGGCCATGTCCCACGGCGCCTGGGTGCCGGTCAGCTGGCTGCCGATCGTCGCCCCCCAGTAGATCGGACCAGCGCTCGGGCTCGGGGCGGGTTCGGGAGTCGGTTTGGGTTCCGGGGTCGGCTCCGGCGCCGGGGCGGCGTTGGAGACGGTGACGGTCACTTTGGTGGTCGCCTTCACGCCTTTGGCACCGTAGGCGGTGGCGCCGAGGGTGTGGGACCCGTTCGCGAGCTTAGTCGTGTCGAGGCTGGCGGCGAAGGGGGCGCTGGCATCGGTCCCCTGGACGCTGCCGTCGACGAGGAATTCGACCTTGCTCGGAGTGCCGGCGACGACGCCGATCGCCCAGGTGACGGTGCCGCTGACGGTCTGGCCGCTGGCCGGCGAGGTCGTCGCGATCGTCAGCGTTTCCTTGCTGGAATCGGCGTTGGGCCGCGAGGCGGACGTGGTCGTCGTAGTCGTGGTCGTTTCGCCGCCCAGCTTCTTGGCCGGGCCGATGCCTTCGGCGGCGAAGGCCCCGGGCGCGAACGCGGCGGTCGTTCCGACGAGGGCGATGACCGTGGCGAGAAACCGGGAACGGAGCATGCCCCGGTCATCGACTCACCCCCGCCCGGCTTCAGTTACCCCTGACTTGCTGGACGTTGTGCCTAAGGCTGGATGCGCAATTTTAAGTACCGACCCGTAGAGGTCGAGCAGCGCCGCCGCGCACTCGTCCCACGACGTCAGCTGCGGCGAGCCCTGCGGCAGCGGCTTCGCGAGCTCCTCCAGCGCCGCGGTGGCGATCTGCTCGGGGGTCGAGTCGAGCGGGATCCCCCGCCCCATCCCGTCCTCGGCGACCTCCCGCAGGCCACCGGCTTCGGCGACGAGGAGGCGGCGGCGGGCGGCGGCGGCCTCCAGCGCCACCAGCGGGTGGCTCTCGAACTCGCTCATCAGCACGACCAGGGAGACGCGGCCGAGCAGCGCCGCCATCCCCTCCGGGTCGCCGGCGGGGACGCTGGTGATCTCGACCCGCTCGGCGACGCCGAGCTCCTCCGCCTGCCGGCGCAGCTCCTCTTCGTGGGGCCCTTTGCCGACGATCAGCAGCCGCGCCCGCGGCTCGCGCTCCAGCACCAGCGGGAACGCCTCCAGCACTCGGTGGTGGCCCTTGTAGCGCTCGAGCCGCCCGATCGAGGCCAGGGTCGGCGCCTCTGGGTCGGCGCCCGCCAGCTCGGCGCCGGAGAAGCTGAGGTCGGTGCCGTTGGGGATGAAGGCCCAGCGCTCGGGAGGGACGCCGAGGGCGGCGCCGTACTCCTCGATCTCGAAGCGGGCGATCGCCACCAGCCGCGCTGCCCGCCGCAACAGCGGCCGCAGCAGCCGCATCTGCAACCCGCGCGAGCGGTTGCGCAGCTGCGAGGAGTGGCCGCCGCCGTGGAAGGTGACGACGTAGGGGACGCGCAGGGTCAGCGCCCGCAGCATCGCCAGCGGGGCGACCAGCGTGTGGTAGCTCTGGAGGTGGATTAAGTCCCACTTCTCCCGCCCCATCTCGCGCCAGAGGCCGGGGGCGAAGAAGTAGTCGCGGCCGGGCGGGTAGGCGCGGACGGTGCGGATCCGGACCCCGTCGCGGGTCTCGGTCGTCGCCCCCTCGGCCTCGGGGTTGCCGCAGAGGACCTCGACGCGGAGGCCCGCCGCGGCCATGCGCCGGCTCACCTCCATCACGTGGCGCTCGACGCCGCCCTGCCCCAAGGGGCTGCGGGGGGTGACCATCAGCACCCGCGGCCCGCCGCCGTTGGCGCTGGCGCCGGGGTGGGCACTCTCGGTGTCGTCGGGCTGGGCGATGCCGGTCCGCACCCGCAGGTAGTCGGCGCTGGTCGCGGCGAGGCCGACGAGGATCATCGCCGCCCGGCCGAGGCCGGCGAGGTTGCCGCGGGCCGCATCGCCGATTCCCCCCAGGACGCCCAGCGGCAGCGTCCGCCGCACGTAGGAGCGCTCGGAGGAGAGCCCGTCGTCGCTGCCGACCATCCGAGTCAGGACCGCCTTCGAGCGGCCCTCGGCCCGGCAGCGGTCGAGGAAGTAGCGGACGGTGCCGCGGGAGGGGGGGACGACGTGTTCGACCTCGGCGCCGGGGTCGTAGAGGATCTCCGCCTCGGGCCAGCGCTGATGCACGCGGATGCTGAGATCGGTCTCCTCGCAGCCGACCGGCAGCGTCCCCACCCGCCCGAGGTCGTGGCTGAAGCCGCCGACCTCCTCGAGGGCGTCGCGGCGGAAGGACATGTTGGCGCCGACCAGGTTGCGCACCGGCGAGAGCTCCTGCGGCATCCCCGAGTGGGTGCAGCCGACGACCCAGTCGAACTCGGGCGGGAACCAGCCCGGCTTGCCCTCGAGCCAGCGCGGGCGGACGGTACCGCCGGCGCCGAGCACGCGGGGGTCGGCGTAGGCGCCGGCGATCCGCCGCAGCCAGTCGCGGTCGGCAATCGCGTCGTCGTCGAGGAAGGCGACGACGTCGCCGCTGGCCTCGGCGACGCCGGTGTTTCGAGCGCCTGAGAGACCCTGTCGCTCGCGGTTGGCGACGACCTTCAGCTGCGGCCAGCGGCGCTCGGCCTCGGCCCGCAGGTCCGGGGCGTGGTCGGCGACGAGGATCACCTCGTGCGGCGCCTGGCTCTGCGCCAGCAGCGACTCGATCGCTTCCCCCAGCACCGGCAGGCGGTCGAGGGTGTAGGCGCAGATCACCACCGAGACGCTGGGCAGCTGGGGGCGCTCGCTCGGTTCGGCGCCAGGGTTCATCGGGGCGATTCTGGCAGGACCGCCTCTCGAACTGTGAGAATCCGGGCGATGCGGGTTCTCATGCTGGCCCAGTCGGTGGCCCCTATCGTCGGTGGAGAGGAGCGGGTCGTCGAGGACCTCAGCGCCCAGCTGGCCGCCAGGGGGCACGAGGTCTCGATCGCGACCCTGCAACAGCCGGGCGCGCAGCCGGGGATGATCGGCGGCGTTCCCGTCCATGCCCTGCGCAGTTCCAGCTACCGGCTCCGGGCCCTGCACCGCGACATGAGTCGCCGCCACGCCCCCCCAGCCCCCGACCCCGAGACCGTCCTCGACCTCAAGCGCCTGATCGAGGAGAAGCGGCCCGACGTCGTCCACGCCCACAACTGGCTCGTCCACTCCTACCTACCGCTGCACCGCCGCGGCGACGCCGCCCTGGTCCAGTCGCTGCACGACTACGGCCTGCTCTGCGCGACCAAGCGCCTGCTCCACCGCGGCTCGCAGTGCAGCGGCCCGGCGCCGTTCAAGTGCGTGCGCTGCGCCGCCGACCACTACGGGGCGCTGCAGGGGACGATCGCGGCGGTCAGCGTCCAGAACCGCGACTCGAAACTGCGGCGGCTCGTCGACCTCTTCCTCCCGGTCAGCGAGGCGGTCGCCCGCCTCTGCCGGCTCGGCCCGCGGGAAGCCTGGCGGGTCGTCCCCAACTTCATCGGCGAGCTGCCCGCCTCCCCCCCGCGCGACCCGCGGCTCGACGGCCTGCCGAAAGAGCCGTTCATCCTCTTCCTCGGCGACGTCACCGTCGACAAGGGCGCCTGGAACCTGGCCGAAGTCCACCGCCGCATGAGCAACCCGCCGCCGCTGGTGATGCTCGGGCGCAACTTTCTCGACGAGCTCGACAACCGTCCCGGTATCCACGTGCTCGGCCCCTGGCCGCACGAGCTGGCGATCGAGGCGTTGCGCCGCTCGCTGTTCAGCGTCGCGCCTTCGATCTGCCCGGAGGCGTTCGGGCTGGTCGCGCTGGAGGCGGCGGCGGTCGGGAAGGCAACGGTCGCCTCCGACATCGGCGGCCTCCCCGGCGTCGTCGTCCACGAGCGCACCGGCCTGCTGATCCCGCCCGGAGACCGGACGGCGATGCTGGCCTCCCTGCAGCGCCTGATCGACGACGCGCCGCTGCGCGAGCGGCTCGGCGCCGCCGCCCAAGAGCACGCGAAGGGGTTCTCCCCGGAAGCGGTGGTGCCGCAGTTCGAGGACGCCTACCGCCTGGCGATCGAGGCGCGTGGCTCGCGCCGCGGCGCGGGTGCCCGGTAGGCCGTGGCCGCGGCCGCCTCGGTCCGAAACCGGCTGCTGCTGGGAACGGCGCTGCTCTTCGTCTTCCGTTTCGCGATCTCGCTCGTCCGCACCGGCCCCGTCCTCGTCGCCGACGAGATGGGCTACCTCGGCAACGCCCGCACGATCGCCGGCCAGCTGCCGGCGCAGATGGAACTGGCGCCCTTCTACCGCGGCGGCTACTCGCTGCTGCTGGCGCCGATCGTCGGCGTCGTCTCCGACCCCGAGATCGCCTACCGCCTCGCCCTGGCCCTCAACGCCCTGCTCGCGGCGCTCGTCTTCCCGCTGCTCTACCTGCTGCTCGAGCGCTTCGCCGGCGTCGATCGCCGCGTCGCGCTCTGGGCCGCCTTCGCGGGGGCGGCATTCCCCGCCGTCACCGTCCTCTCCCAGGTGGCGATGTCGGAGAACGCCCTCTACCCGCTGGTCTGCGCCTGGCTGCTCTGCTTCGCCGGCTTCCTCGCCGCCGGGGAGCGACGCTCCTCGCTGCTGTGGGCCTGCGGGCTCGGCGCCAGCACCGGCGGGCTCTGGGCGGTCCACAACCGGATGCTTGTCGCGGTGGCGATCACCGTGCTGGCGGTGCTGTGGCTGGCGGCCCGACGCCGGGTCGACCGCGGCCCTGTCGGGATCGTGCTCGGGCTGATCGCGCTGGCGATCCTCGGCACCCACCTGCTCGACGAGCACCTGATCGGCGAGAGCTATGGACCCGCGGCCGAATCGGAAGCCTCCAACCGCCTCGACGCGCTCAGCCACGGGCACGGCCCGCTCACCGCCCTTGCGAACCTGATCGGTCAGAGCTGGTACCTGCTGGTCGCGACCTTCGGGCTCGCCGCCCTGGCGGCGGCGGACTTCTTCTCCCGCGGCCGCGCAGCGCTTGCGCCGCGGCAAAGGCCGTTGGGGGTGCTGCTCCTCTTCACGGCGCTGCTGCTGCTCGTCTCCGCCGCCGCCTTCCCCGAACGGACCCGCCCGGACATGCTGATCTACGGCCGCTACACCGAGGTCGTGGCTCCGGCGCTGATCGCCTTCGGCTTCGCCGCGCTGCCGCGCTGGCGCTCGCTCCTGCGCCCCCTCCCATGGCTGCTCGGATACGCCGCCTTCACGGCGCTGGTGGTGCTGATCCGCGTCAGCGTCGACGACCCCGAGGCGGCCAACCGCTGGAACATCTCGGCCCTGCCCTTCGTCACCGTGCAGCTCGGCCCCGCGGTCCTGCTCGGGGCGGCGCTCGTCGCCGCGGCCGGCGCCGTCCTCCTCCTGCGCCTGGGCCCGAGCCGGCCATCAGCGGCCTTCGCCTCGATGATCGCCCTCTTCCTCGCCGTCACCGCCTACGGCGTCTGGAACCCGGTGCGCAGCTCCCAGCGCGCGGTCTACCCGAGCGGCTGGAGCAGCCCGCAGGCGGCAGTCGATCGGGAAGGCATCAAGACGCTCGGCTACGACCTCGGCGCTTACGACACGATCGGCCTCTACGCCACCCAGTGGTACACGCCGGAGACGAGCTGGACGCTGTTCGAAGGGGAGCCGGCAGCGAAAACGCGTTTCGTGATCGGTTCGCAGGACTGGCCGGCGGAACACCCGCGACGGCCGGCGACCGAGCTCTGGCGGGACGAGGGCCGCGACCAGGTCCTCTGGCGGCTCGGGCCGCGGGAGCGCGGCGGATGAGCGCGGCGGTAGGCGCGGGGGGGCGGGCGCGGGCTTGGATCCAGAGCCACCTCAACGACCAGCTCTACCGGACCGGCTACCTGCTGATCGTCGGCACCGGCATCACCAGCCTGCTCGGAATCGTCTTCTGGGCGGTGGCCGCGCGCGCCTACTCGGCCCACGACGTCGGCACCAACGCCGCCGTGATCTCGGCGATGACGCTCGTCTCCGGCGCCTGCTCGCTCGGCCTCTCGGCGGTCCTGGTCCGCTACCTGCCGATCGCCGGCACCGCGACGAAACGGCTGATCGTCGCCAGCTACGGGCTGACCACGGCCCTCTCGCTGCTCTTCGGCGCCGCGACCGCGCTGACCAGCGACCTCTGGTCCTCCGACCTCTCCTTCCTCAGCGGCGGCGCCTGGCTGGTCGGCTTCACCCTCGCGACCGCCGCGACGACGGTCTTCACCCTCCAGGACAGCGTCCTCACCGGGCTGCACACCGCCCGTTGGATCCCGCTCGAGAACTCGCTCTACTCGATCGGCAAGCTGGTTTTGCTCGGCTTCCTCGCCGCCCTCCTCCCCAGCTCTGGGCTCTTCGTCGCCTGGACCCTGCCGCTATTGCCGGCGATCCTCGTCGTCAACTACCTGGTCATCAAGCGGTTGATCCCGCGAAACCGCTCCGAGGGCTCACTCGACCGCCGCCGCGTCTTCGCGATGGCGGCCGGGAACTACGGCGGCAACCTCTTCAACCTCGCCGCCAGCCTCTACCTGCCGGTCCTCGTCGCCAACCTCGCCAACCCCACCCAGGCCGCCTACTTCTACGTGCCCTGGCTCTTCTCGATGTCGCTGCAGCTGATCGCGCTGAACATGATGACCTCGCTGACCGTGGAGGCGGCGGTGGACCTGCCGCAGCTGCGGCAGCTGGCGCGGCGGGCGCTGGCGCAATCGCTCCGGCTCAGCCTGCCGCTGCTGCTGGTGGGCGCCGTCGCGGCGCCGCTGATCCTCCGCGTCTTCGGCAGCGACTACGCCGAGGACGGAACCTCGCTGCTGCGCTGGCTGATGCTCGGCGGGGTCCCCAACATCATCGTCGCCCTTGGGATCACCGTCGCCCGGATCGAGCACCGCGGCGGCGTCATCGCGCTCGTGCAGGGACTGAACGCGGCGTTGATCATCGGCATCAGCGCCCTGCTGGTCCCCGACCACGGGATCGAAGCGGTCGGGGTCGCCTTCACCGTCAGCCAGACGCTGCTGACCCTGCTGCTGGCGGCGACGATCCTGCGGCCGCTGTTGAAGCGCGGCTAGCGGGACAGCTTGCGCGCGAGCAGGATGCCCCGCGCCGCGGCCCGCCGCCCCAGCAGGCCGAAGACGAGCGTCGCCAGGGCCCGCAGGTCCCAGGGCCGCCGGCGCAGCGCCGCCAGGCCGTAGCGCAGACCCTTTCCGCGGTCGCCGAGCAGCAGCGCCTGCATCGAGGCCACCCGCAGCAGCTCGCGGTACTGCCGCGGGCCCTCGCGCCGCAGCGCCTCGCCGTGCTCGCGCAGCGTCGTCTCGGCCATCCAGAGCTGGTCGGGGGCCTCGGCGAGCAGGCGCGGGATCAGTTCGGCGGCGCTGGTGCTGCGCAGGTAGCTGTTGGCGGCGTCGCTGTGCTCCCTGCCGAGCACCTCCGGCAGGCAGAGCGTGCGCTCGGCGCGGGCCAGGTTGAGCTCGAAGAGCAGCTCCTGGGCGCCGCGGCGGCCCTCGATGTAGGGGGTGCGCTCGAAGGCCGCGCGGGCGATGCAGCGGCCGGCGTCGTATCCCCCCTCCTCCTCGACCCAGCGGATCCGCTCCTCGTAGCCGATCGTCGCGGCCGGCATCGTGTGCGGCGTCACCGAGCCGTCGTCCCAGAGCAGCTGGCTGCGGATGACCCGGACGTCGGGCGGCAGCTCGGCGATCACCTCGCGCAAGCGCTCGAGCGTGTGCGGCAGCAGCTCCCAGTCGCTGTCGACGACGACGACCCACTCGCCGCGGGCGTTCTCGACGCCGGCGCGGCGCGCCGGGTTGATGCCGCGGTTCTGCGGCAGCAGCACCGGCTTCAGGCGCGGATCCTCGTAAGTTCTTAGGACCGCGGCGGTGTCGTCGGTGGAGCAGTCGTCGACGACGACCAGCTCGAAGTCCTCGAAGCTCTGGGCGAGGCAGCTGTCGAGGCAGCGCCGGATCAGAGCCCCGCGGTTGTAGGTCGTGACCACGACCGAGAAGAACGGCGAGGCCACCGTCCGGTCCGGCTCAGGCGGAGCGGATCAGCGCGTTGATCTGGTCGTCGCTGCCGACCCAGCAGTCGACCTCGTAGCCGTCCCCGAGATGCTCGGCGACGTCGACTCTGGTCGTTTGGTTCCAGATCAGGAACCGGCCGTCCTGGTTGTCGATGTTCCACATATGGATGCCGAAGTAGCCGTTGCGCTCCCCCTCGCACGACATGTGGTGGAGGGCGACGACCCCGTCCGGCTTCGCGACCCCGATCATGTTGCGCAGCACCAGCAGGGGGTCGGCGGTGTGGTCGAGGGCGTTGGCCATGAAGACGAGGTCGAAGCTGTCCTCGCCGAACTTGGAGATCAGCTCCTCCCCCGAGCAGCGGACCGGCGGCACCGGGGGCTCGATCCCGGCCCGGCGCAGGTCCTCGACGTACTCGTCGGCGAGGGCGTCGCTGGCGGTCACCTTCAGCTCCTTGCCGGGGTAGGCCTTGGGGACCGAGGTCAGCGGGCCGGAGCCGACGTCGAGGATCGCGACCGTCGGCTTGTCGAGCGAGTCGAGGGCGCGCTTCATGCACTCGTCGGCCTTGGTGCTGTTGGGGTCGAGGCGGTCGGCGAAGGCCTCTTTGGCCCCCGGCGCCATCAGGGCGTCGCGCCAGAACCCCGACTCGTGCCCCTTGCGCAGGGACCAGCGCTCCTGCAGAGACCGGCTGCGGTCGCGGAGACGCTGCAACCTCCCCGCCGAGCGCACCGCCAGGCCGGTGAACCGCTCGTGCCGCCTCAGCATGCTGCGAAGCTCTGCTTTCACCGGCGCCACCTTACAGGCAAATGCAGCGGCAGCAGCAGGGCTGACCGCCGACGACCAGAACTATGCTCGGAGCGGTGACGAAGACGACGTTGGACAGGCCGGAGACGGCGCCCACGGCAGCCGCGGCGACGGAGGTCGAGACGATCCGGTTGCAGCCGACGAAGGGCTTCAGCCGGGTCCTGGCCCCGCGCGAACTGTGGCGCTACCGCGACCTCGCGGCGCAGATCGCCCTGCGGGACATCACCGTCCGCTACCGCCAGACCCTGCTCGGCGCCGCCTGGGCGGTGCTGCAGCCGATCGGCTTCATGGTCGTCTTCGCGCTCTTCTTCGGCAAGCTCGCTGGCGTCAGCACCAACGGGCTCCCCTACGCCCCCTTCTACCTGGCGGCGCTGGTGCCTTGGACCTTCTTCGCCAACACCCTCCTGCTCGGCTCCGACAGCCTCGTCGCCAACTCCGCCCTGGTCTCGAAGATCTACTTCCCGCGGATCTTCATGCCGGGCGGGATCCTCGTCGCCGGCTTCGTCGACCTCGCGATCTCCTTCGCGATCCTGCTCGTGATCGTCTTCGCCTGGGGCCTCACCCCCTCGGTGGCGATCCTCGCGGTGCCGCTGCTGGTGGCGATCGCGGCCGCCACCGCGCTCGGCGCCAGCACCCTGCTCTCCGCCCTCAACGTGCGCTTCCGCGACGTCCGCTACGTCGTCCCCTTCGGGATCCAGCTCTGGCTCTTCGCCAGTCCCGTCGCCTACCCGACCAGCCTGATCGGCGAGCCCTGGCGGACGATCTCGGCGATCAACCCGATGGTCGGAGTCGTCGAAGGCTTCCGCTGGGCGACGCTGGGGGCCGGCCCCGCCCCCTGGGACCTGATCGGGATCTCCGCCCTCTCGGCCCTGGCGATCATGGGCGCCGGGCTCGCCTACTTCGACCGCGTCGAGCGCGGCTTCGCCGACTACGTCTGACCCGATGACCGCGACCGCGATCGATACCAGGGAGCTGGGAAAACGCTACCGGCTGGGGCTGCACCAGCGGGGCTATGGGACCCTCCGCGAGGCGATCTCCGGCGCCTTCCGCAGACCCGAGAAGCCGGCCGAGGACGCGGGGGTCCTCTGGGCCCTGCGGGACCTCTCTCTGCGGGTCGAGCCCGGGGAAGTCGTCGGCCTGATCGGCCACAACGGCGCCGGCAAGAGCACCCTGCTGAAGATCCTCTCCCGGATCACCGAGCCCTCGGCCGGCTACGCCGACGTGAGCGGCCGCGTCGGCTCCCTTCTCGAGGTCGGGACCGGCTTCCACCCCGAGCTGACCGGGCGCGAGAACATCTTCCTCAACGGCGCCATCCTCGGGATGAGGAAAGGGGAGATCCGCGCCCGCTTCGACGAAATCGTCGAGTTCGCCGAGATCGAGCGCTTCCTCGACACCCCGGTGAAGCGCTACTCGAGCGGGATGTCGGTGCGCCTCGCCTTCGCGGTCGCGGCCCACCTCGAGCCCGAGATCCTCCTCGTCGACGAGGTGCTCGCGGTCGGCGACGCGGCCTTCCAGCGCAAGTCGCTGGGGAAGATGACCGAGGTCGCGAGCCAGGGCCGAACCGTCGTCTTCGTCTCCCACAACCTGGCGATCATCCAGGCGCTCTGCGAGCGCGGGATCCTTCTCGAACGCGGCGAAGCGGTCGCCGACGGACCCGTCAAGCCGACGATCGACCGCTATCTCAGCGGCCTCGAGCGGGCGGCCTCCGACGACCTCCTCGAGCGCAGCGACCGCGATCGCCGCGGCTACCGCGACACGATGATCCGCCGCGTCGCGATCCGTGACGAGTCCGGCGGCCCTCCCGACGTGGTGGTCTCCGGACAGGCGGTGACGATCGCGGTCGAGGTGACCGAGCCGGTGCCCTCGCTCGAGTGCAGGCTGACGATCGCCGACAGCCTCGGGCAGCCGCTGACGACGATGGACAGCGAGGTCTCGGCCCCGAACGACATCCGCGCCACTACGCCCGGCACGCAGCTCGAGTGCCACCTCTCGAGCCTGCCGCTGCTGCCCGGGCGCTACCGGATCGACGTCCTGCTGAAAGCCGGGCGCCAGATCCAGGACGGGCTCCAGGCCGCCGGCTTCTTCGACGTGCAACCCGGCGTCGTCGACGGCCGCCCGGTGCCGCCCAGCGGCGCCGATGGCGACATCGTCCTTCCCCACCTCTGGCGCCTCCCCGCCTAGCGTCAGATTTCCAGCGGGCCCGGCTTGTAGCGGCCGAGGATCGCCTTGCAGCTTCGGCGCGAGTCGATCTTCTCGGGGCCGAGCTCGGCGTCGTAGAAGTAGAGGCGACCGTAGTCGATGGTGAAGCTGCCGTAGCCTTCGCCGCCGTCGACGCCGACCCGCCGGCCACAAGAGACCTCGACGCTCTCGTGCACCGGGTAGGCGGCACGGACGGCGCCACCTGAGCGGACCTGCAGCGCCCCGCCCATGTCCCAAGAGCGGTCGAAGACGGGGATCCCGGGGGCGGCCTGCGCCGGGTAGCCGAAGACGAGGACGATGCTGTGGTCGGGCAGCGGCAGCAGCTCGGCATCGAGGTCGTCGAGGATCGCCGCCTGCTGCTCGGCGGCCTGGCGCCATTGCGACTGATCGTCCTCGAGGCTGATCGCGTAGCCGGCTCCGAGCACCAGGGCGACGACCAAGGTCGCGATCCCGGCCCTGCGCGGCGAGCGCAGCAGCAGCTGGCAGGCGCAGGCGATCGTCGCGTAGACGAGCAGGCAGATCGCGAACCCGGCGAGGACGTTGACGCGGTTGTTGATGCCGCCGTCGCGGGGATAGAGATGGCTGCCGAGGAACATGAAGTAGGCCCCGGCGGCGGCGAGGAAGCCGATCAGCATCCAGCGCGGCCAGCCTTCCAGCGTCGTCTCCCGCAGCGGCGATTCGCCGCGGCGGCGCAGGCGAAGGGCGAGCGCGGCAACGACGAGCGCCGCGGCGAGCAGGACCAGAGCCTGCGCCGGGCGACTCATCGAGCCGAAGGGCTGAAAGGCCGAGGAGAGCAGGAGCAGCGCCTCGCGGACGAAGTCGGGCAGGTCTTCGAGCCGGCCCCGGACCGTCGCCACCGGCCGCGCCGAGGTGGTGGCGATCAGCGAGTAGAGGAGAGCGGCGAAGACGATGGCGGCGTCGGCGGCCCAGGCGCGCAGCGCCACCCGCCGCTCGGTGCGGCCGAAGTAGAGGAGCCCGGCGAGGAGCGCGACCGCGGCGGTCACCTCGTAGGTGAGAACGCTGAGCAGGTAGAGAAAGGCCGCCAGCGCGTGCATCGCCGTCCCCCGCCGCCGGCTGTGCGCGAAACCGCGCACAGCCACGGTCAGGGCGACGAAGAAGACCGCGACCGAGACGCTGTTGACGCTGCCGGTCGCCCAGAGCCGCGAGGAGTCGGCCCAGGGGAAGAGCAGGGTCAGCGCCGCGATCACGCCGGCGTGCAGCGGCGCCATCCCCAGGGTCCGCAGGAGGACGAAGAAGGCGATCGAGGCGAGCACGCCGATGACCAGGGCGAGGATCAGATGCGACTCGGCGTTGGTCCCGAACACGGCCTGAGGGAGCGGCATCAGCGCCGCGCTGAGCGGCCGGCCGCCGAGGAATTCCCGCTGCTGCTCGAAGCTGTGGACGTAGCGCGGGGATTCGGCGAACTCGTAGTCGGCGACGTGCGCCCAGTCGTCGGAGTAGAAGCCGCCATCGGTGACGAAGCCGCCGTAGGCGAGCACCCCGAGGAGGGCGATCAGGGCGGCGGCGATCAGCCCCTCGCGCAGGCTCGGCCCGCGGTTCGACTGCAGCAGCCGCTCAGCCACCGGACCAGCCACGCGGTCTGCCGGAGGACCCCCAGAGGGTCGCTTCGACGATTCGTCGTGACTGGTTTTCAGGTGCGATGCCCGCGAGGGCGGCTCCGAGCCGCGCTCGCAGGTTGACGTCGCGCGAACGCGCGACGGCGAAAAGTTCGTGGCGAGCTTTGGAGTCGCGCCTGGCGACGGCCTCGATCGCCGCCTGTTCGAGCGCTCGTCCGCGGTGGTGGGAGACGGCCTGCTCGGCCGCGCGCCGGACCGGCCGGTCCAGCCCCGTCGTCGCCGTCGCCTTTTCGAGCACGTAGACGCGTTCGCGCAGCGTCTGCGCGCGGCCGGAAGTGAGGCTTTCGCTGCCGAGCCTGTACTCGAGCAGCGGCTCGTCGACGAGGCCGGCTTCCGAGCCGGTGAGGATCAGGCGGATGCAGACGTCCCAATCCTCCGCGGTCCGCAGGGACTCGTCGTAACCGCCCAGCTCCAGGAGCCGGCTCCTCCGCATGGCAGGACAGATTACGAAGCAGCGCTCGAGAATGGCTTGCGCCTGTTCCTGGAGAGCAAAGGGGGTGTTTTCGCCGAAGCGGCCGACGACCTCTCCGGAGCTCGAGAGGTGGGCGTCGGTGGCGAGGATGTCGAGCCCCGGCCGGGCGGCCGCGAGGTCCGCCAGCCGCTCCAGGCGGGTCGGCGCGTAGACGTCGTCGGCGTCGAGCGGAACGACGAACTCGGCGGTGGCGGCGGCCAGCAGCCGATTGCGGGCGGCGGCGACGCCGCGGTGCTCTCCCGCGATCAGCCGGATCGCCTCCCGGTGGGGCTCGAGGGCGGCGGCGAGGTCGTCGCTGGAGCCGTCGTCGCAGACGATGATCTCGCTCGGCGCCCGCGTCTGGGCCCGCGCCGAGGCGATCGCCTCCCCGATCGTCGCCGCGGCTTCGTAGGCCGGAATCAGGACCGAGAACCCCGGCGCCGGCGCGGCCACCTCAGCGCTCCCCGAAGAGAAGGTGGAGGAGGAAGCGCGGCAGCGAATCTTCGGCGCGGACCTCGAGCCGGGGAATCCGCAAGGGCTCCTCGCCCTGGCCCGCGAGCCGGGGCTCGACCGTACAGGCGGTGGCGAAGCCGGCCTCGCCAACGGCGGCGACCACCTCCTCGTCCAGCTCGCCGTAGGGGTAGGCGAAGTCGGGAACGGGTTTCCCGAGCCGCTCCGTCAGGTCCTCGCGCGAGCCCCGCAGCTCCTCCGCGAGGCGCTCGGGAGGCAGAGCCGGCAGCGCCGGGTGGGTGCGGGTGTGGGCGCCGAAGCGGACGATCTCCGCCTCCATCTCCTTCACCTGTTCCCAGCTCAGCAGCGGCCGCTGCTTCAGGGCATCGCCCGTGGACCAGTCGTTGACGCCGCCGAGCTTGCCGGTGACGAGGTAGATCGTCGCCTTGAACCCGTGCCGTCGCAGCAGTGGCAGGGCGACCTCGAGGTTGTCGCGGTAGCCGTCGTCGATCGTGATCGCGACTGCGCGGCGCGGCGGCAGGCGCCCGGCTCGCAGGTCCTCGGCCACCTCGTCGAAGAAGACGGACCGGTAACCGAGCAGCTTCAGCAGCCGCAGTTGGCGGGCGAAGGCGCGGCGGGGGACGACGTAGCGGTCGCCCTCCTCGCGCTCGCCGAAGGCGTGATACATCAGCACCGGGACCCCGCGCGTCATCCGCTCCCAGCGCTCGCGGTCGACCGCCCTGCGGACGCCGAGCCAGAAGGCGTAGCGGGAGACGAAGTAGAACCAGACCCGCCGCCGCCCCTCCCCCGGCAGCAGTGCCCCCAGGCGAGCCAGCAGGCGGGGCGGCAGCCGCAACGCCAACGCCAGCCGCCGCAGCGCCACCTCGCGGCGGCTGGTGGCGAGGAACCAGCCGAAGAGCAGCGCCTGCATCTCCGGGTAGGGCTCGAGCAGGTCGAGCTGGGCCCGCCCCTGGTGCAGCGAGTCGGCGAGCAGGCGGTCGCAGCTCTTGCAGTCGTCGTGGACGGCGTGGGCGCGCGGGAGATAACGAATCTCGCAGCCGTGACGGGAGAGCAGGTAACCGATCTCGATGTCGTCGCCGGCCTCCCGCTCGCGGAAGCCGCCGATCGCCAGCAGCGCCTCGCGGGGCGCCGAGAGGTTGCCGGCGTAGGTGGCGGTCCAGTCGACCTCGCCCCGCTCTAGCCGCTCGAAGTGCTCGTTCCAGGTTTCGGCGAAGACCGCCGAGTACCAGTCGCGGCCGCGGGGAGCCGCCTGGGTGAGGTTGCCGATGCCGAGCACCGTGCCCTCGCGGTGGCCGGCCAGGTGCTCGGCGAGGAACTCGGGGCCGGCGATCACGTCGTCGTCGATGACGACGCACAGCGGCGCGCGGGAGGCCTCGATCGCCGCGTTGCGAGCGGCGGCGCGGCCGACCTCGCCCGGCTCGACCACCCTCAGCTCGAACGGAGTCCGCAGTTCACGCAGCATCTCGGCACTGCCGTCGCTGCTGCCGTCGTCGCCGACGACGACTTCGAAGTTCGCGGGGTCGAGCGTCTGCGCAGCCAGCGCCTCCATGCAGCGCCTCAGCATCTGCCGCCGGTCGTGGGTGG
This sequence comes from Solirubrobacterales bacterium, assembly GCA_035535295.1. Classification (GTDB taxonomy): domain Bacteria; phylum Actinomycetota; class Thermoleophilia; order Solirubrobacterales; family 70-9; genus VAYN01. The sequence continues at coordinate 32,958 of DATLQI010000029.1, forward strand.
CGAGGATGACGCTGATCTCCGGCGGCAAGGTGCGGACACCATAGAGTCCCGGCCGGGATGAAAAAAGCGCGCGCAGCCATCTCCCTCATCGTCGGGCACATGCTCGAACTGGCCCGCAGATGCGGCTGGCTCGTCGTGATCCCGCTGCTGCGGGCCCGCGCCCGCCGTCGCCTCGGGTCGCTGCAGGCGGGCGCGGCGACGATCGTCACCGTCAACTGGAATTCCTGGTCCCACCTGGCGGTGCTGATCGACCTGGTGACGCGACGCAGCCCGCCTGGGACTCGGATCGTCGTCGTCGACAACGGCTCGGAGGACGCGCGCTCCCACCGGCCCCGGGACGAGAACGTCCGCACCGTCCTGCTGCCGCTGAACATGGGCCATGACTTCGCCCTCGACCTCGGCGTTCTCCTCAGCGAGACCGAGTACGTGGTCACGCTCGACGTCGACGCCTTCCCCGTCCACGGCCGCTGGCTCGAGGAGCTGGAGGGCGCGCTCGGCGACGGCGCCGAGGTCGCCGGGGCCCGGCTCAACCGCGAGTACGTCCACCCCTGCTGCTGGGCGATGCGGACGGCGCGCTTCGTCGAGCAGGGTCATTCCTTCCGCTCCAACTACCGGCCGCGCGAAGAAGGACGGGACGCTTCGGGCGACGTCGGCGAGGAAATCTCCCTCCGTGAGGCTCCGGCGGTGAAGTTCTACGACGTCACCAGCCAGCGGGGCCCGGGCGACGTCGGCACCGTCTTCGGCGACCTCGTCTACCACAACTTCTACGCGACCCGGTTCAGCGCCACCGAGGGCGGGACCCTCGACGGGGTCGTCGCCGCCGACGACCCGGCCCGAGCCTGGGAAGAGGCGCTAGCCCGCTACGCGGGACCCGACCGCGATTAACGCGTTCGGGCGGCCGAAGCTGATCCCGAGCCGCTCCAGCCGCACCGCGGCGGCAAGGAAGGGGAAGGCGAGGAGGCGGACGAGGAGGCCTCTGTCCTTGATCCGGTCGCGGATCTCCTGTGCTCCGGCGGCGAGGCTGCGGTAGGTCGGCCGCACCGCCACTTCCTCCAGGCCGGCCTCGCGCAGGGCCGCTTCGAGCTCGGCGGCGGTGTAGCCCTGGCGGACCTGCTCTCGCCAGGTGCCGGGGCTGCCGGAGAGGACCGGCTGCCAGTCGCGCTCCGGCACCTGGACGACGAGCACGCCGCCGGGCGTCAGGGCCCCGACCATCATCTGCAAGGCGCGGCGGTCGTCGGGGATCTCGCTCAGGCACTCGACCGCGAGGACCGCGTCCGCGTCGCGCTCGGGCAGCGGCTGTTCGAGGTTGCCGGGGAGGAACTCGGCATTGCCGAGCGAGCGGTCCCGCGCCCGCTGCCGCGCTCCCGCGAGGAGGTCGGCGCGGAGGTCGATCCCGAGCAGGGACCAGCCGCGGTGGCGCCTGGCGATCGCCAGGGTGAGGAGGCCGTCGCCGCAGCCGGCGTCGAGTACCCGCAGGCCGGTCCCGCTGCCGAATCGGCGCTCCAGCTCGCGCTCGGCGAGGGCGAGCCGCAGCCGCCGCGCGGGCGCCATCAGCGCCAGCCGCTCCTCCAGGATCGCCCTCACCTTCTCGCCGATCGTCACGATCAATCTCCCTTCGCCGCCGGCGCCCTAATCCCGCCCCAGCTCCTCTTCGACCAGGCCGAGGAAGGGGGCGGCGCGAAGCGCCTTGGGGGACGGCTCGCCGGGGGCCTCGAGCTGCAGGTGGCGGTAGTCGCTGCGGCTGTGGACGATCCAACAGAGCAGGCGCAGGCGGCGGAAATCCTCCGCGGAGATGTCCAGCGCGGCCTGGTACTCGGCAATCGCTCGCGCGACGACGCGGCCGTGAGGGGTCCCGGGATCGAGCAGCCGAGCGTAAGACTCGCGGGTGCGTCCGCTCTCGAGGGCGCGGTCGAGGACGAAGGCGCAGTTGGCGAGGAAGTAGACGAGGTCCATCCCCGGCAGGCCGTCGGGCTCGGCCGACTCCCAGTCGAGCAGCGCCGGCTCCCCCGCTGCCGTGAGGAGGACGTTCCAGGGAGAGCAGTCGCGGTGCTCGAGCGTGGGCGGGAGCTCGCCGAGGCCGTCGAGCAGGCCCCGAGCCCGGTCCAGCGTCCGCGGTTCGAGGACGCGCCCGAACTGGCGCTCGAACGTCGCCAGCGGTTCCTCGACGAGACGCCGGCGCCAGTCGGGCGCGGGCGCGCGGCGATCCGGAGACGCCAGCTCGACCAGGAGGCTCGTGACCGCCAGCGCCGTCTCTTCGAGGTTGTCCGGTCGCAGCCGGCCCAACAGCATCTCCCCCGCCACCGCCTCCTCGACCACCGCGAGGCGACCGTCCCGGCGCCCCCTGCCGCGCAGAGCGGGCACTCCCCTCAGCCCGGGTCGCTCCTCCTCCAGCCGCCGCAGCACCGCGGCCTCCGTTTCCAGGCCGGTCTCCGCCTCCGGGACCCGGGCGAATTTCACCGCCTCGGTCGGGGCCTCGGTGCCCGGCTCGAAGCCGAGGCCGACGGCCTTGTTGATGCTGCGGTGCCCCCCGGTCAGCAGCAGGAGCAGCCGCGAGGGCGAGAGCGGCAGGTCGTCTTCGGCCACCGGGCCGGGCCGGCGGCCGACGACGTAGAGCGGCGCCAGCAGCCCGCCCGCCTTGACGAGGCGCCAGAGGGGGCGCAGCGCCCTGCCGGAGAGCGAACCGGAAACGCGGGTGGCCAGCAGGTAGCGCACCGCCTCGGGCGAGTCGAGCGGCAGCCAGAACTGCGGCAGGCGGTGCGGCAGCGGGCCGGCCCAGTAGACCTGAACGTCGACCAAGCCCGCTTGCTCGGCGCGGCGGCGGGCGCGCCTGGCGCCACCCGGCCGCGGCAGCCGCCAGTGCGCGAAGAGCTCGGCCCCGGGCAGCAGGAAGCGCCAGTCGCGTCGCCGCAGCAGGGGGTTCCGCCGTGACTCGGGCAGCCCCTCTCCTTCGGCTGGCGCTTCACCCAGCAGCTCGCGATAGACCCCCGTCACCCGCGCCGCCATCCGCTCGCGCGTCAGGTCTTCCTCCACCCGCTCGCGCGCCCTGGCTGCCAGCTGGCGGCCGAGCTCCGGATCCCCCAGCAACCGGCGCAACGCCGCCGCTAGCGCCTCTGCCTCGCCGGGCGGCACCAGCAAGCCGCTACGGCCGTCCTCGATCAACTCGTCGGTGCCGCCGATCGCCGAAGAGACGACGGGGATCCCAGCCGCCATCGCCTCGAGCACGGCAAGGGAGGAGCCCTCGTAGAGGGACGGCAAGGCGAAGACGTCGGCGGCGGCGAGCAGTTGCGGCACGTCCTCGCGCCGGCCGAGGAAGCGCACTCGGCCCTCGAGGCCCAGCTCGCGCGCCAGCGCTTCCAGCCCTTCCCGCTCCGGCCCGTCGCCGGCGAGGAGGAAGCAGGCGTCCGGCACCTCGGCGGCCGCCTCGAGGAGGACGCGGTGTCCCTTCTGCGCGTCGAGCCGGGCCGGCGTCAGCACCAGCGGCCGGGTGGCGCTGCCGCCGAGCTGCTCCCGCAGCCCGGGCGGCGCTGCGACAACGGTGCGCTCGACGTCGACGGCGTTGTAGGAGACCTCGATCTTCGCCGTCGGCCAGCCGAGCCGCTCGACCAGTTCGTCGGCGATCGCGCGGGAGACGGCGAGGTAGCGGCCCACTCTCCCCGCCAGCGCCCGCAGCTGCCGGTAGGCGGAGCGGTTCGGCGGTTCGTACTCGCCCACCTGCACCGTTCCCAGCACCGCCGGCACCCGTGCCAGCACCGCCGCCGCCAGCGCCCACTTGCAGGCGACGGGGGAGCTCATGTGGGCGTGAAACACGGCCGGGCGCTCGCGGCGCAGCAGGCGCACCAGTGCCGGCACCCGGCGAGCACCTACCAGCCCCAGCGGCAGCGGCGCCACCCGCTGCACCGGCACCCCGAGCGTGGCCGCCCGCTCGGCCAGCGGCTCGACCCCGGGGGCGTCGTCGAGCAGCAGCGTCGGCTCCCAGGCCGCCCGGTCAAGGGATTCGAGCAGCATGAACATCGCGTTCTCGGCCCCGCCGAGAACGCGGCTATCGGTGTAGAAGAAGGTCGATTGGGCCACGCTTCAGCTCACTCGCAAGCTTCGACAGCTCGCCCTCGTCGTTTGATTCGCGCAGCGCCGCGTCCACCCCTGCCCAGAAGGCGTAGTCGAGGACGGGCCGGTAGAAGAGCGGAAAGCGCCAGCCGCCGAGCCGCTCCAGCAACGAGAAGAGGGCGAAGACGGCGGCAGTGGTCCGCGGCGCCCGCCGGGTCAGCCCCAGCAGCAGCGCCCGCACCGCCAGCCACGGCCGCGAGCTGTCGTAGGGCATCGCCAGCCGCAGGTCGGCGAACACCTCCGGGTGGCTGCGGGCCATCAGCACCGTCGTCCTCCCTTTCTCCAGGGTGTCGCGCTGCAGGCCACCCAGGTCCTTGCCGTATTCCTGGTAGGCGAGGGCACCGGGGTCATAGCCAAGCTCGATCCCCGCCGCGCGCAGCCGCAGGGAGAGCTCGACGTCCTCGTTGCCGTAGATGCCGAAGGACTCGTCGAACCCGCCGACCTCGCCCATCACCTCGGTCCGCAAGGAGGCGTTGCCGGTGTAGAAGGAGCGCGGCAGGGCCAGGTGGGCAGGGTCGGGGAGGCGCGCGAGGTGGCGGTCGAACTTGTCCTTGACGTAGCGGGCCGCATGCGAGCTCCCCTCCTCCAGCGCCACCGGGACCGCCCCGAGCACGCAGCGGCGCGAGCCGGCCGGGTGGTGGGAGCGATGGCGCTCGACGAACTCGGGCACAACCTCCATGTCGTCGTCGAGGACGATCGTCACCTCTCCCGCGGCGGCAGCCAGGGCGGCGTTGCAGGCCGCGGCCCGCCCCCGCGCCCCAGGCGAGACCCACCGCAGTTCGTAGGGAGCGTCAAACGCCTCCAGCATCTCGATCGTGCCGTCGGTGGAGGCGTCTACGGCGACGACCACCTCGTAGGAGCCCCGGTTGGCGCTCTGCTGAGCAAGCGAAGCGAGAGCCCGACGGAGCGCGTCGCGGCGCTGGTGGGTGGGGATGACGACGCTGACGACGGGGTCAGCCATGGCTCGGAGCCTCCACGGCGGCCCGCGCCTCTTCGTAGACGGCGGTGAGCCGCACCGCCCACGCCTCGGGGCTGTGGTGGCGCTCGGCGAACTCCCGCGCCCGCTCCCCCAACTGCCGCCGTCGCCCTTCGTCAGCAAGCAGCGCCGCCGTCAGCACCGCGATCTCCGCCTCGCTCTCGGCGACCGCGAGCGGCGGCTCTTCGTCGAAGCCGGTGTATCCCTCGGTGCCGCGGGGAGTGGTGACCACGGCCTTGCCGGCCGCCATCGCTTCCAGCACCTTCATCCTCATTCCGCCCCCGGTGCGCACCGGCGCCATCACCACCGCCGCGGCCTCGAGGTGGGGCTGGACGCTGGGAGCGTCCGGCACCAGCTCGACCCGCGGTCCGGACAGCTCGCGCACCTCGGCGCTGGGGGCGGTGCCGACGATCCGCAGCTTCGCCTCCGGGCAGCGTTGCACTACAGCCGGGAGGATCTCCCGCGCCAGCCAGACCGCGGCGTCGCGGTTCGGCGGGTGGGCGAAGTTGCCGACGAAGAGGATCGTCCCGGCGACCTCGCGGGCGGGATCGACCCGCGGCGGCAGGACCATGCCGAAGGGGTTGACGCGGACGCGGGGGGCGACGTCCGGCGCCAGCGCGCCGACGGCGTCGGCGTCGCGCCGGCTGAAGACCTGGACGCGGTCGAAGCGCTGCCAGGCGCTCGGTTGGAACCCGCGCCAGCGCCGCCAGTCGAGCTCGCCGAACGCCCAGCCGGGCCACTGCCGCGGCGGGCCGGGGCGCCAGTCGACCGGGCGCGGCTGCAGCACCTCGTGGTGGGTGAAGACCTTCGCCACCCCCGACGGGTAGCGAAAGACGGACATCGCGCTGTCCTCGACCGCGATCACGTCGAAGCTCCGTTCGGCGCCGAGCCGGTCGAGGATCCGCTGGATCCCCGGGTCGGCGTACCAGACGGTACGCCAGGGCCAGCGCCCCCGCGCCCACCGCGCCGCCATCCGCAGCTGGCGGAGGCGCCTGCGCCCGCCCGGCGGCGGTCGGCGGCGGTCGGCGACGTGGAGGTCGAGGTCGGCTTCGCGCAGCGCCGCCAGGCCCTCCTCCTCCCCGGCTTCGTCGCCGACCGCCGTCACCAGCGTCAGCTCGTGGGCGCGGCTGAGGCCGACGACCTCGGCCTGGAGGAGGACGGGGATCGCCCCGCCGCCCTCGAGCCGGGGCACCATCGGAGCGACCAGCAGGACCTTCATCCAGCCAGGGCCGGTCCCGTGCGCGATCCGGCCGCGATCACCTCGCGGTAGGTCTGCTCGAAGCGGGGCAGGATCGAGGGCGCGGTGAAGTTGTCGGCGCGGATCGCCGCTTGGCGGGCGAACTCCTCGCGCCGCTCCGGGTCCTCGATCAGCTCCTTCATCGCCCCCGCCAGGGCCGGGGCGTCGCCCTGCGGGACGAGGATCCCGGCCGAGTCGCCAATGATGTCGACGTGGCCGCCGAGCTGGGTGCCAACCACCGGCCGCCCGCGGTTCATCGCCTCCGCCACCGTCGCCCCAAACGGCTCCGGCAGCAGCGAGGGCATCACCCCGAAGAGCGCCCGGTCCCAGGCCGCCATCACGGCGGCGTGCGGGACGTCGGTGAAGATCACCGCCTCGGCGGGGAAGTGCTGGGGGGAATCGCGCTCGTAGGTCCCCATCAGGACCAGTGGCGGCGGCGACTCCAGCTGCGCGTAGGCGTCGAACAGCGTCTCCAGCCCCTTGATCTTGCGGAAGGCGCCGACGAAGAGGATGAACGGCTCCCGCGGCAGCCGCTCCAGCACCGCGGCGACCTCCGGGTCATCGCGGTCGACAGCATCGGCCGGGCTGATGCTCTGGAAGCTCGGGATCGTCACCCGCAGGACGTCCTCGGGCACCCCCTTGCCACCGAAGAGGTAGTGGCTGGTGACGTCCTGGACGTAGGTGCTGACGCTGTGCAGGCCGGTGATCTTGCGGGCGACGATCGGCCGGCTCGCGTAGACGCCCGCGGTGGCGATCCAGCCCTTCGGGGCGCCGTAGTAGTCCTGGGCGCAGGCGGTGCACTTGAGCGGGGCCGGCCCGGAGCACGGTTCCACCCCCTTGCGCAGCAGAGTCCGGGTCGCGCAGAAGTAGCCGTAGTCGCGGGCGGAGACCAGCAGCGGGATCCGCCGCCGCCCGATCGCCGCCGCCACCGAGAAGGTGATCCAGCCGTAGGCGTGGATCAGGTCCGGCTCGAACTCCTTGATCGCGCGGCGGATGCCGCGGACCGTGACCGGGTCCGGGAAGGGCGGCTGGTGCCGCTGGTGGTTGCTGCGGACGAGGGCGGGGATCGCGGTGCGCAGCTGCCGCACCCGGTAAACGTCGACCTCCCCTTCCCGCTCCAGCTCAGGCAACCCCCCGTGCCACTGGGAGACGACGGCGACCTCGTGGCCGCGCTCGGTCATCCCCTGCGCGAGCAGTTGCGCCTGCCGGTGGGCGCCGCCGATGAAGGGCGGGTAGTAGTCGCTGGCGAGCAGGACCCTCATGCCCCCGCCGCCCCAGATCCACCGGCCTCGCCGGCGCCCCGCTGCAGCCGCCCGAGGACGCCGTTGAGGCGTCGCCTCCGCTCGGGGAAGAGGAAGAGCTCGGCCAGCGGTCGCGCGAGGGCGCGCGGCGCCGCGGCCATCGTCGTGAACCAAGCAAGGAAGAGCGTTTTCATCGACCAGGAGACATCGGACCGTCGCTTTATCGCCCGGGTGGCGTCGGCGAGGAGGCCGGCGCGCCCGTCGGAGGAGATCGGGTGCTGCTGCGGGTCCAGCCTAAGCGAAATCAGGCGATTGGCCAGGTCGGCGACGGAGAGGATGCGAGAGGGGCGCGACAGGCCCTGCTCGTCGGCGAGTCGTTCCAGCGCCCGCGTCGTCGCGGCCGCGAAGCGGATGCTTTCGCGCACGTGGTCGAGGCTCAACTGCGAGCGGTTGAGCTCGTAGCCGTTGCCGCCGTGGACGCGGTAGTCGGCGCAGACCCGGTCGAGGTAAGCGGCCCGGCCGAGCAGGGCGGTGAGATGGACCAGGTACCAGTCGGCACCGCAGCGAGGAAAGTCGGCGACCGGGATCGGCAGGATCCGGCGGATCGCCTCGGCGGCGAACGCCGTCCCCCCTCCCGGCAGCCACGGCAGGTCGAAGGGATGCGCCAACTCGGCCCCCTGCACGTCCCCCTGTGGGGGGCTGAGATGGGGCACCGGCTTCGTCTCGCCGGTGGGGCGGCCGACGGCGTCGACCACCTCCATCCGGAACTGGACCTTGGCGAGGCCGGGGTCGGCGGCAAAAGCCGCGGCGACGGCGCTGGCGGCGTCGGGACGGAGGCGGTCGTCGGCGTCGAGCAGGACCAGCACGTCGCCGCGGCAGCGTTCGAAGCCGGCGTTGAGCGCCGCGGCCTGACCGCCGCGGTCCTGGAGGACCACCTCCACCCGGCCCGCGAAACCTTCCAAGATCGTCCGCGACTCATCGGTGGAGCCGTCGTCGACGGCGATCACCCGCACGGCCGGGTGGCTCTGGGCACAGGCGCTCTCCAGCGCCTCGGCGAGGAAGCGGCCGTAGTTGTGGTTGGTGACCACGACGTCGACGGCAAGCTCGTCCCCAACGGGGCTCATCTCGCTTCGTCCGGCAGCCAGCTGGTGACTCGGCGATAGACCCGCTGCGGCTTCTCGTCGCGATAGAGCGAGGCGGTCACCCGCCGGCCGGCGAGGTCGGGGTCCAGCGCGAACTTGAATCGCTGTTCCTCCCCGGGCTCGAGCGTGAACCGCTTGACCACGCCTGAGTCGGGCTCGGTCCGCACGTAGAGGCGATAGGAAGTCGGCTCCTGCTCGTTGCTGCTGATCCCAACCCGGGCGCGTTCGCCGTCCTGCGACGGCAGCATCCAGAGCGCGGTGAAGCCGTCGGCGTTGGAGGCCGTGACCGGGATCTGCGCCACGACGATGGCACCCACCGCGGCAAGTCCGCCGACCGCGAAGAGGGCGGCATCGAGCGGCGCCGGCGACAAACGTCGGCGTGGGCGGGAGGATTTCCGCGGCGGCCGGCGCCGAATCGCCGCCAGGCGCGCGGACGCGAGGACAACGACGAGAAGCAGAATCCCCCAACTGAGCGCGCGGATCCCACCCGGCATGTAGTTGAGCAGGAGGCTGCCCAGCACCAGGACGGCGAGGCTGAGGGCGAGGGTCAGCAGCGCCTGCCGCGGCGCGTCGGGACCGCTGCGACCGAAGATCGCCGCGGTGAGCACGTAGCCCGGGAGGACGAGCGCGAGCGGGATCGCCGCGATCAGGGCGATCGACGGCAGCGGCGAGAGCAGCGCCACCAGGGTGCAGACGATGGCGGCAGTGCAGGCGAACCCGAGGTCGCGATGCCCCCTCACGGCCGGCCCTCGACTTCGAAGAGCGAGATCCTGCCGCTGTTGTAGAGGCGGGCGACGGGCACCCGCGTCCACTTTCGGACGACCTGCCTTCCATAGAGCTCGACGTTGCCGTCGACGGTGAAGTAGATGCCGCGAACGGAGTCGGGGGCGATCTGCCGGCGGTCCGCGATCAGGTAGCGGTAATTTTCGTCTTCGAGTTGCGGCAACTGCCAGTCTTCGAGCTCGACGCTGGCGAGGATGTCGTGGACGTCAGGATTGGTGCCGCCGTACGCTTCCCGCTGGGTCGGGGTCAGGATCAGCCGCGCATCCGCTTCCGGGGCCGCGATTTTTCCCTCCGGCAGGTACTCGGAGACCCAATGGGAGGCCGCCAGGGGCTCGGAGACGATTTCGTCACCGTGTGCCTCGGCGCGGATCGGCTGTGCAAGCTGCTGGTCCCAGGGCCAACCCGAGATCGCCCCGCCGACCATCGCCAGAGCAAGCGCCGCGGCGAGCCCCGTTCTGATCAGCCGGCCAGCCGAGCCGAACAGCTGCAGGGCGCCGAGCGCGACCACGAAGGCGAGGCCGATGAAGAGGAACTCGCCGGCGCGGTTGCCGGTCTCCCAGGCGGCCGGCGCGAAGCGCAGCAGCAGGGTGAAGAAGAAGCCGACGGCGGCGAGTGCGAAGAGGAGCGCGAACGGCCGCCTGGGGAAGTGGCGCCAGACAGCCAGCAACCCGAAACCCGCCCCCGCGGCGAGCACCATCACCCCGAGCAGGGAGATCAGGCGGGCGAGGACCGGCGTCACCGGCGCGGTCGAGGCGGGCGACTCGAAGAGCTTCCTGGCGCCGCCGCCCGAGGCCGTCTCGAAGCTGCCCTTGACGGCGTCGGTCAGCACCGGCCCCAGGTAGTCGACGGTCGAGTGGGCGGCCGCGAACAGCCAGACCAGCGCCAGGGCGAGCGTGAAGGCAGCGAAAGGCCAGGGGTTCGCCCGCGGCACCCCGAGCACGCGATAGAGGATCGCCAGCGCCCCGAAGAGGATCACCAGCGCGTAGGAGGTGAGGTGGTGGGTGGGGACTATCGCCGCGATCAGGATCCCGATCGCCACCGTCCAGGACCCGGTCCGGGTGGTCCCGCCCGCCTCGCGCTCGACGAAGGCGGCGAGGACCACGACCAGCAGCGGCAGGGAAAGCGACTCGTAGGAGAACTGGGCGTTGAAGAAGAGGAAGTTCGGGGTCGCGGTGTAGACGGCGACGGCGAGCCCGGCCAGCCGTGCCGAACCGCTGATCCGCCCGAAGAGGAGGAAGAGGGCGATCACCAGGGTCAGCTTCGCGGCGGCGACGAGTATGGTGCCGGCGACGTAGGAGGAGGCGTCGCCGAGGAGCATCAGCGACGAGGTCGCCCCCTCGAGGCCGGGATAGCGCGAGATGATCGGGATGTTCGGGTTGGACTCGAAGAGGTGATGCGCATCGACGATCTGCCCGGCGCTGTAGGCGTGGACGAGCTCGTCGGGGAAGGTGAAGAGCAGCGAGTCCCGCACCGCCTTGACCCCGTACAGCGCCAGGCCGAGGAGGCAGACCTGGAAGAGCCGCTCCGCCGCCGAGGCCTCGCGCGAGGTGAGGCGGTAGAAGATCGGCAGGACGATCAGCAGCAGACCGAGCCAGTAGATCGCCGTGGTGGTCGTCTCCGTTCCCCGGGCCAGGGCGTTGGCGAGCGAAACGAGGAGCAGGCCGACGCCGGCCGCGCAGAAGGTCCTAGCCGGCCAGGAGACAGCGGTCACTCGCGCAGAGCGACGCTCGCCGCCTGCCGGTTCGGTGGTTGGTCCCGGCACGCGGCGAGTGTACGGCTAGGCCCGGCTCCATCCGCCGCAGCAGACGGAGTATCGACCGGGCGGCTGGCTCAGCCCAGCCGCCGTTCGAGTGCCTCGAGCTGAGAACTGACCTCAGCCGGCAGCTTGTCGCCGAACTTGGCCAGGTGCTCTTTGACCTGTGGCAACTGCTCCTTGACCAGGTCGAGGTCGACGCTGAGCAGCTCCTTCATCGCCTCCTCGGAGATCTCCAGCCCCTCCGTGTTGATCTCTCCCGCGGCCGGCAGCAGCCCGACCGGGGTCTCGACCGCCTCGCCTTCGCCTTCGCAGCGGCGGAAGACCCACTCGAGGACGCGGCTGTTCTCGCCGAACCCGGGCCAGATGAACTTCCCCTGCTCGTCCTTGCGGAACCAGTTGACGAGGAAGATCCGCGGCATCAGGTCGGGATGCTTGCGGCCGATCTCGAGCCAGTGCTCGAAGTAGTCGGCCATGTTGTAGCCGCAGAACGGCAGCATCGCCATCGGATCGAAGCGCAGCTTGCCGACCTCACCCGCGGCCGCGGCTGTCGTCTCGACCGACATCGTCGCGCCGAGGAATACGCCGTGCTCCCAGTCGAATGACTCGGTGACGAGCGGGATCGCGCTCGCCCGGCGGCCACCGAACAGGAAGGCGTCGATCGGAACCCCGGCCGGGTCCTCCCACTCGGGCGCGATCGACGGGCACTGGCCCGCGGGGGTCGTGAAGCGCGCGTTCGGGTGGGCGGCCGGCTCGGTCGACTCGGGCGTCCACTCGTTG
>DATLQI010000030.1:0-9769 GCA_035535295.1 Solirubrobacterales bacterium
CAGCCGCCCCCGTTCCAGTGGCGGTACCAGAGTGCGTTGTTGGTTCCTCTCGCGAAGAGGTCGAGGAGATCGGACTCCGAGGAGGCGATCGCCGGCTTGGAGGTGAGGGTGCCCCCGGGCGTGTTGTCGTAGTGCCAGGAGGCGGGCCGGGGCGCCACGGTAACTCCGAAAACGTCAGCGGCTTCGGTTACCTGGGTGTAGAAGTCGGTGTTTTCACATTCTTTCCCCGCAAGTTCGCCATCTTCGGCAGAGGTAATGCCCAATGCGACACTTCCCGCGAAGACCGGCCCGCCACTATCCCCGGACCGGATGCAAACGCCATTAAGAGCCACAAGATTTCTTACGATCACCTGACGTTCTGGGTATTTGATTTCGTAACCAACGCCCATTTCTCCCACATAGCCACATGAGGTTCCGGTGGTGATGCCGGTGTGGCATGCGTACTGGCCGATGTAGCTGTGAGCTTCAGACGTGATGGGCTTCGCGGGGTTCGTGATCGTCAGCGTTTTCGGGTCCCATTCAGTAACCAGAGCCGGCCAGGATGCGGCATCCCATTCTGAGCCGGTCGCATCGATTTTTACGAGGTCGTAACCGCTCGTTCCCCAGTAGGCGCGCTCGGTGACTCCCAGTTCGAGCGCTTTTCTGTTTGAGTTGTAAGCCTCCCATTTGGTACCCAGGGTATTGACAGCACAATGACCGGCAGAGAGCACGTACCTGTTCCCGGTGCCGATTCCAGTGGCCTTGAAGGCGCCGGTGCAATCCGCTTCCGAGAATTCGCTTCCCCGCTTGGCGATCCCCACCCCCGCGCGGTACGGCGGGTCGCAGTTGAATCCCTGACACGCCGCTGGACGGGGCGCAAGGTTTCTGCTCACGCCCTGACGGGTTTCGCTGCTCCCGCCGACCTGGATGCGTGCATGTCTAACCTCGGCGGCGACCACGGGTCCCGCCTCTTTTGCCACCTCGATGACAACCGCGTTCGTTCGCGGGTCTATCGAGGTTAGGACATGCCCATCGACACGCTGCCGTGACAGCGTCCGGTTGAGCCGCTCCTGGGCCGCCTCCAGCTCATTCCAACTGCGGTCTGCCGATGCCAGACGAAACTCGCCACTACGAATTCCGGTGGCCCGAAGCTCGCCTTCTGCGAGCCACGCGCTCTGTGGGCCAAGAACGGGGACCACGAATTCCTGAGTTTGGTTGTCGAACCAGATTCCTGCAAAAGCAGTATCAAGACGGTTCTCCATTTGGCCCGCGATGTCAGCTTCATTCCCTTTGGCCTGTATTGCCAACGCGTTCTCGGCCTGTTCGAGGGAAACGCCAAAATCCTTGCTGTACTCAAGCGCTTCAAGAGACCTCTGTGAAAGCGGCGCATCCGGGGTGGCGGCAGCCGCGGTGACACCCACGCCAGCCAGTGCAAACCAGCCCGCAGCCGTCGCAGCCAAGATCCCCACACTGACCCGATACAGAAAAGCCACCTGTCGCCTCCTCGATTTGTTCTGCTCTGCCCTGCGCCGCGTGGCGATGTTAGACACCGATGTTTCTTGAGGCAATCTCGATATTTAGTACCTTGGTGGCTAAACGCTCGGGTGTTTTCATCACCTGGCCTACAGCTCGGGGACGTCGGCGCCAAGGGGACTGAACGGCAGCCGACGAACGGCCGCCCATCCGGCGCAGCGCCCTTCCAGCGCGGCGGCGACGTTGCCGGCCTCCTGCCAAGTGGTCCAGACGAGGACGGTCGGGCCGGCACCGGAGATCGTCGCCCCCAGCGCACCCAGCTCCCGCGCCGAGTCGACGATCTCCATCGAGCGCGGGTAGAGCTCGCGGCGGCGATCCTGGTGGATCGAGTCGCGCAGGCCCTGGGCCAGCAGGTCGAGGTCGGCGCTGCGCAGGCCGAGCACCAGCGTCGCCGCGGCGGAGACATTGGCGACGGCGTCGGCGAGCGGCACCTCGGATGGGATCGCCTTGCGGGCGCGCTCGGTCGACACCTCCTCGGGCGGGATCACGACGATCCCCTCCAGCCCCTCGGGCGGGTCGAATCGCGCCGCGGTCGGCCCGGCCTCGCCGCTCGAGCAGACGACGAAGCCGCCGTAGATCGCCGCCGCGACGTTGTCGGGGTGCCCCTCGATCTCAGTTGCCCGCGCCAGCATCTCCTCCTTCGAGAGCGCCAGCTCGTAGAGGTGATCGGCGGCGTAGAGGCCGGCAACGATCGCCGCCGCGGAAGAGCCCAGCCCTCGCGCCAGGGGGATCTCGCTGCGCAGCCGGAAGGCGATCCCGTCCGCCGGCCGCAGGCTCTCGAACGTCCGCACGATCAGGTTGTCGCGCCCCGTCGAGACCTCCAGCCCGCCCGGGTCGAAGGAGAACTCGCCGCTCTCCCCCACCTCCAGCTCCAGGTGCAGCGCCATCGCCGCCGCCATCGCGTCGTAGCCGGGCCCGAGGTTGGCCGAGGAGGCGGGGACGCGGACGAGCCGCCGGCGCGTGGTCATTCAGCTCTCCTGCGGTCGCGAAGCTCCAGTCGAGCTATCCACTCAGCAAGAAGGGGGTCCACCAAGCGCCACTCTCCATTCATCTGCTGCAGATGTCCCACGCGCGCGAGTTTGTCACGCGCATGCTGGGCAGCCCCCTTCGAGAGGTTGAAGCGATTTAACGTGCGCTGGTTGAAGAGGGACTCGTCGCTGAGCGAGAGAGCGGCCATGACCGCCTGCTCGCTGTTGCCCAAGGCGTCCCAGACAGCCTCCAAGGCTTCGCTGTGCTCCTCGAGAACGGCGTCCAAAGTCTCGACCCAGATCTCGGCCGTCGCTTCTCCGCCGTGAGGCGTTCGCTCCCAGAGGTGGTGCGCGAGGAGCATCGCCCGTTGCGGATGCCCCTCTGCCTTGGCCAGTAGGGCAGGGAGCGCCGGCATCGCCTCGCGGCCGGTCTCTTCGAATCGAATTCCGATGTATTCGACGAGGTCCGCATCGGAGAGAGGGGGCAACCGAAAAACCCTGGCCTGGCCGAAGAAGGGTCGCTCGTGGAGACCGAAGAGCTCGTGCATGAGGCCGGGCTGAGACCCGGCGTATATGTAGCTCGCCGCGTCTCCGTGGCGCTGGATGTGACTGCGGAAAAGTCCGTCGATCCCCTCTCCGATCGAGAGCAGCTCCTGAAACTCGTCGAAGGCCACCAGAGTCCTGGTTCCGTTGCGCTCGAACAACGTCAGGGGGAGGTCGAGCAGGCCGGCCAGGACCCTGTTCGCCTCCGTCCGGGGAAGAGCCTGTGCCTCGATTCGCAGCGGGCCGGCGCCGATGCTGAGCTTCGGCCTCAGGGCGTCGATCGCCGCCAGAGCCGCTCGACGCAGGGGGGAACGCAGTCGTCCATAGGCTTCTTCCATCCGCCCCACCACGTCAGTGATCGAGAGGGCGCCGTAGAAGTCGACCTCGACATATGCGAGACCCGCAAACTCGGCATCACGCCCGACGCGGCGCAAGAGGCTGGTCTTGCCGTATCGGCGCGGAGCTGACAACCGGCTGGCATGGCTTCCCTCCGCCAGTTGCAGGAGATGCTTCGCCTCCTCGTCACGATCGATCAGCTGCTCAGGATCCAGCGGCTTGTTGAAGACGAAGGGGTTCAGCTCCACGGTATGGGAGAGCATACCATCTGGTATTGATATACATACCGGTTGGTATTGAAGCTCGTACCGCTAGTCGAACACAGCCCGCTCGACGGCGCTGAGGTCGTTGTCGCAGTTGATCACCGAGGGGGCTTTGGAGAGGGCGGTGTCGGGGTCCTTGAGGCCGTGGCCGGTGAGGACGCAGACGACGGTCTCGGGGCGGGCGGCGCCCTCGACGGTCGGCAGGCCGTGGGCGAGGAGGCCGGCGACCGAGGCGGCGCTGGCGGGCTCGCAGAAGACGCCTTCGTTGTCGGCGAGCCAGCGGTAGGCGTTCAGGATCTGCTCGTCGGAGACGGCGGCCACACGACCGCGGGAGGCGGTGAAGGCGGCCATCGCCTCCTCCCAGCGCGCCGGGTTGCCGATCCGGATCGCCGAGGCGACGGTCTCGGGCCTCTCGACCGGCTCGCCGCGGACCAGCGGCGCCGCGCCCTCGGCCTGGAAGCCGTAGAGGACCGGGAGGGTGACCCCTTCATTACGAATGAAGTGCTCTACCACCTCTTGGAAACCGCGCCAATAAGCGGTCACGTTGCCGGCATTGCCGACCGGGATCGCCAGGGCTCCGGGCATTCCCCCCAGGTCCTCGACCACCTCGAAGGCGGCCGTCTTCTGGCCTTCGATCCGATGCGGGTTGACCGAGTTGACGAGCTCGATCGGGTGCTTCTGCGAGAGCTCGCGGACGATCCGCAGGGCGTCGTCGAAGTTGCCCTGGAGGGCGACGACACGGGCGCCGTGCATCAGCGCCTGGGCGAGCTTGCCGATCGCGATCTTGCCCTCGGGGACGATCACCGCCCCGCGCAGGCCGGCCCGCGCCGCGTAGGCGGCGCAGCTGGCGGCGGTGTTGCCGGTCGAGGCGCAGATGATCGCCTCCGCCCCCCGCCCCTTCGCCCGCGAGACCGCCACCGTCATCCCCCGGTCCTTGAAGGACCCGGTCGGGTTCAGCCCCTCGAATTTGAAATAGGCCTTCGCTTCGATCCGCTCCGAGAGCCGGGGCGCCTCGATCAGCGGCGTCGACCCCTCGTTCAGCGTCACCACCGGGTCCCCCGGCTCGAGCGAGAGCCGGTCGCGGTAGCGGTCGATCAGCCCCGCCGCCATCAGTACTCCTCCTCGATCACGCGGATGCTGCGCGGCGGCGAGCGAAGGTCTTCGAGACCGGACAGCTCCTCGACCGCGGCGGCGAACTTCGACTCCAGGCACTCGTGGATCACCATCACCAGCCGGGCCTCATCACCGCTGCCGCGCTGGACGAAGCTCTTGACCGAGATCCCGTGCTCGCCCAGCACCGTCGCCACCCGCGCCAGCACGCCGGGGCGGTCGGCGACCTCCAGGTGCAGGTAGAAGGAGGAGCTGACGTCCCTGACGATCGGCAGCTCGACCCGGGTCTCGTGCACCGGCGCGTCCCCGGCGAGGATCGAGACGACGTCGCCGAGCACCGCCGATGCGGTCTGCAGACCTCCCGCCCCCGGTCCCGACATCGTCACCTCGGTGATCGCCGGCGCCTCGACCATGACCGCGTTGAACGGACCCTCGATCGGCGCCAGCGGGTGGCCGGGATAGAGGAAGCAGGGAAAGACGCGGACGCTGATGCCGCCGTCGCGCCGTTCGGCGACTCCGAGCAGCTTCAGCGAAAGCTTTAACTCCTTGGCGTAGGCGAGGTCGTCGGGCTGGATCCCCTCGATCCCCTCGAAGGCGACCTCCGACAGCGTCACCGGCGTATGGAAGGCGAGCCGCGCGAGGATCGCCATCTTCGCCGCCGCGTCGGCGCCGCCGACGTCGTCGGAGGGGTCGGCCTCGGCGTAGCCCAGCTCCTGCGCCCGCGCCAAGACCTCCGCGTAGCCGGCCCCGGTCGCGGCCATCTCGCTGAGGATGAAGTTGGTGGTGCCGTTGACGATCCCGAAGACCTTGGCGATCTCGGTCACCCCGAAGCTCTCCTGAATCGTCCGCACGATCGGGATCACCGCCGCCACCGCGGCCTCGAAGCGCAGCTGCACCCCGGCTTCGCGAGCGACCGCGAACAGCTCGTCGCCGTGCTGGGCGAGCAGCTGCTTGTTGGCGGTGACGACCGGCTTGCCGGCGCGCAGGGCGGCAAGGACGTGCTCGCGCGCGGGCTCAGTGCCCCCCATCAGCTCGACGACGAGGTCGGAGCCGGCGAGGATCTGCTCGAAGTCGCCCTGCTCACGGGTGAGGACGCCGGCGATCTCCGGGCGCCGCCCGGTCGCCGCCTCGACGGCATCGGCCCGCTCCGCCAGCAGCTCGGCGAAGGCGGCGCCGACGGTGCCGCGTCCCAGCAGCCCGATGCGGACGGGTTTGGAAGGTTCGGATGCCACGGCGCCTTAGACGTCCCTCGCGGTCAGGTCCTCGTAGGTCTCGCGCCGAACCACGACCCGTGCCGAACCACTGCGGCAGAAGACGACCGGCGGCCGCGGCACGCCGTTGTAGTTGTTGGCCATCGCGTAACCGTAGGCGCCGGTGGCCGGGGTGACGAGGACGTCGCCGACGGCGGGCTCGGCCAGCATCGTGTCGCGGACGATCACGTCGCCGGACTCGCAGTGCATGCCGGCGATCGTGACCAGGGTCTCGGCCGGAGCGGCGGCGCGGTCGGCGATCAGCGCTTCGTAGACGGAGCCGTAGAGCATCGGCCGCAGGTTGTCCGACATGCCGCCGTCGACCGCGACGTAGGTGCGGACTCCCGAGATCTCCTTGATCGTGCCGACGCGGTAGGCGGTGAGGCCGGCGTTGGCGACCAGCGAGCGACCCGGCTCGACCAGGATCCTCACCCCCTCGCCGAAGACCTCGGCGACGCCGCGGACCTTGACCTCGACGTAGGCGTCGATCGAGGGCGGCTCGTCCTCGGCGGTGTAGGCGACCCCGAGGCCGCCGCCGACGTTGACGACCCGGCACCAGTCCCCGGCCAGCTCGCCCAGCGCCTGGATCGCCAGCTTGTAGGGCTCGAGCTCGAAGATCTGGGAGCCGATGTGGGCGTGCAGCCCGACCAGCTCGAGCTTGTCGCTGGCGAGGACGCGCTCGACCGCCTTCGCCGCCAGCCCGTCCTCGAGCCCGAAGCCGAACTTGCTGTCGAGCTGCCCGGTGGTGATGTAGTCGTGGGTCGAGGGCTTGATCCCGGGGGTGACCCGGATCAGCACCCGCTGCGGTTCGTCGAGCAGGCGCTCGCAGCGCTCGATCTCGTCGAAGGAGTCGAGGATCAGGTGGCGGATCCCGGACCGCGCCGCGAAGAGGATCTCCTCGTCGGACTTGTTGTTGCCGTGCATGTGGATGCGGTCGGGGTCGAAGCCGGCCTTCAGCGCCATGTGCAGCTCGCCGCCGGAGGCGACGTCGACCGAGAGGCCCTCCTCGGCGAAGAGTCGGTAGGCGGCGGTGCAGGGCAGCGACTTGCTGGCGAAGAGGATCTCGGCCTCGGCGCCGCGGCTCTCGAAGGCCTCGCGGTAGGCGCGGGCGCGGGCGCGGATGTCGTCCTCGGCGTAGAAGTAGGCGGGGGTGCCGAACTCTTCGGCCAGCTCGACCACGTCGCAGCCGGCGACCTCGAGGTGCCCCTCCGCGTT
The DNA here is from genome assembly GCA_035535295.1 of Solirubrobacterales bacterium. Lineage (GTDB taxonomy): Bacteria > Actinomycetota > Thermoleophilia > Solirubrobacterales > 70-9 > VAYN01. The sequence continues at coordinate 7,198 of DATLQI010000030.1, forward strand.
GACCTGGCTTCCCTGCGGGAAGACCGCCGACCCCGCGATCGGATCGCTCGCTACCGACCCCGCCTGTACGTGCTCCGCCATTGGGCAGGCATTTTGACGATTAGTGCCTGAGCGGGCGGAACGCTTGATTCAGTTGGGGATCACTTGCCGCCGACGATGCCTTCGACCGCGCCGACGGTTTCGTCGACCACGCCTCCGACCGGCGATTCCGGCCCGGCGACGCCATTGACCGTTTCTTCGGTCACCTGAGTGACGCCGGTTTCCTCCAGGGCGCCTCCGGTCACCGTTTCGTCAACTTGATCGACGGTTTCGTTGACGGTGCTGGTGACTTTTTCCGAGGTCGAGGAAGGGGTCGTGCCGCTGCCTCCTTCTTCACCGCCGGCTCCACCACCACCACCGCTCCCGCCGCCAGAGACCGTCCCGGAACCCCCGGATCCGCCGCCCGGGCCTTCGCCGGGAGCCGAGCCACCCCCGCCGCCAGCGCCAGGAGCTTCACCGCCGCCACCGCCACCGGTTCCACCACCGGCGCCGGGCTGCTGCCCCGAGCCGCCGACCCCCTGCTGACCGTTGGCGTTCGCGCCGCCACCGCCGCCTTCAGCGGCTCCGCCGCCTGCGGAGCCGCCGGCGCTACCTTTCGCGGTTTGGTTGCCGCCGCCTGCGGCACCCCCCGCAACGCCGGCGGTCTCCGCGGCCGAGACGGCGGCTTCATCGCTCCCGCCGATCAACCCCGGGATCGGGAAGTTCTCGAAGACCTGGGCAGAAACCAGAAGCACGAAGGCGACGACCGCCACCGCGATCATCCCCGCGCCCGACATCGCGCCGAGCATGTAGTTGCGCGCCTGCCTGATCATCCGCCGTTCGCCTACCCACGGTAATCAGCAGATAACGAGCGGTCGGGGAATACTCCTAAAATTAAGTAGAGCGAACGTTCAGCCAGGCGTGACGTTCTCCACGTGCAGCAGCTCCTGGCTCGCCTCTTCCTCCATCTGCAGGGTCGTGTGTTCGATCCCGTAGCCCTCGCGCAGGGTCAACTCCAGCCGGCGCCGGATCAGGTCGCGGTCCGTTCCCTGGGCGACGACGACGTGGGCGGCGATCGCCCCGAAGCCGGAGGTGACGGTCCAGACGTGGAGGTCGTGGACCGAACGCACCCCCTCCTCGCGGCAGATCGCCGCCCCCACCCCGTCGACGTCGACCCCGGCCGGCGCCGCCTCCATCAAGACGTCGACCGGCTCCTTGATCAGGCGCCAGGAGGAGGCGAGGATCAGGACCGCGATCAACAGGCCGACGATCGGGTCGACGACCGGCGAGCCACCGAGGAGAACGAAGGCGCCGGCGACGACGACACCGATCGAGCCGAGCGCGTCGGCGGCGGAGTGGCGCAGCACGCCCTCGAGGTTGATGTCCTCGCGCTGGCCGCCGGCGAGGACCACGGTGGCGGCGATGTTGCCCGCCAGGCCGAGAACGCCGAGGGCGAGGACGCCCCAGCCGTCGAGCCCGGGCGGGTCGGAGAAGCGGCCGACGGCGGCGATCGCGACGGCGACGCTGACGACGACGAGGAGCAGCCCGTTGACGAGCGCCGCCAGCACCTCCGAGCGCTGATAGCCGAAGGTGCGCCGCCCGGCCGCCGGCAACGTCGCCAACCGCGCCGCGATCAGGGCGAGGACGATCGAGCCGGCGTCGGAGAGCAGGTGCCCGGCGTCGGCCAACACCGCCAGCGAGCCGGTGACGAACCCGCCGACCGCCTCGGCGAGGAGTAGCCCGACGTTGATCCAAAGCGCCCACCACATCCGCCGCCGGCTGTCGGCGCGGCGGGCGTCGAGGGCGTGGCTGTGGCTATGACCGTGTCCGGGACCGTGCACACAACCGAGGATACGGATGCCGACGGGACGAAAATACCCCTATATGTAGGGAAATCGTCCCGTCGGCGCCGAGGGTCAGGCGGGAACGGGCTCTTTGGTCGCTTCGGCGGCGATTTCGGCGGCGTAGCCGAGGCGCTCGGCGTATTCGCGGGCCTGCATCCGCGAGATCACCATCCGCTGGATCTCGGCCGTCCCCTCGAACAGCTGGTAGATCTTGGCGTCCCGGAACCACTTCTCGAGGGGAGACTCGGCCGTCTGAGCAAACGGGCCGACCAGGTCCATGCACGTCCTGGTCGCCCACATGGCGACATCGCCGCCCTTCAGCTTCGACATCGAGCCCTGGCCACCGGTCATCGGGACCCCGTTGCGGCCCATCCAGGACGCGCGCTGGACCAGCAGGCGCGCCGCCTCGATCTCCGTTGCGACGTCCGCCAGCCGCTGCTGGACGCCCTGCCGCTCATGCGGCGATCTGCCCGCGGTCGAGCTCTCGTCGAGCAGGTCGGCCATTGGGTCCTGGAGCCCGTCACCGTCGAGATGGCCCAGCGTCCACTCGTAAGCAGCCCGAGCAATGCCGATGGCGGATGCCCCGACGACCGGCCGGGTGAGCTCGAAGGTAGCGAGCGCGTTGGAGGCCCGGCCGCTCGACTCGCCGGAACGGGCGCGCTTCAGCTTGCGCTCGAGCTTGTCCATCCCACCGAGCAGGTTCTCGAGCG
>DATLQI010000031.1:0-7588 GCA_035535295.1 Solirubrobacterales bacterium
CCAACGGCTACAGCGCCTGGGAAGACATGGGAGGCGCGCTGACCTCGGGCCTCTCCGCCGTCTCGTGGGATGAAAACCGCATCGACGTAGTCGGGCGTGGGACCGACAACGCCAGCGCCCATTGGTGGTGGGGGTCGTGAGTTAGCGGCTGCCGCGATGAATTTTCCCTATTGGGCAGGACTCCAGTCGGTATGTGGTGAGATGCCTTAATGAGTTGGGTCGTCCAGATCGGTCTCGTCGAGCTGGCCCTCGGCGGCCTGCTCGGCTGGGCGATGGTGATCCGCGGCGAGCGGCCGGAGTGGCTGCGGCGGATCGGCGTCGTTGCGCCGCAGCGGATCCGCCAGGTCCACCTCGACTACGTGATGATGGGCCTGATCCTGATCGGGGTCGGGCTGGCGGTTCCGGACCTGCCGACGGCAGTTGCTGCGGCACTCGTCTTCGGCACCTTCGTCAACCCGTTCCTCTTCGTCCCGCTCGCCTTCGACCCCGAGGTCGACAAGCGTCTCTGGTACCGGGCGCTGGCGGTGGTGTCTTTCCTCGGCGTGAGTGGCGGGTTGGTGGTAGCCGCCATCGTCGGACCCTGAAACTAGGATCGCGCCATGTCGACCTTCTCGAAGCCGAAGTTGCTCCTGTCCGCCCTCGTCCTTGTTGCGCTGCTCGCGATTCCCGCGAGCGCGGGGGCGACGCTGGCCTACGTCAAGAACCCGTTCAACGCGACGGTCTTCGTCGCCAACGACGACGGCAGCGGCGCGCACAAGGTCGCGACCGGGCACAATCCGAAGGTCGCCCCGGACGGTCTCTCGGTCGCTTATCTGCACGAAGGACCGAGGAACGAGCAGGAACTGAAGCTGGCGCCGGCGACGGGCGGGCCGGGGGTGACGCTGATGCAGAACCTCCGCGACGCCATCTACCTCGCCTGGTCGCCCGACTCGAAGACGATCGCGGCGCTCCATGGTCCCGAACTCGGCAAGCGCAAGCTGGTCCTGATCGACGTCGCCACCGGCACCCAGTCGGTCATCGCCCAGGGCTTCTTCAGCGGCTTCAGCTTCTCGCCGGATGGGACCGAGATCGTCTACTCGCTCGCGGGGAGTGAAAAGTACCCGCCGCGCAGCGACATCTATCGCTTCCCGGTGCCGATCCCCGGCGTGGTCAACGTCCGCGCCCCGGAACCCGTGCGACTGACCAAAGACCACCGTTCCTCCGAACCGCTCTGGGGCCCACAGAAGATCGTCTTCGTGAAGACGGTGGAAGCGAAGAAGCGCCGCTACGGCGGCAAGAACGAGCTCTTCCTGATGGACTCACAGGGGAAGGGCGTTCGCCGCCTCACCCACACCAAGGTCGATCCGCTCCTGCAGGGCCTCTTCCCACTCGACTGGTCGGCCGACGGCAGCCGCCTGCTGACCGAGTTCGGCGGCCAGGACGTCAGCTACGCCGTCGTCGTCAACCCGAGGACGGGGGCGCAGCGCCCGGTCGCGGGATCGGGTGAGAGCGGCTTCGTCGGCACCGACCTCTCCGCCGACGGCAAGCTCGTCCTCGGCTTCAACGGCGGCTTCGACCCGGGCCTGCGCAACCACAAGGTCCAGACTGTCCCCTACGCCGGTGGCAAGCCGAAGACGCTCGTCAAGGAAGCGTTCGAACCGAGCTGGAATCGGTGAGGTGTCGCTTTCTTCTCGTATAGCGAGAGGAAAGCGACACGCCTAGTCGAGCAACCCGACCTGGCGCAGGATCGAGACGCTGTCGGAGTAGACGTCCTTGCGCTTGACGAGGCCGTCCTCGAAGGGGATCACGTCGAGGCCGTCCCACTCGACCCGCTTCCCGGTCGGCTCGGCGACGAGGTCGCCGCGGCGCATCGTCTCGGTGTGGGTCGCGGTGGCGGTCCATTCCTGGACGACCAGCCCCTCGCGGACATAGAGCCGCCGCGTGGTGAAGGCGATGTCGGGCCAGGTCGCGAAGATCGAGCCGATGTGGGCGCGTGCCTCCTTGCCTTCGGCCGACTCGCCCGCCGTGTGGTTCTCGAAGACCATGTCCGGCGCGTGCATCGCCATGATCGCGTCGAGATCGTGGTCGTTCCAGGCGTCGTTGTAGCGGTCGATCGTCTCGCGCAGCGCCTCGGGTGAGTCCTTGCCTTGATCGGTCATCGGCGGTTAGGGTCGAACCTAATGGCCACCAACTACACGATCAAGAACCGCCAGGACTTCGAGCGGATGGAGGGGTCGGGCGACTGCACCTGGCTGCTCGCTCGCAAGGCGCTGGGGACGCGGGCCTTCGGCTACAACCTGGTCGAGATCGCGCCCGGCGGGCAGATCCCCGAGCACGACGAGGCGCAGAGCGGGCAGGTCGAGCTCTACGTGATCCTCGAGGGGGAGGCGGTGATGCGGCTCGACGGGGAGGACCACACGGCGCCGGCCGGCACCTTCGTCTCCCTGGAGCCGGGCGCCACCCGCACGATCCTCAACCGCTCGAATGCCCCAATTACCGCGCTTTTGATCGGGGTCGAGCCGGATGGCGGCTACGAACCGATGTCGTGGGCTTGACCCTGGTCCCTATAATCCCGTAACTCGTTAACCCCGTCGCGCGCCCGCTCGAAGAAGGCGTGGAACCCGGGAGGTCAAAATTGAAGACCCAGTCAGATCGCGGCGCTCGCGTGGAGCGCTACTCGCCAGAGCGCCCCTACCGGCCGCTCGTCTCTCCGCCCAGCGTCGAGGACAAAGACGCTTGCGCCATCTATGCCTCGGTCCGCAAGGACGCGACGCCGAGCCACGAACCGATCGAGCTGGCGATCCCCGCCCTGCAGAAGATGCTCCACCGTGCCGGCAACGTCGACGGCGAGGGAGACGGCTGCGGCCTCCTGGTCGACATTCCGCGCAAGATCTGGGCCGAGGAGGTCCGCACCGGGGGGCACGACCCGTCCCTGGCGACGGATGACGCCTTCGCCGTCGCCCACGTCTTCATCGAGCGCTCCCAGGACGTCGAGAAGGTCAAGCACGATGCCCGCGAGCTGCTCGCCGCTGGCGGCTTCCGCGTCCTCGCCGAGCGCGAGGGCGTCGTCAACTCGCCGGCCCTCGGCCCGACCGCGCGCGAGGAGGAGCCGATCTTCTGGCAGCTCGGCGGTCTCGTCGCCGACGCCAAGACCCGCCACCACGTCCTCTTCGACCTGATGATCTGCCTGGAGAAAGAGCTCGACGTCCACGTCCCCTCCTTCTCCGCCACCACCTGCGTCTACAAGGTGATGGGCGCGCCGAACGTGCTCGGCGAGTACTACCCGGACCTGCGCGACCCGCGCTTCGAGACGATCGGCTGTTTCGGCCACAACCGCTACTCGACCAACACCTGGCCCTCGTTCAAACGGGTGCAGCCGTTCTCGGTGCTCGGCCACAACGGCGAGATCAACACGATCCAGCAGCTGCGCCAGGAGGCGAAGATGCTGGCGGTGCCGATCCAGCCCGGCTCCTCGGACTCGCAGGACCTCAACCGCACGATCGACACCCTGGTCAGCCGCGAGGGGTTCAGCCTCGCCGAGGCGATGGAGATGGTCCTGCCGCCGATCGTCGAGGAGGTCCGCGGCCTGCCCGAGGACCTGCACGCCTTCTACATGTACCTGCACCAGACGATGGGGCCGTTCGCCCAGGGCCCGGTCGCGCTGATCGCCCGTCACGCCGACGAGTGCGTCTTCTCCGCCGACGCGATGGGCCTGCGCCCGCTCTGGCAGGTCGAGACCGAAGACGACTTCGTCTTCAGCTCCGAGCCCGGCGTCGTCTCGGTCGCGAAGATGTGCTCGGAGCCGAAGCCGCTGGCCCCGGGGGAGAAGGTGCTGGTCCAGATCGACCGCGCCGAGCGCGGCTCGACCCTGCACCCCCACGACGAGATGCTGCGGATCGTCCGCGACCGCTGGTTGCAGCGCAACGGCGTCGAGGCGGTCGCCGGCTACGAGCGGGCGCTGGAGACCGGCGGCCCGCTCGAGGGCCAGGACGTCCCCGGCTACACCGACGCCGGCCCCGAGGAGCCGGTCAGGGTCTCCGACCGCGTCCTCGCCGGCTTCGGCTGGCAGCGCGACGACGTCAAACTCGTCCAGCAGATGGCCTCCAACGGGGCCGAGCCGGTCGGATCGCTCGGCTACGACGGCCCGCTCGCCGCACTCTCGCCCGAGCGGCAGAACCTCGCCGACTACTTCAAGGAGACGGTTGCCGTCGTCACCAACCCGGCGATCGACCGCGAACGCGAGATGGAGCACTTCTCGACCCGGACCCTGTTCGGCTGCCGTCCCTCGCTGGAGAACGCCAGCGAGGACACCGGCACGGTCGAAACCGGGTTCCCGGTGATCCTCGGCGGTCACCACGGCCTCGCGCCGCTGGCCGACAAGGCCTACCGGCAGATCGCCCGCGATCACGACACCTACCTGCTCGAGGACCTCTGGGAGGAGTTCCGCGGCCGCGCCGCCGCCGTCGACATCTCCCTGCTGGAGTCGGAGACGACCCGGGGCGCGATCGAGCGGATCAAGCAGGAGGCGGTGAAGAAGGTCCGCAACGGCTGCGAGCTGCTGATCCTCACCGACCGCACCGTCTACGACGCCGAGCGGCGCTACCTCGACCCGCACCTGGCGACCTCGGCGGTCGACCAGGCGCTGAAGCAGTTCAAAGTCGAGACCGGCGAAGAGAACCTGCGCCGGCGCTGCGGCCTCGTCCTGCGCGCGGCCTCGATCCGCAACGTCCACGACGTGATGCTCGCCCTCGGGCTGGGCGCCAACGGCGTCTGCCCGTACACGATGGTCGAGGTGATCTGCGTCGAGGACTACGAGTCCGACGTCGCCAACCTCTGCGCGGCCCTCCGCAAAGGGATCGAGAAAGTGATCTCGACGATCGGGATCCACGAGGTGCGCGGCTACGCGCGCCAGTTCAGCTCGATCGGGATCAAGCCGGAGCTGGCGGAGATCTTCCAGACCGAGCTCTACGCCGCCTCCGAGAAGGCGGGGACCGGGTTCGCCGACCTCGACGAGGACACCAACGCCCGCGCCCACGCCCTCAGCGGCGACGACGCGGCGGCGAAACCGGCGAAGACCTTCCGCTTCTACCCGAAGGTCTACAAGGCGGCGATCGCGACCGCGAACGGGACCGGCACCTATGAGGAGTACTCGGAGAAAGTCCGCGACCTCGAGAAGCAGAGCCCGATCTCGATGCGCCACATCATGGCGCTGAAGGGTGACCGGGACCCGGTCGATCCGGCCGGTGTCGACGCCGGCGTCGGCCACCACGACTACCCGATCGTGATCTCCTCGATGAGCTTCGGCTCCCAGTCCGAGCCGGCCTTCCGCGCCTACGCGGACGCGGCGAAGGCGATCAACGTCCTCTGCATCAACGGCGAGGGCGGCGAGATCCGCGACATGTACGGCCAGTACCGCAAATGGCGCGGCCAGCAGGTCGCCTCCGGCCGCTTCGGCGTCTCGGCGGAGATGCTGAACAGCTCCTACGTCGCAGAGATCAAGATCGGCCAGGGCGCCAAGCCCGGCGAGGGCGGCCACCTGCCCGGCAAGAAGGTCTCGGAGAAGGTCGCCGCCGCGCGTAACGCCTCGCCCGGCACCGACCTGATCTCGCCCTCCAACAACCACGACCTCTACTCGATCGAGGACCTGGCCGAGCTGATCGACGAGCTCAAGACCGTCAACCCGGATGTGCGGGTCTCGGTCAAGGTGCCGGTGGTGCCGAACATCGGCACGATCGGCCTCGGGATCGCCAAGGCCGGTGCCGACATCATCACCCTCTCGGGCTTCGAGGGGGGGACCGGCGCGGCCCGCCAGCACGCGCTGCGCCACGTCGGCCTGCCGAGCGACATCGGCACCCGCGCCGTGCACCGGGCACTGATGGAGGCCGGGCTGCGCAACCGGGTCGAGATCTGGGCCGACGGGGGCTACCGGACCGGCCACGACATCGTCAAGCTGCACTGCCTCGGCGCCAACCGCGTCGGCTTCGGCACCCTGGCGATGGTCAGCCTCGGCTGCACGATCTGCCGTGGCTGCCAGCTCGACACCTGCCACGTCGGGATCGCGACCCAGATCGAGACCCCCGAAGAAGCGGAGGCCCACGGGCTGAAGAAGTTCACCCCGCAGGAGGTCGACCGCGCCGCTGAGAGCTGCGCCCGCTTCTTCGCCTCGATGGGCGAGGAGGTCAAGCAGGTCGTCGCCTCGCTCGGCTACGAGCGTGCTCAGGACCTGGTCGGCCGCTACGACCTGCTGGAGCAGGTGGCGATGAAGGACACGATCGACCTGACGCCGCTGATCGAACCGCTGGAGGAGCACCTCGACCTCGAACCGCTCGACCTGCCGGTGGCCGAGGAGGCCGAGGCGCGGGCCGAAGCCGGCCTGGTGATGGCGCGGCCGATCCGGATGGAGGCCAAGCAGGCCTCGAGCCAGATCGCCGCCCTGGCGCCGGAAGTCTGCTCGGGCAAGACCGTCAGCAGCCGCTTCCCGCGCGCGACCGACGCCAACGACCGGGTGCTCGGGACCGAGCTGGCCGGGGCGATCGCCCGCAACCGGATCTTCGACGGCGGCCCGGCGGGGAGCGACGACGACGTGCTCGCGAACCTCGAGTTCGACGGCGGCTCGGTCGCCGGCCAGGGGCTGGGGGCGTTCAACTCCTACGGCGTCAACATCCGCGTCGAGGGCGGCGCCCAGGACGGCGTCGGCAAGACGATGCTGGGCGGGACGATCTCGATCCTCAAGGGCAAGGGCGCGCGCGGCAAGCGCCTCAACGGCTCGGTCGGCAAGTCCTTCGCCTACGGCGCCCAGCGCGGCAAGCTCTACGTCCAGGGCAGCGCCGACTCGCGCTTCTGCATCCGCCTCTCCGGCGCCGACGTGGTGTTGGCAGGCGAGCCCGAGGGGGACATCGACGACAGCCGAGGCACGGTCGCCAACCGCGCCAACGCGAAGGGCTTCGCCTTCGAGTACATGACCTCCGGGCGCGCCGTCGTCCTCGGCGACATCGGCCCCTGGGCCTGCGCCGGCATGACCGGCGGCCGCGTCTACGTCCGCCACAACGCCTTCGGCATCGACCGCCCCGCGATCGAACGCCGCCTCGGCCGCGGCGCCAAAGTCGAACTCAAGGATCTCGACGCCGAGGCCCTGATCGACCTCGACGACCTCCTCAACGGCTACGCATCAGAGCTCCGCGCCACCGGCCAAGACGACGAGGCCCAGCGAGTCCTCGACCTCGCCGCCGACGCCACGAGCAACTTCCTGATGATCGTCCCGCTGAAGGTCCAAGCGGACCCGAGCATCAGCACCGAGTAAGGCCGCCGGTTCACAAGGAGCAGGTTAGAGCGGGGTGACCCCTCCGGCTCAACTTTTTCGATGAGTTCGCAGCTGCTGGCCGAGCTTGCTGGCGCCGAAAAAGTACAAGCCGCCGGAGGGGTCACCCCGCTCTCTCATCAGATTCGGCCACGCATCTGACCGTGCATAAGCCCCCCAAGGTGGGACAGCTGAAAAGCGAGAAAGGGCACGCTCGTTTTCGTGTTCGAGCTCTGCCCTTTGGTCGCTTGGGTTACCCGCTCCACCTCGAAGCTGTAAGGGGTCCGGTGACCCCTCACGCGGCTTGAACTT
>DATLQI010000032.1:0-117871 GCA_035535295.1 Solirubrobacterales bacterium
CCACGCCTCGATGAAGAGATCGGGGCCGAGACCGTGCTGCTCGCCGCCGGCGCCTGGTCGGGCGGGATGGCCTGGCTGCCCGAGGAGGCGCGCCCGCCAGTGCGGCCGGTTAAAGGCCAGGTAGTCGAGCTGCGAAGCCGCAACGAGGAGCCGGTCGCCCGCCACATCCTCGCCTCCGAGCGGGTCTACCTGGTGCCGCGCCCCGACGGCCGCCTCGTCGTCGGCGCCACCGTCGAAGAAATGGGCTTCGACACGGTCGTCACCGCTGGCGGCGTCCACGAGCTGCTGCGCGAGGCCTACCGCCTCCTCCCCGACGTCGCCGAGATGGAGCTGCTCGGCGCCACCGCCGGCCTCCGCCCCGGCACCCCGAACAACCTTCCCCTCATCGGCCCCGGCGCAATCGACGGCCTCGTCCTAGTCACCGGCCACTTCCGCAACGGCATCCTCCTGGCGCCCCTGACGGCTCGAGCGGTCGCGGATCTCCTCTCCGGCGATCGGCGTTCGTCCTTTCCGCGGAATAGACCAGGAAAGGACGAACGCGCTGTTACGGGGGTGAGGCAAACGTCATGAAACTCCTGAGGATCGAGTTGAACGGGAGGCCACACGAGCTGCCCGAGGGGGCGACGCTCGATGCCGCCGTGCGCGCCTCGGGCGCGGAGGAGGGGGGACGCGGCGTAGCGGTCGCCCTCGACGGCGAGGTCGTGCCCCGCGGCGAGTGGGCGACGACGCCGCTGCGCGAGGGGCAGGGGGTCGAGGTGCTCGCCGCGATCCAGGGCGGGGCGGAGACCTGGGAGCTGGGCGGGCGTGAGTGGGGATCGCGGTTGATCGCCGGCACCGGTGGCTTCCGCTCGCTGGAGCAGATGGAGGGGGCGCTCGCCGCCTCCGGAACCGAAATCGTCACCGTCGCCCTGCGCCGCGTCGACCCTGCCGCCGAGGGCTCGGTCCTCGACGTGATCGATCGCCTCGGCCTCTTCGTCCTCCCCAACACCGCCGGCTGCTACACCGCCCGCGACGCCGTCCGCACCGCCAAGCTCGCCCGCGAGGCATTCAGGACCGACTGGATCAAGCTCGAGGTGATCGGCGACGACCGCACCCTCTACCCCGACGCGGTCGAGCTGGTCGACGCCGCCGAACAGCTCGTCGCCGACGGCTTCACCGTCCTCCCCTACACCAACGACGACCCGATCCTCGCGCGTCGCCTCGAAGAGGCCGGCTGCGCCGCGGTGATGCCGCTCGGCTCCCCGATCGGCTCCGGCGCCGGCATCCGCAACCCGTACAACATCGCGATCATCACCGAGCGCGCCGAGGTCCCGGTCGTCCTCGACGCCGGCATCGGCACCGCCTCCGACGCCGCCCAAGCCCTCGAGCTCGGCTGCGACGCGATCCTCGCCGCCAGCGCCATCTTCGGCGCCGAGGACCCGACCGCGATGGCGACCGCCCTGCGCCGCGCCGTCGAGGCCGGCCACCTCGCCCGCCGCGCCGGCCGCATCCCCCGCCGCACCCACGCCGAGGCCTCAACCCCCTACGAGGGATTGCCCGACCTCTCCTGACCGTCGCCCTCTACCATGGGCACCTCGCCCCTGTAGCTCAGTTGGTTAGAGCGGCGGCCTTTTAAGCCGCGCGGCGCGGGTTCGAATCCCGCCGGGGGCACTCTCCTCTTGAGAGTCTCCTGTCCGGTGCTCCAACCATCCCTTCAGACCCGCTCTCTCGCCCTCAGCACGCTGATCGCGGCGGCTACGGTTCTCTCGGTCTATCCCGGGACGGCTACGTCGTCCCCCGCCTCTGGGCCCCGGGCAGGGACGGCCCACCCGGGAAGATGCCTCGGCAGGTCAGCCACGATCGTCGGTCACGGGAAGATCCACGGCACCGCCCACGCCGACGTGATCGTCGGAGGGCGGGGGGACGACCACGTCTTCGGTGGGGGTGGCAACGACCGGATCTGCGTAGGCGACGGGGAAGACACGATCGAAGGTGGGATCGGCAGCGACCGAATCGAAGCGGGAGCGGGCGTCGACGAAGTGATCGGCGGCAATGGCAGCGACCTCGTGCTGGCCGGTCCCGAGATCGACACCGTCTTCGGCGAACGCGGTAACGACCGGCTCTACGGCGGACCAGGAGACGACGACTACCTCCACTCGGGACTGGGAGACGACACCGTGGGCGGGGGGTCGGGCAACGGCGATCACGTGATCGGCGGCGTGGGCAACGACCACCTCTCCGGCGGCCGGGGTGACGGCGACGTGCTCGAGGGCGATCGCGGCACCGACAGGATCGACGGCGGGGCCGGCGCCCATGACATCGCTTCCTATGCCCTCGCCGGCCGGAGCGTGGTCTACCCCGGGGGCATCGGGGTGGACGTCCGCCTCGCTGCCGGCACGGCCAGCGGCGACGGCGGCGACACGCTGCGCAGGATCGAGAACGTGGCCGGCACGCCCTTCGCCGACACGATCGCCGGCGACGCCGAACCGAACGAGCTGTACGGCGGGGGCGGGCCCGACGAACTGATCGGCGCCGGTGCTGCCGACGCGGCGTTCGGCGGCACCGGTCTCGACCTCTGCCGGGAGGTGGCGATCGCCGAATCGTGCGAGCTCCGTGGGGGGCGCGCCGACAACGCCGCCGACGAAGCCGCCTTGATCGTGTTCGAAGAACACCCGCCACCGCCCCCGACGTTCGCGGTCGACCTGCCCGGCGGCCCCGCCACCGGTGAGATCACCGGCATCGTCGAACACGGCGTCAACCTCGTCGACAAGCAGGGCTTCCAGGTGCGTGTCGCCTTCCTCGGCGACAGCTGGGTCGTCACCGAGCAGGGGTTGCCGATGACGGCCGGCGCAGGCTGCTCGCTACTGAACCCCGAAACCGCGAGCTGTCCGATCACGACGACGCCAACCGGGCTCTTCCTCGACGGCGGCGAAGGCGGAGACCTCCTCGCGATCGAGCCCTCGATCCCCGCCACCGTCTCGGCGCGACTGATCGGCGGCAACGGCGCCGACACCCTGGTCGGCGGTGCCGGGAACGACAGCCTCGAGGGCAGCTCCGGCACGGTAAGCGGCGATCTGCTCTACGGAGGGGCGGGCGCCGACGCCCTCGCCGAAGGTTCGGTGCTCGACGGCGAAGGGGGCTCGGATCTGCTGATCGCGGATTCCTGCGGCGAGACGATCGACGGTGGCCCGGGCATCGACAGCGTCTCCTTCGCCCGCTCCACCTACTTGGGCGTTGAAGCGACGCTCGGGGGCACCGCGGGCATCGCCCCGTACGGCAGCTTCCCCGGCGGCTGCCCGACCGAGCATGGCGGCCCGCCGTCGAGCCAGATATCGAGCTCGGTCGAGCGCATCGAGGGCAGCCCCAACCGCGACATCCTCAGCGGCGACGGCAGCCGCAACACCATCCTCGGCCGTGGCGGTGACGACGAGATCCATGGCGCCGGCGGCGACGACTTCCTGGTCGGCGGGCTGGGGATCGACGCCATCTTTGGCGAACTCGGGGCGGATCGCCTCTACGCCCGCGACGGCCGCCGCGACAAGGCGATCGACTGCGGGTCAGGCACTTCCGGGACCCCCGTCATCCGCGGCGATGTCGCCGTCGCCGATTCAGGAGACCCGCTGGCTCGCCACTGCGCCAGGCCGCCGGAGCGGAGTGCCCGTGGGCACCGTCTTCCGCGAGACGGCCTACCTGCGGTCGGGGATCGTCGATTCCGTCGGTGAAACGGTCGTAAAGGCCGGCTGAAGGCGCCGATACCTGCCTGGCCGGGCGCTCCTCCGGTGTGCTCTACTTGAGCGATGGGCGGGGACGGCGCCAACAGCGACGGGATGCGCCATGACCAGCGCCTGCTGCGCGTTCCGGTCGACGAGGCGAGCGACGACGAGCGTCGGGTCAACCGCATCCACAAGGAGATCGAAGGGGCCTTCCACGATCTCCGCGACATCGACGAGGGCGTCTCGATCTTCGGCTCGGCGCGGGTCGAGGAGGGGCACCGCTGGTACGAGCTGGCTCGTGAGACCGCGGCCTGCTTGACCCACCACGGCTACACCGTGATCACCGGTGGCGGCCCCGGTCTGATGGAGGCCGCCAACCGCGGCGCTGCCGAGGCGGGCGGGCTCTCCGTCGGCCTCAACATCGAGCTCCCGCACGAGCAACAGGTCAATTCCTACGTCAACCGCCAGTACGAATTCCACTACTTCTTCGCCCGCAAGCTGATGTTCGTCCGCTTCGCCCGCGCCTTCGTGATGATGCCGGGCGGCTTCGGCACCCTCGACGAGATGTTCGAGTCCCTGACCCTGATCCAGACCCATCGCATCCACTCCTTTCCCACGATCCTCGTCGACTCCGAGTTCTGGGACCCGCTGCTGGAGTGGATCGACCGCGGCCTCGAGGATCACGGCCTGATCTCCCCGGGCGACAAAGAGCTGCTGGTCGTCACCGACGATCCTCATGACGTCTGCAGGCACGTGATGCGCGCCACCGAACAACAGCGCGAAGCGGCTGGGAAAGCGCCTCAGCCCGAACGCTAGTGCCGGAAGTGCCGGTGCTTGGTGAAGACCATCGCGACGCCGGCCCCCTCGCAGGCCTCGATCACCTCGGCGTCTCGTTTGGAGCCGCCGGGTTGGATGACGGCGGTGGTGCCGGCCTGGATCGCCAGCTCGGGGCCGTCGGCGAAGGGGAAGAAGGCGTCGGAGGCTAGGGCGGAGCCGGAGAGGAGCTGGTCGGCGTCGGCGCCGCGGGCCTCGCGGCACTTCTCGACCGCGAGGCGGACGGAGTCGACGCGGCTCATCTGGCCGGCGCCGATGCCGAGGGTGGCGCCGCCCTTGGCGAGAACGATCGCGTTGGAGCGGACGCGGCGGCTGACGGTCCAGGCGAAGAGCATGTCCTGCCACTGCTCCTCGCTCGGCTCGTTGCCGGTGACCGCCTCCATGATCTCCCGCGGCTCGGGGTCGCCGTCGCGGTCCTGGATCAACAGTCCGCCCATCACCCGCTTGACGTCGCGCTCGCTCGGGTCGGGCTGGCGGCGCTCCTCTTCGCAGAGGATCCGGATCGCCTCCTTTTGCGTCAGCACGTCGAGGCCGCCGTCCTCGTACCCGGGCGCGCTCAGCACCTCGACGAAGTTCTCGTGCAGCTTCTCGGCCAGCTCGCGGCCGATCGGGCGGTTGATCGCGATCACGCCGCCGTAGGCCGAGAGCGGGTCGCAGGCCAGCGCCTTCAGGTAGGCCTCGAGCGCGTCGGCGCCGATCGCCACCCCGCAGGGGTTGTTGTGCTTGACGATCACGCAGGCCGGCTGCTCGAAGTCGCCGACCAGGCTGCGGGCGGAGTCGAGGTCGAGGACGTTGTTGAAGGAGAGCGCCCGCCCGTGCAGCTTAGAGCAGCGCGAGAGGATGTGGCTGCGCAGGCCCTGCTCGGCGTAGAGCGCGGCGCGCTGGTGCGGGTTCTCGCCGTAGGAGAGGTCGAGCACCTTCTCGTAAGCGACCGCCAGGTGTTCGGGGAAGTCCTCGTACTCCATCGAGAACCAGCGGCTGATCGCGGCGTCGTAGCGCGCGGTCTGGGCGAAGGCCTCGTTGGCGAGCCAGTGGCGGGTGGCGGCGGAGATCTCGCCGCCGCTCTCTTCCAGCTCGGCGACGACCGCGTCGTAGGACTCCGGTTTGACGACGACGGCG
Organism: Solirubrobacterales bacterium; assembly: GCA_035535295.1. Classification (GTDB taxonomy): domain Bacteria; phylum Actinomycetota; class Thermoleophilia; order Solirubrobacterales; family 70-9; genus VAYN01. Next base: position 5,646 of record DATLQI010000032.1, read on the forward strand.
ACGCTCTCGTGGTTCTTCGCCGCCGCCCGGATCATCGTCGGGCCGCCGATGTCGATGTTCTCGATCGCGACCTCGTGGGCGACTTCGTGGCCGGCGACGGTCTGCTCGAAGGGGTAGAGGTTGACGCAGACGACGTCGATCGGCTCGATCCCCTCGCGCTCCAGCGTCGCCATGTGGTCGGGATCCCCGCGCCGCGCCAGCAGCGCCGCGTGCAGTCGCGGGTGCAGCGTCTTCACCCGGCCGCCGAGGATCTCCTCCTGGCCGGTGAACTCGGAGACGTCGGTCACCTCGAGGCCGGCGTCGCGCAGCGCCGTCGCGGTGCCGCCGGTGGAGAGGATCTCGACCCCGAGTGCCGCCAACCCCTTGGCGAAGTCGGCGACGCCGGTCTTGTCGGAGACCGAGATCAGCGCCCGGCGCACCCGCACCTGCCCGTTGCCGAGGCTCTCCTGCTGGGTGTCGGTGGCGGGGTCAGTCATCGATCGCGACCGTCCGCGGGTCGCTGGGGTCGATCCTAACCCGGCCCTCCGCGATCATGCGGATCGCCTCCGGATAGAGCTGGTGCTCGACCGCGTGGACCGCCGCCTCCAGCTCCTCGCGCGCCACCCCCGCGGGCACCGGGACCTCGCGCTGGGCGATCACCGGGCCGGTGTCGACGCCCTCGTCGACGAAGTGGACGGTGACGCCGGTGGTCGCCACGCCGGCTTCGAGCGCCTGGCCGATCGCGTCGAGGCCGGGGAAGCTCGGCAGCAGGGCGGGGTGGATGTTGACGACGCGGTTGCGGAAGCGGGCGACGAAGGGGGCGCTGAGCAGCTGCATGTAGCCGGCGAGGACGACGAGGTCCGCCTCCCGCGCCTCGATCCAGTCGCCCATCGCCTCGTCCCGCGCCGCCCGGTCGGCGTAGTCGACGGCGGCAAAGACCCCGGTCTCGACTCCGCCGCGGCGCCCCCGCTCGAGCGCCCCGGCGGCCGGCTTGTCGGAGCCGACCCCGACCACCTCGACCAGGCCCCGCCCGTGCAGCTCGTCGAGGATCGCCTGCAGATTGGTGCCGCTGCCCGAGGCGAGGACGACGATCCGGAAGGCGCTCACGCGGGCATCTTGGCGCAGTGTTAGGTCGCCTAACACTGCGGCTGGGCTGAGCCTCGACAAGCGAGCCTGGCTGCTGGCCATCACCTAGTGGCGCGAAAGGATCATTAATCGAATACTGAGTATCTGCTGAAGGGCAACTGTCCCGCCTTTTGCGTTTTTCCCTCTACAGTCCAACTGGCGACTTTTCAAAGGCAAGGGGGCGAATTGAGTACTGCAGGTAGGCCGGCCAAGAGCCTTGGTATGGCCATCCTCGCGTTGACGATCCTGGCGCTTCTCCTCTGGGCGCCGGCGGTTCGTGCCGCTGCCCCGGCCAACGACGATTTCGTCGACCCCGTCGCCCTCGCCGAATCCCCCAACTCGGTGAGCGGCACCAACGTCGAAGCCAGCAAGGAGTCGGGAGAGCCCGACCATGCGGGGAACCCCGGCGGCCACTCGGTCTGGTACTCGTGGACCCCCGGCACCACCCGTCTGGTCGGGATCGGGGCCGGCAGCTGCTTCAGCTCGATCGACACCCTCGTCGCCGTCTACACGGGCCCGAACATGGGCTCGCTGACGCCGGTCGCCTCCAACGCCAGCCCCTTCGGGAACAACTGCTTCAACGAGCCCGCCCAGGCTGAGTTTGAAGCCCTCGCCGGAACCACCTACTGGATCGCGGTTGACGGCCGCAACGGCGCCGAGGGCTCGTTCGAATTGCAGTTCCACGGCCCGCCCTCTAACGACGACTTCGACGACGCCCTCAGTATCGGCGCCCAGCCGCCGCAGGCCGTCTTCAGCACCAGTCGCCTCAGCGACAAGGAGGCGGGGGAGCCCGACCACGCTGGCGACCCCGGCGGCCACTCGGTCTGGTTTTCCTGGACGCCGACCACTAGCGAGCCGGTGAAAATCTCCACCTGCACCTCTTTCGACAACTTCGACTCGGTGCTCGCGGTCTACACCGGCTCCGAAGTCGGAGCGCTGACGGAGGTGGCGAGCAACGACGAAGCCGCCGACCCGGTCATGTTCCCCGGCTGCGCGGGCGCCAACAGCGAAGTGGTGATCAACGCGGTGGCAGGGACCACCTACAAGATCGCCGTCGACGGAGCCGACGGCATCGTCGGCAGGTTCAACCTCCGAATCGAAGGGCGACCCGCCAACGACGACTTCGATTCCGCTCAGGCGATCGGCCCCGGGAGCTTCTTGCTGGGCAGCGCCGAAGGCAACACGAAGTTCGCCACCAAGGAGGCGGGGGAGCCCGACCACGCTGGCGACCCCGGCGGCCACTCGGTCTGGTACTCGTGGACTCCCAGCGCCAGCGGGCCGGTGAGGATGACGGCCTGCGGCGCCGAAGGCCCGATGGACACCCTCCTCGCCGTCTACACCGGCGCCGACCTCGCCGCTGCCACCCTCATCGCCGCCAACGACGACGGTCCCCTGCCCCGCTGCGGGAACGTCGGCAGCGAACTCGAGATCAACGCCGTTGCCGGGACGACCTACCGGATCGCGGTCGACGGCAAGAACGGCAGCCAGCGACGGTTCCAGCTCCAGCTCGAAGCGCCTCCCGCCAACGACGACTTCGCCGCCGCGAAAGCCCTCCCCGGCACCCCCAGCGTTTCCGAAAGCGGCTCCAATGCCCTCGCCTCGAGCGAGGCGGGCGAGCCGAAACACGCAGGCAACGCAGGCAACGGCTCCGTCTGGTTCTCCTGGACGGCGCCGGAAACGGGGCCGACCGCGGTCTCGATCTGCCCGTACTTCGAAAACGCTCCCGACACCCTGCTCGCCGTCTACACCGGCGGTTCGGTCGGCAGCCTGACGCCGATAGCCGCCAACGACGACTCCTCGGCGGCGTGCCAGGAAGTCGGCAGCGAGGTGACGCTGAACGCGGTTGCCGGCACCACCTACAGGATCGCCGTCGACAGCAAGGGCGCCAGCGGTGGCCCCTTCTCGATCGCGATCGAGGGCAGGCCCGGCAACGACGATTTCTCCGCGGCGCAGGTGATCAACCCCGGTCTCGGGAACTCCGGGGGCTCGACCCTGTTCGCCAGCAAGCAGAGCGGCGAGCCCGACCACGCCGGCGACCCCGGCGGCCACTCGGTCTGGTTCTCCTGGACGCCGACCGAGAGCGGCCCGATTGACGTCTACACCTGCGGCCGCCCCGGCATCGACACCCTGCTCGCCGCCTACACCGGCTCCTCGGTGAGCGGGCTGACGCAGGTGGCGGCAAACGACGACGGTGGAGAGATCGCCCAGAACGAATTCTGCGAATCGACCGACGGCGACAGCGAGGTTGTCTTCGCGGCGACGGCCGGCACGACCTACTGGATCGCCGTCGACAGCAAGGAAAGCGAGGGCCGCTTCGGCCTCTACCTCGAAGGAGCGCCCCAGAACGACGACTTCGCCGACGCGAGCGAGCTCTCCCCCGGCCTTCCCGGCTTCGGGTCCGCCTTCACCAAGCTGGCGACCGCGGAGAGCGGCGAGCCGGACCACGCGGGGCAGGATCCCAGCCACTCGGTCTGGTTCTCCTGGACCGCGGGCAGCTCCGACCCGATCGCGATCGAGACCTGCGCGCGGAGCGGCGACCTCGACACGGTCCTGGGCGTGTACACCGGCGCCGACCTCACCAGCCTGACCGAAGTCGCGAGCGGCGACGACGGGCAGAGTAAGAAGGGCTGCGACCCCACTGACAGCGTCGTCGAATTCACCCCGGTCGGGGGAACCACCTATGAGATCGCCGTCGATGGCAAGGGGGGAAGCGTCGGCAGCTTCCAGCTGATCGTCGAAGGAATCGCGTCCCATGACGACTTCAGCCAGGCTCTGCCGCTCGGCGGCCGCCTGCCCGTTACCTGGGGGATGGTCTCCAACCGGTTCGCCACCAAGCAGGTGGGAGAGCTCGAACACGCCGGCGACGCCGGTGGCTCGTCCGTCTGGTTCAAGTGGACGGCCCCCCGTAGCGGGATGGTCAGCGTCGACACCTGCGAAGCCTCCTTCGACACCCTGCTCGCGGTCTACACGGGCGGGACGGTCGGGGCTTTGACCCCGGTGGCAAACAACGACGACGGGGGCGGCAGCTGCTCCCCAGGCAGCAATCTCAGCTTCGATGCCGTCGCCAACGCCACCTACAGGATCGCGATGGACGGCAAGGGCGGCGCCCAGGGGATCTCCACTCTCAACATCGACGAGCGGGCGGCCAACGACGACTTCGCCGCCGCCGAGGAGATCCCCGCCACCCCCGGCTGGTACTGGCCCGGGGAGACGATGCTGGCGACGAAGCAGAGCGGCGAGCCCAACCACGCCGGCGACCCTGGCGGCCACTCGGTTTGGTTCTCCTGGACGCCGAAGAAGAGCTGGGAAATCGAGCTGGATGTCTGCGCCAGCGGCTTCGACCCGCTGATCGGCATCTACACGGGCGATGCCCTCGGTGGCCTCATTCCCGTCGCCACTGCTGACGCGGGCAGCGGCGATTGCGAAGAAGGGCGGAGCGTCAGCTTCACGACGGTTGCCGGCGAGACCTATCGAATTGCCATCGACGGCAACGGGGGCGACGAGGGGCACTTCCTCCTCCACCCGAGGGCGGAGAGCGTCTTGCCGCACACGCTGAGCATCGCCAGAAACGGTGGCGGCGCCGGCACGGTCGACGCCAGCCTGACCGGTCTCGACTGCGGCACGATCTGCAGCCACGATTACGAAGAGGGAACGGCGATCGTGCTGATCGCGACCCCTGTCGCGGGCTCCACCTTCGGCGGCTGGTCGGGCGGGGGCTGCTCGGGGACCGGTCGCTGCCAGATCGCGATCAACTCCGACACCCAGGTCACCGCCACCTTCACGGCGCCCCCTGGCGGTGGGGACAGTAGCGGGGGCTCCAGCGATGGCGTCCCTCCCGTTACCGCCCCTCAACCCCCGCCAGCAACTCGGAAACCGCTCAAATGCAAGCGCGGCTTCAAGAAGAAGCGGATACACGGCAAGGTGCGCTGCGTGAAGAAGAAAAAGAAGGCGAAGCACCGCCACCATCACTGAGCGGGCTCGCCCGCCTTCGCCGTTTTTGCGAAAGATCTGTTGAATAAAAACTTCGTAGGTGGTATTTGGGTCTCTTCCGATTATCTAAAGCCCGGCTCCTAGAGCTGGGCGCAAGGGAGAGATGAAGATGAAGAAGTTGAAGACGTTCGCGCTGGTCGTGGCGGCGGTCGCGGCAGCGCTGGCGACCGTCGGCGCCGGCAGCGCCTTCGCGACACCGACGTCGCTCTGCAAAGCGCCGACAACACCGGGCGGCCTGCCGCTGTGCGAAGGCGCCCACCTCTATCCGCCGGGGACGACAATCCACGCCCACTTGGAGGCCGGGACGAGGCTCGTGATCCCGACCCCCAACGGCGTCGTCGAATGCAAAGGCTCGACAATCGACGCGGTCACCGAGGCGGCTACAGCGATGCCGCTCGGGGCGTTCGTCAACGCTCTCACCTTCGGTGGCTGCGAAGACGCCGGTCAACCGGTTGACGTCCAGGTGGTCAAACCCGGCACACTCGACATCGAAATCATCGACATCCCGGTCTGGACCCACAACGGGACACTGACGATGACAGGGATGGAAATCCGGGTGCTCTGGACACTCACCGGGGATGAATGCTTCTACGACCCCGGCCACGTTGGAGTCCTCACAGGCGGGCCGATGGCGACAATCGACTGGGCCGGACCCCTCACCTTCACAGGGGGAAATCTCGGTTGCGCACCCGGCAACGGCAACTGGAACGGTGCCTACACAGTCACACAGCCGGAACCCTTGTGGGTCTCGATGTAGTTGGTAGTTAGGCGAGTCTGGTGGCGCGGTCGCTCAGGCGGCCGCGCCTTTCCTCAAGGCGCCGCGGCGATGGTCTCGAGAGCGTATTTGCCGTCAGCCTCATCGGGATCGCCCAGCGGGTAGTCCCCCGTGAAGCAGGCGTCGCAGTGTTCGCCGGGGTCGCCGCCGATCGCCTCGTAGACGCCGGCGATCGAGAGGTAGGCGAGGCTGTCGGCCTCGAGCTCGGCGGCGATCTCCTCGATCGAGCGGTTGTGGGCGATCATCTCCTCGCGGGTCGACATGTCGACGCCGTAGTGGCAGGGGTTGCGGATCGGCGGGGCCGAGATCCGCAGGTGCACCTCGCTGGCGCCGGCGTCGCGCAGCATGCCGACGATCTGGCGGGTGGTGTTGCCGCGGACGATCGAGTCGTCGACGACGACGAGGCGCTGGCCGGCGACGATCTCCGGCAGCGGGTTGAACTTCAGCCGCAGGCCGTGCTTGCGCAGCTCCTGGCCGGGCTGGATGAAGGTGCGGGCGACGTAGCGGTTCTTGATCAGGCCGTCGTCGCGGGGGATACCCGAGGCGCGGGCGAAGCCGGCCGCGGATGGGTTGCCGGAGTCCGGGACGGCGATCACCAGGTCGGCCTCGACCGGCGCTTCGCGCCAGAGGATCTCGCCCATCCGCCCGCGCGCCTGCTGCAGCACCTTCCCCTCGAGGCGGCTGTCGGGACGGGAGAAGTAGATGTGCTCGAAGACGCAGCTGGCGCGGCGCTCGGCCTTCACCACCTGACGCGTCTCCAGCCCACGCTCGGTCAGGCTGACCATCTCACCGGGGTGGACCTCGCGCATCAGCTCGGCGCCGATGATGTCGAAGGCGCAGCTCTCGGAGGCGACGACGAAGCGGTCGCCGAGGCGGCCGAGGCTGAGCGGCCGGATCCCGTGCGGGTCGCGGAAGGCGACGATCGCCCGCTTGGTCATCACCACGGTCGAGTAGGCGCCCTGCAGCCGCGGCATCACGTCTTCGACCGCGTCCTCGATCATCTTCCCGTCGTGAGAAGAGAGCAGCGCCGCAATGACCTCCGAGTCGGAGGTGCCGCGGAACTTCAGTCCCCGCTCCTTCAGCTCGCCCCAAAGCTCGACCGCGTTGGTGAGGTTGCCGTTGTGGGCGAGGGCGACCTCGCGGCCGTCGTCGCGCCAGATCGGCTGCGCGTTCTCCCAGGAGCCGCCGCCGGTGGTCGAGTAGCGGACGTGGCCGATCGCCATGTCCCCCTGCATCGCCGCCAGCTTCTCCTCCGAGAAGACCTGCGAGACCAGCCCCTGGTCCCGCATCGTCGTGATCATCCCGCCCTCGCAGGTGGCGATCCCGGCCGACTCCTGCCCCCGGTGCTGCAGCGCGTAGAGCCCGAAGTAGGTCAGGCGGGACACGTCGTGCCCGGGTGCGTATACGCCGAAGACGCCGCATTCATCTCGCGGCCCCTCGCGGTCGATGCTGAACCCCTGGTCGGGAGTCAAAGCGCGTTTCCTCGCTGCTGGTCGAAGACGGACGCGCAGGCAGACGCTGGACTCTCTGCCTACCGGGGGAGAGTAGCAACGCTCTGCGGCTACGCGGCCCGTCTTCGACTACCGCAAATTCCCGGGTTCCGAGCGAAGCTACGCGAGCTGCAGCGGCGACTCCACCGGCTCGCCGATCACCAGGCCGAAGCGGTCGAGCAGCCCGGGGACGCTCTCCGGCTGCATTTCCAGGCCGTAGCGGTCGTTGAGGGCCGTCAGTTCCTCCGGGCTCGCGTTGAGCACGCCGCCCATGTCTACGAGCTCCTCGAAGAAGTGCTCGAAGCCGGCCGGGGCGATGATCTCGAGGATCCGGCAGGGCACCTCGCCGGCGTTCCAGAAGGTGTGCCACTCGTTGCGGGGCTTGAAGACGAGGTCGCCGGGGCCGGCCTCGACCACCTCCTCGCCGAGCAGCCCGCCCATCCGGCCCTCGAGCACGAAGCTGTACTCGTCCTCGCGGGTGTGCCGGTGCAGCGGTGCCGCCAGCGCGTGGGGCGAGAGGGGGTGTTCGACCAGCGAGAAGTCGCCGCCCGCGTCCTCGCCGTCGATCATGAAGCGGACCCCGATGCTGCCGAGGAAGCCCGCCTTGCCGTCGCTGGGACCAATAACCGTTGCCATCGTTCTCTCCTTCTAAATTTCGTAGGACATCTATGTCTTGCGAAAGGATAGACACATCCGAGCCCATCTGTCAATATTGGTCGTACACATATGTCCTCTAAAAGCACCGAGAAGCGGAAGTACGAGAAGAAGCAGCGGGCCGAAGCCGAGGCGCAGACCCGGTTGCGGATCACCGAAAGCGCCGTCGAGCTGCACGGCACCCTCGGGCCCGCGCAGACGACGATGAGCGCCGTCGCCGAGCACGCCGGGGTCCGCCGCTCGACCCTCTACCGCCACTTCCCCGACGAGCGGGCCCTGTTCGGCGCCTGCTCCGCGCACTGGGCCGAAGCCAACCCGCCGCCGGACATCAGCCGCTGGGCCGAGGTCGAGGACCCGGGCGAGCGTCTAGACCTGGCGCTCGCGGAGATGTACGCCTATTACCGGCGGGCGGGAGGCATGATCGACAAGCTCCTCCGCGACGAAGATGCGGTGCCGGTCGTCGCCGAGAAGTTCGCGGCCTACCACCAGTTCCTGGCGATGGCCGCCAAGATCCTCATGCAGGGCCGCGGCCTCCGCGGCAACGCCGCCAAGCGCACCCGCGCCGCGATCGGCCACGCCCTCGCCTTCCGCACCTGGCAGGACCTCACCGAGGCGCAAGGCCTCGACGACGACCAGGCAGTCGACGTGATGTCGCGCCTGGTCGCCGCCGCGGGCTGAGCAGAGCTTCTAGCCCTGCCCCTTCAGTTTCACTTTGAGCTTGTCGGTGCTGACCTGGCCGGCGACGTTGGTCGCGCTGGCGGTGATCTTCAACGTCAGCTTCTTGCTCGGCTCGAGTTCCTTCAGTCGTTTCGTCAGTTTCGACTTGAATTTGAGCTTGAAAGAGGCGAGTTTGCCGGGGAAGACCGTCTTCGGCCCGGCCTTCAAGGTGACTTTCTTGCCTTTGCCGAGTTTGGCGACGCCTTTGACCGTCACCGGCCCTTCTGAGCTGGCGGTGATGACGATGGTCACGGCTTTCTTGCCGACTTTCGCCGAGGTGTCGAGGGCGATCAACGGGCAGGTCGTTTGCGCCGCTGCGCTCAGCGGGCAGCCATCCTGCGTCTCGTCCCCGTAACCGTCGTTGTCAGCGTCGGGCTCGATGACCGCCGCCAGGGGCACGCGTGCTTCCGTCGCGTTCATGAAGGTTGCGCTCGAGCCGACCGCGACATCTCCAGGGGCGACGCCGAGCGCTCCGGGGACTTCGTTGCAGTAAAGGGTGAACCCTTCGAGGGGGGTTCCTTCGTAGGTGAAGGGGGGTCCGTGGATGCCCAGCTTGTCCCCCGCTTGCACCGGCATCCGGGCGTCCGCGACGGCTTGGCCGTTCACAGCCTGGATCGTCTGCTGGTTGATCACGGTGTAGTTCTCGCCGCCCGTCGGTCGCATCACCTTGACGTAGGTGGGGACCGAGAAGGGGAACGGGATTTCGCTCTTGACCTTCACCTTCGTGATCACTCCGCTGACGGGAGCGCTGAGCGGCAGGTCGGTGGCTGGAGTTGACAGGGTCAGCAGCGTGTAGGGGCCGGGAGCGGCGTTTTCAGCGGTGCAGGTGTCGCCGAATTCGACGGCCGCGGAAGCGGCACCCGGGCTCAACGCCATGGTCGCGGCGATGGCAGCCACGAGCAGGACCAAACGACTTCTCATTTCACTCTCCCCAGTTACGGATTCCTTTGCGGCGGAGAATATGCGCGGCCTCAGACGCAGGGACGCGGGTGGACCAGTGTTCTAGGGCCCAGCGGACCGTTTTCCGCTGGGCCGCTTCACACCGATTGGGAAGTTGCGCTAGGCCCGCTCTTTGGCGGCCTGCCGCAGGCTCTCGCCGTTCTCTGGGTCGAAGAGGTGCAGTTTCGCGGTGTCGGCCCAGAGCTGGGCGGTCTCGCGGCGTTTGACTTTGCTGGTCGGGTCGAGGCGGGCGACGATCTGCTCGTGGCCCTCGCGGATTTCGCCGGCGCCGGTTTCGTCGAGGCTCTCTTCGACGATGTCGGCGAGCTGGTCTGACTGGACGCCTTCGGACTCGATGTGGAAGTAGGCGTAGAGGTCGGAGCCGAGCGACTCGACGAGGTCGATCTCGGCCTCGAAGGTGATCCCACGCTCCTCCTTGAGGTCGCCGATCACCTCGACGTCCTCGAAGTTCTCCGGCCGCAGGCCGACGATCACCTGGCCGTCGCGCCGCCCCTCGACGTCGAGCTTGTCCAGGTCGACCTCGCCGATCGGCAGTTTCAATTTCCCGCCGTTGATCTCTCCCGGCATGAAGTTCATCGCCGGCGAGCCGATGAAGCCGGCGACGAAGAGGTTGACCGGGTTGTCGTAGAGCTCGGCCGGGGTGCCGACCTGCTGCAGGGCGCCCGCCCGCATCACCGCCACCCGGTCGCCGAGGGTCATCGCCTCGGTCTGGTCGTGGGTGACGTAGACAGTCGTCGTCTCCAGCTTCGACTGCAGTTTTGCCACCTCGGTCCGCATCTGCACCCGCAGCTTCGCGTCGAGGTTGGAGAGCGGCTCGTCCATCAGGAACGCTTTCGGGTCGCGGACGATCGCCCGGCCCATCGCCACCCGCTGGCGCTGGCCGCCGCTGAGGTTCGCCGGACGCCGGTCGAGGTGCTGCTCGAGGTCGAGCGTCCGCGCCGCCTCCTCGACCTTCTTGTCGATCTCCGACTTGTCGACGCCGGCCAGCTTCAGCGCGAAGCCCATGTTCTCCCGCACCGTCATGTGCGGGTAGAGCGCGTAGTTCTGGAAGACCATCGCGATGTCGCGGTCCTTCGGCGAGCGGTCGTTGACGGTCTCGCCGCCGATCTTCACCTCGCCGCTGGAGATGTCCTCGAGCCCGGCGATCATCCGCAGCGCCGTCGACTTGCCGCAGCCCGAGGGGCCGACGAGGATCATGAACTCGCCGTCCTGGATGTCGAGGTCCATGTCTTTGACGGCTTCGAAGCCGTCGGCAAAGGTCTTGGTGACTCCGTCGAGGACTATCTCTGACATCGGTTGGCTCCTTTATCCCTTGACGGCGCCGGCGGTGAGCCCGGCGACGATTCGGCGCTGGAAGATGAGTACGAAGACGATGATCGGCACCGTCACCACCACGGCCGCGGCGGCGATGCTGCCGGTCGGCGCGGTGAACGACGATTCGCCGGTGAAGAAGGCGAGCGCGGCGGGAACGGTCCGCGACGCGTCCGAGCTGGTCAGCGAGATCGCGAAGAGGAAGTCGTTCCAGCAGAAGATGAAGACGAGGATCGCGGCGGTGAAGACGCCCGGCGCCGCCAGCGGCACGATCACTTTCGTGAACGCCTGGAACGGCGTCGCCCCGTCGACCTGGGCCGCCTGCTCGAGCTCCCACGGGATCTCCCTGAAGAAGGCAACGAGGACGTAGATCGCCAACGGCAGCGAGAAGGTTAGGTAGGGGATGATCAGGCCGAGCCAGGTGTCGTAGAGCCCCAGCGCCCGCCACATGTCGAAGAGCGGACCGACGGTGGAGATCGGCGGGAACATCGCGATCGCCAGGGCCCCGGCGAGGATCACCCGCTTGCCGGGGAATTCGAGCCGGGCGATCGCGTAGGCGCAGAAGGAGGCGAGGACGATCGAGATCGCGGTCGTGATCAGCGCGATCCCGATCGAGTTGATCAGCGGCTTGATGAAGGGGCTGTCGTCGATCCCGCCTTCGAACAGGCTCTTGTAGTTGTCGAAGGAGACGTCGGAGGGGATGAACTTCTGGTCGGTGAGCGCTTCCGGCGGCTTCAGCGAGATCGAGATCAGCCACAGCACCGGGATCAGGGCGAAGATCACCACCAGCGCGATGGCGATGGTCCAGAGGGCGTAATCGCGGCTGCTGCGTTCCATCTCAGCCTCCCGGTCGTCCTTCCTCGACTTTGGCCCCGAAGCCCCGCACGAAGACGAAGGCGATGAGGAAGACGCAGAGGAAGATCAGCACCGAGACCGCCGAGCCAAGGCCGAGGTTGAGGCGGCTGATCAGCTGGTTGTAGCCGAGGATCGAGACCGATTCGGTGTCCAGCGCACCGCGGGTCATGATGAAGATCGTGTCGAAGACGCGGAAGGCGTCGAGGGTGCGGAACAGCAGCGCGACCAGGATCGCCGGCTTCATCAGCGGCAGGGTGATCCGGGTGAACCGCTGCCAGGCGGTGGCGCCGTCTACCCGCGCCGCCTCGTAGAGCTGGCTGTCGATCGTCACCAGGCCGGCCAGCAGCAGCAGCGCCATGAAGGGGGTCGTCTTCCAGACCTCGGCCATGATGATCACCGCGAAGGAGCTGAAGCGGCCGCCGAACCAGTCCTTTTCGTCGGGGATCAGCGGCAGGTTGTTGACGAACCCGGTTTCCGGCGAGAAGGCGAACTGCCAGGCGAAGGCGGCGACCACGGTGATGATCCCGTAGGGGATGAGGACCGAGGTACGGACGACCCCGCGGCCGAAGATCGCCCGGTACATGACCATCGCGATTGCCATCCCCAGCACCAGCTCGATCGCGACCGAGATCACCATGATGAAGACGGTGTTGAAGAAGTCCGTCCACCAGAGGTCGGAGGAGAGGACGGCGGTGTAGTTGCTGAGCCCGACGAAGCCGCCCTCGTCGGGGAAGCGGAGGTCGACGTCCTGCAGCGAGAGGATGACCGCGTAGACGATCGGATAGGCGGTGACCAGCAGCATCGCCACCACCGCCGGCGCGCAGAGCATCCAGGCCAGTTTGCGCTCCGAGCGGGTCCGCGAGGAGGCTTTCTTCGGGGCCGCCTCCTGCGGCGCGGGGTTGGCGGGCGCGTTGACCGTCATCAGAGCAGCCCCTCCCGCTTGACCGCGTCTTCCACCTTCGACTTCAGTTCGTCGTAGACGGATTCGGTGTCTTCGGGGTCGATCTTGTCGGGCGGGTGCAGCGAGCGCTGGACCGCGAGGCTGACGTCCTGGTAGGCGGGGGTGGTCGGCCGCGGGCCCGAGGCTTCGATCGATTCCTTCACCAGCTCGGCGAAGCCGGGGTAGGCGCCGGTCACGACTTTGTCGGTGTAGAGATCGGAGCGCGAGGGCGGCAGGCCGTCGAGTTCGACCGCGGTTTTCTGGCTGTCCTTGTTTGCCAGACAGGTGGCCGCTTCGAAGGCGACGTCCTTGTTTTCGGAGTAGGAGCTGACCGCGAGGTTGAAGCCGCCGAGCGGGGGTTTGCTCGGGGTGTTGGCGTCGACCCGCGGGAAGCGCGCGAAGCCCATGTTCTTGAACACGTCCGGCGCTTCTTCTTTGGCGCTCGCGTAGGCGAAGGTGTAGTTGGTCATGAAGGCCGATTCACCGGCCTCGAAGCCGAGCCGGGCGGTGTCCTCGTCGGAGGTCGAGAGGCTGGGCGGCGCGGCGCCTCCGTTGGCGAGCTTGCCGATCACTTCCAGCGCCTTTTCGGTCGGCCCCTGTTCGAGGTCGACTTCTTCGGGGCCGGAGAGGATTTCGGTGCCGGCGCTCTCGATCAGCGCGTTGACGAGGACCATGTAGCCCTCGTAGCGGTTCGCCTGGACCTGAATCGAGCCCGCTTCCTTCAGCCCTTCGGCCTCTTCGATCATCTGGTCCCAGGTTTTCGGCGGCTGCTTGACCAGGTCTTTGCGGTACCACAGCAGCTGGGTGTTGGTGTTGAACGGCGCCGCGTAGAGCTTGTCCTCGAACGACGCGGTTTCGATCACGTTGGGGAAGACCTTTTCGGTCACCGCTTTCTTCTCGGCCCCCGTCCACTCTTCGACCCAGCCGGCGTTGGCGAACTCGCCGGTCCAGATCACGTCCATGCCGACGATGTCGATCGAGGAGTCCTCGGCCCCGAGGCGGCGGACCAGCTGTTCGCGCTGCTGGCTCGCGTCGGTGGGAAGGAATTCCGGCGTGATCGTGTACTTGCCGTTCGATTCTTCCGAGCACCGTTTCGAGACTTCCTCGATCGTCCCGCCCGGCTGGATCGCGACGAAGAAGGTCAGCTCCTGTGGCCCCGACCCGTTCGAGCTGCCGCCGCAGGCCGAGAGCGCAACCGCTGCGATCGCGGTGAGCGCGAGACTGGCGACCCGGGGAGCCCAACTGGATTTCAACGCTTCTCCTCCATCCCGCACCCCCTTCCGGGGGGTGCATTGATGAAGCTGCCCGCGAGACTGCTTGCCTAAACCGGTGCTAGGCGGCGAGCAGCGCTTCGAGCGCCTGGCGCAGGCCGGCGACCGCCGAGGCCAGGGGCGCGTCGTCGCCGGCAGCGCGGGCGCGCACCAGGGCGCCCTCGATCGTCGAGACGACGAGGCCGGCGAAGTTCTCGGCATCCTTCTTCTTGACGCCTTCCTCGCGCAGGGCGGCGGCGATTGGCGCTTCCCAGCTCTGGAAGGCGGCCGTCGCCGCGGCGGCGAGGGCCGGGTCCTCGGGGCGGGCCAGCGCTGCGGCGGCGACCGGGCAGCCGAGCCGCTCGGGCTGGTCCTTGACCCGGCGGCGGAACATCTCGCCGAAGGTGCTGAGGGTCTCGGCGAGCCCGAGCTCGGCCAGCGAGCTTTCGATCGCGGAGCGGATTTCCCGGCCCTCGAGTTCGGCCGCCTCGATCGCGAGCTGCTTCTTGCCCTCCGGGAAGTGGTGGTAGATCGAGCCGCGCGGAGCCTTGCCGCGGTCGGCGACGTCGCGCAGCTCCATCCCGGCGTAGCCCTTCTCGGCGAGCAGCTTGCGGGCGCCGTTCAGCAGCCGGTCGCGCCCGTCGCGGCGCGTCGGTTCGGCCGCTTCCGCATCGGCGATTCGCGTTATGCCCACGGTCATAGTATAGTCGCGGCCACGATGTATGACCGTGGGCATAGAGCGAGCGTGGTGATCGCCTGCACCGGCGCCTTCCTCGTCTTCCTCGACACGACGATCGTCAACATCGCCTTCCCGGACATCTCGGCCTCCTTCCCGGAGGCGAGCCGGGGGTTGCTCTCCTGGGTGCTCGACGGCTACTTCGTCGTCATCGCGGCGCTGCTGGTGCCGGCGGGAGGGCTCGCCGACCGCTTTGGCCACAAGCGCGTCTTCCTCTGGGGGCTGGGCGGCTTTACCCTGGCCAGCCTGCTCTGCGCGGCCGCGCCCTCGCTCGAGACGTTGATCGCCTTCCGCGTCATCCAGGGAGTCGGCGCCGCGGCGATCGCCCCGACCTCCCTGGCGATCGTCCTCGACAGCTTCCCGCCCGAGAAGCGCGCCACCGGCGTCGGCCTCTGGGGCGCCGCCGCCGCGGCTGCCGCGGCGATCGGGCCGACCCTCGGCGCGGCTCTGGTCGAAATCGACAGCTGGCGCCTCGTCTTCCTCGTCAACCTGCCGCTCGGCGTCGCCGTCCTCCTCGCCGGCCGCCGACTGTTGCCCCAGCAGGCGCTCCGCGACAGCCGCCTGCCGGATCTGGCCGGAGCGCTGATGCTGGCGCTGGGTCTGGCGGCGGTGACCCTGGGGATCGTCGAGGGCAACGACTGGGGCTGGACCAGAACCGGCACGCTCGCCGCCTTCGCCGCCGCCGCGGGCCTGCTGGGCGCCGTCGTCGCCCGCAGCCTGCGCCACCCGCGCCCGATCGTCGAGCCGGCGCTCTTCGCCCATCGCTCGTTCGCTCTCGGCAACCTCGGCACCCTGCTCTTCGCCGCCGCTTTCTTCTCCCTGATCCTCGGCAACGTTCTCTTTCTGACCACGGTCTGGGGTTACAGCATCCTCAGCGCCGGCCTCGCCGCCCTGCCCGGCCCGGCGATGACCACCGTCGTCTCCGGCCCCGCCGGTCGCCTCGCCGATCGCTTTGGCCACCGCGCCGTGATCGTCCCCGGCACCCTCGTCTTCGCCGCCGGCGCTTTGGTCCTTCGCTCCGCCGGCGCCGAGCCCGACTACATCGGCCTCTGGCTGCCCGGCGCCACCCTGACCGGGATCGGCATCGGCCTCGCCTTCCCGACCCTCGGCTCCACCGCCGTCCGCGACGTCGCCGACGACCGCTTCGCCACCGCCAGCGCCGTCAACGCCGCCTTCCGCCAGGTCGGCGCCGTCCTCGGCACCGCCATCCTGATCGCCATCGTCGGCGACCCGGCCAGCCTGGCCGAGGCGCTGCGAGTCTCCGACGGCGCCTACCTCTTCGCGGTCCTCGCCGCGGTCGCCTCAGGCGCCGTCGCCCTCGGCCTGCGCCGCCAGCCGGCGCGAGCCCCACTCGAGATCGGTGAGGCCGCGCCTGCCAGCTACGGCGAATAGATCAGCCTTTCGCCTGGCCCTTCAGCTTCACTTTCAGCGTTTTCTTGGTCACCGCACCGGAAACGCTGGTGCCGGTAATCGTGGCCTTCAGCGTCAGCTTCTGTTTCGGGCTGAGCTGGGCCAGTTTCGCCTTCACCTTTTTGGTGAATTTGAGCGTGAACTTGCCGAGGACGCCGGGCGTCAGGCTCTTGGTCCCGCCGTTGAGCTTCGCCTTCTTGCCTTTGCCCAGCTTGACCACGCCTTTGACCGTGACCGGCGCCGGCGTGTCGGTCGTCACCACGATCACGACCGAGCCTTTCCTCACCTGCTTGGTGGTCGAGAGGGTGACCACCGGGCAGGCGGCCTGGGTAGTCGCGCTCTGAGGGCAGCCATCTTGGGTCTCGTCGCCGTAGCCATCGTTGTCGGCGTCGGGCTCGAGGACGACGACGATCGGAACTTGGAGGCCGCTCAGTTCGCCGGCCAAGGTCGCAGTCGAGCCGTTGGGTGGATTCGGGCTGAAGACTCCGACGCGGTCACCCGGATTTTCGGTTTTGCAGTAGAGGCCTCCCGTTTCGCCGCTGGCGTTGAGGCTTCCACCGATGTGATCGCCCGCTGCCACCGAGATCCTCGTTGCCTGGCTGTTCGGCCCGCTCGCCAGGAAGAGCGGAGCACTTTCTCCGATGACCTGGAACTGTCCCGGACTTCCAGTCGGTCGGAAGATCTTCAGGGTCTCGGAAACGGTCACTTCAGGAGGGATCGGGATAATCGAGATGCGCCAGCTCGTGATCACCCCGTTGCTCGGCACCGTGGCCGGCAGGGGACTACCGGGGGCATTGGCGAGGGATACCGGGATCCCGAGTCCCGATATGTCGGCGGTGCACCCGTTGCCGACTTCAGTCGCCGCCGACGCGGCGGCTGGGGTGAGGACCGAGACGACTAGAACGGCGCCGATGGCAGCCGAGACCAACCTCAACTTCATTTCTCTCCCTTCGATCGAACCTGCGGCGGCGAGCATAACCACCATCGGCGGATTGGAACGGAAAGCCGACCTTTGATGGACGTTCAGGCAGGATCGAGCGAGCGCCAGGCGCTCTCGGCCTCGGCGAGGCTGACAGAGAGGCTGCGGTCGCCGGCGCCGATCGCGATCTGCTCGCCGCCTACGGTGCCGATGAGGACGGCGCCCAGCTCCTCGAGGGTCGCGCGGTCGCCGCTGACGAGGAAGCCGCCGGGACCCTCGCCGAAGAGGGCTTCCTCGGGCTGGGCGCCGCGCTCGCGCAGGTGTTCGACGTTGGCGTCGCAGCCGATGCCGCCGGCGATCGCCGACTCGGCGATGGCGACGGCGAGGCCGCCGTCGGAGACGTCATGGACGGAGGAGAGCTTGCCGGCGCGGACGGCGGCGCGGACGACTTCGCAGGCGGCGATGGCGGCGGCGACGTCGGGGCGGGGGAGGCCCATCTTCAGCTCGCCGCGCTGCTTCGCCAGCTCCGAGCCGGCGAGGCTCGGTTCGAAGGGGCCGATGAGGCCGATCGCGTCGCCCTCGTTGGCGAAGGCGCTGCCGGCGACCTGGGCCGGGTCGGGCAGCTCGCCGACCATCGCCACCACCGGCGTCGGGTAGATCGGGCCTTCGGGGCCCTCGTTGTAGAGGGAGACGTTGCCGCCGACGACGGGGACGCCGAGGGCGTTGCAGGCGTCGGCGAGGCCGCTGACGGCGTTGTCGAGCTGCCAGGCGCCGGCCGGCTTCTCCGGGTTGCCGAAGTTGAGGCAGTTGGTCAGGCCGAGCGGCTCGGCGCCGACGCAGGCGAGGTTTTGGGCGCACTCGAGCACCGCCTCGACCGTCCCCTCGTAGGGGTCGCAGGCGACGCGGCGGCCGTTGCCGTCGATCGAGACGGCGATCGCGTTGCCGGCCTCGGGAAGCTGCAGGACGGCGGCGTCGGCCTGCTCGGGCCGGCGCACCGTGCGCGAGCCGACGATCGAGTCGTACTGCTCGAAGGCCCAGCGCTTGGAGGCGATGCTCGGGGCCGAGAGCAGGGACAGCAGCTCCTGCTCGGGCGCGGCTCCCGGCGCCAGCGTCTCGCGGTTGCCGTAGATCCAGCCGTCGGGCTCGGCCGGGTCGAGGTCGTAGAGCGGGCAGCCGTCGACCAGCGCCTCGACCGGCATCTCGCCGACTACCTCGCCGTCGCGGAGGATCCGGATCTGACCGCCCTCGGTGACGGTGCCGATCTCGGCCGAGCCGGTCTGCCATTTCTCGCAGATCGCCCGCACCTCCTCGACCCGGCCCGGCTCGACCACCGCCAGCATCCGCTCCTGGCTCTCGGAAACCATGATCTCGAAGGGCTCCATGTCGGCCTCGCGCAGCGGCACCCCGGCGACGTCGATGTCGATCCCGACCCCGCCGGCGCTCGCCATCTCCCCGGCCGAGGAGGTCAGGCCCGCCGCGCCGAGGTCCTGCAGCGAGACCAGCAGCCCCTTCCCCAGCAGCTCCAGGCAGCACTCGAGCAGCTTCGACTCCTCGAAGGGGTCGCCGATCTGCACCGTCGGCCGCTTCGCTTCGTCGCCCTCGCCGAGCTCGGCCGAGGCCAGCACCGAGGCGCCGCCGATTCCGTCGCGCCCGGTCGAGGCGCCCATCAGGACGATCGAGTTGCCGACCCCGGCCGCCGCCGCCCGCACCATGTCGGCGGTCTTGGCGAAGCCGATGCACATCGCGTTGACCAGGCAGTTGTGCTCGTAGGGCTCCTCGAAGTAGATCTCGCCGCCGACCGTCGCCACCCCGATCGAGTTGCCGTAGTGGCCGATCCCGCGGACCGCGCCGTCGAGCAGGTGGCGCGAGCGGACCGAGTCGAGCTCGCCGAAGCGGAGGCTGTCGAGGATCGCGATCGGCCGCGCCCCGATCGCGAAGACGTCGCGCATGATCCCGCCGACGCCGGTTGCCGCCCCCTGGAACGGTTCCACCGCGCTCGGGTGGTTGTGGGACTCGACCTTGAAGGCGACCGCGTAGCCGTTGCCGACGTCGACGGCGCCGGCGTTCTCGCCCGGCCCCATCACCACCCGCTCGCCCTCGGTCGGCAGCCGCCGCAGCAGCTTGCGCGAGTGCTTGTAGGCGCAGTGCTCGGACCAAAGCAGGCTGAACATCGCCAGCTCGACGTCGTTCGGCTCCCGCCCCAGCTTCTCGACGATCAGCTGGTACTCGGAGTCGGTCAGCCCGAGCTCGCGGTATTTCGGCGTCTCGACGGTCATCCCCGGGGCGCCTTAGTCAACCCCTGGTTTACAAAAGCGCCCCGCCCGAGCCGATCGAAGACGCGCAGCCCGTCCGTCGACCCCGTCAGCGGATCCACCGCGTGCTCGGGGTGCGGCATCAGCCCGAGGACGTTGCCGCGCTCGTTGGTGACGCCGGCGATGTCGCGGACCGAGCCGTTGGAGTTGTGGCCGTCGGCGTAGCGGTAGGCGACCTGGCCGTTGGCCTCCAGCCGGTCGAGCATCTCCTCCGGCGCGTAGTAGCGGCCTTCGCCGTGCTTGGCCGGGATCGAGAGCGTCTCTCCCGTGCCCTCTTCGATCAGCTCGACCTGGTGGCAGCGAAAGCGCAGCTCGACGTTCCGCAGCAGCGCGCCCGGCAGCAGTCCCGCCTCGCAGAGGACCTGGAAGCCGTTGCAGACCCCCAGTACCGGCATTCCCGCCTCGGCGGCCTCGGCCACCGCTTCCATCGCCGGGGAGAAGCGGGCGATCGCGCCCGCCCGCAGGTAGTCGCCGTAGGAGAAGCCGCCGGGGACGACGACGCCGTCGACGCCGTCGAGGTCGCGGCTCTCGTGCCAGACCAGCCGCGCCCCGTCGCCGTGCAGCTCGCAGGCGTGCAGCGCGTCCCGCTCGTCACAAGACCCGGGGAACTGGAGGATCCCCCAGATCACAGGGTCTGGATCTCGTAGTCCTCGATCAGGGGGTTGGCGAGGAGCTTCTCGCAGAGCTCGCCGAGTCGCTCCGGGTCCTCCGCCTCGAGCTCGACCATCCGCCCGACGTGGACGTGCTCGATTCCCTCGAAGCCGAGCGCCGGCAGCGCCCGCTCCACCGCCTTGCCCTGAGGGTCGAGGATTCCCTCCTTGGGGCGGATCAGCACCCGTGCCTTCAGAACGTCTCCCCGGTGATCCGCTCGTAGGCCTCGACGTATTTGGCCCGCGTCTGCTCGACCACGTCGGCCGGCAGCTCCGGCGCCGGCGGCTTCTTGTCCCAGCCGGTCTCCGAGGCCCAGTCGCGGACGAACTGCTTGTCGAAGGAGGGGGGCGTGGCGCCCGGCTGGTAGCTGGCGGCGGGCCAGAAGCGGGACGAGTCCGGGGTCAGGACCTCGTCGCCGAGGACGATCTCGGCGCCGGCGTGGCGGCCGAACTCGAACTTGGTGTCGGCGAGGATGATTCCGCGCTGGGCCGCGTGCTGGGAGCCGCGCTTGTAGACCTCGATCGAGATCCGCCGCAGCTCTTCCAGCAGCGCCCGGTCGCCGACGATCTCGGCGGCGCGGTCGAAGTCGACGTTCTCGTCGTGATCGCCGATCTCGGCCTTGGTCGAGGGGGTGAAGATCGGCTCCGGCAGCTGGTCGGACTCGACCAGGCCGGAGGGCAGCTCGATCCCGCAGACCGCTCCCTCTTCCTTGTATTCCTTCCAGCCCGAGCCGGACAGGTAGCCGCGGACGACGCACTCGACCGGGTACATCTCCAGCTTCCGCACCCGCATCGCCCGTTCGGCGACCTCCTCGGGCACGTCCTCGGAGATGAAGTGGTTGGGGACGATGTCCTCGGTCAGCCCGAACCAGAAGATCGACATCCGGTTCAGCACCTTGCCCTTGTCGGGGATCGGCGTCGGCATCACCACGTCGTAGGTGGAGATGCGGTCGGAGGCGACCATCAGCAGGTCGTCCTCCCACTCGTAGATCTCGCGGACCTTCCCCGAGGAGAGGAGGTTCATCTCGGCGACGCTCGGCACGAAGCCGATGCTAACCATCCGCGGCGGCGGACCGATCTCCGGCTTGTCTGCGACTTCGCTCACAGCGGAGAAGAACCGGCTCTGCGATGCTCCCCCCGTGGCGCTCCCGCCCGAACCGAGCAGTCCCCCGCTGGTGCAGATGCTGCGCTGGGCCTTCCGGCCGATCGCCTTCATGGAGGACTGCCGGCGCCAGTTCGGCGACTCCTTCAGCGTCCGCTTCCTCGGCTTCGAGCGGCCGATGGTGCTGATCTCCGACCCGGAGGCGATCAAGACTCTCTATAGAGAGCGCGAGCACGGGCTGCCGCCGGGGCGCAACGCCATCCTCGAGCCGATCGTCGGCTCGAAATCGCTCTTGATCCAACAGGGGGCCGAGCACCTGAGCCGGCGCCGGCTGATGCTGCCGCCCTTCCACGGCGAGCGGATGCGCTCCTACGAGGAGACGATGAACGAGATCGTCGGCGCCGAGATCGACTCCTGGCCGTTGAACAGCGAGTTCCCGATCCACGCCCGGATGCAGGCGGTGACGTTGGAGATCATCCTCCGCGTCGTCTTCGGCATCTCCACCGGGCCGCGGCTGGACCGGTTGCGGGAGATGCTCGCCACCGTCCTCACCGAAACCGCGACGCCCGGGCGGCAGGTGCTGGGACTGGTGCTGCAGCGCTTCGGCATCGGCGGCGGCATGTTCGCCCGCTTCGAGGGGCAGCTGCGCGAAGTCGACGAGCTGCTGCTGGCGGAGATCGCCGAGCACCGGGAACGGCCGGATCTCGAGCAGCGGGAGGACATCCTCTCGATGCTGATGCAGGCGGAGTTCGAGGACGGGACGCGGATGGAGGACCGCGAGCTGCGCGACCAGCTGATGACGCTGCTGCTGGCCGGCCACGAGACGACCGCGACCGCGCTGGCCTGGACCTTCGACCTGCTGCTGCGCCACCCGACCGTGCTGGGGCGGCTGCGCGAGAGCCTGCTGGCGGGCGAGGAGGACTACCTGCGGGCGACGATCTCCGAGTCGCTGCGGCTGCGACCGGTGATCCCGCTGGCGGGACGGCGTCTCGCCAAGGAGCTGGTCGCCGACGGGCTGACCCTGCCCGAGGGAACCGACGTCACCCCGGCGATCTGGCTCACCCACACCCGCGCGGACATCTATCCCGAACCGTTCGCCTTCAAGCCCGAGCGCTTCCTCGAGGACGCCCCCGACACCTACGCCTGGATCCCCTTCGGCGGCGGCGTCCGCCGATGCATCGGCGCCACCTTCGCCGAGTTCGAGATGCGCGTCGTCCTCCGCGAGGTCCTCACCCGCTGCGAGCTCCGCAAGGCCAACCCGATGCCCGAGCGCACCGGCCGCCGCAACATCACCCTCTCCCCGAAGGACGGCACCCCGGTGGTCGTCACCGATCGGGCACAGAAAATCTCCAGAGATTTGGCTTTCAGCGCGTAATTCGTCGCAACATTCTGTCTACACTCCTGTCATCATGGAGCTGCTGACCATGGAGGACAGGCGAACCAACTGGAACGACGACCGGCTCGACGAACTGAGCCGCCGCGTCGACGACGGCTTCAAGGAGATGCGAGAAGGCTTCGCGCGGGTCGATGAGAAGTTCGACCGGGTCACCGCTCGCATCGACAAGCTGATCTTCACCATGTGGGCTGCCGGCGGCGCCGTTGGCGCGACGGCCATCGTCAGCCTCCTCAAGCTCGCCTTCTTCTAACGCGAATCTGACAACACGCTTCGAGACTTTTTGTCTACACTACTCCCATGGAGGCACTTCTGGAGAAGGAGGGGAACGTGGAGAGTTGGAACGACGAGCGGCTGGACGAACTGAGCCGGCGGGTCGATGCGGGGTTCGAGAAGATGGCCACCAAGGTCGAACTGACCGCGCTCAAGAATGAAATGAACCTCCGATTCGACGGGGTCGACGCGCGGTTCGAGGAGGTGGATAGGCGGTTCGACGAGGTCAGCGGACGCTTCGACGAGGTCAGCGGACGCTTCGACGAGATCAGCGGACGCTTCGACGAGATCAGCGGACGCTTCGGTGAAGTCAATGGGCGTTTGAGTGAAATCGGTGGACGCTTCGGCGAAGTCGCTGGGCGTTTCGACAAGATCGAAGATCGTCTCGACCGCCTGAACAACACGCTGCTGATCGGCCTCTTTGGCTTGGTCGCCGCGGTGATCGCGAACGGAATCTGGGGCTGAAGCTCAGCCGCCGGACTTGGCCGGCGAGTGCGGGTGCTCCTTCGCCCACCTGGCGATCGCGCCGGAGCCGGAGATCACCTCGCCGTCGTCGAGGACGAGGATCGGGACCTCGTTGGTGCCGCTGAGGCGCTTGATCTCCGCCCGGTCCTCGCCGCGACTGCCCCAGGTCAGCGGCATCCCGCGATACCCCTTCACCGTCTTCAGTTCGTACTCGTAGCCGGCGTTGTCCAGCGCCTTGCCGGCCTTCGCGCAGGGATGGGCAAAGCCCGGCCCCCGCTTCTTCTGCCCGCAGGTGTAGAGGATCACCCGGCCAGCCTAATCCACTCTGATCAGGACCGCAGCGCTTCGAGGCGTTCGAAGATCTCGGGGACGTGGGTGAGGTAGGCGCTGTAGTCGAAGACCTGGTCGAGGTCTAGGTCCGGTGCGGCCTCGGCGAGGAGGTCGCGGAACTCGGTGCGGGTGTCCCAGGCCCGCTGGGCGTTCTCCTGGACGACGCGGTAGGCGTCGTCGCGGGTCATCCCGGCCTCAACCAGGGCGGTGAGGGCGCGCTGGGAGAACAGGGCACCGTAGGTGAGGCCCAGGTTCTCGCGCATCCGCTCCTCGTTGATCTTCATCCCCGACGCCACCTTGGCCGCCAGGTCCTGCATGTAGTCCAGGGCGATCGTCGCGTCGGGCAGGATCACCCGCTCGGCGCCGGAGTGGGAGATGTCGCGCTCGTGCCAGAGGGCGACGTTCTCAACGCCCGCCTGCGAGTAGCCGCGCAGGACGCGAGCGAGGCCGGTGATCCGCTCGGTGCGGATCGGGT
Organism: Solirubrobacterales bacterium; assembly: GCA_035535295.1. Classification (GTDB taxonomy): domain Bacteria; phylum Actinomycetota; class Thermoleophilia; order Solirubrobacterales; family 70-9; genus VAYN01. The sequence continues at coordinate 29,757 of DATLQI010000032.1, forward strand.
TGCGCTTGTGCGGCATCGCCGAGGAGCCCTTCTGGCCGGCGGCGAACGGCTCTTCGACCTCGCGCACCTCGGTTTTCTGCAGGCCCCGCACCTCGGTCGCGAAGCGCTCGAGGCCGGCGCCGGCGATCGCGATCGCCGTCAGTAGCTCCGCATGGCGGTCGCGTGGGATCACCTGGGTGGCGACGTCCTCGCGACCGAGCCCGAGCTTCTGCATCACCCGCGCCTCGACCGCGGGCGGCACCGAGGCGTAGGTGCCGACGGCGCCGGAGAGCTTGCCGACGGCGAGCTGGGCGAAGGCCTCCTCCAGCCGGTCGAGGTTACGGTCGGCCTCGAAGGCGAAGCCCGCGAGCCGCAGGCCGAAGCTGGTCGGCTCGGCGTGGACGCCGTGGGTGCGGCCGACGCAGAGGGTGTCGCGATGCTCGAGCGCCCGCGTGACCAGCGCGTCCCGATAAGCGCAGGCGCTGGCGAGGACGACTTCGCCGGCCCGGCGCAGCTGCAGCGCCAGCGCCGTGTCGAGCACGTCGGAGGAGGTGAGGCCGTAGTGGATCCAGCGGCCGTGCTCGCCGACCGAGGCGGCGACGACGTCGACGAAGGCGGCGACGTCGTGGTCGGTCACCTTCTCCCGCTCGTCGACCGCCTCGACCGTGAAGGCCGCCCGCTCGCGCGCCTCGCGCGCCGCCCCTTCCGGCACCACGCCCTCCGCCGCCCAGGCCTCGGTGGCGGCCAGCTCGACCTCAAGCCAGCTCTCCAGCTTCGCCTGCTGCGTCCAGACCGCCCCGATCTCGGGGCGGGTGTAGCGGGGGATCACGCGTTGATTATCCGCCCGGCGAGGACGCCGGCGTTTTTCGCCCCGTCGATCGCGACGCAGGCGACCGGGATCCCCGGAGGCATCTGCACCGCCGAGAGCAGCGCGTCGAGCCCGCCCAGGCTCTTGCCAAGAATCGGCACCCCGATCACTGGCAGGTCGGTGTGGGCGGCGGCGACTCCAGGTAACGCCGCCGACATTCCGGCACCGGCGATGATCACCTTCAGCCCCCGCATGCGGGCGTTCTGGCAGTACTCCCGGACCAGCTCGGGGTCGCGATGGGCGCTCATCACCCGCACCTCGTAGCGGATGCCCGCTTCCTCGAGGGCTTTGCCGGCCGGTTCCATCTTCGGCTTGTCGTTCTTCGAGCCCATGATGATCCCGACGTGCGGCTCGTCGACGTCGATTTCGGTGAAGGCTTCCTCGACGGTCGCCATCGTCGCCGTCTCGGTGGGATCGGCGGGCCCGCCTCCTGCGGGCGTGGCGGTCCCGGTCGGCTGCGGCTCCTCTGAGATCTCGCTCATCTCGCTCCTTCGGATTCTGTTGGTGAGGTTCTGTTGATGAACTGAATTAGCTGGGGACGCGCTCGACGGCGCGGGCGGCGATGTCGGTGCGGATCTGCATTCCCTCGAACGAGATCCGGCTGGCGGCATCGTATGCACGATCGCGCGCTTCGGCGGGACTGCTACCCAACCCGGTCAGGTTCAGCACCCGGCCGCCCGCGGTGACGATCTCGCCATCGCGCTCCGCCGTACCCGCGTGGGTCACCTCGGCAACCTCCGCCGCCGCGGCGAGGCCGCTGATCAAGTCTCCCTTGGAGGAGGACTCCGGGTAGCCAGCGGAGGCGAGGACGACGGTGACCGCCCAGTTGTCGTCGAACTCGGCACTGATGCCGGCGAGGCCGCCGGGCTCGCGCGAGGCGAGGAAGAGCTCAGCGAGGTCGGAGCGCAGCCGCGGCAGCACCGCCTGGGTCTCGGGGTCGCCGAAGCGGGCGTTGAACTCGAGCACCTTCGGCCCCTCGGGGCCGATCATCAACCCGGCGTAGAGGACGCCGTGGAAGGGGACGCGCCGAGCGGCCATCGCCGCGACGACCGGCCGGTGGACCTGCTCGACGATCTCCTCGACCTTGGCGGCGCCGAAGCCAGGGACGGGGGAGTAGCTGCCCATGCCCCCGGTGTTGGGTCCTTCGTCGCCGTCGAAGATCCGCTTGTAGTCCTGGGCCGGGGCGAGGGGGACGACGTTCTCGCCGTCGCAGAGCGCCAGCAGCGAGAGCTCCTCGCCCTCGAGGAAGTCCTCGAGTACGACCGTAGTCGAGCCGAAGCGCCGCTCGGTGAAGAAGACGTCGACGGCGGCGCGGGCCTCGGCCTCGTCCTGGCAGATGATCACGCCCTTGCCCGCGGCGAGCCCGTCGGCCTTGAGCACGGTCGGGTAGGAGCAGCTGGCGAGCTGTTCGAGCGCTTCCTCGCGGCTGCGCACCAATACGTGCGAGGCGGTCGGCACCCCGGCCTCCTCCATCAGCTCCTTGGCGAAAGCCTTCGACCCCTCCAGCGCGGCCGCGTCCCTGAGCGGGCCGAAGGCGGGGATGCCGGACCCCTCGAGCGCGTCTACCGCCCCTGCCACGAGCCCCGCCTCGGGGCCGATCACGGCCAGGTCGACACCGTTCTCCTTGGCCGCCGCGACGATCGCCGGCGCGTCGTCAGCCGCCACCACCGGCAGGCACTCCGCGTCCGCGGCGATCCCGGCGTTGCCGGGCGCGCAAAGGACGTCGGTGACCTGCGGCGAGCGCCGCAGCGCCCGCACGATCGCGTGCTCGCGCCCGCCTCCGCCTACGACCAGCGCCTTCAACGCGGCTACAGCGCGCCGGCCAGGTCGCCGGCCGGGATCGCGGCAAGCGTCTGGCTGGTCATCGTCCCGCGCGAGCCGAGCTCTACCGAGACCTTCGCCATCGTCTTGTCGTCAGGCGCCTCGACCACGGTGACGAAGTCGTACTGCCCCAGCGTCGCGTACTGCGAGAGCACCTTCACCCCCATCTGTTCGACCTCGCGGTTCACCTCATCGATCCGCCCGGGGTTGTTCTTCAACGTCCGCACACCCTCAGCGGTCAAGTTGGTCAGCATCAAGAAAGTCGGCATCTCCGCCCCCTCAGCTCGAAATTAGGCCTCCGGCTCAACCGTACTGCTTTGGGCGGGGTGAGGAGACCGGGTGCCCCTCTCCCGAAGACCGTCGCGCAGCTGAAGCGGAGCGCAGGGCGCCATCGTGGTCTCAGGAGCCTTCGTGAGAGGGGCACCCGGTCTCCTTGCTCCCTCGACATCAGCCAAAGAAAAAAGGTCGACACGCGTCAACTGCCAGCTATGGCTGGAGGTGTCCGGTGGGGGTCGCTGGGTACTCAGCATGGAGCCGCGCCAATAACTTCAGAGGCGTCAGCCGGAAGGCGATCCTCGCGGCGGAGGTGCTCCCAGCGACCCCCACCGGACACCTCCTAAACCCCAGGCCTAGTACGCGTAGTACCCAGCGTGAATGTGATCGCAGTGATCGGGCAAGGCGAACGCTGGCCCAAGCCCGTCAAGGTCGAAGCAGTAGATCAGCTCGGTCGGGTGCAGCGGGTCCGGCAGCTGGGCGAGGGCGTAGCCGAGCTCGGCGCAGGGGGCGGCGGTCGAGGTATCGGTGCAGGAGACGCCGTCGACGGCGGCGATGTCCATCGCCCGCCCGTAGAAGTGGTTGGAGACGTTGCCCGAGGCGGTCATCTGCGAGTGGTCGGAGCGCAGGGAGCTGATCGTGATCTGGTGCTCGCTGGTCATCAGCGCCAGCAGGCCGACGACGCGCTGGTCGAGCATCCCGGCCTGGATGTCCCGCAGCTCGAGGTCGTTGGAGAGGGTGAGGTTCTGCCAGTTGATCTGCGAGGCGGTGTCGCCGGGGAGGACGATCGTCCACTCTTTGCTGGTGACGGCGCATTTGCCGGCCAGCTGGTCGGCCTCGCTGGCGATGGCGTCGACGTACCAGGCGGCCTGGTTGTGGGTGAAGACGCCGGCGTCGATGCTGCCGCGCGACCACATCAGCCGCGCCAGGGTCGCCGCCGAGTCGTCGATGTCGGCATGGCGGACGCGGCCGTCTTCGTCACCGTCGACCCCGTAGTCGTTCCACTCCATCTTGTCGAGGCCGAGCGGGCCGAAGGTGCGCAGCTGCTGCGCGTTCATGCCGCGGCCGAAGTTCGACTCGAGGCGGGCGATCGCGGCCAGCGTCCAAACGCCCCGCTTGCCGAGTTCGTAGCGGCCGGCAGCGGCCTCGAAGGCGCTCAGATAGCCCTCCGGGATCTGACCCTTCCAGTCGTCGGCCGGGGTGCACTTGAAGACCTGGATCTGCGGCGTCAGGGTCAGGGTCGTGTAGCTGCCCCCGACTTCGTCGGCGTAGCAGCCGGCGTTTTGCAGCACCTCTTCGACGTACCAGTCGGCGTGGTTGTAGGCGAAGATCGCGCCCCAGACGTCCTCCGGCATGCCAGCGGCGCTGAGGTAGCGGGCGGCGGCGTAGATCGCGTCTTCGGGGTTGTTCGGGTCCGCTACCCCGTCGCCGTTGGCGTCGACCCCATACATCGCCCAGGTTTCCGGCATGAACTGCATCCAGCCGACGGCGCCAGCGGAGGAGGGGCCGAGGTTGGTCCCGAAGGCGGTCTCGATCGCGTTGATCCCGGCCAGGATCGCCGGCCCCTGCGGGCCCAGCGCGTACTGGTCGGAGGCGTGGTGGTAGATCGGGATCAGGACTGGCGGCACGCCATTGATCGCACAGCTGGAGCTCGGCAGCGAGGGGATCGTGAAGGCGCCGACGCCGGGCGCGATGGTGGCGCCGCCCGCGGGGGTCACTTCGGTTTCGGCTTCGGGCGCTTCGGCTTCGACTCCGCCTTCGCCAGCGTCGACCCCACCGCTGGGCGGCGGCGTCTTCGTCGCCGGAGCGGGCGGCGGCACCAGGGTTTCGTTCTGCTTCAGCGGCGCTTCGTTGCTTTCGGATGCTTCCAGCGCCGAGCCGGGGACCAGGCCGCTGGCGGGCGTAGCCGCGTCGGCGCGAGCGACGGCGATCGGAACCGCCAGCGCCGCGGTCGCAGCCGCGGTCGCCATCACCGCTTTGATCTTGCGCGCGCTTTCCATCAGCCGAGGACGTTGACGACTCGCCACTGCTTGTTTTTCAGCTGTTCCATCTCCAGCCGCAGCTCGCTGGTGGCGCCGACCCGCAGCAGCGAGACGCTGACCGGGTAGATGCGATCGTGCGAGGGAGCGGGGACGACGTTGAGGACTTTCGCCTTCGGGACCTTGACCCCCGCCGGCTGGCGCGGCGGTCGCTGCAGCAGCGCCTTCGTCACCGCCGGCGTCGCGGTCGCCTTGAAGGCTTTGCGGACCTCGCCCTTCTCGGCGCCGGTCTCGTAGACGACGAAGGCGTCGGCGAACTTGCGGGCGACGGCGATCGCGGCGGGACCAGCGGGCGGGCCGTCGACGCTGGCGGCGGCCGAAGCGGTGGCACCGGTCGCGGGCTCGGCGGAGGGGTTGGTGGAGAAGGTGTCGGTGGCGGGGTTGCCGGTGTTGCTGGTGGTGGCGACCGGGGCTTCGCTCGAGACCGCCTTCGAGCCGTCGACCTTGGAGCTGTCCTCGGCCGGAGCCTTGAAGACGGGGGCCGCCCCCTGCAGGGTGGGGTCCGCATCGGGTTTCGGCGCGGCTTTGACCGGGGTGGGCTCGGGCGCCGGCTCGCTCGTCACGGCGACGGTTGGCGCGGGCGCCGACTCGCTGCCGCCCGAAGAAGCGAGCGAGTAGCCGCCGATCCCCAGTCCCAGCGCCAGCACCACGGCACCGCCGGCGACGAGGGCGCGGCCGCCGTCGCCGAGGCTGCGGAAGTAGTCCTCTGCCGGCCAGAGCAGGTTGTCGCGCAGGGCCAGCGAGAGGTCCTCGAGGGCCTCCTCCCGGCGCCGTCGCGGGCGCGCGTTGATCGGGGTCTGGTCGTCGTTCATCTGGTCTTGCCGGGGCTCTCTCTAAGCCTACGGTGGCTGGCCTAATTAAAGAGCACCTATACGAGGTTCTTGTTTCGGCAGAAACCGCCGCAAAGATGAGCCCCGAAATGCGGTAGGCAACGGCCGTTATGCAGCGGCTGGGGCCGGCGCCTCCACCCGCTCGAAGACGATCTCTCCTTCGGCGGCGTCGACGCGAACCCTGTCGCCCTCGCCGAACTCGCCCTCGAGGATCTTCAGCGCCAGCTTGTCGACCAGCTGCTTCTGGATCACCCGCTTCAACGGCCGCGCCCCGTAGGTGGGGTCGTAGCCGAGGTTGCCGAGCAGCGTGCGGGCGTCGTCGGAGAGCTCGATCTCGATCCCCCGCTCGCGCACCCGCCCGACCAGCTGGTTCACCTGCAGCTCGACGATGCGGCCGATGTCGGCCTTCGAGAGCCGGTGGAAGATCACCGTGTCGTCGATCCGGTTGAGGAACTCCGGCTTGAAGGTCGCCGCCAGCACCTCTTCGATCCCCTCGCGGATCTTCTCGTCGACCGCCTCGCCGACGATCCGGTCGGAGCCGACGTTCGAGGTCATGATCAGGACCGTGTTGGTGAAGGAGACGGTGCGACCCTGGCCGTCGGTCAGGCGGCCGTCGTCCATCAGCTGCAGCAGCGTGTTGAAGACGTCGGGGTGGGCCTTCTCGATCTCGTCCAGCAGCACCACCGCGTAGGGGCGGCGCCGCACCGCCTCGGTCAGCTGCCCGCCCTCCTCGTAGCCGACGTAGCCGGGGGGAGCGCCGATCAGCCGCGCGACCGTGTGCTTCTCCATGTACTCGGACATGTCGAGGCGGACGATCGCCTGCTCGGAGTCGAACATGAACTCGGCCAGCGCCTTCGCCAGCTCGGTCTTGCCGACCCCGGTCGGGCCGAGGAAGAGGAAAGAACCAATAGGCCGGTTCGGGTCAGACAGGCCAGCGCGGGAGCGCCGCAGGGCGTTGGAGACGGCGGCGATCGCCTCGTCCTGGCCGATCACCCGGTCGTGCAGCCGCTCCTCCATCTGGATCAGCTTCTGCACCTCGCCCTCCATCAGGCGGCTGACCGGGATCCCGGTCCATTTGGCGACGACCTCGGCGACGTCCTCCTCGGTGACTTCGTCGGCCAGCATCACTTCGCCACCAGAGTGCAGCTCCTCCAGCCGCGCCACCTGCTCCTTGACCTGCGCCTCCAGCTCGGGGATCTCGCCGTAGCGCAGCTTCGCCGCCCGCTCGAGGTCGGTCTCGCGCTCGGCCCGCTCGGCCTCGCGCTGCGCCTCCTCCAGCTTTTCCTTTGCGGCTTTGATCTGCTCCAGCGGCTCTTTCTCGTTCTGCCAGCGAGTCCGCAGCTCGGCCGCCTCCTCGCCGAGGTTGGCGAGGTCCCCCTCCAGTGCCTGCAGCCGCGCCCGCGAGGCATCGTCGGTCTCTTTCTTCAGCGCCTCGCGCTCGATCTCCAGCTGCTGGATCCGCCGCTCGACCTCGTCGATCTCGGTCGGCACCGAGTCGATCTCGATCTTCAGCCGCGAGGCGGCCTCGTCGATCAGGTCGATCGCCTTGTCGGGGAGGAAGCGGTCGGCGATGTAGCGCTCTGAGAGGGTGGCCGCGGCGACGATCGCCGCGTCGGAGATGCGGACCCCGTGGTGCTGTTCGTAGCGCGGTTTCAGCCCGCGGAGGATCGCGATCGTGTCGTTCATGTCGGGCTCGCCGACCAGCACCGGCTGGAAGCGCCGCTCCAGCGCCGCGTCTTTCTCGATGTGCTTGCGGTACTCGTCGAGCGTGGTCGCCCCGACCGCGCGCAGCTCGCCGCGCGCCAGCATCGGCTTCAGCAGGTTGGCGGCGTCGACCGCGCCTTCGGCGGCGCCGGCGCCGACGATCGTGTGGAGCTCGTCGAGGAAGAGGACGATCTGGCCCTCGGCCTGCTGCACCTCGTTCAGCACCGCTTTCAGGCGCTCCTCGAACTCGCCCCTGTATTTCGAGCCGGCGAGCAGGGAGCCGATGTCGAGCGCGATCACGCGGCGGTCGCGCAGGCTCTCGGGGACGTCGCCTTTGACGATCCGCTGCGCCAGGCCCTCGACGATCGCGGTCTTGCCGACCCCGGGGTCGCCGATCAGCACCGGGTTGTTCTTGGTCCGGCGACTCAGCACTTGGATGACGCGGCGGATCTCCTCGTCGCGCCCGATCACCGGGTCGAGCTTGCCGCTCTCGGCCTCCGCCGTCAGGTCGCGGCCGAATTTCTCCAGCGCCTGGGCGTTGTCCTCGGCGTTCGGCGAGGTCACCTTCGCCGGGCCCTGGACCGCCTTCACCGCCCGCTCCAGCTCCTCGCGGTCGGGCAGCAGGTCGGAGACGCCGGAGCCGTCCTCGGCCAGCGCCAGCAGCAGGTGGCCGACGGTGATGTAGCTGTCGCCGAGCTTCGCCATCGCCTGCTCGGCGGCGCGCAGGACCCGGGCCAGGTTGGAGGACATCTGTGGGTCGGCGCCGTCGCCGAGGGTCGGCAGTGCGCCGACCGCCGCCTCGGCCTGCGCCCGCGCCGTCGCCGGGTCGACCCCGACCTTCTGCAGGACCGGGATCGCCATTCCTTCGGCCTGGTCGAGCAGCGCCAGCAGCAGATGGGCGGAGGCGATCTCGGAGTTGCGCCGGGCGCGCGCCAGCTCCTGCGCGCTCGCCACTGCTTCGCGGGATTTCTCGGTGAACCTGTCCGCCTGCATCAGCTCTCGTCTCCGTTCTCGCCGTTTTTCGTTCCGCCGACTTCCTCCAGCCGCTTGCGCAGCCGCGCCACCTCTGCCCGCAGCCGCTGCACCTGGTTTTCCAGCGCCAGCACCATTTCCACCCCGGCCAGGTTCAGCCCTTCGGCGGTCATCTCCTGGATCCGCCGCAGCCGCTCGACGTCGCGCTGGGAGTAGAGGCGGGTGTTCTTCGGCGAGCGCTTCGGCGCGATCAGCCCCCGCTGCTCGTACATCCGCAGCGTCTGCGGGTGCATCTCCGCCAGTTCGGCGGCGACCGAGATCATGAAGACGCCCTGCTCTTCGTCGAAGGTGGCTTTGACGCGGCGACGGTAGGTGGCCATCAGCGGCCCGCCTTCCGCAGCAGCTCGGCGCGCGGGTCGGACCCGTTGAGGGCCTCGGCGAGCTTCTCCACCGCCTCGCTCTGCTCCTCGCTGAGGTCAGCGGGGATCGCGATCTCGAGGCGGTAGCGGATGTCGCCGCGGCCCGAGCCCTTCGGCTTCGGCGGGCCCTCGCCGCGCAGTCTCTGGATCGTCCCGTGCTTGGTCCCGGGCGCGACCTTGATCCGTTTGGTCCCGTTCAGCGTCGGCACCTCGATCGTGCCGCCGCGGATCGCCTCGACGACCGAGATCGGCACCGTCACCTCGAGGTTGCCGCCGTCGAGCCGCTTGAAGATCGGCGAGGAGGCGACCCGGGTCGTCACATAGAGGTCGCCGGCGGGACCGCCGCGCGGCCCGTCCTCGCCCTTGCCGGCGAGGCGGATGCGGGTGCCGTCCTTGACCCCGGGCGGGACGTTCACTTTGTAGCGCTTGGTCTGCTGGGTGAGCCCGGAGCCGCCGCAGGTGGGGCAGGGGTCTTCGATGATCTGACCGGAGCCGCCGCACTGCGAGCAGGGCTGGCTGATCGAGAAGAAGCCCTGGCCCTGCGCCTCGACGCCGCGGCCTTCGCAGCGTGGGCAGGTCTTCGGCGAAGTGCCCGGTTTGGCGCCGCTGCCGTGGCAGGTGGCACAGCGGGAGGACTTGGGGACGGTGACGGTGATCTGGGCGCCGTTGATCGCCTGGTCGAAGGAGAGCGAGACTTCGGTCTCGAGATCGCGGCCGCGCACCTGCTGCGTCTGCGCCCGTCCGCCGCCGCCGCGGTTGAAGACGCCGCCGAGGATGTCGCCGAAGTCGAAGCCGCCGAAGCCGCCCGGCCCGGTCCCGAACGGAGCCCCGCCGCCAGGACCGCCGCCGAAGCCGGCGAAGACGCCGCCCTCGTCGTACTCCTTGCGCTTCTCGGGGTCGCCGAGGACGTCGTAGGCGGCGGAGATCTCCTTGAACTTCTCCTCCGCCTCCTTGTCGTCCGGGTTGCGGTCAGGGTGGTACTTCCGGGCCAGCTTCCGGTACGCCTTCTTGATCTCCTCGTCGGTCGCCTTCTTCGAGACGCCAAGCGTCTTGTAGAGCTCGTCTGCCACTTTCCTCCTAGGCGCTGACCACCACGCGCGCCGGCCGGACCAGCTGCTCGCCCATCCGGTAGCCCTTCTGCATCACCTCGACCACCGTCCCGCTCTCGGTCCCCTCGACCGGCATCGTCGAGAGCGCCTCGTGCTGGTTGGGGTCGAACTTCTCGCCCTTGGGATCGACCGCCTCGATGCCGTGCCGCTGCAGCGTCTCCCGCAGGTTCCCGAGCACCATCTGAACCCCCTCGGCGAGCCCATCGCCTCCCTCAGAGGCCTCCAGCGCCCGCTCGAGGTTGTCGACCGCATCGATCACTTCCCGAGCCACCTCAGCCTTTCCGCGAGCAGCTGCGGCCTGAACGTCACTGGCAACACGCTTGCGAAAGTTCTCGAAGTCAGCTTTCGTCCTCCTGGCGAGATCGAGGTACTCCTCCTTCTGCTGGTTAGCGTCCTCCAGCAGCTTCTCGAAGTCCGCCTCGACGGCCTGAGCCCCAGACTCATCCGCCTCTCCCGCGGGTGGCGACGATGCCGAGGACTCTCCCGCTAGGGAGAGCCCGGCATCGGAGACAGGACCCGCGGGCTCCGCGCCTTCGTCCCGAAGGTCGTCCTGAGGAGACCTCATTTGTCCTCCTCGTCGACCACCTCGGCGTCGACGACCTCCTCCTCATCGGAGGAAGCGCCATTCTCGGTCGGACCCTCCGTGGCTGCCTCGGCCGAAGCCGCGGCGTAGATCTGCTCGGAGACTTTGGTCATCGCGCTGTTGAGGGCCTCGACCTTGGCGTCGAGCTCCTCTTTCGAGCCGCTCTCCAGCGAATCGCGGACGTCCCTGACCGCCGCGCGCACCTGCTCCTTTGCGTCCTCGTCGACTTTGTCGCCGGCCTCCTCGATCGCTTTCTCCGCCTGGTAGGCCGAGTTCTCGGCGAGGTTCCGCGCCTCCGCCAGCTCGCGCTGTTTGCGGTCCTCGTCGGCGTGGGCCTCGGCGTCGGAGACCATGCTCTGGATTTCCTCGTCGGAGAGGCCGGAGCCGGATTTGATCTCGATCTTCTGTTCTTTGCCGGTGCCTTTGTCGGCGGCGCTGACGTTGATGATCCCGTTGGCGTCGATGTCGAAGGTGACCTCGATCTGCGGGATGCCGCGCGGCGCCGGGGGGATCCCGGTGAGCTGGAATTTGCCCAGGCTCTTGTTGCCACTGGCCATCTCGCGCTCGCCCTGGAGGACGTGGATCTCAACGCTCGGCTGGTTGTCGTCGGCGGTCGAGAAGACCTCCGACTTCTTCGTCGGGATCGTCGTGTTGCGCTCGATCAGCTTCGTCATCACGCCGCCTTTGGTCTCGATCCCCAGGGTCAGCGGGGTGACGTCGAGCAGCAGCACGTCCTTGACGTCGCCGGCCAGCACGCCGGCCTGGATCGCGGCGCCGACGGCGACGACCTCGTCCGGGTTGACGCCCTGGTGCGGCTCCTTGCCGGTCAGCTCCTTGACCTTCTCGCGGACCGCCGGCATCCGGGTCATGCCGCCGACGAGGACGACGTGGTCGACCGCGGTGTCGGCGTCGGCCAGGGCCTGTTTCACCGGCCCGACCACGCGGTCGAGCAGGTCGCCGGTCAGCTCGTTCAGCTTCGAGCGGCTCAGTTTCAGATCGAGGTGCTTCGGCTGCCCCTCGACCGCGGTGATGAAGGGCAGGTTGATCTGCGTCTCCTGGGTCGAGGAGAGCTCGATCTTCGCCTTCTCCGCCGCCTCGTAGAGGCGCTGCAGCGAGTTTTTGTCCTGCGAGAGATCGACGCCCTGGTCGCGCTTGAACTCCGCCACCAGCCACTCGACGATCGCTTTGTCCCAGTTGTCGCCGCCGAGGTGGTTGTCGCCGGCGGTCGCTTTCACCTCGAAGACGCCGTCGCCGATTTCCAGCACCGAGACGTCGAAGGTGCCGCCGCCGAGGTCGAAGACGAGGATCGCGTGGTCGGTCTCCTCTTTGTCGAGCCCGTAGGCGAGCGAGGCCGCGGTCGGCTCGTTGATGATCCGCTTGACCTCGAGCCCGGCGATCTTGCCGGCGTCCTTGGTCGCCTGGCGCTGGTCGTCGTTGAAGTAGGCGGGGACGGTGATGACGGCGCTGTCGACGGTGTCGCCGAGCTTCGCTTCGGCGTCCGCTTTCAGCTTCTGCAGGATCATCGCGCTGATCTCCGGCGGGCTGTACTGCTTGCCGCGCGCGTCGACCCGGACGTCGCCGTTGGGGCCGGCCTCGACCTTGTACGGGACGATCGTCTCCTCCTCTTTGACTTCGGCCTCCTTGCGGCCCATGAAGCGCTTGATCGAGAAGATCGTGTTCTCCGGGTTCATCACTGCCTGGCGTTTGGCGACGGTGCCGACGAGGCGCTCGCCGCTCTCGGTGAACGCGACGACCGACGGGGTGGTGCGCCCGCCCTCCGCGTTCTCCAGAACGGTGGGCTCGCCGCCCTCCATCACCGCCACGCACGAGTTGGTCGTGCCGAGGTCGATACCGATCGTCTTTGCCACTTTTCCGCCTACCTCCAGCTGGGTTGGGTTGATGAAGCTCTAAAAATCTAAGTGGCAGTATGGCAGATCCTCGAAATAGTTCAAGCGTTGATTTTCTCCCGCTCCGATTCGTTCTGGCCCGAAGTGGGTTACAGGTAGGGCAGGCTGTGGGAGGCCGGAACCGACGTAGGAGGAAGACCTTTGAACCGCATTACGAGAAGCGCGATTTCGCTGGCGCTCACCGTCCCCCTGATCCTGGGGCTCTTCGCCGCCAGCGCCGGCGCCAAGTACGGGCCCGGGCACCAGGTCAACGTGATGACCCGGAACCTCTACCTGGGGGCTGACCTGACCCCGGCGATCGCCGCCAAATCGACGAAGGAATTCGTCGAAGCGAACGGGAAAATCCTCCGCGACGTCACCGCCAACAACTTCCCGCTGCGCTCGAAGGGGTTGGCGAAGGAGATCAACAAGAAGAAGCCCGACCTCGTCGGCCTGCAGGAGGTGGCGCTGTGGCGGACCGGCCCGCCGAGCCTGGAACCGCTGCTTGGCACCGGTGGCGCGACCGCGACGACGGTCCGCTACGACTACCTGGCCGAACTGCTCACCCAGCTGAACAAGGGCAAGAAGCGCTACCGCGTCGCCGTGGTCCAGCAGGAGTTCGACTTCGAGGCTCCGGCCGACGAGAATCAGGTGCCCAACGACGGCCCCAACGGGCTGATCAAAGACGCCGAGATCAACGGCCGCCTGACCATGCGCGACGTGATCCTGGTCCGGGTCGGCGCCGGCGTCGTCACCAGCCACCCGCAGAAGGGCAACTTCCAGAACATGCTGACCGTGCAGCTCTCTGGGGTCGAAGTAAAAGTGCTGCGCGGCTGGACCGCGCTCGACGCCAAGGTCCGCGGCAGCAAGAAGTTCCGCTTCGTCAACACCCACCTGGAGGCGTTCGACGACTCCAGTCAGGTGCCGAGCATCCGCGCCCTGCAGGCGGGCGAGCTGGTCGCCAAAGGCGGGCCGGCGACGACCAGCCTGCCGGTGGTGCTGCTCGGCGACCTCAACTCAGACGACGACACCGTCGAGGGCGGCGACCGCCAGGCCTACCAGGCCCTGGTCAAAGCCGGGATGCGCGAGCGCAGCACCGCCAAGCCGCTCGGCTGCTGCCTCAACTCGAGCCTGCTGGCGGTTGGCGCCGGTGGCAGCGTCGCCGACTTCGACCATCAGGTCGACCACGTGATGACCCGCGACCCGAAGAAGGTGAAGCTGATCTCCTCCGCGGTCACCGGGCGCCAGCCGGTCAACGGCTTCTGGGACTCCGACCACGCGGGCCTCTTCAGCTCCCTCTGGCTGCTTCGGTAGGGACTGCCTCTCGCCGAGACCGCAGAATTCCTTCCTCAAGAGGGAATTTTGCGGTTTCGCGGGGGTTCAGCCCTCGCCGGCGGTGCGGGCGACGAATTCGGAGACTTCCTGCGCCTGCTCTTCGTTGAGGATGCCGCCCGGCATCCGGCCCGGGGTAGTCGAGCTGTCGACGCCCTGTTCGATCGCGTTGAGGACGCGGCCTTCGGTCTGTTTGATCGTTTCTTCGTCGGTTTCGATTTCTTCGGGGGTTCCGGTCAGTTCCGGCGGCCCGTTGGGCGCCAGCAGTTCGTCGAGGTCCGGCGCGTAGTTGCCGTCGGTGCCGGCGCTGTAGAGCGCGTGGCAGGTGCCGCAGTTGGTGACGAAGAGGGACTGGCCGTCCTCGAGGTTCGCCGGGACCTTGTCCTCCCCGTTCTCGCCGTCGCCCTTGGCGCGGAAGGCGGCGAAGGGGATGACCACGGCGAGGACGAGGACGAGGACCCCGAACCAGATGAAGGTGCGCTTGCTCATTGGGCGGCGCGCATACTAGATGATCGGCTCCCCAACGAGGCACGCCTGGATGACGCACCCGGCACTTCGCGGCTCTGCGTCCTCGGGCTTGCCTTTGCCACCAGCAAAGGCTGCGCCCTGCGTCCTTGATCCGCTCGGCCGGGCACGCCCCCAGTCGCACCTCGCCGGGAAGCCGATCATCAGCGCCCGCCGCTGCGCGGTTGCACCACCGCCCCGGCGCGGTTCTCGCGGTACCAGGGGCACATCCGCCGCAGGGCGCACTCGCCGCAGCGCGGTTTTGGCCGGCAGACGGCGCGGCCGTGCCGGATCAGGTTGACGTGGAGCTCGTGGGCGTCCTCGGGCGGGACGATCGCCAGCATCTCGTCGTGGGCCTTCTCGAAGGAGGCCTTGGCGGGGAAGAGGCCGAGCCGGCCGCCGACCCGGTGGACGTGGACGTCGACCGGGATCTCCGGGATCCCCCAGGTGAAGATGAGGACGCAGGCGGCGGTTTTGCGTCCGACCCCCGGCAGCGAGAGCAGGTACTCGAGCGACTCCTCGCGCGGCGCGGTCTCGGTCCAGTCGAGGTCGGGCGGGTCGCCCAGCCGCTCGAGGATCGCCTGGATCCGCGGTGCCTTCTGCTTGGCGAGGCCCCCGGGGCGAATCGCCTCCTCCAGCTCGTCGATCGGCGCTTCGCGCACCGCCTCCCAGCTCGGGTAGCGCTCCCGCAATTGGGCGAAGGCGACGTCGCGGTTGCGGTCGTTGGTGTGCTGGGAGAGGACCGTCTTCACCAGCTCGGCGACCGGGTCGCCGTGCGGTTCCTGCGGCGGCACCCCGTACATCTCCCGCAAGCGGTCCCGAATCGCCCGCACCCGTCGCCTGTCCGGCCGCTTCCAGCTCACTTGAGTTGGACCCTATTGGACCCCCTTCGTGGCCGTTAACGCGCGGGCTACAATCGTTGGTTCGTGTCCCGTGCCTTCGCCGCGATAACCGCCCGCCTGCCCAAGGGCTGGGGCGACCTCGGTCGCCAGGTCGCCGTGCTCGTCTCGGTCGACCTCGCGTACACCTTCGTGCGCGGGATCGCCGACGGCGAGCGGGGGATAGCGATGACCCACGGCCAGCAGGTGATCGACTTCGAGCGCGCCACCCACACCTTCTTCGAGCCCGGCCTGCAGGAATTCTTCCTGCCCGCCCGGGGCCTGATCGACCTCGCCAACCAGATCTACCTCAACGCCCAGTTCTCGATCGCGCTCGGGTTCCTCGTCTGGCTCTACCTCTTCCGCAACGAGTCCTATTACTTCGTCCGCAACATGTTCGTCGTCTCGATGGGCCTGGCGCTGGTCGGCTACTCGCTGTTCCCGACGGCGCCGCCGCGGATGTTCCCGGAGTACGGCTTCGTCGACACCCTCAATGCCTTCGCCGGGGTCAACCACGACTCGGCCCTGGCCAAGTCGTTCATCAACCCCTACGCGGCGGTGCCGAGCATGCACTGCGCCTTCGCGATGATGATCGGGGGGAGCGGGATCATGGTCTGCCGCCACTGGTGGTCGAAAGCCTGGTGGGCGTTCTGGCCGCTCTTGGTCTCCTGGGTGACGATCGTCACCGCCAACCACTACTGGGTCGACGCCGCGCTCGGCTGGATGGTGGCGCTGGCCGCCGCCACGGCCGCCTACCGGCTGGCGCTGGCCCGTCCCGAAGCCTGGTCTTTCCGCGTTCCCAGCCGCGCCCCCGCCCCGCAAGAGGCCGAGGCGTAATAGCCTGACCCCGAATGGGACCTTCGGCGCCGCCGCGGCGCGGGAATCGCGGCAACGCTCGTAACGGGCAGGAGCTCCGCTCCTACGCCCGCGATCGGCTGATCGAGTCCCGGCTGACCCCGAACGCGATCTCGATGATGGGCCTGGTCGGCAACCTCGTCGCCGCCGCGCTCGTCACCCAGCGGCTCTTCTTCCTCGCCGGCGTCGCCTTCGTCCTCGGCTCCGTGATGGACACCCTCGACGGCCGCTACTCGCGGATGTCGGGCAAGGGGACCCTTTTCGGCGCCTTCCTCGACTCGACCCTCGACCGGATCGAGGAGGGGATCGTGCTCGCCGCCGTCGCCGGCTACTTCGCCGTCCAGGGGGACGACTTCGCGGCGGCGATGTGCGTGGTCGCCGTGCTCTTCTCGCTGATGGTCTCCTACACCCGCGCCCGGGCCGAGGCGCTCGGGGTCGAATGCAAGGTCGGTTTGGCCACGAGGCCGGTGCGCGTGGTGATACTTTCGATCGGCTTGATCTTCGCCAAGGGCGCCGGCATCGGCGACTTCGAACTACTGGCCCCGGCGGTCTACGCGATCGCCGCCTTGACGATATTCACGACGTTCCAGCGGGTATGGCATGTGAGAAACGAGCTTTCCGGCGAGGTCTCCGGCGTCAAGGGCGACGGCGGCACCGACGGGGACGTGTAACCAGCGAAGCCGCCCGGTGTCTTCAGCCACCCAGCGCAATCCAGGAGGACTTCCGAATCAATGAGTGAGAGCAACGGAGCCAACGGCCACAGCAACGGCGCCGGCCGCCCGGACGAGAAGGTCCGCGTCGCGATCGTCGGCGTCGGCAACTGCGCCAACAGCTTCATCCAGGGCGTCCAGTACTACAAGGACGCCGATCCGGGCGACGAAGTCCCGGGTCTCATGCACGTCGACCTCGGCGGCTACCACGTCCGCGACGTCGAGTTCGTCGCCGCCTTCGACATCGACGCCGAGAAGGTCGGCAAAGACCTCGGCGAGGCGATCTGGTCGGGGCAGAACGACACGATCAAGTTCGCCGACGTCCCCAACCTCGGGGTCACCGTCCAGCGCGGGATGACCCACGACGGCCTCGGCAAGTACCTGAAAGAGAAGATCACCAAAGCCCCGGGCGAAACCGCGGACGTCGTCGGCATCCTCAAAGAGACCAAGGCCGACGTCCTCGTCTGTTACCTGCCGGTCGGCTCGGAGGAGGCGACCAAGTGGTACGTCGAGCAGGCGCTCGCCGCCGGCGTCGGCTTCGTCAACTGCCTGCCGGTCTTCATCGCCCGCGAGGACTACTGGGACAAGCGCTTCCAAGAGGCCGGGCTGCCGATCATCGGCGACGACATCAAGAGCCAGGTCGGGGCGACGATCGTCCACCGTTCGCTGGCGCGGCTGTTCCACGACCGCGGCGTGCGGCTGGAGCGGACCTCGCAGCTGAACGTCGGCGGCAACATGGACTTCTACAACATGCTCGAGCGCGAGCGGCTGGACTCGAAGAAGATCTCGAAGACCAACGCCGTCACCTCGATCATGGGGCACGAGCTGCCGCCTGAGAACGTCCACGTCGGCCCCTCCGACTACGTGCCGTGGCTGACCGACCGCAAGTGGGCGCACATCCGGCTCGAGGGCAAAGCCTTCGGCGACGTGCCGCTGACCGCCGAGCTGAAGCTCGAGGTCTGGGACTCGCCGAACTCGGCCGGCGTCGTCATCGACGCCGTGCGGCTGATCAAGCTGGCGCTCAACAACGGCATCGGCGGCCAGCTCGACGGTCCCTCCAGCTACCTGATGAAGAGCCCGCACAGCCAGCGTCCCGACGACGAGGCCCGCGAACAGACGGAGGAGTTCATCGCCGCCAACGCGCGCGGGAAGAGCCTGCCGGGCCAGCCCGCGGGTGAGCCTTCGGGCGCGGCGTCAGCCTAGAGCCGCACCCGCAACGCCGAGACCGCAAAAACCATCCTTGAAGGATGGTTTTTGCGGTCTCGCACTTTCCTGACTCTTATCCTGCTCCCGTGGTCTCCGAACCGCTCTCGATCGCCCAGGTCTTCCCCGTCCGCAGGGCGGGGGAGAACCCAGCGGCGCGGTTCGCCACCGCCGTCTCCGAGGAGCTGGAGCGGCGCGGGCACGAGGTGCTGCGGGTCAAGACCGGGGACCCGGTCAAACGGCTGCTGAAATCGCGGCCGCTCGACGTCGTCCACGTCCACGATCCGTTCGCCCCGAGCGCACCCTCGGCGGCGCTGCGGCACTCCTTCAACCTCAACGTCGCCACCTTCCACGACCCACGGGAGCGAGTGCTGGCGACCCAGGTGGCGCGGCCGCTGGTGGAGATCTTCTTCGGCCGGATCGACGCGCGGACGGTGACCCGGCCGGAGACGGCGGAGCTGCTGGAGCGCTTCTTCCCTGCCGGTTACGAATTGCTCGACGGGGCCGCTCCCGACAGCAACCAGGACTGGGGAAGAGTTGCCGCCGAGCTGGAAGCGATCTACCGGGGCCTGCTGGCGCGCCGCCACGACCCGACGGGGAACCCGGAGGTGCGCGAGCGGATCTCGGGGCGGCCGCTGATCGAGGTCGACCTGCACATGCACACCGACCACTCGGGCGACTGCGCGACGCCGGTCGACGTCCTCATCAACACCGCCCGCGACCGCGGCCTGGGGGCGATCGCGATCACCGACCACAATGAGGTCTCCGGGGCGATCGAGGCGCGCAAGCTAGCCGAAGAGCTGGGTGACATCAAGGTGATCGTCGCCGAGGAGGTGAAGACCGCCGAGCAGGGCGAGGTGATCGGCCTCTTCCTCGAGGAGAAGATCCCCAAGGGGCTGACGATGGCGGAGACGATCCGCGAGATCCGCGCCCAGGGCGGGCTCGTCTACGTCCCGCATCCGTTCGACCGCTTCCACTCGGTGCCCGACTACGAGCACCTGCTGGACGTCGTCGAGGAGATCGACCTGCTGGAGGTCTTCAACCCGCGGGTGGCGGTGACCGCGTTCAACGAGGAGGCGGTGCGGTTCGCAGCCAAGTACCGGATCGTCCCGGCCGCGGGCTCCGACAGCCACGTCGCCCAGGGGCTCGGCAGCGTGCGGCAGCGGATCCACGACTTCGACGGGCCGGCCGAGTTCCTGGAGGCGATGCGCGGCGCCGACATCACCCGCAAGCACAAGAACCTCGTCTACGTGCAGACGCTGAAGTTCCTGCAGACGACGGGGCGGCCGAAGGCGCCGAAACGGCGGGTGCCGGACGCGAAACCGGTGCGCGGTGGGCGGCCGCGGCGGCGCAAAGAGGGGCGGCGGGCGAGCAAGTCCTGATGCAGACGGACCGTCGCAAAGGAGCCGCGCCCGCCCCGTCAAAGAACGCCCCGATGCGCAGCATCGACGACGAGATCCGAGAGAAGTACCTGGAGCGGGCGATCCGCGAGCTCAACCAGATGAACCGCGAGGTCCAGGAGTGCCCGCACTGCCCGCGGGGCAAGCTGATGCCGGTCCTCGGCTCCGGCCATCCGCAGGCGGACGTCTTCATGCTGAAGCAGGCGCCGCTGGCCTCGGAGATCGAGGAGGGGGTGGCCTTCTACGGCCGCTCCGGCAACGCGCTGATGAAAAGCTTCAAGCGCCTCGGCATCGACCCCCTGGTCGTCTACGGCACCCTCTGCGCCAAATGCCCGATCCCGGAGCCGGACCTGGCCGCGGGGGAGTGCGTCGGCCGCCTGGTCGAAGAGCTGGCGATAGTCCAGCCGAAGATCGTCGTCATCATGGGCGAGCCGGCCCTCCGCATCCTCAACGGCCTCAGCGTCCCCCTCTCCCGCCCGATCGAGCAGCGCGAGGGCGAGATCCAGCCCTTCACCCCCACCATCGACGCCCTCTACGTCCCCGACATCGACGCCTCCCTGGACGAAGAGGGCGCCAAGCAGCGCTTCTGGCGAGCCTTCAAGCAGCTAGGCGACTGGTACGACGACCTGCCACCGTATTAGCGCCGGCCCGACGGGCGCCACTGCGCGGACGCACCCGCGGATGACGCGCCTGGACGGCGCATCGCAGCACCCGGCTCCTCCCGAATAGCGCCGCTATTCGGTCGTCGCCGTGCACTCCGCTGCTTGCCCAGTCACGTCCCCGCGGGCACGGCCGCTTGTGGCGACCGTCAGTCCGGCGCGGGTGATGCAGGGGTGAAGAAGATGCCCTCCCGCCCACTGGGAGTCGAACCCAGACGTGCGGATGAACCGCACAGCAGATTGACAATCTGCCGCGTCTACCGATTCCGCCATGGACCCACGTAGTGGGCGCGAGGGCACAAGGAGTGTAGCCCTCAGGCGTGCGGCGGGCCGCCTTTGCGCGGGGTGTCGCTGGGGTGGCCGGCGTGCTTGGCGGGGTGCATTTCGCCCTCGGGCTTCGGCTTGTGCTCTTTCTCGCCCCTGGCGCCGGGGTCTTTGAGTGCGGACGCGGCGGCTTTGGCCTTGTCGGTGAGGCTGCCCTCGCCCTTGGCGACCTTTTTCAGCTCCTCGGCGTCGGCTTTGAGGCTGTCCACGCCTCCGCGCTTGTCGATCGTGTCTTTGGCTTTGTCGGCCAGTTTCTTGAAGTCCATTGGTTCCTCCTAGCGATAGCGGCGTCTCTCGCCCTCATACCCGCCACGGCCAAACTCAGCGCTCGCTGAAAAAGTGCCCCTATAGGGGGTAGAACTCAGCGAACGCTGAATTTTCCCCGCTCAGGTGAGCGGGGCGGCGGCCTCGGCGAGGGTGGTCATCGGGTCGACCTTGGCGGAGGCCAGGCCGCGGACGACGATGGTGTCGAGGGGGCCTTCGTAGGCGCTGAGCTGCCGTTGGGCGTCGGCGCTGTCGGCGGCGGCGACGCCGACGGTTCCCTCTGGCTCGGCGAGGCGATCGAAGTGGTCGCGGTAGCCCTTGTGGAGGTCGCGGTAGAAGGACTCCTCCTTGGCGAGGCGGTCGGCGGCGTCGGGGCCGACGGCGGTGCGGACGTAGCCGAAGACGGGGGGAGCGGGACGGCCGTTGTTCGCGGCGCCGGCTTCTACCTTCTCGCGGGCGCCGGCGGCGAAGCCGGGGGTCATCCAGTTGAAGAAGACGCCGTCGTAGGAGCTGCCGGCGAGTTCGCACATCTTCGGGCCCATCGCGGCGAGGACGAGTTTGACCCCGGGGAGCAGCTCGCGCAGCTCGGGCAGCGCCTCGCGCATCTTCGTCAGCGGCTTCTTGGTGAAGCCGGCGCCGACGCCGAGCCAGAGCTTCGCCGGGTCGACGTCGAACTCCTCGATGTCGGCCGCGATCTGCTCGGGCGGGGTGCGGTCGAGGGCGATCACGGCGACGCCGAGCTCGATCTCCGGCGCCGCGGCGGCGAACTCGGCCAACGTCGCCAGGCCTTTGGCGCCGGGGTGGTCGTTCGACCAGATCGAGGCGTAGCCGAGCTCGGCGCAGCGCGCCGCCAGCGGCCGCGCCACCTCCGGGTCCAGCCCCGCCGCAACTCCAAACGCCCTACTCGCCATCGCTCGCCTCCTCCGCTTCGCGTTTGGCGGCGGCTACCCGCTTCGGGTCCCGTTCGAAAAGCGCCACGCACTCGATGTGCGGGGTCTGGGGGAACATGTCGACCGGCCTCACGCGCGCCAATCTATAGCCGGCCTCTCCCAACTGGGCGGCGTTGGGGGCGAGCGTGGTCGGGTTGCAGGAGACGTAGACGATCCGCCGCGCCTCGCACTCGAGCACGCGGCGGACGATCTTCTGCGAGAGGCCGGCCCGCGGCGGGTCGACGACGACGACATCGGGCTTGCCGGCCTTCTCGACCAGCAGCCGCACCCCGGTGCGGGCGTTGGCCGCCATGAAGTGGGCGTTCTCGATCGCGTTGAGGTGGGCGTTGCGCTCGGCGTCTTCGATCGCCTCGGGGACGATCTCCAAGCCCCAGACCTCGCCGGCCTGCCCGGCCATCGTCAGCCCGATCGTGCCGATCCCGCAGTACAGATCAAAAACAAGCTCTCGACCACTCAGCCCCGCGTATTCGCCGGCAACCGCGTAGAGGCGCTCGGCCATCTCGGTGTTGGTCTGGAAGAAGGCGCCGTGGGACATCTCCAGCTGCAGGCCGCAGAGCTCCTCCCGCAGCCGCTCCTCGCCGAGGACCCCAGTCGGGCCGTCGCTGCTGCCGGCGTTGCCCTCGACGATCGTGTGCAGATCGACCGGTGGTCGCGGGAAGCGCGCTTTCACCGTCACCAGCCGGGTCTGGACCTGCCCGGTGCGCCGCCCCTCGCGCACCGCGAGGTTGCGCAGCACCCCGCGCTGGGCGCGGCGGTCGTAGGCGGGGATCGACTCCGCCCGCGCCCACTCGCGCACCGCGTTCCGCGCCTCGTTGCCCGCCGCGGTCCCGAGGTGGCAGTCGTCGACGTCGACGATCAGGTCCCAGCGCCCGCGGGCGTGGAAGCCGAGCGCCAGCTCGTCGTCCTCTTCCCCGAAGGAGTATTCGAGCTTGTTGCGGTAGCGCCACTGCTCAGCCGCCGGCACGATCTCCTCCAGCTCGTAGCCCTCGAGCCCGCCGATCCGTGCCAGCGCCTCGCCGACTTGCTCCTGCTTGTAGGCCAGCTGGCGCTCGTAGGGGAGGCCCTGCCAGGGCGCTCCCGGGCAGGGCTCGCCGCCGTGGACGCAGACGTCGGGCAGGCGGTCGGCCCCGGCCTCGACGACCTCGACCGCCCGCGCCTCGGCGAAGCGCTTCTTCGCCTTCGTCACCTCGGCGCGGACCCGGTCGCCCGGCAGCGCCCCGGTGACGAAGACGACGAGGCCGTCGCTGCGGGAGATCCCCCGCCCGCCGAAGGCGAGCGAGTCGATCTCCAGCTCGAGCTGATCCCCGCGCTTTATGGCAGGGCTTTGCGCGCCTGGTTGACCAGCCGCTCGAGTTCTTTGATCAGCGAGTCACGCTGTTTCTTGCCGCGTTTGACGAGTTCGGTGAGCAGTTTCTCGGCGTCGCTGCGGGTCATCCGGCCGCGTTTGACGGCGTCGTCGACGACGTCCTGGATGCGGTCGCGGCTCAGGGTCACGCTCTGCTCGAGGCTCTCGCGGAACTGGGCGACGCTCTTGTCGAGGCCGCTCGTCGCTTTGCTGGAGGCTTTCCGTTTCGAGGTCCTGTTGGTGGTGCGTTTGGCGGAGCTTTTTTTCGAAGCTTTGGTGCTTTTCCTGCTTGCTTTCGAGGCCGCTTTTTTCGAAGCTTTTTTGGCTTTGGTCGCTTTGCCTTTGGCTTTCGATTTCGTCGATTTCGCTCGTTTGGCCGATTTCGTCGATTTCGATTTCGCGGCGGCTTTCGCTTTCGATTTGGTGCTTTTCGATTTGCCGGTCGCTTTTTTGTCCGCCATCTAGGTCTGCCTCCGTTGTCGGTTGTCCCGCTGGTGGGACCCGACTATCTCAATTCCGCAGGAGGTCTGGCTCGGCGGCGCGAAATCGTGCCTGCACGGGTGCATGATCGGAGAGCCGCAGCGCCCGTCCTTCGCACGGCAGCTCGCGCTGCTCCGGGGGCCAGCGGGTCGGCTGTTCGACCACCTCGAGGCCGCGGCAGAGGATGTGGTCGATCGCGCCCGGCGCCGTCGACGGCGCCAGCCCGAACTCGTCCTGCAGCTGCTTGAAGACCCGCGGGTTCTTCCCGGGGCGGAGGTTGAGGTCGCCGCCGAAGATCAGCGGCGCGCCGCCGGCCCACTCGAGCGCCGCCCGCGCCGCCTTGATGACGTCCGCGGCCGCCAGCTGCGGCCAGTCGTTGGTCGCGTGCAGGTTGGCGACGCAGAGGCCGGAGGCGGTGCGGACGAAGCCCATCGCCCGCCGCTCCGGCTCGCCTTCGTGGATCGCCATCTCCCGCCGCTCGGCGATGCCGCCGAGCTTGCCGGGGACGCGGACCAGGATCAGGTTCGAGCCTCCCTCGCCGGAGGCGATCAGGTCCGGGTTCTGCCGCGCCAGCAGGCCGCGCAGGGCGCCCAGGCTGTTCCGCGAGGTCAGGGTGCGGTGCCAGTCGGCGCGGCAGGCGCGCGCCAGCGGCTCGGCGAAGCGCGGCGGGCACTCCTGCAGCATCGCCACGTCCCACTCGGCCCGCGAGAGCAGCGTCGCGAACTCCTCGGTGAGGTCGCGGTTGACCTGGACGTGGGTCGCGTTCCGCGTCTCCAGTCGCAGCAGCCGCGAGCGCCAGGTGCGCAGCTCCGGGTCGGGCGGGAAGTCGCGCCCGTGGAAGAGGTTCCAGCTCAGTGCCGTCAGCTCCATCCGCCGTAGTATCCGCAAGCTTGTTGATCGCGATGCGAAGCGGAGCGCACTCTTGACGAATTTCCTCACCGGCGAAGAGATCGGGGCGTTCGAGCTCGGCAAGCTGCTCGACCGCGCGGCCGAGCTGAAAGCGGGGCGGCACGAGGGCGTCGGCCGCGACTCGCTCGCCGGCCGCAGCATCGCCCTCGTCTTCGAAAGGCCATCGACGCGGACGCGGATCAGCTTCGACGTCGGCGTCGCCGAGCTCGGCGCCCACGGGGTGATGCTGCGTGGCGACGAACTGCAGCTCGCCCGCGGCGAGTCGACCGGCGACACCGCCCGCGTCCTCTCCCGCTTCGTCGACGCGATCGTGATCCGCTCCGGCTCGCACGAGGTGGTCGCCGAGCTTGCCGATACGGCCGAGGTGCCGGTGGTCAACGGGCTCACCCCGCTGCACCACCCCTGCCAGGCGCTCGCCGACCTGCTGACGATGCGGGAGCGCTTCGGCGACCTGCAGGGCCTGCGCCTTGCCTACGTCGGCGACGGCAACAACGTCGCCCGCTCGCTGGCGATCCTCGGCGAGCTGGCCGGGGTCGAGGTGGTCGTCGCCGCGCCCGAGGGCTACCAGCTCGAGGAGGGGCATGGGGCGAAGCTGACCGCCGACCCGCGCGCCGCCGCGGATGGCGCCGACGCCCTCTACACCGACGTCTGGGTCAGCATGGGCGACGAGGAGGAGGCGCAGCGACGGCGTGCCGACCTCGCGCCCTTCCGGCTAGACGGCGACCTGCTCGCCGCCGCCTCCGAGCGGGCGATCGTCCTCCACTGCCTGCCCGCCCACCCGGGCGAAGAGATCACCGCCGACGTCTTATATGGCGAGCGCTCCGCCGTCTGGGACCAGGCCGAGAACCGGCTGCACGCGCAGAAGGCGCTACTGGAGATGCTGCTCACCGAGTAGCGGGCGCCCGATGCATCCCGAGATCAACATCGGCCCACTGACGCTGCAGACCTTCGGGCTGATGTTCGCGCTCGCCTTCCTCGCCGCGGGGGCGCTGATCTGGAAGCGCTTCGAAGAGATCGGCAAGCCGCCGGACTGGGCCTATGAGATGGGCTTCTCGGCGCTGGTCGGCGGCGTCGTCGGCTCCCGCGTCTACTTCATCGTCGACAACTACAGCGAGGTCAAGGACGACCTCCTCGGCAACGTCTTCAGCGGCTCCGGCCTGACCTGGTACGGCGGCGCGCTCGGCGGCGCCATCGCCGTCTTCCTCTGGGCCTGGTACCGCGGCTTCCTCGGCCTGGCCCTGCTCGACGTGGCGGCGCCGGCGCTGGCGCTCGGCTACGCGATCGGCCGCTGCGGCTGCCAGCTCTCCGGCGATGGCGACTACGGCAAGGCCTGGGACGGTCCCTGGGCGATGTCCTATCCCGAGGGCACCGTCCCGACCGACCAGACGGTCCACCCGACGCCGATCTACGAGACGCTGGCGATGGGGCTGGGCGCCTGGATGCTGTGGCAGCTGCGCGATCGGGTGCGTCCGGGGATCCTCTTCGCGATCTACCTGCTCTACGCCGGGACCGAGCGCTTCCTCGTCGAGTTCCTCCGCCGCAACACCGACGTGGTGCTGGGGCTGACGCAGGCGCAGCTCGAGAGCCTGGTGATGATGATCGCCGGTGGGGTGTGGATCGCTATCGTGAGCCGCCGCCACGGAGGCATCGGGCGGCCGGCGGCGAATGGAGTGGCTCGCGCCGAGGCTTAGGTACTCCCAAGAGCCTCGTATCACTGGTATCTTGCGCAAAATCTTTGGAGCGGTACGGACAGGGAGGATTGGCGGTAATGGCGGCTATCGATGTTCAGAGCGAGGGGCCTTCGGCTCGCACCGTGGGAGCGATCCTCGACGACGCGGCTGAGCGGATCGCCGCCGCCGGAGTCGATGACTCGCGCACCGAGGCCGAAATCCTGGTTGCCGACGCGCTCGGCGTCGCGCCGAGCGAACTGAGCGTCGAGAGCGCCGGCGAGGTCGACCCCGAGGCGGCGGAGAAGATCGAGCGCAACGTCCAGCGCCGGGTCGAGCGCGAGCCGATGGCCTACATCCTCGGCCGCGCGCCCTTCCGCAACCTCGAGATCTACGTCGACGAGCGCGTGCTCTGGCCGCGCCGCGAGACCGAGCTGCTGGTCGAGGTGGGAGCGGCGCTGCCCGAGGGCGCGCGCGTGCACGAGATCGGCACCGGCTCCGGCGCGATCGCGCTGGCGCTGCTGTCGGAGCGGCCCGACCTGAAGGTGACCGCCTCGGACCTCTCGCCGGAAGCGGTCGAAGCCGCGCGGGAGAACGCCGAGCGGCTCGGGCTCGATTTCGAGGTGACGGTCGGCAAGGGGCTGCCGGAGTCGGTCGAAGCCGAAGACGTCGACTTGGTGATCGCCAACATGCCCTACGTCACCGACGAGACCATCTTCGAGCGCTCGCCGGAGATCCAGAAGGAGCCGCGGGTCGCGGTGACCGGCGATTGCGGCGAGGACGGCCTCGGCGTGATCCGCAGCGTCATCGCCGAAACGCCCTCGGGCTGGAAACTGGCGATGGAGCACGACACCCATCACGGCCCGACGATGCGCGAACTGTTGCGCGACGCGACTACCCTTCAGGACTATGAAGGTGACGACCGGGTCACCGTCGGCTACGCCCCCTGAGGTAAGAGTCGACGATGAGTGAGGCACCGACGGGGGCGGAGGCGCCCCCGCAGCCGGGCGACCGCTCGGTCGCCGTCTCCACCGAGGAGCAGCGCCGGGCCAAGGTCGAGCGCCTGCGCGCGGAGGGAGTCGATCCCTACCCGCACGCGTTCCCGGGGCGGATCCACGTCGAGGAGATCGCGGCGAAGCACGACCCGGCCGAGCTGGGGGAGGGCGAGCACGAGGACTTCAGCTACCGGGTGATGGGCCGGGTGACCGGCAAGCGCGGGCACGGCAAGACCGCCTTTCTCGACGTCCGCGACATCACCGGCACGATCCAGGCCTACGCGCGGCGCGACGTGCTCGGCGAGGAGGCGTTCGCGCGGGTAGAGGAGCTCGACATCGGCGACCTGGTCGGGATCGAGGGGCCGCTGCACGTGACCAAGCGCGGGCAGCTGGCAATCGGGGTCCGCGAGTGCACGCTGCTGGCGAAGGCGCTGAAAGACCCGCCCGACCTCTTCCACGGAATCTCCGACCCGGACACGCGCTACCGCCAGCGCGAACTTGACCTGATGGCGAATGCGGACTCGCGGGAGGTCTTCAAGAAGCGCAACGACCTCCTCTTCGCGATCCGCGCCCACATGCACGAGCGCGGCTGGGTCGAGCTGGAAACGCCGGTGCTGCAGCGGCTGACCGGGGGCGCCGCGGCGCGGCCGTTCGTCACCCACCACAACGCGCTCGACCGCGAGCTCTTCCTGCGCACGGCGACCGAGCTGTACCTGAAGCGGGCGATCGTCGGCGGCTTCGAGGACGTCTACGAGTTCGGCAAGTTCTTCCGCAACGAGGGGATGTCGCCCCAGCACAACCCAGAGTTCACGATGCTGGAGATGTTCGTCGGCGGCGCCGACTACAACGGCGTCATGGAGTTCATCGAGGTCCTGGTCGCGAGCGTGGTGCAGAAGGTGATGGGGACGACGGTGGTCGAGCGCGACGGGGTCGAGATCGACTTCGCGGCGCCGTGGCCGCGGGTGCGGCTGCGCGACGAGCTGCTGCGGGAGATCGGGCTCGACATCTACGAGGCGAGCCGGGACGAGCTGGCCGAGGCGGCGGGCGACGCGGTTGGCCCCGACGACGACTGGGCCGGGGTGGTGGACACGCTGCAGGGCAAGTTCGTCGAGCCGAAGCTGATCCAGCCGACCTACATCATCGACCTGCCGATCGACATCTGGCCGCTGGTCAAGGTGCACCCCGAGAGCGACCGCGTCTGCGAGGCCTTCGACGGGATCGTCGCCGGGATGGAGATCGTCGGCGGCGGGACCGACCTCAACGACCCGGTCGAGCAGCGCGAGCGCTTCATCAAGCAGCGCGAACGGCAGGAGAAGGGCGCCGAGCCCGACCCTCATCCGCACGACGAAGAGTTCGTGCGGGCGCTCGAATACGGGATGCCCCCGGCGAGCGGCTGCGGGCTGGGGATCGACCGCCTGCTGATGATCATGACCGGGGCGAAAACGCTCAGAGACGTGATCATTTATCCCGCGATGCGTGAGCTGGGCCAGTAGGACACTGCTTCTCATGAGCCTGCTGCTGGCGCTCGTGCCGGCGGCGGCTGAAGCCAAGCCCTGGCACCCCGATGTGGCGGCGGCGCGGCACTACGCGCAGAAGCGGGCGGGGGAGGTCGCCTTCGCGGTGATCGACCAGCGCGGGCGCTTCCGCGGCTACCGGGCGCGGGACACGGCGCCTGCCGCGAGCGTCTTCAAGGTGATGCTGCTGGCGGCGCTGTTGCGCAAGCGGAACGAGCACCCGCTGCGGCGCGGCGACCGGCGGCTGCTGGCGCCGATGATCCGCTGGTCCGACAGCGTCGCGGCGACGCGGGTTCGGGACATGGTCGGCCCGCGCCGGATCCGCCGCCTGGCGCGCGTCGCCGGCATGCGGGACTTCCGCTACCGCTCCTGGTGGGGCCTGAGCCGGACCAGCCCGCGGGACCAGGTGCGGTTCATGGCGCACCTGCAGCGCTACGTCCCGAAGCGGCATCGCCCCTACGCGCGCTACCTGCTCTCGCACGTGGTGCGCTCCCAGCGCTGGGGTGTGGGCCGGGTCGTGCCGCATGGCTGGAAGCTCTTCCTCAAGGGCGGCTGGGGCAGCGGCAGCGGCCGCGTCGACCACCAGGTGGCGCTGCTGAAGCACGGGCGGCGCCGCGTCGCCCTCGCGATCTTCACGGAGTTCGACCCCAGCCACGCCTACGGGAAGCGGACGCTGCGCGGCGTCGCGGCGCGGTTGCTCAGCGGGCTCTAGTCGCAGCGGTGTGCTTTATAGCCCCCTGAGGTCCAAAAGGCACACCGATTCAGACGGTCGACCGCATCAACCCACCGTCGATGGGAATCACGGTGCCGGTGATGTAGGCGGCGCGCTCGGAGCAGAGGAAGGCGACGAGGTCGCCGTACTCCTCGACGGTGCCGAGCCGGCCCGCCGGTACTTCATTCTGGGCGACCTCTTCGACCAGCTCCATCGAGCCGGCGAGCTCGGCCATGCGGTCGGTGGCAAAGCGGCCGGTGGCGACGGTGTTGACCGTGATCCCGTCGCCGGCGACCTCCCGCGCCAGGGTCTTGAAGAAGCCGACCGTCGCCATCCGGTGCGCGTTCGAGAGGTTGAGCGCGGGGTTGATCTCGATCGTCGTCGTCGAGCCGACGTTGACGATTCGCCCCCAGCCTTCGCCGCGCATGCCGGGGACGACGGCGCCGGCGAGCACCCGCGGCGCCAGGACCAGCGAGCGGTAGGCCTCCTCCCATTCCTCGAAGCCGTGGTCGAGGGCGCCGCCCGGGGGCGGCCCCCCGGTGTTGGTGACGAGGATGTCGACCGGCCCCAGCTCCTCGGCGACCTCGAGCGGCAACCGCGCCAGCCCCTCCAGGTCGGTCGCGTCGGCGACGAAGGGAGTGCCGCTCCCGATCCCCGCCACCGCCTCCTCGAGCCGCTCCCGCGATCGGCTCGCCAGCGCGACCCGCGCCCCTTCGCGAGCCAAGGCCCCGGCGATCCCTCGCCCGATCCCCCTGCTCGCGCCCATCACCAAAGCCACTTTCCCCTCGATCCCAAGCTCCATCCCAAAGACTCTAGCCGCGCCCACGATGCTCAGAACCCCTTGCGCGGGTATCGTTCCAGTCGAGCGCCCGTAGCTCAGTGGTCAACGGGTCCTTTCGGGGGCCCAAAGAGCGTCGGTCTTTCAAGCCGAAGGTCGCGGGTTCGACTCCCGTCGGGCGCATCGTTTCGCCTTCGTCCTCTGCTCGTGTTCCTACCGAGCCGCTCCTCTGCTCCCTGAGCCCGGCAAGGGCCATACAGCGCTCCACGCCTCCGCCCGCCTGTCCGACTGCGCCTTCGAGCAGATCGTCTATCCACAATCTGCAACAATTCAAATCCACAATTTGCAACATTCCCTATCCACAATTTGCAACAAACTGAAATCACGGTTTGCGACAAGAGAGGCCTATGCCCAAGATCTTCCCAAGAGCTAACCAATCCCTCGTCGCCGAGGCGTTGGCCGATACCCGGGTGGTCCTGCTCATGGGGGCCCGGCAGGTGGGCAAGAGCACTCTGGCCGAGCAGATCGTTCGCACCGACCACCCGGCGAGGATGATCAACCTGGATGAGCAGCCGCAGCGCGAAGCGGCCCTGGCCGATCCGGAGGGGTTCATCGCGGGGTTGGAGCGGCCAGTGTTGATCGACGAGGTCCAGCGTGGAGGGCCGGACCTCTTCCTCGCGATCAAGTCCGTCGTCGACGCGGACCGGTCACCGGGCCAGTTCCTCCTCACCGGCTCGGCCAACGTCCTGCGCACGCGCAAGGTCTGGGAGGCCCTGACGGGACGGGTCGAGTTGATCAACCTCGGCCCCCTGACGCAGGCCGAGATCGAGGGGTTGTCTCTCAACTTCGTCGACGCCGTTTTCGCCGGCAGGCCGCCGCAGGTGGAGGGAGCTCCGAAAGGCCGTGATGCCCTGCTGGGGCGATTGATTGCCGGCGGCTACCCGGAGGCACGCCTGCGATCGCCCAAACGCCGGGCTCGCTGGTTCGACAGCTACATCCAGACCACTCTGGGACGGGACCTCAAAGACATCAGCCAGGCACGCAAACTCAACGAGATGCCACGCCTCCTGCGTCTGATCGCCTCGCAGACGGCAAACCTCTTCTCGGCCAGCAATCTCAGCCAGCGACTTTCAATTCACAGCCAGACGGTCGACAGCCACGTCAGCTTGCTCGAAGCCATCTTCCTGGTGCAGCGGCTGCCCGCTTGGACGCCGGGCATCGGCAGCCGGGAGATCCATCATCCGAAGATCTACGTTTCCGATACCGGCCTGCTCCTGCACCTGCTCGGTGCAAATGAGAAGAGGCTCCGCGAGGACGATCAGATCACCGGCAAGGCGCTGGAGAACTTCGTAGCGATGGAGCTGGTGCGCCATGCCGACTCTTCGGAGGAAAACCCCAAAGCCCACCACTATCGCCGGGGGCGAGATGAGATCGACGTGATCCTCGAGAACCGCGCCGGCGACATCTGCGCGATCGAGGTCAAGGCCAGCGCCACGATCAGAGACAAAGACTGGGGTGCCCTGGCGCGACTGAGAGACGCCCGCCCAAAGTCCTTCCGCTGCGGCGTCCTCTTCTACACTGGCGCTCAAACCCTGCCCCTGGGCGACCGCCTCTTCGCTGTTCCCCTAAGTGGACTTTGGGCTCAGTAGAAAACGGTGCAGCCGGCCTGCGTCTTCACGGCTAAGGGCGCTGCCCCTGCGCCGCGAAGACTTCGACGGCGAAACGCTCTAGGTGCGCCGGCCGCCCACGAGGGCCGGATCCTCGAGGGGACGAAGACCGACCACGGCGAGCCCGACGCCGGTCGCGTCGTTCCGGTGCCGGCAACCCTTGCCTGGATGCTCGAAGCCCAGATCAACCTCAACGGCCCCGACTGCGAGCTGCTCTTCCCGACCCCTCGCGGTCGCCTCTGGCGCGAGCGCACCTTCTACCGCGACCTCTGGAAGCCCACTCAGGAAGCCTCTGGTCTAGACATTCGCCCTCATGAGTGTCGCCATTCCTACATAACTCACCTACGAGCTGCAGGAGTCGACGATGTCGATCTCGCCGAGGTCGCCGGGCACGGAATCAAGACGATGATCTCGATCTACGCCCACTCTCTGGGACGCCGCCATGATCCGATTCGGAGGGCTATCGGATAAAGGAGGTGAGGCGTAGGGGTCCTAGATCTTTCCGACCGCTTGATTACGGCAGCTATCTACCGAGATCATGCAACCGGCGCACGGCCAAGCCGAATCGCGTTGTTGAAGTTAGGATCGCGGCGGACCGATTGGCTACTCAGAGATGACGCCGGCAAAAAAGAAACAACAGGGCAGCGAGATCGCCGCCCTGAAAGTGCGCCAGTGGCAGCCAGAGTGGGAGCAGATCGATTTCGATAAGCCCCACCGCTCGAAGCCCGATGATCACTTCTTCATCTTCTCGATTCGAGCTTCAACCCTCCGCGCCCTATCTGGAATTCAGCGCCGTGACGCGAGCAAAGGAGCTCGCCGTCGCACGGACCTCGGCATCCAGCGGCGACACGACGAGAAACGCTCCGAAGAGATCTCTCGATTCATACGCCATGGGTATCCCTGGTCGGACTTAGGCAAAACGCGGCGTGAGTCAGGCGAATTTGATGATCTAAAACAGCCGGGGTGGCTGCCTACTGCGATCGTGGTCAATATCCGCACTGCCGGCGATGAAATGGGGGGAGCAACGGTTGACCCCGACGATCTGATCTCGATCGATTCCTCCGAGGGTGGGAGTTCAAAACTTCACCTTCCCATTGGTGCCGACGAGGGGGAGTGGGAACCTAACTCACTCCATCCAATTGAGGTCATCGATGGCCAGCACCGGCTCTGGGCTTTTGATGCCAAGCAGGGAGCGTCGGACTATGAGCTGCCAGTCGTCGCCTTTGTCGGTTTAGACCGAACCTGGCAGGCCTATCTGTTCTGGACCATCAATATCAAGCCGAAACGGATCAACTCCAGTCTTGCCTTCGATCTTTACCCGCTGTTGCGCCATCAGGATTGGCTGGACCGCTTCGAGGGCCCCGCGATCTACCGTGAGACCCGCGCTCAAGAGCTCACTGAGCTCATGTGGTCTCACGAAGCGAGCCCCTGGTATCGCCGAATAAACATGCTTGGAGAAAAAGGCGACCGCAACGTTCGGCAAGCTGCTTGGGTCCGTGCGCTACTCGCTACCTATATTCGCCCCTTCGAGGGTAGCCGCGTGCCGATTGGTGGGCTCTTCGGCGCTCCGGCTGGCGAAGATCAAGAGGTCCTTGACTGGACCCGTGAGCAGCAAGCGGCTTTCCTAATCTTCGCTTGGTCACAGGTCGAGCGGGCGGTTACGGCCAGCAAAGCGAGCTGGACCCCCATGCTGCGCCGGGAAGCCCAGCGGGGTGCCGAGAGCAGGGATGAGCCAAAAACGACGATCAACGCGGATCGTCAGCGAGCCCCCTTCGTCAGTCGTTTTAGCCTCTTGGCCACCGACCAAGGACTGAACGGCATCCTCTCACTAACTAATGACCTCGCCTACTTGGCAGTTGATGAGCTTCAGCTTGCTGACTGGCGGGCCGCTGAAGCGAGTGAAGTGTCCGATCAAAAGGCGGTCTCAGAGCAGTTAGATGGGCTCGCGGAGCAGCGGGTTGCGACTCTGCTCAGAGAGATTGGTGATGCGATTGCCGATTTCGACTGGCGGACTTCTGGGGCACCCAACTTGACTGATGAGGAGCGTCGTCGCGCTTCCGTCTTCCGCGGGACGGGCGGATATCGCGAGCTGCGGTTGCAGCTTCACGAACATGTTGCAGCAGCTGAAGCAGAGTTGGCTTCGCCATTGGCCGCGGAGGCCGTAAAAAAGCTCACCCGCAACCGCTAACTCCATGCCTGAGTCCGGCGTGACGAAAAAGCATGGCGGCGCTGGGCGCTCTGTTGAGGAAGTCTTCGAAAGCGCCTCGCGATTTGCTGTCGAGCGAGCTGCTCGCCGCGTCAAAGGCCGGCTTTACCATGAACGCTGGCTCGCCTCCACCAATATGTACTTGAACCAGGCTCCCACTCGTCTGAAGGCGCAGTTCAAGCCGGATGGAAAGCATCCAAAAAAGCCATTGGTTTATGCCGCTGGAACGCGTGAGGCGATGCACCTCGCCGAGTACATCGCAGCCTCGGCTGTTCTGCATTGCGTCGATGGCTGGACCTACCTCGGGCGGGCTCTGGCCGCCCAGTTGCGTGGGGACTCCAGCACGTCTCGGCATCTTGGCTATTACGCTGAGTTGCGGGCCGCGGTATCTCTGCTTGCCGGTCAAGGGGTAGGTGTCTTCGCCGGCCCCCACGTCATCCTCAAGGAATCCAATGACGTGGAAATCTTCCACCAATTACCTACCCACGCCTTTGCCTGGAACGCGTTATCGGCTTGGACCGATCTACCCGGTAGTGTCGAGCTTCTGGGCGATGTGATCCAACCTGCTGACGCCAGGCTTGTCGATTGGCTCGCGCCGCTAGCCGGTCCCAATCTTTGGCAGCAGACCGGACGCGACTATCTTCGATACTGGGGACTCGACGTTGAGCGGTTTGGACGTGATCGCGAGGCGAGGAACGACTCCAGCTATCAGCCTCGGACGGCGTTCGGCGCCAGCCCGCCAGCAAGTCGGCGGGCGGTCGAGTTCAGCTCCGATCTCTGGCGACTCTTTGAGCCGCTCGGGGCAACGAACTTCGACATGTTAGATCGGTACCTCCTACGCCGAACCTTGCGGCGATTGTTCGCGCTGCGGTATGACCGCTCAGCGGACGACGATCCGCAAGGATTCCAAGCTTTTTTTGAGCAGGCGCTAGGAACCCTGCAGACCTCAGAATCCGAAGAGCAACTAACCCGCTTCCTCAACCGCCAGAGCTTTGCTGAAGAACCCCCGCTGTTCGCCGAAGCCGAACTCAATTCGGACATAAATGACCCAGAGGATCACTTCCAGGTCATTGCCCGCGCCGCCCTTCTACTTCGCGTTGCCAGTGGCTCGGCGCAACGAATGCTGGGGGAAGCGAGCTTGCCCTATTTGAAGTTCGAATGGTGGAGTCGGCAGATCGCCGCAAGCCGCGCACTCGCCGAGGCAGATATGTCGATGAGAACTCCTGAGCTACTTTGGCTTGACGTGGAAGAAGCCATCACGGGCCTTGATGAAAAAGTTGCCGAGGGCGATGTCGACACCTATTCAACGCTTACTGGCCGATGTCCCGCCGAGCTCTCAGTCCTGGGGGGCTGCGAGCGTATTGCTCTCTGGGCTCTAGCCGCGTGAAGTACATGGGCTCAAAGCGGGTGATGCTGCAGAACGGATTTGGCAGCGCTATCACTGCTGCCGCTCAGGAGAGTGAGCGGATAGTTGATCTATTCGCTGGTTCAGGAGTCGTATCTTGGTATTCGGCAGAGAAGTTCGATCGACCCGTTTTGGCAGTCGACCTTCAGGCTTATTCAGCGGTGTTGGCGAGTGCAGTGATCACCAGGACTCGTAGCCTCAACCTGTCAAAGCTCGAACGGGATTGGATCGAGTCCGCGCGGCGCAGTGCCTATCGACACTCGTGTTGGAAAGCCAGTAAGGAGTTCGATGAACCGATTGATCGCCCCGCGGTAGAACGGGCGCGGACGCTATGTGAGACAGAAGGAAACGGCTTAATCTGGAAGGCCTACGGAGGTCACTATTTCTCTCCCCGTCAGGCCATCCAACTAGATCGGGCGCTGGAGTTGCTTCCAGCGCGAGAGCCCGATCACTCTGCCTGTCGAGCTGCCGTGATAGCGGCAGCGGGGTACTGCGCTGCCGCGCCTGGCCATACCGCCCAGCCATTCCAGCCGACTGACTCAGCTATCCCCTACATCCGAGACTTTTGGCGGCGCGACCCACTTGCCTACGTTCGTTCGTGGCTTGAGCAAATTGCGCCTAGGTGCGCTCAGCGAAAAGGGGCGACCGAGGTGGCTGACGCATTGGATGTGGTCGAGACTCTAGATGCTAGTGACCTAGTAATCATTGATCCTCCCTACTCGGACGTTCAGTACAGCCGCTTCTACCATGTTCTTGAGGCCATCGCCCGAGCTACTAGCGAGACAGCACCGCTTGCAGTCAGTGGAGTTGGCCGCTACCCGCCCGCATCGGAGCGGCCACGCTCGGATTTCTCACTTAAGTCGCAGTCAAAGTCAGCGATTGAAGATCTCTTGGACGCT
Organism: Solirubrobacterales bacterium; assembly: GCA_035535295.1. Taxonomy (GTDB): domain Bacteria; phylum Actinomycetota; class Thermoleophilia; order Solirubrobacterales; family 70-9; genus VAYN01. The sequence goes on from DATLQI010000032.1 coordinate 65,896, forward strand.
CTAGCCGATGTTGGCTGCAGGGCGATCATCACTTTTCCCGCAGCTCGCTGTAGTAATGGGCTATCAGGAGCTCAGATTGCCCGCATTGCAAAAAGCCAGTTCAAGGTCCAGACGAAAACCGTAAAGGGCCGCTTCAGCACGCTCGGCGGCAACGGCACTACTCGGGCTGCTCGGACCGCTTCGGCTGAGTTGATCATTTCGCTGACCCCAGCGAGCTAGCGCTGGTTTGGATTGTCGCCAGGCAGCCATCGTTTCATTTCAGTCGCATCTGCCCCCAACCCGCTGCACCAAGCCACCGCCGCCCTCCTTTCAATCCGGTGGAACGGCTTGATCAAGGCGTCAGAGATGTCCGGAACTAACTTTCGCCGTTGCGGCGGATCGCTTCCTCGCGGGCTTTTCTGACCCTCTCAAGATCCCTCGCATACGGACGGCCAACACTTATGGAGTAGTCGATGCGATTGCAGAGACGGTGCGCAAGGATGGCGTTGTCCACGTCTCGGTGGCCACCCTCTCTCTTGGAGCGAGGGAAGTGCTCGTGGGTGGGCATCCAGTCGCTCAATTCGTCGCTGACCGGGTCGAAGTAGCACGCGCCTCCAAGCTCCTCGGGGCAGAAGCATTCCGGCATCTTGCATGCGAGCTGCGTGATGTATCCCTGCTCGGCTGCCTTGATGAGGATTCCCTTGACGCCGAGCGCCTTCAACTTCGCTGCAGCGGCTCGGCCGCGTTCAGGATCCCGCTCAACCCTCGGCATGCCCCAACCTTACGCGCTCGGGGACCCGCGTATTCAAGTCGGATTTCGGTCGCATTGACGCCGCAATCTCGCTCCCGGCGGGGAGGACCCTCCTCCTTTCAAGCCGGAGGTCGCGGGTTGGACTCTCGTTGGGCGCATTATTGTGCGAGGCCGCCTGCAAAGCCGCAATTCGCTCTGCAGGCGAGATTGCGGCTAGCTGACCCTGCTCGTCCTCGAAGGTCAACGGGGGTCAAAAGTCAGGCAAGGTCTGGACTTTGGGCGGCACCTTCCCTTCATCCTGGAAGTCGCTGTACGAGCCGATCTTCAACCGAGAGCGATTTCGACCCCTCCCCGAGGTTCGGGAGGCTATATCTGCGGCGGGTCTCACCTGCTTGGTCGTCCTCGGCATGGATGAGGTCGACAGTGAGGTCGTTCTGTCCGAGTCGCCCGATGAAGCACGCGACTACAAGATCGTCTTCATCGCCCCAAGTCTTCCCCGTGGCCTGATGATCCGCGCAAATCGGCCTCAGATCATCCACGGGGGTCGCTGCCGCTCTGCGCCCTCGGTGGGTGCTCCGGGGTGGTGAAAGTTGGGCTGACCTCTATCGGAGAGCCGAAAGAAACCCTGGTTAACCCGGCGGGGCGGTCCCGCAGGACACGCCGTGCGAAGCACCGCCCCGCATCTGGCTCCAGCTAGCCGATCTTGTGCGTCTGGACTATCGGAGCGACCTGGTTAACGGCTCCCATCTTCATGTTCTCACCCCCCTCCTTTATTTGCGCTGGTCCGGAATAAAGTCCCACGCGCGGGACTGGGCCTAGCTCGGAGAGGGGTTGCGTCTGGTAACTAGTAGTTGCCCATGCATTCAGGGACGCCCGACCAATCGACTACGGCGATAGGACAGAGCGAGGCTGCAGGCGCGCTGCTGTGCACCGGCCAGAGCTATCTAGAGCGTCTCGGAGTCCTCTACATGGAGAGGATCAGGATCACCATCGTCACCGAGCTCTTCATGCGGGAAATGAGCCCCGCACAGTTCTTCGAGACGGTCGGCGGAAGTTCATATTCCAGCGTCTACAGGCACTTCAAGAAGCTGGTAGAGCACGGCTGGCTTCGTCCAGTCCGACCCCTTTCCCAGGGTCCGGGCAGACCGGCCACCCTCCATAGAGCCACCGAACTGCCGGTCATAGACACCGAAACCTGGGAGAAGTTCCCCACTTCCATCCGCGACGCCTTCACGGTGCAGGCTCTAGAGGAGATGGGCAGTCGCCTCGGCGAAGCGCTGCGCACAGGAACTGCCGAGAACCAGGTCGAGCAGCTCGCGCTTTTTCGTACCGCTCAGCTCGATGGACTCGGCTGGTGCAACGCCCTGGAGGCTGTTGAGCGCTGCTTCAAGGTGCTTTCGCAAGTTCAGTGGGACGCCAAACGCCGGCTCGAAGATGGCCAGGAGCGACCGCGCTCAATGATCGTCAACCTCGCTGCTTTTGAACTCCCGTCAGGCCAGCCGTCCCACCCGCTCCAAGACTCCGACCTTCCCGCAGCTGACCCGTCTCTGATCCGGGGCGACTGGCCGCAGCGGATGGGAAAAGTTTTCGCCGACCCTCTGAATCTCGCCATCATCGACGTGCTAAATGACAGGACTGCAACGCCGTACGAGCTTTACCAACGTTTGGGGGAAGCCACCCCCCGCCAGTTCTTCGAAAAGTGCCAGCAGATGGCTGAGCTTGGTTGGCTCGTCCACGTCGATAACCGACGCCCAGGGGGCGCTTATCGGGGCGCCCGGATCGTTCGCTTCCGTGCCGCTGCCCCCAAGGTTTCGAAGACGACGATTTTCCGGCCGATCCCCGAGGCAGTTCGACAAGGGGATAGCTGGCAGGTATTCGATCGCTTCTCTTCGGCTTCGCTTGCTGCTCTGAAAAGCGGGACGTTCAACAGCCGTCCCGATCGCCACCTGACCCTGAACCAGCTGCTTGTCGACCAACGCGGTTGGATGCAGGTCATAGAAGCTGTCACGGAATGTCGGGAAGCCCTGACTGACGTCGAACAGCGCGCGCAGCGCCGACGAAAAGCTGGCGCGGAGGTTTCCGCGATCGGCCTGCTGGTGAACGCCTTTGAAGCTCCACATCGCGGGATGCGCGAATAGTTCACTTCGCATCTACCTGCGTTCACGAGTGGGTGTGCAGCAAGGTTATTTCCACCGATCCGGTTTGAAAACCCTCTGATCGAAGCTGAAACTGGCCGGGTTCTGAGCGATCAAACCTGCTTAGGACAATTCAGTTTCCTATCGGAAGGGCAGGGGACTTTGGCCCCGCGGGATCCACTCAACTCAGGCGTGCATCTTTCGCCATGCGGGATCGCAATCCGCCGTCTGGCCCTGGCAAGAGGCATCACGTACTCAGGCGGGAACGCGGCGTTCTGGGCCTTATCCGCGATCCTCTACCAGAGGACTCATTCCCCTGGCTTGGTCGCGGCCGCTGCGCTCGCATCGTTCTCGGTGCCGGCGGCCTTGAGTCCTTTGGCGGGTTGGTTGGGGGATCACGTCGACCGCAAGCAAGTGATGGTCGGCTCGGAGTTGGCCGGCGCGGTCACCTTCCTTGGAATGGCCTGCGTCGGCTCGCCGGCTGCTCTCCTAGGGCTCCGGGTGTTGGCCTCAGCGGCGTCCGCCCCACTGGTGCCGGCGACCTCGGCCGCGCTGCCGAAACTGGTGCCAGAACACCGGCTCGAGGAGGCAAATGGGGCGCTGTCCAAGGCAGGCACCGCTGGGGGATTGATCGGCCCGGCGGTTGCAGGGATCATGCTCACCCTGGTCGGCGGGTCCTGGGTCTTCGTTCTCAACGCACTTACCTTCCTCGCCTCCGCGGGTTTGATCCTGTCGGTTCACGGCGATTTCCGCCCACGGCGAACCAGGAGGGGAGGGATCGTGGCCGGGTTCACCTATCTGCGACGAAACCGGGCGCTTCGCAAGATGAGCGTGGCCTACGCGGTGATCTTCGTCGGGGTGGGGATCACGGTTCCCGCGGAGATCGTGCTGGCTGCGGAATTTGGCGTCGGGTCGCTCGGCTACGCGGCCCTGATCTGCCTTTGGGGACTAGGGGCTGTGCTCGGCGCGTCCCTCGCAGAACGCTTCGGTGCCGGGCAGCGACAGATGGCGCTCCTGAGCGCCGCGGCGTTGGTTTTCAGCTTCGGCTTCCTGACGGTCGGTGCCGCTCCCCTTTTCGCGCTTGCCTTGCTCGGCATGGCCTCGGCCGGCACCGGGAGCGGACTATGGGAGGTCGCTCAAACCTCGTTCGTCCAGCGCGTCACGCCTGACGAACTTCGGAGCCGTGTTCTCGCCGCCAGTGAGGCCCTGATGCAGGGGGGAGTTGCGGTTGGGCTACTGGGCTCGAGTGCGGTAGTTGCCGCCGCAGGTGCAAGGGGCGCCTTCGCCGTCGCTGGCGGCGCCTCCCTGGCCGCCGCGTTGATCCTCCTCTTCCGTGGCCTCGGGGCCGCAGCCACCACTCCACAAGACTGCTCGCGGCTGTCCTTCCGCGAGTACGACGCGAGGCGGGGAGCCGGGTTGGAACTCCCCCAGTTCAATCACAGTTGCCCGGCTCCCGCCTGCCTCGCCAATGGCCCGCCCGCACAGCTTGAGCCTTGAGCGGGTGCGCTTTCAGCCGGGGAGGCGTGGCGCGCCGGACGGACGTCGCGGTCGTTGACTGGGTTTCGTCCGCGACGTTCGTTCGGCGCGCTGCCGCCCCGGTGCTCCGAGGGAGTCGATGAGCGGCGATCCGACCCAAGCGGGGGGCGACAGTGCTCGCCTCTCGATCTCCAAGGAGCAGCGGGACCTGTTGTTCGAGCGGATCATCAGCGATCTCGCTGGGGCCGAGGCCATCTTGGAGGCCGTTCGGGGCGAGGAGTGGGACAAGGCCGATCGCCTCAGCCGCAACCTTTGCAACGGGCTGACTTTCGTCATGAACGATCTGGGCTGGGTGGTCGACAACGAGCGGCCCATAGAAGTCTCGACCTCTCCCCTCGTCGTGCGAGAAGTGCTCGAGCAATTAAGGGCCGAGGCAAAGGACCTTGATCCGCACATCGACGTTCGGGGTGCGGCGGAGGAAAACCAGGAGCTGATCGCGACCTGCGAGCGGCTCCTCACCTCCCTGGAGGCCCAGGTGGCCCGCGAAGGCCCTCGGGGCTCTGCCGCTCTGCCCTTCGGCGATCCAACGGAAGGAAAGCTCGCGCAGCAGGAGACCCTCCGGTTGCTGATGGGAGCCCATCCGCGGGGCCTCGGGTGGCAGGAGATCATCCAGTCCGTTGCAGCGGATTTTCCGGAGTGCGGGGTTGCCGGCGTAGAACGCGCGCTGCATGAACTCCTCGATGCCGATCTCGTCGAGCGGAGGGATTTTGGGTTTGCGGCGACCGAGGGAGCGATGCTCATCAATCGGCTCTGGGACGACCTGACGGATGTCTGCTAGTCGATGAGCCTGAAGGAAGGTCCGCGGCTTCCTCTTTCGCCGGGCGCTCACGATCAATCACCCTCGCGGTAGAATGCTCAAGAACTTTCGGCTAATGCGCCGAGGTGCGCGGCATGCTCGGCGGTGGTTCACGCCTCGAGGGCTCGGGGCGGGAAATAGGAGAAGAAATGAAACGATCGACGCGGATCGGATTCAGCATGTTGGCGGGCCTGGCGCTTGCAGGGCTTGGAGCGGGCAGCGCCTCGGCGACCACACTCGAGGTTGGCGGGGTGAAACAAACCGGCTCCGTCGCCATCACAGCGAGCCTCAAAGCCGGCAGCCTGTTTTATGTGAAGGACACAGCGGGGTTCATCCAGAACGCTTGCGAAACGGTGCATCTCGCTTGGAGCACGTCAAGTCCGTACAGCGCCACGTCCGTCAAAGGGACGGTCTCGACCCTGACCTTTGGGAACTGCACGAGACCGGTCACCGTCCACAAAAAAGGCAAGTTGGTCATCACCTCCACCAGCGGCACAACCGGCGAAGTCGGTTCCGAGGAAGCTCAAGTGACATTCAGCTCGGCCATAGGCACCTTGAACTGCACGACCGGCTCGAACACCTATATCGGTTACGTGTTTGGTGTCGCTTCGGGCAACGCGAACTTGGTCACGTTCGGCAACGTGATCAACTGCGGCATCATCCCCTCAGCGAGATTGGAAGGCGACTTCAACATCACAAGCCCGGGCGGCCTTGGTGTCACCGGTTGACGATAAGAGATCTAGTCGCGGGCGCTGAACAGGGCGACCGTTCCGACCACCTCGAGCTCGTGCGAGCCGAAGTGGCTACCCAGCACGGCATCGAGAGCCTCGGCGGTGTCGTGCTGACATTCGCACCGGCGGCTTCGAGCGGCGGCGCTAATGTCATCCCATGGCCAAGGCGAAGGTGCAGCGGCGTGGGAGCGGCTCGCGCGAGCAGCCGCGGACGGTGCTGGCCCGCCGCCTCCGCGAGCGCCTGCCGGAGCTGCAGAAGGCCGTGGCGACGCGGGTCTACGCGATCGCCGACCCGTATGAGGTGGCCGACCCGGCCTACCTGGAGGGCTTGAACGCGGCGGTGGCCGCCGCGGTCGACTACCGACTGGCGGTGCTCGAGGTGGGGAAGCGGCGGGCGCCGGCGGTGCCGGAGGTGCTGCTGGCGCAGGCGCGGCTGGATGCGCGGGACGGGGTCGCGCTGGAGACGGTGCTGCGGCGGTACTTCGCGGGGAACAGTCTCGTGGGCGATTTCCTGGCCGAAGAGGCGGAGCGGGCGGAGGTGGGGAGCTCGGAGCTGCGGCGGCTGCTGGCCGAGCAGGCGACGCTGGGCGACCGGTTGATCGAGGCGGTCAGCGCCGAACACGCGCGGGAGTCGGCGAGCCGGCCGAGCAGCGCGGCGGAGCGGCGGCGGGAGCTGGTGAAGAGCCTGCTCGCCGGCGAGCTGGTCGACGGCGCCGAGCTGGACTACGACCTCGAGGCGCACCATCTCGCCCTGATGGCGCGGGGGCAGGGCGCGGCGGAGCTGATGCGGGCGCTGGCGGACCGGCTCGACCGTCGCCTGCTGATCGTGCAGCGGGAGGAGGAGCCGAAGTGGGCCGGCTGGCTCGGCGGCCGCCAGCCGCTCGGCGCCGCCGAGGCGGTCGCGGCGCTACGCCAGCTCGCGCCCAACGGCGTCTTCGTCACCGTCGGCGAGCCCGGGGAGAGCCTCGCCGGCTGGCGCTTCAGCCACCACCAGGCGAAGGCGGCGCTGCCGGTCGCCGAACGCCGGCGCGAGCGGGTCCTCCGTTATGGCGACGTCGCCGTGCTGGCGGCGATCGGGCGCGACGAGCTGCTCGAGACCTCGCTGCGCCAGCTCTACCTGGAGCCGCTCGAGCGCGGGCGCGACGGCGGCAGGGTGGGGCGCGAGACCCTGCGCGCCTACTTCGACGCCGACCGCAACGTCTCTTCGACGGCGGCTGCCCTTGGCGTCGACCGCCGCACCGTCCGCAACCGCATCCGCGCGATCGAGGAGCTGCTCGGCCGGCCGCTGCGCGGCTCCTTGGCCGATCTCGAGATCGCCCTGCGGCTCGACGACTGACACGCCTCGCAGCCGCGCTTCCCACATTGGCGTATCGGCGCCGCCGAAAGGCTCAGATTGGGGAGGAAGTGCTCACCCCGCCCGGCGATGATCGGGGCATGAAGAAGAACTTCCTCCGACTCACCCCGATCGCGTTCGCCGCCCTGGCGCTGGTCCTTGCGACCGGCGCCAGCGGCGAGCGCAAAGTCGAGTGCGCTGGCAACATCTGCTTCAGCGACGATGGCGGCATTTCCCCGACCAGGCTGCCTCGGCACGGCAAAGCTCCGGTCACGGCGCGCCTGATCGCCGGGATCGAGAGCCGCGACGGCAGCCATCCCCCGGCGCTGCGGTCCGTTCGGATCGACGTCGACAAGACGATCGCCGTCGACGCCGTCGGCCTCCCGACCTGCCGGAAAACCCAGCTCGAAGCGAGCAGCTCGGCGACCGCCCGCCACGCCTGCGGCGACGCGATCGTCGGCTCGGGCGAGGCCGAAGTCGAGGTCGCCTTCCCCGAACAAGAGCCGTTCCGCTCGACCGGCCCCCTGATCCTCTTCAACGCCGCCGTCCACGGCACCACCACCACCGTCCTCCTCCACGCCTACGTCAACGTCCCGGCGCCGACCGCGATCGTCACCAAGGCGACGATCACCCGCATCCACCAAGGGCCCTACGGCCTGCGGATCCAGGCGCGGGTGCCGCGGATCGCCGGTGGCTCCGGCTCGGTCACCCGATTCGAGCTGAAGGTCGGTCGTCGCTACACCTACAAGGGCCGCAAGAAGAGCTTCCTCGAAGCCGGCTGCCCGACCGGCACCTGGCGGGTCAAAGGCCACCCCGAGTTCGCCGACGGCACCGAGCTCGGCCTCTCCCACCTCTTCTCCTGCACGCCCCGGGGCTGAGGGTTCCCCCGCCCCTATCCCGTCGCGACTGCGGCGGCTACTTCGGTCGCTGCCGGTCGCGCCGGGAGAGGATGGCCTTGGCCACGATCGACGCGTACTGATTGGCCGCTTCGATTCCGTCGTCGCGTTCGGCGAGCTCGATCAGGGCATGTCCGACCGCCTCGGGGTCGAAGCCCGTGCCTATCACCTCGTCGGTTATCTGATGCACCGTTCGGGCCGTGCCGAGCGGTTGACTCGATGACCTTCCCTGAGCTTGGGTCGGCTGACGGGGGAGGCGAACCGGAGCATCGAGCAGGCTCGCGGTGGCGTATCGATTGTCGGGATTCACTAGCTGCGACTCTGACAAAGGTTTCGGATGTGCCCGGCGCTTTACGAGCAGGCGTTGACCGAACCATAGGTCCGCCCACACCCATTCGTCGTCGCTTTTCCCGGAGCCTGCGCTCAATACCTCGCTGATCCGAACCAGGCCGAGGCCGGCCAAGCCGAGCCCGCCTTCCGCCTGGCCCAGGCAGTCGATCTGGCTGTGCGGGGGACTCCAGGTCATGATCGAGGGATAGGGGAAGCTGGGGACCTGGCGGCCCTCGCCGATCGCCCAGAGACGTTCGGCTTCACTGGCGACGTAGGGGCGGTCGAGCAGCGGCATCTCCGGCTCCTCGTCGACGGTCGCGCCGACGATGGCCCCGGCCATGGTGGCGACGCTGTCGGTGTCTATGCCGAGGCGGTTCGAGCAGGCCGCGATCGCCTCCCCTGGCTCGCCTTTGAAGAGCCACGCAGCCACCGCGCCGAGGACCGCGGTTTTCGTCCCCGAGCCCCGCTGCTCGGGCCGGTATGCCTCCAGTGCCTCGACCGCGTCCTCGAACCCTCCTGCCCCGGCGCCGATCCTTTGCAGCGCCTCGAGCTCGTCGAAGACCTCGGCGACGACCCCCTCGACCGCCTGCTCGAGGGAAATCGAGCTCTGCTCTTCCCACAGGCCCAACCACAGGCTCGCGAGGAGATCGTGGGATTCGATCAGGGCTGCCGCCTCACGCAACGATGAGGCGATCTCCCACCACTCCTCCGGTCCGGGCGGCTCCCCGCTCTTCAACGAACGGTCGAGGCAGGTGGCGTGGAAGAGGGCGCCGAGGACACCGCGCATGTGGCCGTGCGTGGAGACGGCGTTGACGATCACGTCCGTGCGCCAGTCATCTTTTTTGCCTGCCGCCCAGACATGCGGCTGGATCCGCATCGCGGCTCCGTTGCCGCCGCCGTCGACGTAGACGCTCCGTTTCGAGGCGAAGAAGTTGGTCGACCAGGAGACAGCGCGGCGCTTCAGGTTCGCGGCCGCTTCGCGCGAGCCGCGTCCGGCTCCGAGCGCGTAGCTCGGCCAGACGGTGAGCTCGATCTTGGCGAAGGTCTCGGGGTCGAAGACGCCGTCGCCGCGGATCGAGCGACAGGTCGCCAGCCGCAGTTGGGTGTCGTCGGAGATGGCCCCCGCGGGAAGCTCCACAGTCGGGCCGAACCGACCCCCGACCCTTCGGCGCCAGGCCACCGGAGTCGAGAGCGGTCCGGTGACGCCGCGGCTGGCCATCGTCCGCGAATCGGCCAGCTCGGTGATGAAGCCGAGGGCGTCCCCGCAGGCCGCCCAGAGGGCCGAAGCCCGGATTCGGCGCAGTCGCCGCGGCTCAGGGCTCGAAGGCATCGGGGTCGATCACGATCGGGATCTCGTGTGCCGGCCCGGACTCGCCAGGCACCAGCAGGATGTCGCGGGCGGAGGCGACGATGTCGGCATGGTGCCCCCTGGCGACATAGACCTTCAGAAGGCCGTCGAGCATCAGTTCTCTCGGATAGAGGACCTCGGCTTGGTAGCAAGTTGGCAGATTGTCTGGCATCTGGTCCTCACGGGTGACGCGGTTTCCCCGCCACCGCTCGATTCTCTCGGCGAATAGGGCTTCAAGGCCGGCAGGGCCCTCCGCTCTCCGGCATCTGGAGTAGATGTTGTTGGTAGTTGCGAAGAAAACTCCCTCGTGCGAGAGCATCTCGGGGTCGAAGGCGAGCGCGCACCACCAGACGTCCGTATGGGCGTGCGTGCGCGTCGAGTGGTCGAAGTACTTGGTGTTGATCTTGCTGATGGAAAGATTGACGTGGCCGAGCCAGTCCTCGTCCTTTCGGGTGGAGGCGTTCGGGTGGTAGACGTACTCCAGGTAGTCCTCTTTTTTGAGGCGTTCGCGGGAGAGGACGGCGCCGACCCCGAAGATGCCGACCAGCCCTTTGTTGGTCGTGAAATGAACGATCTCGGATATCTCCCGCCGGCTGACGATGTCCGCGATGCTGCTCACAGGTCGACCTCACGATAGGTCTTGGCGTCGAGCAGGTGGACGACCTGCGACTCCTCGCCTGGCTTGTAGGTGAGGGCGACCGATTTGCGTGCTCGTCCGATCGCCATCGCGACCAGGCGCCGGTGGTTGTTGAGCTGGGTGTCGTTCTCTTCGGAGCCGTGGGGCATCTGCTCGGCGGCCAAGCCGAGGATGTAGACGTGATCGAACTCGAGTCCCTTCGCGGAGTGCAGGGTGCTGAGCCCCACCTGCTCCTCGCCGGTCGGCCATTCCGCCCTCCCCTGCAGCTCGACGAACGGAATCTTCGCCGCACTCAGCCGTTCGCGAACGAAGTCGAACCATCCCCCGCCCTTGGCATGGAGAAGGGCGACGGACTCATCGGACGGTTTTTCCTCGATCGAGCGAATAACCCAGTCCATCTGGGCCGTGAAGCTCCCCCGGACCACGAACGGGACCTCTCCCTTCTCCGCACAGCGCTTGAAGTCGGGAAGGGTGCCGTCGTCTTCTTTGGGCAGGTCCCGGACCAGCGGCAGCGCGAAGGCGGCGATCTGGCGGGTGTTGCGGTGGTTCCGGCGCAGGTGGTAGGTCTGGCTATTTTCGACCTTGACCTTCACCTCGGGCCAGCCGAATCCACGGGGATAGACCCGTTGGATCGCATCGAGAACGAAGGTGGTCGAGTGACTCCGGGCCAAGTGATTGGTGAGCCCGCGGATCTGGTTGGCGGAGAAGTCCTGCGCCTCGTCGACCACCACCACGTCCCATCTTTCCTCTGGCGAGGGCTCGCGCTGCACCATGCCGAGGTCGACGTCTGCCCAGTCGAGCAATCCCTCCTCCTCTTTCCAGGCCTTGTAGGGCTCGATCACCTCGTCGACGATCCGCTCGCGTCTTTTGCGGCTCACGCGGGGTGCCGGCCCCCTCCCGCGCCTTTCGAAGTAAGGATGTTTGGGGTCCGCGTAGTACTGGTCGATCTGCTCCGGTAGGTAGCGACCGAGCACGTAGTCGATCTCGTCGAGGAGGAAGTCCCGCTCGTACCCGATTCCGTTGCCGAGCTTCCAAAGCTCCCTCGATCTGCGGGCGGGCGAGAGAACCCTGGGCTTGTCCTGCACCTCCCCGGCCCATTTGCCGAAGGTCGAGATCTTGAGGTGGACCTGATCGAGGTCCATCTTTTCCTCGACCAGCTCCTTGACGTAGCCGCGAAGGGTCTTGTTGTAGGTCAGGACGAGCACGCGCACCGGAGCCTCGATGCCTTTGCGGCTGCGCTCGCTTACCCGGGCGCCGGTGACGTGGCGCAATCGCAGGACCGCGGTGGTGGTCTTGCCGCTACCGGCGGCTCCGCGAATGAGCACGAATCCTGGTTGGTAGTCGTACAGGATCGGCAGTTGCTCGGCCGTCGGTTTTACGTCGGCAAGTACGCGCATGCTTCACTCGGCGATGCGGCCGTCGATCTCCGCGAGCATCTGTTCGATCGGGAAGAGGCGACTTGGGTCTTCGTCGATTCCTTTCTCGGGGTCGTGCAGCGCTGCTTCGAGAGAGTCGGCGAGCCTCTGCCGATCGGCGGGGCCGAGGATCGCGAGAACTTCTTCCGCGGCACGGAGCGCCTGAAACTGCTCGAAGGCCGAGCGCGAATCGCGGATTCCTTCGATGATCTGATCCAGGCATTGCACGAGGGGCACCGCCTCGAGCAGGGTCAGGGCGACTACCCGGTCCCCGTCGCGCCCGGTCCCGAAGCGCTCCTTCACCGTCCGTGGGGTGATCGCCACCTGGCCCGCGAGCGCCCGCACCTCGGCCATCAAAGCGCCCATCTGGAGGGTTCGTTCATTCCCCGGGGGTTGAGTGGAGCGAAGGCTTTCGTATCTGCGACCGCACTCGTCCAGCCTCTCGACGACAGAGTCGACGGAACCGATCGAGCTCCGGAGCTCTCGCTCGACATCGCGACGCGCGGCGCGGGCTTTCCCCCGCGTATCGACCGACTCGTTCGCCAACTCGGCAGAGTCGAGGGCAGCGGCCAGCGAAGGCAGGATCTCACGCTTGGTGTCTGGCGTCAGCAGCCGCAGGAGGTCGAACAATCCCCCCGCGCTCGCCTCGCCCGCTGGCGTCTTCACCGCGCCACCGGTCAGCACGATCGCTCGCACCAAGGCCGGAAGCCAAGCAAGGGCGATCACGATGGCCGTCACCGAGGTGACGTGGAACTGGACTGCGACCTCCCCCTCGAAGTTTCGAGTTATCTCGAAGGGACTGAGGAGGGCCAGGAGCAGGACCACGGCGCCCCAGAACGGAGAGATGCGCGAGATCTCACGCAGGAGACCCCGAAGGGAATCGACGACTCGCGCCTCCTCGCCGGAGGCAGGGGGGACCGGCCGGTGTCGCTCGAAGGGCACAGAGCCTCCTATTCGAGAATAAGAAGTACCGGGTCCATACTCGAGTTAGGTCGGCTAATGGGCAACAGGTGCTTTAGCGGCGCAGCCGATCCGCCAGGCTGGTCAGCTCGCCGACTTCCGTGCCCAGCGCGTCGGCCAGCCGCAGCAGCGTCGTGTAGCTGGGGTTGCGGACGCCGCGCTCGATGCCGCCGACCTGGGTGAGGTCGGTGCCGGCCGCTTCGGCCAGTTCCTCCTGGCTCATCTCCGCCTCGGCGCGCAGCATGCGGACGGCCTCGCCGAGGGCAGCGTGCTCGGGCGAGCGAGGTTTGCTGCGGCGCGGGGGCGGCATCGCGCCATGGAGCCTCTCTATTAAAAGACTTCAGTGTTAGGGTATTTATGACATAACATCTGGAGCGCCGGAAACGGGCTGAACGGTCGGCCCTCCCGCGTCGCTCATGCCGCCCTCTTCTTCAGAGCTGATCAGCGCCGTCGGCCATCCCTTGCGCCGGCGCATCCTCGCCGCCTATCTCGACGGATCGCTCGAGTGCGCGTCCGCGCGGGACCTGGCTGAAGCACTCGACCAGCGAGTAGGGCAGGTCGCCTATCACCTGAAGACGCTGGCGAAGAGCGAGATCCTGCGGCCGGTCCAGCGCCGCGGGGGGCGGGGGGGCGGAGGAGGCTCGCTGCTGGGCCCTCGACGTCGAGGCGGAGTGGCTGCGCTTGGTGCTCGAGGTCTGGGTCGAGGCGGGTCTAGCCAACTGAGCCGTCGACCAGGTGGAACGGGGCGCGCAGGCGCGAGCGCAGTTCCTCGGCCGCGTGCGAGCCGGCGCCGGGGTCGGCGACGAGGAAGACCTCGGTCGCCGGGTACTCGCGCAGCTGGTCGGTGACGGTCTGCACCACGTCCTCGTCGCCGACCCGGGCGGTGGCGGCGACCCCGGCTTGGGCGAGCGAGGCGAGGCTGAGGACGAGGCTGCGCTGGGCGCGTTCATGGCCGGGGCGGGTGTCGGAGGCCCAGCGGTCGAGGAAGCGGTTGCGGGTCGGCGCGAGGACCAGGACCTCGGGCTCCGGCTCGGCGGGGTCGAGCGGCTTCGAGGCGGCGGCGATGCGTTCGATCGTCGCGCTGTCCTCGAGCGGCTGCTCGACGACGACCAGCAGGTGCTCGCGCAGGTCCGGCGCCGGCGCCGGGACGATCGGCCGCAGCGGCGGCTTGCGCACCGCCATGACGATGATCGTGGCGGCGGCGAGGGCGCCGACCGCCATGCCGAGGCCCGGGCCGCCGAGGTAGAAGCCGCCGACGATCGAGACCGCGATCCCCTTGACGATCAAGGGGAGCTTCCATGCCGCTATGCCCTGACCGTCCATGCTTCGAATTTAAAGGGTCGGCGGCGCCAGTCAATCCCCTTGGCGGATGACGAGGTCGCGGAGGCTGCGGAAGTCCTCGGCGCAGGCGGGGCAGCCGTCGAGGTGGGCGTGCATCCCCGGCACCCGCTCGTCCGCGGGCTCGCCGGCGACGAGGAGCTCGACGTAGCGGTCGAGCTCCTCGAAGCACTGCTCGCAGGTCAGCTCCGGGGGCGCGGGGCCGAGAGCCCGGCCGAGGATCTCCTCGCGCTTCATCGCTCCTCCTCTCCGCCGCCGAGATCGAAGCCGCGGGCGGCAAGGGCCCCCCGCAGCTTGCGACGGGCGTCGTGCAGGTTCTTGTAGAGGGCGCCGCGGGTGCTGCCGAGGCGCTCGGCGAGGACGTCGATCGGGACGTCGTTGAGGGCGACGGCGACGAGCACCTCGCGCTGGCGCGGCCCGAGGCTGCGCTCGATCTCCTCGCGCAGGGCGGCGAAGAGCTCGGCGTCCTCGGCGCGGCGGCCGGCCCCGGACCCGGCGGCGGCGAGCGTGCGCCAGGCCTCGTCCTCGAGCGGGACCTCGCGTCCCTGCCAGGCGCGGCGGCGCACCTTCACCGCCGCCTCGAGGAGGGCGAACTTGTAGGCCCAGGTGGTGAAGCGGCTTTCGCCCCGGAAGTCGTCGAGCTTGCCGAGGATCGCGACGAGGGCGTCGTCGGCCGCCTGGTGGGCGAGGTCGTCGGCGTCGCCGCCGCGCGTTTTTAGCTCGGCGCCGCGGCGGCCGATCTCGAACCGCGCCGCCTTCAGCAGCAGCGCGTGCAGCTCGGCGACCGCGGCCGCTCCCTCGGGACCGTCGGCGCGCAGCCGCTCCACCCAGTCGCGGGCGGGGGAGTCGGCAGGCCTCTGCGTCGGCGTCGTCATCAGCGCGGTCGCCATGAATTGTTAGCGACCGGTGGCGGCGATTCCTTACCTGCGGATTTCCGAGGTAAGAACGGGCCGGTGGGCGACGCAGATGGGACACACGGCAAACGACTCAAGGAGGTCCCATGTCAACCACCGCAACCCTCGACCCGCGCGACGCGACGCTGGCGCCCAGCTTCGGCGAACGCCTCAAGGCGGACCCCGCCTACCAGGCCTTCACGCTGCTGCGCATCGCCTTCACCGTCGCCCCGATCCTCTTCGGCCTCGACAAGTTCTTCGACGTGATGGTCGACTGGGAGCAATACCTGGCGCCCTGGATCAACGACATCGTCCCCGGCAGCGCCTCGACCGCGATGCACCTGGTTGGCGTGATCGAGATCGTCGCCGGCGTCGTCGTCCTGCTGAAGCCGCGCTACGGCGCCTACCTCGTCGCGGCCTGGCTCGGCGGGATCATCGTCAACCTGCTCACCTACTCCGGCTACTACGACATCGCCCTGCGGGACTTCGGGCTGATGCTGGGGGCGCTGACCCTGGCGCGGCTGGCGAGCGTCTACGACCCGCCGGGGACCGAGGTTCGCTTCTAAGGCGAACCTAGACTGGGAGGGATGCCGCCGCTGCTCGAGCGCCTCGGGGTGGAGCTGCCCGTCGTCCAGGCCGGGATGGGCGGCGGGCTCAGCCGGCACGAGCTGGCGGCGGCGGTCTCCGAGGCCGGTGGCCTGGGGACGATCGCGGTCAACGGGGCGGCGGCGATCCGCCGCGAGCTGGCGGCGGCGCGGACGCTGACCGGGCGCCCGCTCGCCGTCAACGTGCTGCTGCCGTTCGCGCGGCGGGACTGGTTCGAGGCGGCGGCCGCGGCGGACGTCGTCGTCACCTTCTGGGGCAAGCCGCGTCGCCGCACGCCGGGCGTCTGGCTGCACCAGGTCGGCTCGCTCGCAGAGGCGCGGGAAGCGCAGGCCGCGGGCGCCGACGGCGTCATCGTCCAGGGCGTCGAGGCGGGCGGCCACGTGCGCGGGACGACCCCGGCGCTGGAGCTGCTCGAGCAGGTGCGCGCCGCGTTGTCTCGCGGCTACCCGCTGCTGCTCGCCGGCGGCGTCGCCGAGCCCGCCGACGTGCACACGGCCCTGGAGGCCGGAGCGACGGCCGCCGTCGCCGGCACCCGCTTCCTCCTCAGCGAGGAGAGCCGCGCTCACGCTCTATATAAGGACCGCCTGCTGGCGGCCGACGAAACGCTCCTCACCGACCTCTTCGGCGCCGCCTGGCCCGCCCCGCACCGGGTCGTCCCGAACGCCGCGACGGCCCGTGTGCTGGGTCGGCGTTCGTCCTTTCAGGGTCTATACCGCGGAAAAGACGAACGCCACCCGTTTTTGCGCGCTCCTTCCGCGAATCGCGCCCTCAACCGCGTGCTGGCGCCGGGGGCTCGGTACACGCCCTCGTCCCTGCAGTTGCGGATGATGCGGGGGCAGCGGCCGGGGGGACGATTGCTGACGCCGGCGGGGCCGACGGATGACGGGCCGGCGACGCTGGTCGACGCCGGGGCGCTCTACGCCGGGGAGACGGTGGCGCGGATCGACACCGTCCGACCCGCCGCCGACCTTGTGCGCGAACTCAGCGGTTGATGATGTTCAAGCTCGCGGAATAGGGGTATTTCCAGGGCGGTTTGAGCGGGATGGGCCGCAAGAGAGTTCGGTCCTCGGCGCTGGGCTCCCTCCTCGCCGCCGCGCTCCTCCTCACCGCTGGCGGCTGCGGCGACCTCAGCAACGACGAGCTCAACCGCGGGGTCGAATCGCTGAGCGCGCTGGCGGCACAGGGGCAGCTGGTCGCCAACGGCGTCGCCCGCGACGCGACCAAAACCACCTACGCGCGGGCGATGGCGCGGACGCTCGGCGAGGAGGCCGAGCACGAGGCCGAAAAGCTCGCCGACGCCACCCTCGAAGAACCGGAGACCGCCGACCAGCGCCATGCCGCCGTCGCGGTCGCCGGGGAAATCTCCGGCCTGCTCTCCGAGCTGCAGACCTTCCCCGGCGACGAGCGCCACGGGGAACTGGTTGAAAAGCACCTCGCCGAAGCGGGGGAAAAGGCGGACGCGATCGTCGCCCAGCTGAGCGGGGACGCGCCGTGAGGACGATCCTCAAAATCGCCCTCGGGATCATCGCCGCGATCGGCGGCTTCCTCGACATCGGCGACCTCGTCTTCACCACCCAGGCCGGGGCGCTCTTCCGCTACGACCTGCTCTGGGCGGTCGTGCTCGGCGTCATCGGCATCGGCGTCTACGCGGAGATGTCGGGACGGGTGGCGGCGGTCAGCGGCCGCCCGGTCTTCGACGTGATCCGGATGCGGATGGGCTTCGGCATCGGCCTGCTCGCCCTCGTCGCCAGCACCGCGGTCAACCTGCTCACCGTCGCCGCCGAGCTGGGCGGGATCGCGATCGTCCTCGAACTCCTCCTCGACGCCCCCTACAGCATGTTCGTCGTCACCGCCGCCGCCGCGCTCGTCCTCATTGTCGCCCTGCTTCCCTTCGGCGGCATCGAGCGCGTCTTCGGCTACGGCGGCTTGCTGCTGTTCGTCGTCGTCGCCACCGTCTTCCACCAGGACCCCAAATGGGGCGACGTCGCCCGCGGCTTCGTCCCCTCGCTCCACAGCTCGACGCTCTACCTCTACTTCGTCGTCGGCGTCTTCGCCGCGGCGCTGATGCCCTACGAGGTCCACTTCTATTCCTCCGGTGCGATCGAGGAGGGCTGGACGGAGGAGAACCTGAAAGAGAACCGGCTCAACGCGATCTTCGGCTACGGCGTCGGCGGCGTCCTCGCGGTGGCGTTGGTGATCGTCTCCGGCACCCTCTTCCACCCGCTCGGCGTCGAACCGAGCGACCTCGGCACCGTCGCCCTGCCGATGCAGGGCGCCTTCGGCGAGACCGGCCTCCTCCTCGCCCTCGGCGGCATCCTCTTCTGCGTCGGCGGCGCCGCGATCGACTCCAGCTTCGCCGCCTCCTACAACCTCGCCCAGTTTCTCGGCTGGGAGTGGGGCCGCTACCAGGGCCCGCGCAGCGGCGCTGCTGGTCGGGGAGGGCCTCTACCCGCGGCGGCTGCCCCGCTGGGCCGCGCGGATCGCGCGGCGCGTCTCCGGCCCGGAGACGTGGGGCAGCAACGCCCTGCGCATCCCCTGGGAGGAGGTCGACGATCTCGGCGCGACCGTGAAGCTGCGGAAGAAAGCCGAGGACCTCGGACTGGGGATGGGGGACGACCCGCGGCGCTGGTTCGTCAGGAGGCTGCCGTGGAACTGAAGTCGCTGAGCGAGCTGCTGGGACGGAGGGTCGTCGACCGGTCCGGCCGCCGCCTCGGCCGCGTCTACGAGGCGAAGGCGCACTGGGAGCGGGACGGGACGGTCGTCATCGACGAGCTGATTCTCGACCGCGGCGGCCTGCGACGGCGCCTGCGCGGCCCCGGCGGCCCGGAGGAGCAGTCGTTCCCCTGGGAGGCCGTGGTCGAGCTGACCGCCGACGCCGTTGTGGTGCGGACCTGAGGAAACGGGCCGGTATATCGCTCCTGTGAGAATGCAGGGCATGGCGGGGGGACAGATCCTGCGGATCGCCGAGCGCGATCTCGGCACAGAACGGTGCGAGCTGCAGCTCGACGGCGAGCTCGACCTCTGGAGCGTCGAGCGCCTGCAGGCGGTGCTGCAGCGGGTGGCGCGCGACAACGCCGCGGTCGTCGTCGGCCTCGAGAGCTGCGAGTTCGTCGACTCGACCGGGATCGCCCTCTTCCTCCAGGTCCGCCGCCAGCTCGAAGACGAAGGCGGCCGCCTCGTCCTCTACGGCTGCTCCGAGCAGGTCCTCCGCATCTTCACCGTCGCCGGCCTAACCGATGCCGGCATCGTCTTCAGCAGCCGTGGCGAGGCGCTGGCGGAGCTGGCTGCTGTCGAGTAGCGCTTCAGTACTCCCGCGCCAACTGACCTCGCAGCCAGGCGCACCAGAGTGCGAACAGCAGGATCGCGATCAGGGCGCCGATCCAGTGCGCGCCGATTAGCACCGCGACGAGGCTGGGAAGGCCGGCGAGGACGGCGCCGATGAGTACGAGCCGGACCGGCAGGCGCACGAACCACGAGGTGATCGCGGCGCAGAGGAGCCACGAGATCGGTCCGGCGATCCAGCCCCAGTCCTCGAAGAAGCCGTGCGGCAGGGCGGCGCCCAGCGCCCCGGCCAACAGCAGGACCGCCAAGAGCTGGGTCGATGCCGCTTGCCAGAAGGTGCGGAGGCTCGTCGAGAGGCTCATCCCCTCCGAGGCTATTCGACGACGATCTTGCCCTTCATGAAGGGGTGGATCTTGCAGTGGTAGGCGAAGGCGCCGCGCTTGTTGAACTGGACCGTCTTGGTCTTTCCAGGGGCGATCCCCTTGGTGTCGAAGCTGCCGCCCTTGGTCGCCGTGTGGGTCGTGTTGGCGGTGTTGGTGAAGGCGACCCGGGCGCCGCGCTTGACCTTCAGCGCCCCCGGCTTGAAGGCGAAGTTGACGATCGAGACCTTCTTCGCGGCGCTGGCCGTGGCCGTCGCCGGCCCGGAGGCGTCGCTTTCCCTCACCGCGAGGGTGGCAAGCAGGGCCAGTCCGACAACCAGGGCGAGAGCCCCCCGTCTGTATCGCTGCAGTGAAGTCGTCATGGCTCGGGATACGGTTGTCATCCCAAGGGGGTTCACCGACCCGCTCGGCGGGCCATAATGGCGCATGGGCGGTTAGCTCAGTTGGGAGAGCACTTGCCTTACAAGCAAGGGGTCACTGGTTCGAGCCCAGTACCGCCCACTCGTGAATCGTTCGACGCAGACGCAGACCACGGTGATCGAGCGCCTCTTCAGGAGGATGCTCCAGGGGGAACCCGAGCGAGTTCTCGACCTGCTGCACCCGAAGATCGAATGGACGCCGACCGTCTGGAGCGGCGAAGCGATGTACCGGGGGCATGAAGGGGTGCACCTCTGGCTCTCCCAGTTCGGCGAGAGCCTCGAGCACCTCGATATACGCGTCCTCAAAGTCGAGGAACAGGAGGGGCGCGGCGCCGTCCTCGGCATGGTCTTCGACACCCGCGGCGCGCAGACATTTGCCGTCGAAGTCCCCTGGAGCTACGAGATGGAGGGCGACCTCCTCCGCCGCGGCCGCGCCCACGGCAGCTGGGAGGAAGCGCTGCAGGCGGCCGGGCTCAGCTGACCACCTGCACCGCCAGGACCGCTGCCACGACCAGGCCGATCGCCGCGATCGAGATCCGCAGCGGGTCGGCGGGGATGCGGCGGGCGTAGTGGGCGCCGAGGCGGCCGCCGGCGAAGGAGGAGACCATGATCGTCAGCGCGTAGCGCCATTCGACGGGGGCGAGGAAGGCGTAGGCGACGGCGGCGAGGAGGTTGGCGCAGCCGGCGAGGAGGATCTTCATCGCGTTCAGGTGCTGGAGCGTGTCGGCGACGAAGAGGGCGAGGAGGGCGAAGATGAGGATGCTGACGGCGGAGCCGAAGTAGGCCGCGTAGGCGCCGCTGAAGAAGATCCCGGCCGTGAGGTAGGGGGAGTGTTCGTTGCCGGCGTGCGCGAGCCGCGGGCTGAGCCGGGGCTGCAGGAGGAGCAGCAGGCAGGAGGCGGCGATCAGGAACGGGACGATCGCCTCGAAGGCGGCGTCGGAGGTGAGCAGGAGGAGGACGGTTCCGGCCGCGGCGCCGACCAGCATCGGCACCAGCAGGCGCGTGAACCGCTGGCCCTGCTCGCGCAGCAGGTCGCTGTAGCCGAGGGCGCCGCCGACGGAGGCGGGGACGATGCCGACGGTGTTGGTGACGTTGGCGGCGAGCGGCGGGACGCCGAGCGCGACCTGGGTCGGGAAGGTGATCAGGGCGCCGCCGCCAGCGACGGAGTTGGCAAACCCCGCCGCGGATCCGGCCGCCGCGACGGCGAGGATCTCGAGCACGGTTGCAGTCTCGCCGAAAGGGGGATCAGGCGGCGACGCGCGGCGTCGGCGTGCCGCCGCGGCGCTTCTCGGCTTGGGTCACGGCGTCGAAGAAGTAGTCGTTGCGGCCGCGGCGGAGCGGCCGCGGCATCGCGTGACGGGCCTGGCGGTGCGCTGTGGCGATCGAGCGGAAGGCGGCCTCGTGGGCAGCCGTCCAACGGATGCCGAAGACCTCCCGCACCCGCGGCGGCAGCGTCCCTTTGACGATCAGGTTCTGCGTCTCCAGGTTTAGCCGCGCCGTCAGCGGCACCGGCTGGCGGAAGGCGACCAGCGGCGCCATCTCCAACGCGTGCGCGGTCGCGTGCATCGCCGGCGAGGCGAGCTTCTCCTCGAACCAGGCGCGGAACTGGCGGTAGCTGCCGGGGACCTCCGAGCGCGGCAGGCCGAAGAGCTCGCCGAAGCGGACGTAGTCCTGCCAGAGCGCCTCGCGCTCGCCTTCGCTCAACGGCGCCACCATCGTTTCGTACATCGCCCGGCCGGAGTCGGCGATCACCGCCAACGTCCACAGCATCAGCTCTGGGTCGAAGGCGGAGTAGGCGGCGCCGGCGGGATGAGCGCCCGCCGCCTCGGCCAGCTCGCCCTTGATCCGCTCGTGCAGCCGGTGCACCGCCGCCAGCGCTTTGTCGGCTTCGGCCTTGGTGCCGAGAAAGACGGTCTCCTGGATCTTCGCCGTGCGGGCGAGGCGGGTGAAGGGGTGGTCGCCGGCGTTGGAGCTCTGCATCGTGCCGGTGTAGGTGAGGGGTTCGAGGGCGCCGATCAACAGCGCTCGCTGCCCGTACAGCAAACCGACCGATCGCTCGCCGTGGACGCGGCGGGCCATCGATCGGCCGGGCGCAAAGTGATGCTCAGAGTCGCTCACTGGTCGTCTGGCCAGCCACTTTAACCCAGCGGGTGACAAATTGAGCAAATTGTCCAGAGCGACGCGGCTAGGCGGGCGGTTTTTGGCTCAACGCCACCATCGCCGCGCCGGAGCGCCCGGCGTCCGCCAACGCCCGCAGCTCGAAGCCGGCGAAGATCTCCTCCATCTCCTCCCGGCTCAGCGTCTCGCGATCGAGGGCCTGCGCCGCGAGCTCGTCGAGGCAACCGCGATTGGCGGCGAGAAGCGCCCGGGCCCGGCGATAGGCCTCGCGGGCGAGCGTCATCGCCGACTGGTCGACCTCACGCCGGGTGGCGTCGGAGACGCGCCAGCCGTCGACCGGCATCGCGATCGGCGGCGGGCCGTCGTGGTCGAGAGCGACCCCCATCCCGAATTCGGTGATCATCTGCGCGCAGACCGCGTAGACGTTGGCGAGATCGGAGGAGACCCCGGAGTAGCCCTCGCCGAACACCTCCTCCTCGGCCGCCCGGCCACCGAGCGAGGTGACGACGCTGTCCAGCAGCTCTTCGCGCGAGCGCATGTAGCGGTCCTCGTCGACCGAGCGGGCGACGAACCCGAGCGCCGAGCCGCGGGGGACGATGCTGAGCATCTCCGGCGCCTCGTCGCTGACGAGGCGGAAGCAGAGCGCATGGCCGGCCTCGTGGTAGGCGACGATGAGGCGCTCTTTCTCGGTCATGCGGCGGCTCTGCTGCGAGCCCAGCGACTGGCGTAGCAGCGCCTCGTCGAGGTCCTCGCGGGTCATGTAGAAGCGGCCGGCGCGGCCGGCGATGATCGCCCCCTCGTTGAGCGCGTTGGCAAGCTGGGCGCCGGTCATCCCGGTCGTCTTGCGGGCGACGTCGGCGAGGTCGAGGTCGGGGGCGAGCGGCTTGTTGCGGGCGTGGCTGCGGAGGATCGCCTCGCGGCCGTCGCGGTCGGGCGCGGCGACGAGGACCTGGCGGTCGAAGCGGCCGGGGCGCAGGAGTGCTCTATCGAGCTTTTCGACGTGGTTGGAGGCGGCGATCACGATCACCATCCCCGGGTCCTTCTCGAAGCCGTCGAGCTCGACCAGCAGCTGGTTCAGCGCCTGCTCGCGCTCGCTGGTGCCGCCGTCGCCGCCCCCGCTGGAGCGGGAGCCGCCGATCGCGTCGAGCTCGTCGATGAAGATGACGGCGCGGCCGGCCTTGCGCGCCTCCTTGAAGAGGCGGCGGATGCGGGCGGCGCCGCGGCCGACGAACATCTCGACGAAGCTGGAGCCGGAGGCGGCGAAGAAGTCGACGCCGGCCTGGGCGGCGACGGCGCGGGCGAGCATCGTCTTGCCGGTCCCGGGCGGGCCGTGGAGGAGGACACCGCGCGGGGCCTTGGCACCGAGAGCGGAGAAGCGGTCGGGTTCGCGCAGCCAGGCGGCGACGTCCATCAGCTCCTCCTTGGCGGCGTCGACGCCCTGGACCTCCTCCCAGAGCACCGCCTCGGTGCGGGACGCCTTCACCGTCTCCGGCTTCGTCGACCCCATCATCCCCCGCGCCATTTTCAGGAAGACGAAGCAGAGAATCGACATGAAGACGACCCCGAAGACGGGGTACCAGTTGAAAAAGAATTCCTGCACGGCGGTCGCCATCCACGCAGTGTGGAGACATAACCACGATTCCCCCATCGCACATCCGTCCAAATGTGGGAAAAGGGCTAAAGGTCGTGCCTGAGGTGAGGCGCTTTGGTGACTACCGCTCGACCTGGGAGCCGCCGACGATGGCGTCCTCGCCGGAGTCACCGAAGACGACCCAGGCCTTGTTGCCGCCGTCGTAGTCGGGGGCCCAGAGCTTCAGCGTCGCCGGCCGGCCCCAGACGGTGACCTGCTCCTCGCCGGTCGAGTCGAGGCCGCGCCAGATCCGCACGAAGGGGTTGTGCTCCTGCTCCTCGCCGACCGTGGTCGGCTCTTTGTGGCCGGGGTGGACGGTCGTGCTGGGCGGCAGCTCCAACAGCCGCAGGACCGAGGCCTTGAGGTCGGCGAAGCCGCTGGCGCCGGGAGCCATCGTCCCGCCCACCGTCCCCTTGAAGAGAACGTCGGCGGTGAAGACGTCGGAGGCGTCGATGAGGAAGGCGAGGTGACCGGCGGCGTGGCCTGGGGTGTAGAGGGCCTCGACTTGCAGCCCGCCGGCGTCGAGCTTCTCGCCGTCGCCGAGGACGATCTCGACCTCCTCGTCGAGCTCAGCGGCGCAGTCGGCGTGGGCGACCAGCGGCGGGTTGCCCAGCTGCGCCCGCGCCTCGGCCAGGCCGGCGACGTGGTCGCCGTGGGGGTGGGTGACGAGGACGTGGGTGATCTCGATCCCGTCCCGCTCGGCCCGCTCCAGCAGCGGCCCGAGTTCGTCGTTGCCGTCGATGAGGACGCCGCTGCCGCGGTCGGGGTCGGCGACCAGGTAGGCGTTCGACAGCCACATCGGGTTCTCGGTCCTCTCGACGATCACTGCTCCTCCTCGTTCGCGGAAACGGCTGCCGGAGAGGTTACGGCGCTGCCGTCGAGGAGGGTCTGGGCGACCAGCTCGGGGTCGTCCCAGGTCGGGGTGTGGCCGACGCCGGGGAGGACGAGGAAGCGGGCGCCCGCGGGGCGGCGGTGTGGCTTCGGCGGGCCGAGCAAGCGGTCCTTCTCGCACCAGGCGATCGTCACCGGCACCTCCTCCGGGTAGCCGGCCGGGTCGAAGACGTGGCTGCGCATCGCCCGGTTGGCGGCGTCGTAGCCCTCGCCGTCGAGCCAGCCGAGGGCGAGGTCCCGCGCCGCGTCGGGCGGGATCCGCTCGGGGTGGGCGGCGATCGACTGGAAGGCGGCGGCGCGGGTCTGCGGGAACTGCAGGGCGAGGCCGAGGAAGGGGCGCGCCGCCTTCAGCCAGGGCGAGCCGCGCAGCAGCATGCGGGCGCCACCGCTAGCCGGTTCGCCGAGCGGGCGTTGCCAGAGACCGGCAGGGGAGAGGGTCGTGACCGAGGCCGCCCAGCCGCAGCGGCCCATTTCCAGCGCCACCCAGCCGCCGAGCGAGTTGCCGGCGACGTGCGGGCGCTCGACCCCGTTGCGGGCGCACTCCTCGTGGACGGCGCGCGCCAGGTTGGCGGCGGTCGGCTCTTCGCCCTCGGGCAGCGGCGCCGTCTCCCCGAAACCCGGCATATCGATCGCGTGCACCTCGCGCTCCCCCTCCAGCAGCGGGACCACCGGCTCCCAGATGCTGCGGGTGCCGCCGAGGCCGTGGATCAGCAGCAGGTCCCGGCTCACCGCGCGCCCGGCTTCGCGAAGAGCGCCTGCACGTCGCCGATCCGCCGCTCGCGGAAGCCCGCCTCCGAGGAGCTGAGGTAGAAGTCCCAGAGGCGGCGGAAGCGCTCGTCGTAGCCGCGGGCGCGCAGCCGCTCCCAGGCGGCGAAGAAGCGCTGGCGCCACGCGGCCAGGGTCGGCGGGTAGTGGTCGGTGATGTCGTCGAGCCAGACCTGCTTCATTGAGGTGACGCGCTCGAGGCAGCCGCTGATCAGCCCCTCCGAGGGCAGGCAGCCGCCGGGGAAGACGTGGGTGTTGGCGAAGCTCCTCGCGCCCTTTTCGATCTCGTAGATGCGATCGTCGATCGTGATCGCCTGCAGCAGCATCAACCCGTCGTCCGTGAGCAGCTCGTCGCAGCGGCGAAAGTAGTCGTCGAAGTACTGCCAGCCCACCGCCTCGATCATCTCGACGCTGACCAGGCGGTCGAAGCGCCCTTCGAGGTCGCGGTAGTCCTGCAGCAGCACCGTCACCTGGCCGTCGAGGCCCGCCTCGCGGACCCGGCGGCGGGCCAGCTCGTACTGCTCGCGGGAGATCGTCGTCGTGGTGACGCGGCAGCCGCTGCGCCGCGCGGCGTGGATCGCCATCCCGCCCCAGCCGGTGCCGATCTCCAGCAGGTGGTTCCCGGGGCCGAGCCGGAGGTGGTCGCAGATGCGGTCGAGCTTCGCCAGCTGCGCCTGCTCCAGCGTCGCCGCCTGGTCGGGGAAGTAGGCGCAGGAGTACATCATCCGCTTGTCGAGGAAGGACTCGAAGAGGTCGTTGCCGAGGTCGTAATGGGCGGAGATGTTGCGGCGGGAGCCGGGGCGGGTGTTCTCGGGGACGAGGTGGCGGACCCGGTGCCAGAGCCCGCGCGGGCGGGCGATGGCGCCGCGGAGACCGTCCATCTCGCGCAGCTCGCGGGCGGCGATCCGGACAAGGGAGACGAGGTCGTCGGTCTCCCAGCGGCCCTCGACGTAGCCCTCGCCGAGGCCGACGCTGCCGCGCAGCGGCCCACGCCAGGCGGCCGGGTCGTTGACCTGGATCCTCGCCGTCAGTTCCGAGTCGGGCGGGCCGAAGCTGCGTTCGCGCGAGCCTTCGACGACCTCGATCCGTCCCTGGCTGACCCGGCCGAGGACGGCACCGACGCCGGCACGGGCGAGCGCGTCCCTCATCGCGCCGTCTCCGGGTGCGGGTGGTAGCGGGCTCCCTTCAGCTTCAGCCGCAGCGCCTGCGCGTAGATCTTCGCCACCACCTGCAAGGACATGGCGGGGTAACGGGCGAGCATCCGGTTGAGCGTGCCGCGACTGAGCTCCCGTCGCCGCAGGTTCAACGTCGCGTCGAAGGTCTTCCCATGCTCGCCGCGAGGGCGCGACTCGATCTGAACGGCGATGGTCTCGCCGGGCTCGGAGGCGCGGAAGGAGTAAGTCTGGTCCATGCCCATCAGCGGGGAGACGTGGAAGGCCTTGTCGAGGTCGTCTGCGAGCACCGTACCCTGACGCTCGCCGCGCGCCAAGACGTAGGGATGGCGCTCGCCCCAGGGGGTGTTCTCGACGTCGGCCACGATTGCATCTACCCGCTTGTCGCCCTGGTCGAAGCAGTAATAGAGGGAGACAGGGTTGAAGCTGTGGCCGAAATAGCGCAGGCCGGTGAGGAGGCGGACGGGGCCGACCGGCCGCTCGCCCGTGGCCGTGGCGACAGCTTCGCGCGCGCACTCGTCGAGCGGGCGATCAGGATCGCCCATGAAGTCCTCGCGCCGGAACCGCGCCGGCGCGGGTCGCCGGGCGGAGAAGAGCGGAAAGGGATCGAGCACCTCCGGCAGCTCGCCGAGGTCGAGGTACATGAGGAAGAGGCGGTAGCGGAACGAGTGCTCGATCGGCTCGAAACGCCGGTGGCGGATGGTGCCCTCGTAGACGGCTGAGGCGGGGGGGAGGGACGAGGGGCGGGGGTCGGCGGGCAACAGCGGGGAGGGCCCGGCGACCCCCACTCCTTGTCCCTCGATCGTGGTCGTCACGCCGCTATCTCCTCCCGTAACTCCGAGCTTTGGGTGGCTATAGCCCCCCGAAGTTCGGAGGGGTGAGCCAGCACCTTGCCCGTGATCTGCTCGCAGACGCGGTTTGCGCTGACGACGCCGTCCTCGTGGAAGCCCCAGCCCCAGTAGGCGCCGCAGTAGTGGGTGCGGTGGATGTTGCCGGAGATCTCGGGGTGGCGGGACTGGGCGGCGACGCCGTCCTTGGTGTAGACGGGGTGGTCGTAGGCGATGCGGCGGATCACCTTCGCGGGGTCGATTTCGGCGCTGCGGTTGAGGGTGACGAAGTACTGGCGCTTCGATCGCAGGCGCTGCAGGTGGTTCATCCAGTAGGTGACGGTGGTGCCGGCGGCGGGCTCCTCGCTGAGATGGAAGTTCCAGCTCGACCAGGCGGCGCGGCGGCGCGGCATCAAGGAGGCGTCGGTGTGGAGGACGGCCTCGTTGCGCTGGTAGGGGATCGCGCCGAGGACTTCGCGCTCGGCCTCGCTGGGGTCGGCGAGCAGCGCCAGCGCCTGGTCGGAGTGGGCGGCGATCACGACTTGGTCGAAGTCCTCGCTCTCGCAGCCGTCGACCTCGATCCGCGCCCGGTCCGGCAGGCGCTCGATCCGTCGCACCGGCGCCCGCAGCCGCACCCGGTCGCGCCAGGGCGCCGCGATCGCCTCCACGTAGCTGCGCGAGCCGCCGCTCACCGTCCGCCACCGCGGCCGGTCCCGCAGGCTGTACATGCCGTGGTTCTCGAAGAACTCGGCCATGAAGCTCGCCGGGAAGCTCCACATCTGCGCCGGGTCCGCCGACCAGACGGCACTCGCCTGCGGCACGATCAGGCGCTCGACGAAGTGGCGGGAGAAGCCCTGCTGCTCGAGCCAGTGCCCGAGCGAAGGCGCGGTCCCGTTCATCCCGATCAGCGCCCGCGCCTCGCGGTTGAAGCGGCGCCAGTCGCGCAGCATCCCGAGGAAGCCGGGGTTGAGGAGGTGGGCGGGGCGGGCGAAGAGGCCCCACGGGGTGCCGCTGTACTCGAAGCGGCCACGGCCGTCGGAGACCGAGAAGCTCATGTGGGACGACTGGCTCGCCACCCCCAGCTCCGCCAGCAGCGCTTCGAAGTTCGGGTAGTTGCGGTCGTTGAAGACGATGAACCCGGTGTCGATCCAGTGGGTCCCGTCCTCGGCCTCGACCGGCACCGTGTGCGTGTGCCCGCCGATCCGGTCGCTCGCCTCGTAGACGACGATCTCGTGCTCGGGGTGCAGTCGGTGCGCCGCGACCAGCCCCGAGATGCCAGTTCCGACGATCGCGATCTTCATCTGTGCCCTTCTACGGAAAGGCATCTTGATCCGGATCAGCCGTAGGGGCGGTAGAGGATGCGGCCGCCGAGCAGCTCGGTGACGGTGGTGAAGCGGTAGCCGCGGCCGCGCAGGGTGTCGATGATCCGCGGCAGCGCCGCCAGGGTCTCGCCGCGGGGGCCGCCGCCGTCGTGCATGAGGACGATCGAGCCGGGCTGGGTGTGGCCGACGACGTTGGCGTAGATCGCCTCGGTGCCGGGGGTCGACCAGTCGCGCGGATCGACGTCCCAGGTGACGGTGCGCATGCCGAGGCTGCCGGCGCTGGCGACGACGCTCCCGTTGACGCCGCCACCGGGTGGGCGGAAGAGGCAGGGCTTGAAGTGGGTTACGGCCTCGATCCGCCTCGCGGCGCCGGCGATCTGCGCGTAGCCGGGATATTCGACGTGGTCCATCGTGTGGTCGCCGATCTCGCCGCCCTGCGCGAGGACCTGTCGCATCGCGTCTTCGCGGCCCGGCATCACCTGGCCGACCTCGAAGAAGGTCCCGGGGACGCCCTTCTCGCGCAGGACCCGGAGGAAGTCGTCGGTGTAGTCGCTGGGGCCGTCGTCGAAGGTGAGGGCGACGACCTTGCGCACGCGCGGGCCGTTGGTGACGAGACCGGTGCCGCCGCCGGTGCAGCCGACGGGGCGGACCGCGCGGAGGCGGAAGCTGTTGGCGCGGCGGGCGGGATAGGCCAGCGCGCACTGGCGGCGCACTTCGCAGCCGTCGCTCTGCAGGACCTGCCATTCGTAGCGGCGGGGGGAGAGGCCGGCGGCTTCGGGCTCGAGTGCGACGACGAGCTTGTCCGCTTGCGGGCGCTTGACCGTGGCCACGACGCTTTCCTTCTCCAGCGGCTTCCCCGAGCCATCGACCACGACGAGGCCGAGGCGCTTGTGCGCCTTGGGCCCGCCGAGGCAGAGCAGCCGTTCACGCTCCTGCCCGGCGCGGCCGACCCCAAGGCAGAGGTAGCGGGCCGCCGCCCGCCGCACATCTGGCCGCGCTTCCAGCTGCTCCAGGGCAACCGGCTGTGCCGTCCGCACGGTGAAGACCAGCTCCCGCCCCGCCTGGAAGAGGTCGGCGTGCTCGAGCCGCTGCGGCCGAGCGCTCGCCGCGCCCGGGAGCAGCAGCAGCGCACCGGCGGCGAGGGCGGCGGCGCACAGGATCTTGCGGGAGGCGGCGGCGGTCAGGCGCATGCATTTCATCACTACCGTGTTGGGACCGGTTGTGAGCCCTGGCAGTCAAAGGAGAAGCGGTCACCTGGCGTGGGCCGCTGCCGTCGTCGCGCTGCTCGCGGCGGCGCTCGCCCCTGCTCTCGGCAGCGCCGAGACTGGCGGCGCCGGCCAAGTCGAATCGGGCGGCAACGTCAGCAACAGCGCCTTCGACCGGCAGGGGATGTGGGTCTGGTACGTCTCCCGTTCCGAGGGCGGCAGCATCGGCTCGATCATCGCCCGGGCCAAGCGCAACGACGTCGGCACCGTCTACGTGAAGGCGGGCGACGGCGGCGGCAACTGGAGCCAGTTCAGCAAGGGCCTGGTCCAGGCGCTGCACCGCGGCGGCCTCAGCGTCTGCGCCTGGCAGTTCGTCTACGGCGACGCCCCCGTCGCCGAGGCCAGGGCCGCTGCCGCGGCGGTGCAGAAGGGCGCCGACTGCTTCGTGATCGACGCCGAGGCCGACTACGAGGGCAAGTACGCCGCCGCTGACCGCTACGTCCGCACCCTCCGCGCCCGCATCGGCGACACCTTTCCCGTCGCCCTAGCCGGCTTCCCCTACGTCGACTACCACCCCTCGTTCCCCTACTCGGTCTTCTTCGGGCCGGGCGGCGCCACCTACAACCAGCCGCAGATGTACTGG
The DNA here is from genome assembly GCA_035535295.1 of Solirubrobacterales bacterium. GTDB lineage: Bacteria > Actinomycetota > Thermoleophilia > Solirubrobacterales > 70-9 > VAYN01. The sequence continues at coordinate 96,234 of DATLQI010000032.1, forward strand.
AAGACGATCGGCACCTCGGTCCGCACCGTCTACGAGCACACCTACCTCTACAACCGCGTCTACGGCCACCCGATCTACCCGATCGGCCAGACCTACGAAGCCCCCGGCAGCGCCTCGATCCGGCTCTTCCGCCGCTTCGCCGCCAGCTACGGCGGGCTGCCGCCGAGCTGGTGGTCCTGGCAGGAGACGAACGGACAGGAGTGGGGGGCGGTCGGCGCCGACAGCGCCCTGCGGCCGGTCGCCGGCTACCGCCAGGAAATCGTCCACCCGCTGCTGAAGCGCAAAGCCAGCGGCGACCTCGTCGTCTGGGCCCAGGAGCACCTGATCGCCGCCGGCGCCGACCTCCCGGTGACGGGCATCTTCGGCCGCCAGACCGCCCGCGCCGTCCGTGTTTTCAAGGAAGCCCACGGCCTCCCCGCCAACGGCATCATCGACACCGACACCTGGAACGCCCTCCTCGCCTTCACGCCCTACCGCCCCCGCTGGACCGCGGCAGGCGCGAGCACCGCGAGGGCGCGCCCGGCGACCCGCCCGCTCTCGGCGAGCCTGCCGGCGAAGGCCTACGAGATCCCCGGCCCCGCGAAGCGGGGCGCTGTTAGACGCTGATCCGCGTGGTCAGCCGGCCCAGGGTCGGCGACTCGATCGCGATCTCGTCGCCGTCGGCGAGCCAGACGCGGGGCTTGCGGCCCATGCCGACGCCCTCGGGGGTGCCGGTGGAGACGACGTCGCCGGGCTGGAGCGTCATCAGCCGCGACAGCTGCGCCACCAGCTGCGGGACGCTGAAGATCAGGTCGTCGGTGGCCCCGTTCTGCATCTCCTCGCCGTTGAGGGTGAGTCGGACCCCGATCCGGTCGTGCGGCCCCGCCTCGTCCGGCGTCACCAACCAGGGGCCGCAGGGCGCCGACCCGTCGAAGACCTTGCCCGCCATCCACTGCGGCGTCGCCCCCTGCAGGTCGCGAGCCGAAAGATCATTCAGCAGCGTGTACCCCGCGACGTACTCGAGCGCCTCGGCCTCCTCCACGTCCTTCGCCCGCTTCCCGACCACGAACGCGACCTCCGCCTCGTAGTCCGTCTTCCCCGTCGGCACCCGCACCGTCGCCCCATCCGCCACCAGCGCGTTCGGGTACTTGGCAAAGATCGTCGGCACCTCCGGCAGCGAATCCACATCTACCCCCACCTCCGCCGCGTGCCTCCGGTAGTTCAACCCAATACAAACGATCTTCCCCGGGTTCGGAACCGGCACCAACACCTCCACCGCCGACATCGGATGCGAGGGAGCGCCCGTGTCACCGAGCCGGTTCCGCAGATCACCGATGCGATCCGCAGCAACCAGCTCCCTCAACGACCCCCGATGCGGCTCCCCGAGCAATGCCCAAGCATCGACAACCCGCTCTTCCTCCAGCACCCCAGCCCGAGCCCCGTCCCCAGCATCAAACGTCAGCAGCCTCATCCCCGCGCACCCTAGCTAGACAAGTGGAGTGGGTGCCCCTCTCCCAGAGGCTCCTGAGACCACATCCGCGCCCAGCAACACGATCAGCTGCGCGACGGTCTCTGGGAGAGGGGCACCCACTCCGCATCTACGCCTGAGCCGGCTCCGGCTCCACCTCAAACGCGGTATCGACGAGCGTCTCCCGCTCGATATCGGACTCGCGGACCAACCACAGCGCAAGGACCGGCCCAGCAAACGAGAGCAAGGCTCCCAAGACGAGGATCTCGTTCAACCCATGGATGAACCCCTGTTCCGCCGCATTCCGAGCCGCGTCCTGCGCTCCCTTGGGAAGCCCCGCCACCGCCTGCGGCAGCGCCCCCGACGAGGTCGCCTCGACCAGGTTCCGCGCCTGCTCTCCGTCCACCGCACCGCCCGCGACCTCCTGCGTCTTCGAGGCACCGGTCCCGAGGAAGATCGCGCCCCAGGCGGCGATCCCGACCGCGATCCCGACCTGGCGGAAGGTGTCGTTGATCCCGGCCGCCATCCCGGACTGCTCTTTCGGCACAACGCTGAGGGCCACGTCGGCGATCACCGGGTTCAGCAGCCCGACGCCGACGCCGGCCAGCAGGAACCCCAGCAGCAGCGCGGTCCACTCGGAGTCGAGGCTCAGCCCCGACATCAGCAGCAGCCCGAGCCCGGTCAGCGCCAGGCCGGCGCTCATCAGGTAGCGGGCCTTGACCTTCGCCAGCGCCATCCCGGCCATCGGCGCGACGATGAACGAAGCGACGGTGATCGGCAGGTAGCGCAGGCCCGCTTCCACCGGCGAGTGACCGAGGAAGCTCTGCAGGTAGAGCGTCAGGTAGAGGAACAGCGCGAACATCGAGCCGGAGACGGCGAAGGCCGCCAGCTGGACGCCGGCGAAGGCGCGGCGACGGAAAAAACCAAGCGGGAGCATGGGTTGCTCGACGCGTCGCTCGATCGCCAGGAACGCCGCCAGCAGCACCGCGGCGCCGGCGAAGAGGGAGACGATCGTCGTGCTGCCCCAGCCCTCGGCGTTGCCGCGGACCAGCGCCAGCACCAGCAGGAAGAGGCCGAGCGAGAAGGTGACAAGCCCGCCCCAGTCGATCCGGGTCGCGTTCGGGTCCCGGGACTCGGCCAGCTTCCAGTAGGTGACGGCGATCGCCGCGATCCCGATCGGGACGTTGATCAGGAACACCGACTCCCAGCCGAGGCCGTCGGTGAGCAGGCCGCCGACCAGCGGCCCGATCGCCACCGCCATCCCGATCGTGCCGCCGTAGATCCCCATCGCCATCCCGCGTTCGGGACCGCTGGGGAACTCCTGGGCGACCAGGGCCAGGGAGACGGCGAACATCACCGCGCCGCCGATGCCCTGCAGGCCGCGGGCGAGGTTGAGGAAGGTCGGGTCGGGCGCCAGCGCGCAGAGCAGCGAGGCGAGCGCGAAGACGCCGAGCCCGAAGGCGAAGACGCGCCGCCGCCCGAGCCGGTCGGCCAGCGAGCCCGCGGTCAGGACCAGCGCCGCCAGCGAGAGCGCGTAGGCGTCGATCACCCACTGCAGGTCGGTGAAGCTGCCGCCGAGGTCCTGCTGGATCGCGGGCAGCGCCGTGTTGACCACGGTGATGTCGAGGAGAAGCATGAAGGTGGCGACGCAGACCGCTCCCAGCGTCCACCACTTGCGATTGGTTTCGGTGCCCATTTGAGGACCTCCAGACTGTCGAGTACAATTCGTAAGGCAACCTTGTAAGGTGACCTGACCAGGCGACCTTATCAGGCTTCCTGACGAAATGTCTCCCGATTCCAAACATCCCCTCTGGATCCCTCTCCCGGGCCTGCTCGACATCGCCTCCGAGGCGCTCTTCGACGAGTTCCGGACCGAGCTCGAACAATCGGAGTTCGGCGACATCCGGCCCACCCACGGCTGCGTCTTCCGCTTCGTCGGCGGCGAGGGGCTGCGCCTCACCGACCTCGCCGAGCGGGCGAAGCTGACCAAGCAGTCGGTGGGGGAGATCGTCGACGACCTGGTCGATCGCGGCTACGCCCAGCGCATCCCCGACCCGGACGACAAGCGCGCCAAGCTGATCTGCCTGACCGCGCGCGGCGAAGCAGCGCAGGCCCACGGGCGCGAGCTCTTCGCCAAGGTCGAGAAGCGCTGGGCCGAGCGCTACGGCGCCGAGCGGATCGCCGCCCTGCGGGAGATCCTGGAAGAGGTCGCCGCCACCGAGGCGCCCTTCGCGGTTCCCGAGATCGCCCAGCCCGCTGCCGCTTAGCGGGACGCCGCGGCCGAACGGCCTCACCCCACCTGTACAGGCGGGCTAATACGGATGGCGCGCCCGCGCCCAGCCGCGAGGATGCGGTTGCGTTCGGAGAGGGCACCCGGCCTGGGAATGAGGGAGAGGCTGCGGGGGCCGGTGGGCGGTGCGGTTCGGGGTGGGACCGACACCGCCCACCACCCCCGTAGGGCGCCCGGCCGCGGCGTCTAACCGCGCCCGCGGCGGGCGACGAAGTCGATCTGTGGATGCCGGGGCGTGCCGGTTCGGCAATAGGATTCGCCGCGTCCCTTCTCCGCGTATGAGGCGGCGATCTTCTCCCGCGTCACCCGCCCGGCGAGGACCGTTTCGCTCCATTCTTCGGAGGTGTCGATGCTGTTGGTGTAGCGGAACCTGCCGTTGGGGTGGATCCGCGCGTCGAGCTGGTTGGTGTTGAACCAGGAGTCGTAGACGTCGCCGTTGCTGCAGTGGAGGCGGACGTGGAGGTGGATACCGGTGACGCGGCGCCCGCGGACGACCAGGCGGATGTGGAACCCGTCGCGCCCCCGCGCTCCGTAGACGGCTTTGACGCCGCCGCCGCCCGCGCCCGCTTCCTCGTCGAGGCCCGGACCGCCGAAGAGGCGATCGGCCCCGGGACCGCCGAAGAGGCGATCGGCCCCGGGACCGCCGAAGAGCCGGTCGGGACCGCGCCCGCCGGTCAGCAGGTCGTCGCCAGGGCCGCCGAAGTAGACGTTCCTGCCGTCGTAGCCCTTGTGGGGGAGGATCACGTCGTCGCCAGGGCCGCCGTAGGCCGGGTCGGCTTCGTTGCCGACGATCCTGTCGTCGCCCGGACCGCCGTAGATCGCCCCGACGGTGCCGCCCTCGACCCTGTCGTCGCCGGCCCCGGCGCAGATCGGGCCCCAGCTTCGGACGATCTCATCGTCGCCGCCGAGGGCGACGATCGGGCCGAGGGCTTCGAGGCGATCGTCGCCGGACGTCCCCTGCACCGCCGCCAGCTTGCCGTGGCAGCGGAAGCGATGGCCGTCGCCGCCGCTGAAGCGGGCCAGGGCAAGGCGCGCACGTTTGCCGAGGTAGGCGAAGCCTGCCGTGGTCGCCGCCCCGTTCGGCGTCAGCGCCAGGTCCGTCGCCAGCTCTGCCGGCGTGCTCGAGTCGATGTAGGCGCGGGAGAGATTGACGTGGGCGAAGCCGTCGCCGGCGAAGCGGGGATCAAAAGCGCCGTTCGGGTAGAAGCGCGAGACGGCGGTCAGGTAGCCGGCTTCCCCGGCGAGGAGGATGCGGTCCTCGCCGTCGAGCGCCGCCTCGGTCGGTTCGAATTCAAGGTTGGTGGTGTGGTCGTTGGCGACTTCGGCGACGCCCTTCACGCCCGCTGGGCCGAAGCTCGGGTCCTCGGTGCCGTTCGATCTGAAGGCGACCATGACTTCGCCGCCGACGGCGACGATGCGGCCATTCCGCTGCACCAGGACGGCGAGGGCGGCTCCCGCGTGGAAGAGTTCCCCTTCGCTGATCGCGGTGTCGGCGCGGGAGCGGGCGAGGCCGTTGCCGGAGAAGGAGGTGTCGAGGCCGCCGCTCGCCGTCAGCCGGATGACGAGCAGGTCGTCGGCGATGCTGCCGCCCGCGAGGACCTTCCCGTCCGGCTGCAGGGCCAGGGAGCTGAGGTCGCCGACGCCGTACCTGCCGCCGCCGTCGATGAGCGGATCGAAGAAGACGATGCCGTCGTCGCCGAAGCTGGGATCGAGGTCGCCCCTCGACGAAAAGCGGGCGACTGCCGAGCCTTCGTGGAAGCAGCGGAATTCTGGTTCAGCTTCGGAGTCCTCCCGGCAGGCTTCGGCGTCGCCGACCGCGACGACGCCTCCCGCCGAGTCAATCCGAACCCGCTCGAAGCCCTCCTCGATCGTCCGGTCGGCGGCGAGCGGCCCTCCGGGCTGGAGGTGCACCGTGGCGATGCCCCCGGGGCCGAAGCCGGTGTCGAGCTGTCCATCGGCCCCGAGGGCCGCGACGGCGAAGTCCCGCTCGCGGCTGCCAGCGAGGACGATGCCCCCGTCGGGCTGCAGCGCGAGGTCGTGCCAGGTGCCCGCGGGCGCGGCTGCCGAGCCGCCGACGCCGAAGCCGTCGTCGACCCTGCCGTCGGGCAGGAACCGCAGCAGCCTGCCGCTGCCGTCGTTCGCCGTGGCCAGCACCAGGTAGCGGCCTGCGGCGTCGATCTCGATCCGGTCCTCGACGTTCTGGGCCGCGGGATCGGCCGCCAGCCTGACGATCCCCTTCTGGCCGAAGCCCGCGTCCCGTTCCCCGGGCGCCGCCCCCGCGGACCCGGCGCAGAGCAGAAAGCAGACGAGAAAGACGAGCACCCCCACGCCCACATAATCGCCCCCAGCCGCCAAAGTTGCGCCCACGCCCCGCCAACCCACCGCTCCTGAGATAATCCCCGGCCCCGGGCGAGCCAGCCCGTCCCTGGGGGCGTAGCTCAGTTGGTTAGAGCGCCGGCCTGTCACGCCGGAGGTCGCGGGTTCGAGTCCCGTCGCTCCCGTATCCTGGCTCGACCGCGTCGCGGTCCCTCGGCTTGGGGACCGCGCGCAGTGCCTCCAGTGTCGCTTGGTCAAGTCGAATTGAGACTGCAGCCTTTACCTGCAGTCGAACCACGAGCTCCATCTGCGGTGCCGCCGTGGACGCGGTCCCGCCCAGAAGGAGCACCAGAATCAACATTCGGGTCTTTGCGTTGGTGAACATGTCTACTCCGTTCGTGAATGGCAATGAACGGAGTCAGGGAAGGTGGTAGCCGTAGGCTTTAAGTACTCCAGCGTAGGGACGGCGTAGCAGGGATACCGTTAGGTTTCCCACGGAGATGGCTGGGGGAGAGCAGGTGTGGAAATTCTTCGTGTTGAGGAACCTGACGGTAACCCATGCAGATCAAGCGCTTGATCCCATCACCGGGCGTGGGAAGCGTGAACTTCTCGCTTGGCTGGTGTTGCATCCGGGAATCCATGATAGGACCACGGTCGCGGGCCAGATCTGGATGGAGGATTCCGACTCCGTCGCCCGTCGCAAGCTGCGCCAGGCCTTGAAGGCGTTGTTAGACGCTCTAGGTCCTGACTTCAGTGAGTTGGTTAGTCGTTCCCAGGCCCAGGTCGGGATTCCAAAAACGTCCTCTGTGTGGGTGGATGTCCATGCGCTCGAGGAGTTGGCCGAGGAGGGCGGGCTCGATGCCATCCTCGACATCACGGAGGCCGAGTTGATGCCTGAGCTTTCGACTGAGTGGATCACCCCTCACCGGGTAGCTCATGCTCAGGCTGTTATTGCGATGCTGGAGCGCCTCGCGAACCGGGCTGAGCTCCGGGGGGAAATGGGCGTTGCCCGCACGCTGACCTCACGGTGGGTTGATCTCAGTCCCTCGGCGGAAACGCCGCGGCGGGAGATGGTTCGCCGGCTGATCGAAATGGAAGATGTCGCGGGGGCAAGCGTAGCGGCCGAGGAACTCCTGTCGACCTTACGTGAGCGGGGCCTCAAGCCCTCTCCGGAAACGCTGGCGGTACTTGCGGAGCTTCACCGGGAGCCCAGCTCAGTACAAGAGGATCCGTCCAAAGGCCGAGATGCCCTTCTTGTCCGACTCGGCTCATCTGATCAAAAGGTGGCCGTGCAGGCCGCACATGCTCTCGCGGTCGAATCCCTCCGGAGAGACGAACACGGAACCTGCTTGCCGCTGACCGTCGAGACCGATCCCGACGCCCCGGCGCTGCGAATCCGGGCTGGGATCGCTTCCCTGCGAGAGGTGAAGGAGTCGCTGGCCACCGTCCGGGATCTGCTGCCGGAGCCCGACCGTTTCCTCGCTCACGTCCTCCAGCGCCTCTTTGAAGTGCCGGATCTGGCTCCAACCGCCGCCCGTGACGTCATCTCGCGCGTGAAGAACGTCTCCCCGCGTTTAGTCTCAATCGAAGGAGGGACCGTGTTGACCGAGCGTGTGGCGACCGTGATCGAGCGCCTCCGCGCCGGTGACGACATCGCGATGATCGGCCCGAGCGCATCCGGGAAGACCGTGGCCGCCGCACAGATCGTCCACCGTCTCGCAGCATCGGGTTGGACTGCCTCTTGGATTGACCTCAGCGAGCCGACGGCGGGCTCGGCTGACCTGTTCATCTCTCTCGCCTTGTGTGAGAAGGGGCCCGCCGCTTCACACTTGATCGTCCTCGACGACATACAGGCCAACCCCGGGTTGGCCATCCAGATCGGAAACCTGCTCAGTTCGCTCTCGGGTTCGGTCGATTCCAGTGTGCGGATCCTTCTCCTGGGCTGGGACTCCGCACGGGCCCTGGCTGGGGAAGCATGTCCGGGGGCGGTGACCGTGGCCTGTTCCGGAGAAGATCTGCTGCGCCCCGTCATCGAAGGCCTAATCGGCGGCGATGTCCGCGACGAGGTCCTCTCGGAACTCCGACATGTGAGCGCCGGGGACCTGCTAGTTGCCAACAAGGCCTTGGAGCATTACCTCCGAACCGGAGAGGTGCCCTCGCTCGAGGAGATCGCGGGCGCCAGCTTCGTGGCGCTGACCGGAGACCGGCCGCTTTCCGCGGAGGCGACCCGCCTCGCCTTCTGCCTCGCTGCTCTTGGCCAATTTGAAATCGACGCCGCCCGGAACTTCGCGGAAGCACAGTCACGCCCTGCACTTGAGGAGCTTGTGGAGCGACGCATCGTCCGTCCCTCTGGGTCCTTTGTGGCCATCGGCCATCGCAGCCACGCGGCGCTGATCGCTATGCACCTGCAGAGGGAATGGCCTGAGCTGGTTGCTCCCCTTGGGTCGCCGGTGAAGCTCAGCCTCGAGTACCTGCGAACGGCGGGCGACGAACAGATCGTGGCGATGCTGCAGCGCCTGGATCTGGCCAGTGCCGCTCGCAAGGACTCGGATCAACACGGCAGCACCTTCCTCGCTCGCGCGTGGGAGTCGATTCAGGTCCTTCGCAACTACCTGCGTCGACAGGCGGAGGGGGATGCGACTTGGGGAGACAACATCGCATCCGCCATTCATGCTTCCCAGACTTTCAGCCGCTTCGATGAGGAAGCCTGGAGAACCACTGCTCAGTTCGTCCGCCGTCGCTGGGCGATTGACGCGGACGAGCTGCCGAGGCCCCGTGGCGAGACGTCCCGTGAGCGGGACGACTTCACCGCCATTGCGGAGAAGATGAGGCTTGAGGACGTGGCCAAGAAAGCCGAGAAGGCGCCGGTGGAATTGCCGGCGGACTCGATCGACTTCGACCGCATGCACAGAACCTGGGTCTTGGGCCAACTGCTCGGCTTCGAGGGCTCTGCGCCAAGCCGCTGCGGCAGCCGGGTGGAAGACCTGGTCAAGGCGGCCGAGCGTGCCCAGGAGCCCGAGGGCAACTTCTACCCTGCGCGGGTACCCTGGGTGACCGCACGGGTGGTGCTCGGCCTCACCGCGGTCGGCCACACCATCAGCTCAAGTCGGACCGTGCAGCAGGCATCTCAGTGGCTGCGCCGACCCTACCCAGAGGGCCCATACCGCGCGGGCGCATGGGAGAGCGGAACCGGAACCTGGAACTCGACCGTCGAGACGACCGCGATGTGTCTCGCCGCCCTCATCCGTGCCGGAATCTCTTTGGACGACCTGACGATCAGAGCCGGCCGCGCCTACCTGCTGAGCCAGCGGGCGGCATGGATCCAACCCGGAGCAGAGGTCGACGCCGCCGACTCCCTCGAGGCCTACATCCTCACCGGCGGGCGCTGGCGGGAGGTGAGCGCCGAGCTGATGCACCTGCTCTCGTGGGCAAGGGACCGCGAGCCTTGGACGCGCACTTCTTATCTCGCTTCGGAGTCACAGGCGCAGAGCAGCGCCGTGGCCCTGGTCGCTAACTCGCTCGTCGGCATCCTGTGGGCGACCGTGAAGGCGGAACTCCCGATCCTGTTGGAAGGGATCGCCACGGAACGGGACGCACCGATCGAGCCAGAACATCTGGTTACCAGCGGGGAAAGGGACCGATGAGTTCGCCCTTGCTCGATGCCGCGCGGGTGACGCTCCGGGACTTTCGGTCGCGGCGCGACAGCATCGATCCCACGATCGTCAACTTTCCCCAGTCGGCTTTGCTCGAGTTACACCGCTCGATAGCGGTGACCGCCGTCTCGAGGGTCTGTCAGCTGATCCCTTTCGATCCGGCGGGATGGGACCCAGAGGCCTTTGAGCACGGAGTCTGGCGCGATGTGGCCTCCAACGGGCGGCTTACTGTGGAAAGGATTTACGTGCTCCCTCACCGGGGCATCTCCAAAGGGGATGTCAGTCGCCAGGTCGAGCTGGATTTCGCCGCTGGCGTGAAGAGCAGAATTGTCTTCCTCGGCAGTATTCCTGAGACGAACCAGGCGGAGATACCGGACGGGCTCTGGCTGGTGGATGAGGATGTCGTCGTCGTATCGCGCTCGCAGGTCGGGGGTGAGGATGCGATTTGGACCATTAGCGAACGCGCGGCTGATCGTGGACAAGGAGAGGGGTTCTGGGATCAGCTGCTGTCGTGGTCTGAGGATCCCAGTGCTCCTATCAATCCTCCCGTCGAGCTTGAGGAGCCACTCGTTCTCAGTGCTGATTTGGTGCATGGGGTGAGTGACGTACTGTGCACCAGTGACCATGTGGACCGGACCGGTTGTGGGTGGTATCACGGGACTTGGCAATACCTGAGGTTGCTCAACCTCGTTTCCACCCCCACCTGGCATTCAGAGTTCTACTTGGAGCGAATCGCTGCGGCGACGCAAGGGAGAGAATCTCCTCGGATCCTGATCACCGGAACGGCCGATTACTCGATGCTCGCCTACGTGTCTGCCGCGACTCCGGCGGCTGCCGCCACTGATTTGCTCGACATGTGTGCGACCCCCTTGTTCGCCTGTCGCTGGTTCGCCAAGCGAGTCGGAAGACCGGTGGGAATCTACGAGGAGGATCTCTTCGATACTTCTGCTCCAGCCGGTGCCTACGACCTCATCTGCTGCGATGCTTTTCTCACTCGCTTCGGCCCCCGGGAGACCAAGAAGGTGGTGGAGGCCTGGGCCGGACTCCTCAGAAGCGGTGGGTCGCTGGTGACCACTGTCCGGATCCATCCCCGCTCCGCGAGGGCTCGAGAGTTCGACGTGGCAGTACGCGATTTCCGTGAGCGAGCCGAACATCGTGCCCGCCGCTGGCGCCCCTTCCTGAAGCGATCTCCCGCTGAGATCGGAGTTCTCGCCGAGACTTACGCCGCGCGCATGAAGAGCAATGACCTCGGAGGGGAGGAGGACGTTCGGGCGGCCCTGTCCCAAGGCGGATTCCAGATCGATTTCGAGGAACTGTCGGAGGTACCGGGAGAGCTGTATCCGACGACGTACCTTCGTTTGGCGTGTATGAAAACCTGATCGAAAGGACCTGAATTCAGATGAAAGAAATAGTGATCGTTCACGGAACCGAAGGAAACCCGGAGGAGAACTGGTTTCCCTGGCTCGCCGAGGAAGTTCGCAAACGAGGCCATCGGGCGGTCGTGCCCAGCTTTCCGACCCCGGAGGGACAACAACCTGACCGATGGCTAGAGGTTCTCGACGCGACGGCCGGCAGGCTGACCTCTGACTCCGTGCTCGTCGGGCACAGCTTGGGAGTGGGATTTCTCCTGCGAGCACTCGAACGGGCTGAGACCTCAGTGGCGGGCACGTTCCTCGCCAGTGGCTTCGTGGGTGAACTTGGCCTTGAGGCTTTTGACCCACTCAACGCCCCCTTCTTTGAGCAAGACTTTGACTGGGACAGGATCCGCGGCGCCAGCGATGTCTTTCGGGTTTACACCGGTAGTGATGACCCATACGTCCCGCGGGCGAAGGGAGAGGAGCTCGCCGACCTGCTTGGGGTCGAGTTGATCGTCATCGACGGTGGCGGGCACCTCAACACGGCAGCCGGTTATGACACCTTCAAGCAGCTCCTCGACGACATTTCTACCCTGCTCGAGTCCGAAAGAGCAAGAAGCTGAGGTGTCGAGCGTCCGATCTGTGATGCGCAACCGGAAAGCAGTTCTCCCGGAGCATTAGTGCGGCACGGCTTCGTCAAGTTCTTCGGCCGCGCCAGTAGCCGTTCTTCCCGCGAACGCTCGATCGCCGACGTCGTCGCCACCTCAGGCAGCCACCGCATCTGCACCTACCCTCGGGGACGTCGGCCGCGGCAGGTGCGGGACGGGGACCTGATGTTCATGGGGCAGCTGGTGCGGGGGCCGAACGACATCGTGGTTTATGGGCGGGCGGTGGCGAAGGGTTATGAGGAGGGGCGGGACGATGCGGGGGCGGAGGACGTGGCGCGGCGGCCTTGGCTGGAGCGGTGGCCTCACTTCATCCGCGTCCATGGGGCGGAGTTCGTCGAGGGGACGCTGGCGGACGGGGTCTCGCTGGGGGAGCTGATGGACGAGCTGGGGGCTTATGCCTTCGGGCCGACGGCGGAGAACGCGGACCGTGGGGTGGGGAACGTCGATCCGCGGCAGTCGATCCGGCAGGCCGCCGCGATTCGGTTGTCGGAAGCTGGGGCGAGCTGGCTCACTGAGGAGCTGGAGAGGGCCTTCCGCCGGCACGGGAGGCTGCGGGCGGAGGAGATGCCGGGTCTCGACTGGGACTAGGCGGGCTTCAGGTGCTCGACTTCGCAGCCGAACTCGCTCTGCATGCGCGCAGCGATGAGGGAGCGGTGGCAGGCCTCGGGGTCGCGCTCGACGCAGAGGAGGGCCGGATGCTGGGCGCCGATCCACTTGACGATCGGCTCCAGGTCGACCCGGTCGAGGACCTCCTCGGTGTAGCGGCTCACGTACTCGGGCGCCAGCTCGGTGCGGGAGCGTTTGCCCTCACCGCGCCGCTCGTCCTCGCGGTACTGCAGCTGGCGCATCTCGGTCGTCGGCGCCAGCTCGGGCAGGTGGCCGTAGGCGATGCCCGCTTCCGCGAGCGCGGCTTCGAGGCGGCGGGCGTTCGCCCAGGCGTACTCGCTGCCCCGCACGCCGCGGCGCTGGCGCACGTCGAGGAGCAGAGTGATCCCGGCGCCGCGGAGGGCTTCGACGAAGCTCGCTCCGTCGAAGCCGTAGACGCCGATCGTGGCGAGGGTGCGGCTCAGTAGCGGGGCGGCTGCTCGCGGTAGGCCGGGTCCCGGACTTCGCGCCGTTCTTCGACGGGCGGCGCTTCGCCGGGCGCGAGCGGCCGGGCGCGGCGGGACCAGACGATTTCCTGGAAGAGGCCGATCAGGAGACCGACCGCTCCGGCGATCATCAGGATCACGCCGATCGTGTCGATGCTGAGGCCCTTGACGTGGATGTTGGTCGCGAACTTGAGGATCGCTCCAACCGCGATGAGGAAGATGCCTGCTCCGATAGTCATGGCAGCCGGATACCCCGGGGTTGGATCGACAAAACGAACTGGACGCTCGTTCCCCCTGGATTCACTCTCCCGTCCCGGCTTAAGATCATCGGCATGCCACGGGCGATCGCCCTCGTCGCAGTAATTGCCGCGCTGCTGGCGCCCGCCGCGGCGAGCGCGGCGACCCGCTTCGCGACGCCAGGGGGAGGAACGGTGCCCGGTTGCCCGCAGCCGACGCCGTGCTCGCTCGAGTACGCGATCACGGCTGCCGCGCCCGGCGACGAGGTGGTCGTCGGCCCGGGCGAGTACACGCTCGCGGCGACGATCGAAACCGAAACGCCACTCTGGATCCACGGTCAGCCGGGTCCGGCGAAGCCGCGGATCGTCGCCGCCGGCCAGTCCGTCTTCAAAAGCTTTGTGCCGCAGCGGCTCAGCGACCTCGAGCTCGAATCGACCGACACCGGCGACGGCGTCCTCTTCGTTCCCGCGGGTGGAACCGTCGTCGAACGGCTGAAGCTGTTCTCGCGCGGGACCGAAGCCCTCGGGTTCCGGGCGGGAACCACCTTCACCATGACCGACACGCTGATCGTCGCCGAAGCCCCGGCCAACGCGGTTGGAGTCTTCATCCAGGGCGCTAGCCCGGGGGCAGCCCAGCTGCGCAACGACACGATCGTCGCCAAGGGCGGCGAAGCGATCGCCTTCGGCGTCTTCATGGTCGCCAAAGACTCTTCGCTCTCGGTGGCGGCGACCAACACGATCGCCAGCGGCGACCAGTTCGATGCCTCGGCGCGGAAATCCTCGGAAGCGACCGGTTCCACCCTCAGCGTCAGCTTCGACCACTCCAACCTCGACACCACCGACGGTGAGGTGACCTCGACCAACGGGCAGACCGCGCCGCCCCTGTTCGCCGCAGGCGGGTTCGAACCGGCGCCGGGCTCGCCGACGATCAACTTCGGGATAAACAATGCCGCCAACGGACCGACCGACCTCAACGGCAACCCACGAACGCTCCCCGCGCTTCTCACCTGCGCCAAGCCCGCTTTCGCGATCACCGACATCGGCGCCTACGAGTTCGTCCCCCCCGCGGTCACCTGCGTGCCGCAGACGAAGATCGTGAAGCTGAAGAAGCGCGGCCGCAAGGCCAAGCTGCGCTTCACCGCGACCGGGACCCAGGAAGCGGTCACCTTCAAATGCCGGCTCGACAAACGCCGCTGGCGCCGCTGCGCCTCGCCGAAGGTCTACAAGCGCCTGAAGCCGGGACGTCACGTCTTCAAGGTCCGTGCCTTCACCAGCGCTGCCGAAGACCCGTCGCCGGCGAAGCGGAAGTTCCGGATCAAGCCGCCAGCGAAGTCCAAAGCCGGCGCTCGGCGCTGACCACGGCCTCCGCTCCGGCTCCTACCGCCTCCCACAGTCGCGCCTCGGGCTCCTCGCTCTCGCTCGCGGCTTTGAACGCCTCCGCCAGCTCGGTCCAGCGCGCCGCCGCCTCCGCCGCCAGCGGCGCTTCGTCCCGCCCCGCCTCCTCGAGGAAGCGCGAGTACATCAGCCGGAAGCAGCCGCCGCCGGTGCCGCGGCGCTCGATCACCTGGTAGGCGAAGCGGGCGCACCACTGCCAGTCGGCGACGGCCTCCGGCCAGGAGCCGGCCTCGGCCGCCAGTCGCTCCAGCGCCGGCACGCCGGCGAACTCGCCGAAGGGCGGCTCCAGCATCTCGCCCACGGCGCGCTCGATCGCCCGCGGCACCGCCTCCTCCAGCCGCTCGCGGTCGATCGTCTCGGCGACGGTGAACATGTGGCCTTCCAGCGGGTAGGCGGGGTGGCCACTGTGGCGCGCCCGCGCCAGGTTCTCCAGCCGCGTCGTCTGCAGCTCCTCGAAGCCGGTGTCGGAGAGCCGGGCGACCTCGTCGTCGTAGCCGGCCAGCACCACCGCGTGGCCCGGGAAGTGGGCCGAGTTGCCGTAGTGGTCGAGGTAGTAGATGTCGGTGAGGAGCAGGGCGGGATGGCCCGAATCGACGGTCTCGCGCGCCGCCTCCCAGGCAGCCTCGCCGTCCTCTTCGGCGAAGGTCCGCAGCTCCAGCGCCGCCCCGGTCAGCTCGCGGAAGCTCTCCTCCAGCCGCGCCGTGCGGCCGTTGAACCAGCGGCTCGGCGAGGAGTCGTCCATCGCCAGGTAGTAGAAGCCGGCGCCGGCGCCGAGCCCGAAGGCCATCTCCTCGCTGATCTCGACCCCGTGGAAGGCGAGCAGGTTGCGCAGCGCCGTCGAGCCACAGTGGTTGCCGGGGGTGTGGACGAAGCCGGGGACGGTTGGCATAGAGCCATTCTGACCCGACACAACGTGTCGGGTTCCGTCATCCTCTCGCGCCGATGCACGACCTCGACCTGAAGCTGCTGCGCTGGATGCGCACCCACGGCCACTCGCCGGGAGTGGAGGGCGCCGCCGTCGCCCTCGGCAAGGTCGGCAACAACGGCCTGATCTGGCTGGTCCTCGGCCTCGTCCTGGTCGCGATCGACAGCTCGCGCTGGGAGCAGTGGCTCGTCTGCGCCCTGCTCGGCCCCCTCGCGATCGGCCTCAACTACGCGATCAAGCTGCTGGTCAAGCGGCCACGGCCGGTGCTCGAGGGCCTGCCGCCGCTCGGCGGCGCCCCCAGCTCGCTCAGCTTCCCCTCCGCCCACGCCACCTCCTCCTTCGCGGTGGCGACGGCGATGGTCCGGGTCGACCCGGCGATGGCGGGCGCCTTCGCCGTCGCGATCCTGATCTCCCTCGGCCGTCCCTACCTCGGTATGCACTACCCGTCCGACGTCCTCGCCGGCGCCTTCCTCGGCGTCGTCCTGGGCCTGATCGTCCCGCTGCCCGGATGAAAGCCGCCCCCGGACGCGATAGCGGAGGAGGCGGCGCCTGATGAAGGTCGGAATCGTCGGGCTGCCGAACGCCGGCAAGTCGACCCTCTTCAACGCCCTGACCAAGGGCGGCGCCCAGACCGGCGACTACCCGTTCACGACGATCGAGCCGAACGTCGCCGTAGCCCAGGTCCCCGACGAGCGCCTGGAGCAGGTCGCCGCGACCGTCAAGAGCTCCGAGCTGGTGCCGGCGAAAATCGACTTCCACGACATCGCCGGCCTCGTCAAAGGCGCCTCCGAGGGGGAGGGGCTCGGCAACCAGTTCCTCGCCTCGATCCGCGAGACCGACGCGATCTGCCACGTCGTCCGCTGCCACACCGAATCGGACGTGCCGCACCCCGACGGCCGCGTCGACCCGCTCGCCGACATCGAGACGATCGAGACCGAGCTCGTCCTCGCCGACTACGACCAGGTCGAGCGCCGCCTGCCCCGCGTCGGCAAGCAGGCGAAGTCGGGCGACAAAGTAGCGCAGGTCGAGCACGAGTGGCTGCAGGCGGTGCACGAGGCCCTCGCCGCCGGCCGTCCCGCCCGCTCGATTCCGATCCCCGAAGCGGCGCCGCAGGCGGCCCAGAACCTGCAGGCGCTGACGACGAAGCCGATCCTCTACGTCGCCAACGTCGACGAGGGCGACGCCGAGGCGCCGGAAGCGGTCGTCTCCCACGCCAACTCGGTCGGCGCCGGCGTGGTCGCGGTCAGCGCCCGGATCGAGGGCGAGCTGGCCGAGCTCGACCCCGCCGAAGCGGAGGAGATGCGCGAGTCCTACGGGGTCGAGGGCTCGGGCCTGGCGCGCCTCGTCCGCGCCGCCTACGACCTGCTGGAGCTGATCACCTTCTTCACCGCCGGCGAGGGCAAGGAGGCGGTCGCGCGGCCGCTGCGGCGCGGCGCCACCGCCCTCGAAGCGGCAGGAACCATTCATACGGAGATCATGGAAGCGTTCGTCAAAGCCGAAGTGATCGGCTGGCAGCAGCTGGTCGAGTGCGGCGGCTACGCGCCGGCCCGTGACAAGGGGCAACTACGGATCGAGGGCCGCGACTACCTCGTCGCCGACGGCGACGTGATCACGATCAAGGTCTGAGCGCCGGCCGCTCCCGCGGCTGAGACCTGACCGCCCCGCCGATCGGTGCTGCATCGGGGCGGTAGCTGTCAGGCCTCAGCCACCCTTATGAAGGGAGGTGGCCGGATAGGCCGAGCCGCATACGTTGAACTGCATACGCATCACCTCCTCTCCGCGCCGGAAGCGTCCTTCTCGGCGACAGACTGGTTCCTATTACTTCGACCGGTCTCAGTAAAGGGCTCTAGCTAGCCATTTTCCTGCAATGTCCGAGCATTTATGCCCTATCGTGCCGCTCCTGTGGAGTCGATCAATCGAAAGGGCTTGGGGATGGCGGAGAAGGACGACGAGGGGAAAAAGCGCGGCCGCAGGACGGCCGCCGAGACCATCTGCACCGTGCTCAAGCACCCGCTGCGGGTGCGGATCCTCGAAGCCCTCAACGAAGGTCCGCGCAGCCCCAGCCAGTTCGTCGAGGAAGGCCTGATCCCGAAGGAGCACTACAACAGCTACCAGCAGGCGCTCTCGCTCGCCTCGTACCACTTCCGCGAGCTGGAGAAGGAAGGTTGCCTGGAGGTGATCGAATCGATCCCCCGCCGCGGCGCGGTCGAGCACGTCTACCGCGGCCTCGCCCGCGTCTTCATCGACGACAAGGAATTCGAAGAGATGCCGCGGCCGGACCGGCGCCGCCTCTCGCGGATCTCCTTGCAGGGGATGGTTGCGCGGGCCGACCGGGCGATCCGCGAGGACACCTTCGACGGCCGCGCCGACCGCCACCTGACCTGGATGCCGATGCAGCTCGACGAGCGCGGCTGGGGGGAAGTGATCGCCGCGCTTGCCGCGACCTTCGCCGAGCTGACCCAGATCCGCCACGACGCGCGCGACCGCATCGCCGCCTCCGGCGAAGAGGTGATCCCGGCGACGGTGGCGATGCTCGGCTTCGAGTCGCCGCCGCCACCACCCCTGCGCGGCGACTGAGACTAGAGTCCTCCGCATGGAGGAACGGGCGCGGTTCCCGGAGGTCGCCGCCAAGGCCGGCCACTACGAGAGCTTCTACATCAAGGCCTGCCGGCCCGACGGCGGCCAGGGGGTCTGGATCCGCCACACGGTCCACAAGCGCCCGGGCGCCGAGCCGAACGCCTCGATCTGGTTCTGCCTCTTCGACCGCGAGGCGGCGGGGCCACGCGCGACCAAGGTGACGGTGCCGGCGAGCGAGCTCTCGACCCCGGCCGGCTCCTGGCTCCGCGTCGCCGACGCCGAGATCGGCCCGGGGCGGGCCGAGGGCTCGGTCGAGACCGAGGCGTTGACGGCGGCCTGGTCGTTCACCTTCGCCGGCGACGCCGAGCCCTGCAAGTACCTGCCGGCCGACTGGCTGTACAGCGCGCCGCTACCGAAGACCAAGTTCCTCGCCCCGTTCCCCGACGCCCGCTTCGAAGGGCGGTTGGTGATCGACGACGAGCCGTACGAGCTGAGCGGCTGGCCGGGGATGATCGGCCACAACTGGGGGAGCGAGCACGCCGAGCGCTGGGTCTGGCTCGAGGGCACCGGCTTCCCCGACGCGCCAAACACCTACTTCGACGCTGGCGCCGCCCGCGTCCGCCTCGGCTCCCGCGTCAGCCCCTGGATTCCCTCCGGGATGCTCGTCCTCGACGGCGAGCGCCACCGCCTCGGCGGCCTCGGCGCGATCCGCTCGGCCCGGATCGAAGCGCAGCCCTCGGTCTGCAGCTTCACCCTCCCGGGGAGGAACATCGTCGTCCGGGGCCGCGTCTCCGCCCCCGAGAAGGACTTCGTCGGCTGGGTCTACGCCGACCCGGCCGGCCCCGAGCACAACACCGTCAACTGCTCGGTCGCCGACCTCGAGCTGACCGTAGAACGCCCCGGGTTGCCCCCGCGCCAGCTGTCCCTGCCGGGCGGCGGCGCCTACGAGCTAGGCATGCGAGAGACCCCAGGTCATCAACAAGATCACGGCATCCCGATCCAGCCGTACCCCGACGGCTGACGGGGCGCCTTTGTCAACCAGAGGGATACAAAAGCGCCCCGCGCTGGCGGGGGCGGGGCGGTATTGGTGGATTTGGATCTTGGTCGCGCCTGTAGTCGCCTGGACGCTGATCCGCCTCTTCGGTCTCGACCGCGGCGTGCCGTTGGTGCCGCTGATGGCGTTTACGCCCTACGTCGCCGTAGCGGCGCTGCTCGTCTTCGGCGTGGCGACGGCGCTGCGCAATTGGGCGGCGGCCGCGGTCGCCGGCTTGGCGACGCATTGCCTGGCGCTGGCGGTGCTGCCGCGGGCAATCGGTGACGGGACCGTCGACCCGGGCAGCCGCGAGACGCTCACCGTCCTCTCAGCCAACGTCTACCGCGGCAAAGGCGACCCGGAGGCCCTGGCTGCGCTGGTCGACCGCTACGACGTCGACCTGCTGGCAGTCCAAGAGCTGACCCCGCGCTTCGCCCGCGGGCTGCAACGCGCCGGGATCGGCAGCCGCCTGCCGGAAGCGGTCGAGCAGATCAAGCAGGGCGCGGGCGGCGGCGGCATCTACTCGCGCTTCCCGCTGCGCCCGATCGACACCGGCTCGGCGACCTTCTTCCGCCAGCCGCGCGTGATGCTGACCCTCCCGAGCGGCCGCCACCTCCGCGTCGTCGACATCCACCCGCTGACCCCCGGCCGCACCGGGATCGACGACTGGGAAGACTCGCTCGGCGACCTGCCGACGACCGGGAGGGGCGTCCCCTGGGTCCTCCTAGGCGACTTCAACGCGACCCTCGACCACTCGCGCCTGCGCGAGGTTCTCGACCGCGGCTATCGCGACGCCGGCAACGTCGCCGGGATGGGCCTCATCCCCACCTGGCCCAACAAGGGTCACGACCTTCCCTTCCCCGTGATCACGATCGACCACGTCCTCGCCGCCGATCGCCTCGACTTCGCCGGCTACGGCGTCGAGGACCTGCCGGGCTCCGACCACCGCTCGATCCACGCCGAGCTGGCGCTGCCCGAACCCGAAAGCTAGTTGCCGCTGACGACCTTCTCGAAGGTCATCCAGGTGTCGTAGCCGCCGAGCGCGACCGAGAGCTGGGAGCCGGTGACGGTCGAGTTGCCGCCGGTGCCGACGAGGGTGGCGCTGACGATCCGCGGCGAGACTCCGGTCTTGGTGATCACCACCCGTTTCAGCTTGCCCTTCAGGTAGCCGCCGAGGCGGGAGCTGATCTCGGGGCCGGTGAAGTCCAGCGTCCACTTGTGCAGCGGGCAGTAGTAGTCGTAGGGGTCGGGGACGCCGACCAGGTAGGGGACCGGGAAGCCGAAGACGTTGACGGCGCTCTCGGTGTGGCCGCCCGAGCAGGCCGAGTAGAGGGTCTGGGCGATCGCCCCCTTGTAGGTGACAACCTGGCCGCGGGTGGCGGCGACGGCGTCATTGGTGTTGGTGTACTCGCTTTCCAGCCCCCCGTAGACCTGGCTGCGGGTGTCTGAGTAGAGGTCGAAGCCGTTGCCGCCGACGTCGCCGGTGAGGGCGATCGAGCGGACCGCGACCGCCTGCGCCTTCAGCTCCTCGGTCGGCCAGGAGGGCGGCACCTCGTTCGGCATCACGCCTTTGACGTACTGCTCGAGGGCGAGCGCGTTGACGACGTTGAGCGAGCCGGCCTCGCTTTCGGTCGGCACCGTCTCCAGCGCCCCGCGGTAGGTGCCGTGGCCGGCGATCGCGATCTTGCCGCGCCCGGCCGCCCGCAGTTTGCGTCCGCAGTTGGCGAGGGTCTTGCCGCCGCTGCTGCGCAAACGGACCGAGCCGCCGTTGCGGTGGGCCTCGTAGCTGCGGCGCGGGTCGAGCCGCTCGCCGCAGGCGCTGGTGGCGCCGCTGAATTCGACGTCGCCGGGGGAAATGTCGAGGAGGACGCGGACCACGCGCCCTTTCGGGGCCGTGCCGATGCTCGTCCCGGAGTAGTAGTGGCCGAGGATGAAACGGTAGCCCTTGCCGTGCTTGGCGTAGCCGTAGGCGCCATAGGCGCTCATCCCGACCCCGTGGCCGAAGCCGGCGCCGCGGACGAGCCACGATCCCGAGGCCGTCGCGGGGACGCAGACGAGCGCCGCGGTGAGCCCCACCGCGACCACCACCAGGCGAGCTCTGCTTCGTATCGACGCCACGGGCCTCCGAGATCTAGCTTCCTTCCATCGGGGCGAAACCCTCGGATCAGCCTTCCGATGCGGTCAGAGCGTCACCACGCACGACGCTAATACTTTGCTAACATGCCGCGCCGACCTGCTGAATCACTCACCAACAAGCGGTGAGGAGCGGGGGACCCAAGTGTTGGGGCGAGTCGCGGCCACAGCCGTGTAGCGCAAGCTCTTTTGCGCGAGCCCGTCAGCTAACCCCGTAAGCGACGAAAGAGCGGAGAACGTAGGCGTGCATTTTCAGACTCGTTCGGCGCGGCTGATCGCGACGTTGATCGTCGGCGCGGCCCTGACCCTCATCCTCGGCGCCACGAGCGCCCTCGCCGGCCCCTCCGGCGGCGTCGGCTATGGATCCGGGAACCAGGCCCAGCCCGACGGCTCGGGCGGCAAGGACAACCGCACTCCGTCGAAGTACGACCGCCTCTGGGACCGGGTCTCGCCGGACAACCGCGAGTGGGCCCGGAACGTGAGCTGGTGCGAGTCGGGTCGCGACCCGGATGCGCTTGG
>DATLQI010000033.1:0-21333 GCA_035535295.1 Solirubrobacterales bacterium
GCGTCGCAGAGGAGGCGCGCTTGGGTGGTCTTGCCCGAGCGGTCGATTCCCTCGAGCGTGACGAATAGCCCGGCCATAGGCCGAACGTAGCGTAGGCTGCGGGCGGTGAAGGCTCTCGTGACGGGCGGTGCCGGGTTCATCGGCTCGAACCTCGTCGACGCTCTGGTCGAGCGGGGCGACGAGGTGACCATCGTCGACGACCTCTCGACCGGAAAGCGCGAGAACCTCTCGGGTGCGGGCGGCGCCGCCAACCTCGTCGAGGCGGACATCCGCGACGGGCGCGCCATGCGCGACCTGATCGACCGCGTCCGCCCGCAGGTCGTGTTCCACCTGGCAGCCCAGATCGACGTGCGCAAGTCGACCGCCGACCCGGCGTGGGACGCCACGATCAACGTGCTCGGCACGATCAACCTGCTCCGGGCCGCGCTCGAGGCCGGCGTGGACCGGTTCGTGAACACCTCGACCGGCGGCGCGATCTACGGCGAGGGCAAGATCCTGCCCGCGCCCGAGGATCACCCGCAGGCGCCCGAGGCCCCCTACGGCCAGTCGAAGTTCTGCGCCGAGGGCTACTGCGACCTCTTCTCGCGCCTCCACGGCCTCTCCACCGTGTCACTCCGCTACGGCAACGTGTACGGCCCGCGCCAGGACCCGCTCGGCGAGGCCGGGGTGATCGCGATCTTCTGCGGCCTGCTGAAGGAGGGCGGGCGGCCGAAGGTGTTCGGCGACGGCACCCAGACCCGCGATTACATATATGTGGGGGACGTGGTCTCGGCGGCGCTCGCCGCCGGCGACTCCGAGGCGACCGGCCCGATCAACGTCGGTACCGGCGTGGAGACGAACGTGCTGGAGCTGATCGAGGCGCTGAAGCGGCTCTCCGGCAACGAGAGCTTCGAGCCCGAATTCGCCCCCGCCCGCACCGGCGAGGTGCAGGCGATCTCGATCGACGCCGGCCGCGCCGAGCGTGAGCTCGGCTGGCGCGCCGAGATGGGCCTCGACGAGGGCCTCCGCGTCACCCTCGAGTCGATCTAGCCGCCGACGGGACGATTTCCCTCCATATAGGCGTACTTTCGGCCCGTCGGCAGTGGATCACTAACCTTCATGACATGCCCGCCCAGGCCTACGCCGGCAAGGAGTGCGTCTGCCAGTACCGCAAGGGGATCTGCGACCAGTCCTGCGTGCGGGACATGCTCGAAACCCCCTTCTACATCGCCTGCCTGAAACTGACCGGGCGCAAGTGCCTGGTCGTCGGCGGCGGCGACATCGGCCTCGAGAAGGTCGAGGGGCTGCTCGCCTGCGGCGGCGACGTCACCCTGATCGCCCCGGTTGCCCACCCCGAGCTGGAGCGGCTGGCGAGCGAGGGCTCGATCCAGTGGGAGAAGCGGGCTTACGCCGGACCGGAGGACCTCGAGGGGGTCTTCATGGTGATCGCCTGCACCGACGACTCCGAGGTCAACATCGGCATCTTCGACGACGCCGAGCAGCGGGCGATGCTGGTCAACATCGTCGACGTGCCGCCGCTCTGCAACTTCATCCTGCCGGCGATCGTCCGCACCGGGCCGCTGGCGATCGCGATCTCGACCGCTGGCGCCTCCCCTGCCCTGGCGAAGCGGATGAAGCGCGAGATCTCCGAGCTCTTCGGCGAGGAGTACGCGCGCCTGGCGGTGATCCTCAACGATGCCCGCGGCTGGGCGAAGGGGACGCTGCCGACTTACCAGGACCGCAAGGAGTTCTTCGAGGGGATCGTCAACGGCGAGCCCGACCCGATCGTGCTGCTGCGGGAGGGCCAGGAGCCCGCGGTGCTGGCGATCGTCGAGTCCGCTAAAGAGCGAGCCGCGGCCGCTCTCGCTTAAGCGCGCTAGCTGTTCCCGCAGGCCGAGCCGCGGACCTGCTCCAGCATCGCGCGCAGCTCTTCCGCCTGCCCGACGCTGAGGTTGGCGCTGAAGGCGGCGGCAAGCTCGGCCCGAACCAGCGGCCGCATTTCTCCCAGCAACTCGACTCCGGCGGGCAGCAGGGTCGCGTAGCTGACCCGGCGATCGGTCTCGCAGAAGGTCCGCTCCAGCAGGCCCGCCTTGATCAGGCGATCGACGAGCTTGGTCAGGCCGCCGCGGGTGATCACCAGCGCTTCGGCCAGTTCCCCCATCTTCAGCCGTTGCTCGGGAGCGCGGTCGAGGGTGGCGAGGACCTCGAACCAGGGCAGCGGCGGCAGCTCAGCCGCGGTCAGGACCTCCTGCAGGCGGCCGGTCACGGCCGCGTGCGTCTGGGTAAGCGCGATCCACGCCTCGCGGTGAGGATCGAAGTCCGCGCCTTTGCCGTTGGTCTTGGCTACTGCCGTAGTCGTCTCAGCCATGCCCACATCTTCCCACAAGAAGGTTGATCTGACAATAGTTGACAGGCAAAGCTTTTCTGGCTAAGATTGTTTCCAAGTCAAAGGTTTCAGCATCAACCACTATGGGAAAGAAGAGAACATGAGCGCAGAGACGATCACCCAGCAACAGATTCCGGCAGGCACCTGGGCCGTGGACCCCGTCCACTCCTCGGTCGGCTTTGCCGTCACCCACAACGGCGTCACCACCTTCCGCAGCGGCTTCGACCGCTACGAGGCGCACCTGACCGGCGGCGAGCAGCCACGGCTCGAGGGCACGGTCGAGGTCGAGAGCATCGCGATCGAGGAGGAGATGCTGAAGGGCCACCTCCTCTCCCCCGAGTTCTTCGACACCCAGCGCTTCCGGCAGCTGCGGTTCACCTCGACTGAGCTGAGCGTCGGCGAGGACGGCAGCGCCCGAGTTGCCGGCGACCTCGAGATCCACGGCGAGACCCGCAGGGTCGAGGCCAGCGGCCGCTTCGCCCACCTCGGCGAGGACGCCTACGGGAAAGCCCGCGTCGGCCTCTCGATCGAGGCGACCGTCGACCGGCGCGACTTCGGCCTCGACTGGCAGGCCCAGCTGCCGAGCGGCGGCGAGGTCCTCGAGTACGCGGTGACGATCAACGTCGAGCTCGAGCTCGTCCGCGAGGAGGCCTAATCATGCGGGTCCTCGGCATCACCGGAAGCCTGCGCCGGGACTCCTACAACCGCGCCCTGCTGCGGGAGGCCGCCGAGCGGCTTCCCGCCGGGGTGGAGCTCGTCGAGTTCGAGCGGCTGGCGGAGATCCCGCCGTATGACGCCGACCTCGAGGAGCTGGAGACGCCAGTCGCGGTGGCGGAGCTGCGCGAGGCGATGCGCGAGGCCGACGCCGTCCTCGTCGCCACCCCCGAGTACAACCACTCGATCCCCGGCGTGCTGAAGAACGCCCTCGACTGGGCCTCCCGCCCGGCCGGGCAGAGCGCCCTCAACGGCACGCCCGCGGCGGTAATCGGAGCCTCGACCGGGATGTTCGGCGCCGTCTGGGCGCAGGCCGAGACCCGCAAAGTCCTCGGCGCCCTCGGCGGTCGCGTCCTCGAGGCCGAACTGCCGGTCGCGAAAGCCGCCGACCTCTACCGCGACGGCCGCCTCCGGCTCTCCCCCGAGCAGTCCCAGCAACTGGAGGAGATCCTGGCGACCTTGGTCGCCGAAGTCGAGCAGCTTCGCGAGCTGGTCCCGGCCTGAGGCTGCCGGGACCAGCTTGCAGCCTCAGCCGACCGCCGTACAGGTACGGAAGATGCTGCCGGAAAGGACTGAGTCGTCACTGAAGTCGAAGACGCCGCGTGCCTGCAGGCGGCCATCCCGGCAGCGGCCGGAAATCACGCTGCGGCGCCTGCCTTTGTAGGTATAGACGCGCCGCATGCTGAACCTGGCGGCAACCACGGAGCCCGCTCCTCCGGCGATCCGCGGAAACTCGGTCTCCACGCGGAGGCCGTACGCACCCTTGCTGACCCGCTTGATCTCCGCCGTCGCGATGACCGCGGTCGGGGCCGGGACGCTGACGTAGGCGTAGGCCAACACCTTCACCACACCGTGCCGCTCGCCGCCGTTGAAGAAGATCAGCGGCCCAGTCGAGTCGAACGGCTCCTGTTCCGGAAAGGCGACCTCGACGGTGGCGGTGCCGCGGCCGAGGATCGCGTCGCCGCAGACCGCTTCGGCCTTCTTCGTCTCGCGTGCTTCCAGCTGCCCGATCCGACAGGCGGGCAGACCCGTGACGTCGATTACCACGTCCTTGTCGACGTCGAAGAGACTTTCGTCGAGCGCCGGCGGGTGCGAGCCGTCAACGGTCGCGAGCTTTGCGCTACCCCAGAAGCCCAGCGGGGCAAACTCGTGCTTGGGCAACGTTTTTGGTTCGACATCCCCGTTCAGCGTCAGGACCATGTTCCCGGCGCGCACAACCAGCGGCTTCGGACCTTTGCTCTTGGCGGTTGCGAGCCCAACGACCGCGATCCCAGTTAGCACCACCGCAACGGCGGCTGCCATTCCTCTTCTCATCTCTCGACTCCTCCCATCGGCGACCCCGCTTGCCGGCGTCGCTCTTTCACGTTAATCTTATTTACGTGAAAGTGAGGAGCGCAACCTCCCTTCCCCGAAGCTCAACATTGGTCTGCCCTCGTTTTGCCCAGGCCTTGAACGCGGGCGACCTCGAGGGCGCTGCCTCCTGCTTTGCCCGCGACGGCTGCCTGATCACGCCCGACGCGACGGCGATCCACGGCCGGGAGCACATCCGCAGCGTGCTCGCCCAGATGGTCCGCAGGCGCACCGAGATCCGCGTCGAGCTGAGCAGCTCGGTCAGTGCCGGCGAGGTGCTCCTCGTCCACCAGCGCTGGCGTATCCGCACTGGAGAGCGGCCACGACAGCACTTCGAGCAGACCGCCGACGCGGTCTTGGTCCTGCGGCAGGTCGAGGGCGAATGGAAACTCTCGATCGCGGCCCCGTGGGGATATGGGAAAGCCTACGGCTGAGCGGCGGCCTCGGGGGCGGATACCGTGTCGCCATGAGCGGCGATGCGAAGGCGAAACGCCCCTATCGGATGCAGGCCCGTGCGAAGGCCGCCGAGGTAACCCGGAAGAAGATCCTCGATGCGGTCGAGGTCGCTTTCGCGGAACTCTTCTATGACGAAATCACCCTCTCGGAGATCGCCAGACGGGCGCATGTCTCGGTGCAGACGGTCCTGCGGCACTTCGAGAGCAAGGAGGGCCTCTTCCTCGCCTCCTACCTGCATACGGGGGAGAAGATGGGGGCCGACCGCGGTCCGCTGCCGATCGGGAACCCGGAGAAGATCGTCCGCGACCTCGTCGACCATTACGAGCGGTTCGGAGACCGGATCCTCTGGCTGCTCGCCCAGGAGGAGCGCGAGCAGATCCTCAAGCACCTCGCCGATGCCGGCCGCCTCTACCACCTGCAGTGGTGCCGGCAGGCTTTCGCCCCCGCTCTCGAGGGGCTGCGGGGCAAAACCCATGAGCGTCGCCTGGCCCAGCTCGTCACCGCGACCGACATCTACACCTGGAAGCTGCTGCGCCGTGACCGGGGACTCAGCAGGCCGCAGACCAAGCTGGCGATGCAGGAGCTGATCGAACCGCTGATGAAGGCCCCTTCCTGAGCCGGATCCTCGCCTACACCGCCCCCTCCCGCGGAGAGCTCTACCCGCTCGTCCCCGTCCTCGACGAGTTGCGCCGACGCGGCCACGAGGTGGTCTTGCGGACGCTGGGGGGCGAGGTCGAGTCGATGCACTCTCGCGGCTTCGACGCAGCGCCTATCTCTCGGGAAGTCGAAGCGCTGCCGATGGAAGACTGGCGGGCGCGAACCGCCACCGGGGCGCAGCTGAGAGCAATGCGCACGCTACGCCTCCGCGCTCCGCACGACTCTCGAGATCTACTTCAAGCCATCGAGAGCGCGCGGCCCGATGCACTGATCGTCGACGTCCTCGCTTCGGGAGCGCTAAACGCCGCCGCGTCCTGGGGCGGGCCGTGGTCTTGCTATCGACCCTTCCCGCTGCCGCCTTTCCGAGTCGCGCTCGAGCTGCTCGGCATCGCCAGGGCACTCTCGGCGGCCCCGCTGCACCTCTACATGTCTGCCCCGCCCTTTGAACACCGGCGCGGCGACTGGCCGGCGAACGTTGTCATGGTCGGTCCCTGCGAGTGGGAGCCGCCGGGGGACCTACCCCCGGGGCTGGACGAGATCGACGAGCCGCTCGTCCTGATCACTACCTCGAG
Organism: Solirubrobacterales bacterium; assembly: GCA_035535295.1. Lineage (GTDB taxonomy): Bacteria > Actinomycetota > Thermoleophilia > Solirubrobacterales > 70-9 > VAYN01. The sequence continues at coordinate 6,115 of DATLQI010000033.1, forward strand.
TGAGTTCCAAGATGACGGGCAGCTGGTCGAGGTGGCCCTTCAGGCGCTCGCCGACGAGCCGGTTCACGTCGTCGGGACGATGCCCGCGGCATCGACCGAGAGGATCGAGATCCCGGCCAATGCCACCGTCGTTCCCTTCGCTCCCCACACGCCGATCCTCCGGCGCTCGAGCTGTGCGATCACCCACGGCGGCATGGGGGCAACTCAGAAGGCGCTGGGCCTCGGGGTGCCGGTCTGCGCCGTCCCCTTCGGGCGCGACCAGTTCGAGGTCGCGCGACGGGTAGTAGCCAGCGGCGCAGGGACCCGCCTTCCCGCCCGGCGCCTGCGCCCCGATCGCCTGCGCAGCAAGGTCCTTGAGGCGATCGAGTGCCGGGCTGGTGCGGAGCGTTTGGAGGGCGCCTTCGCTGCTGCCGGCGGAGCAAAGGCCGCCGCCGATGCGGTCGAGGAACGGCTGCTGACCTGATTACCCGTGCGGGAGGGCGAAGAAGGCGATCGCGGAGAAGTGGGCGATCGCGGCGGCGATGACGAAGAGGTGGAAGACCTCGTGGTAGCCGAAGACCGCGGGGCTCGGGTTCGGACGCTGAATCGCGTAGACGACGGCGCCGGCGGTGTAGAGGAGGCCGCCAGCGGCAACGAGCAGGGTGCCGCCCGGTCCCATCTGCGACCAGAGCTCGGGGAAGGTGGCGACCGCGACCCAGCCGAGCGAGAGGTAGATCAGGGCCGAGGCCCATTTCGGGTGGTCGATCCAGATCATCTCGACGATCGCGCCGGCGACGGCGCCGACCCAGACGACGGCGAGGATCGTCATCGCCAGGGTGCCTTGGAGGACGAGCAGGGCGAAGGGCGTGTAGGTGCCGGCGATGAGGAAGAAGATCATGCTGTGGTCGAGCCGGCGCATCCACTGGCGGACGTGGGGCCGGGTCCAGTTGACGCGGTGGTAGAGGGCGCTGGTGCCGAGCAGGGCGGAGAGGCTGGCGACGTAGATCGCAACGGCTAGGGTCGCCTTCGGCGAGTCGGCGAGGATGATCAAAGCGGCGCCGAATCCGAGCGAGAGGAAGAAGGCCCACTCGTGCGAGACGCCGCGCAGCTTCGGCTTGACCGCTGCGATCGCCTCGGCCGTCGCCTCTTTGGCTGCGGTGGCGCGCTCTCCGACTGCCTCTTTGGCCGCCGTCGCCCGCTCGCCCATCGCCTCGCGCGCCGCCGTGGCTTTCTCTCCCATCCGCTCTGCGCCCCTGCGCAGTTCCTCCATGTCGGAAAGGCTACCCAGAAGTTCATGCCGATATTGCGGACTTGTCACCATTAGAGAGCGGCTGTGCACACACCCGAGGCCTTTATTTGCGACTTCGGGCACTTTTTCCGACCGGCCAGTTAGCGATCCTGCGTAGTTACCGCCGAAAGCCGCCGAGAGAGGAGCAGTTCGATGTCGAAGACCGCACTTGCAAGCCCAAAGAACGGTCTTGAGGGCCTCTCTATCGAGCGGCGTTTTTCGACGCCCGGAGTGCATCCTTTCGACGAAGTCGAGTGGGAGATCCGCGATGCCGTGATCGGCAACCCGGAGAGCCCGGCCTTCGAGCAGCGCGGGGTCGAGTTCCCGACGACCTGGTCCCAGAACGCGACCAACATCGTCGCCCAGAAGTACTTCCGCGGCCAAATGGGCAGCCCCGAGCGCGAGAGCTCGGTGAAACAGATGATCGGGCGCGTCGCCGGGACGATCTCCAACTGGGGGCGTACGGGCGGCTACTTCGCCTCCGAGGAGGACGCCGACGCCTTCGAGATGGAGCTGACCGCGATCCTGCTCAACCAGAAGGCGGCCTTCAACTCGCCGGTCTGGTTCAACGTCGGTTTCGAGGAGACGCCGCAGTGCTCGGCCTGCTTCATCTTGAGCGTCGAAGACACGATGGAGTCGATCCTCGACTGGAACACCAAAGAGGGCAAGATCTTCCGCGGCGGCAGCGGCTCCGGCATCAACCTCTCCAACATCCGCGGCTCGATGGAGCAGCTGCAGAAGGGCGGCACCGCCAGCGGCCCGGTCAGCTTCATGCGCGGCGCCGACGCCTGGGCGGGGACGATCAAGTCGGGCGGCAAGACGCGGCGGGCGGCGAAGATGGTCGTCCTCGACGTCGACCACCCGGACATCGAGCACTTCATCTGGTGCAAGGCCGACGAGGAGAAGAAGGCCGCCGCCCTGCGCGACGCCGGCTTCGACATGTCGATCGACGGCGAGGGCTTCACCTCGATCCAATACCAGAACGCCAACAACTCGGTCCGGGTCACCGACGAGTTCATGGAGGCAGTCGAGGCCGGCGAGGACTGGCACCTGACCGCGCGGACCACCGGCGAGCCGGTGAAGACCGTCGACGCCCGTGACCTGATGAACCAGATCGCCGACGCCGCCTGGCGCTGCGCCGACCCGGGCGTCCAGTACGACACGATCATCAACCGCTGGCACACCTGCCCGGAGTCGGGCCGGATCAACGCCTCCAACCCCTGCAGCGAGTACATGCACGTCGACGACTCGGCCTGCAACCTCGCCTCGCTCAACCTGATGAAGTTCCGCCGCGAGGACGGCAGCTTCGACACGGCCGAGTTCGAGCACGCGGTCGACGTCGTCTTCCTCGCCCAGGAGATCGTCGTCGGCTTCTCCAGCTACCCGACCGAGGAGATCACCGAGAACGCCAACCGCTTCCGCCAGCTCGGCCTCGGCTACGCCAACCTCGGGGCGCTGCTGATGAGCGACGGCCTCCCCTACGACTCCGACGAGGGCCGCAACGTCGCCGCCGCGATCACGGCGCTGATGACCGGTCGCGCCTACCGCCAGTCGGCGCTGATCGCTGCCGGCGCCACCGGGCCCTACGAGGAGTACGAGCGCAACCGCGAGCCGCACAACGGCGTCATGCGGATGCACCGCGACGCCTCCTACGACGTCGACGGGACCGGGATCAAGGGCGACCTGCTCGAGGCCGCCCAGCGGGCCTGGGACGAAGCGGTCGAGCTCGGCGAGGAGCACGGCTACCGCAACGCGCAGGCGACGGTGCTGGCCCCGACCGGGACGATCAGCTTCCTGATGGATTGCGACACGACCGGGATCGAGCCCGACTTCTCCTTGGTCAAGTTCAAGGAGCTGGTCGGCGGCGGGCAGATGACGATCACCAACCGCTCGGTGCCGCTGGCGCTGCGGACCCTCGGCTACTCCGACGCCGAGATCGACCAGATCGAGGCCCACATCAAGGAGAACAACACGATCGTCGACGCCCCCGGCCTGAAGGACGAGCACCTGCCGATCTTCGACGTCGCGGTCGGCGAGCGGGCGATCTCCCACACCGGCCACATCGACATGATGGCCGCGACCCAGCCGTTCATCTCCGGGGCGATCTCGAAGACCGTCAACCTGCCGCAGACGGCGACGGTCGAGGACATCGCCGACGCCTACACCCGCGGCTGGAAGGGCGGGCTGAAGGCGCTGGCGATCTACCGCGACGGCTCGAAGACCGCGCAGGCACTGCGCACCGACGCGCAGGACGAAAAGGAGGCCGAGGCCGAAGTGACGATGGCCGAGCCGGTGCGCAAGAAGATGCCGCTCGAGCGCGAATCGATCACCAACAAGTTCAACATCGCCGGGCACGAGGGCTACATCACCGCCGGCAAATACGACGACGGCACCCTCGGCGAGATCTTCCTCACCGACATCGGCAAGGAGGGCTCGACGCTGCGGGGCCTGCTCAACGCCTTCGCCACCGCGATCTCGCTCGGCCTCCAGTACGGGGTGCCGCTCGAGACCTTCGTCCAGAAGTTCAGCTACATGCGCTTCGAGCCGGAGGGGATGACGCGGAACCCGGAGATCCCGTTCGCGAAATCGATGCCGGACTACATCATGCGCTGGCTCGCGAGCCGCTTCATCGACGACACCGAGACCCTCGAGGAACTGGGGATCATGACCCAGGAGGTCCGCAACAAGAAGGAAGCCGAGACCTCGCAGATGGCAATCGGGCTGGCCGGCGACACCGCCGGCCCGGCGAACGGCAACGGCCACTCGAACGGCGGCAACGGCAACGGCGAGGCCGCCAAGTCGAGCCCCCCGGTCCCGGCCGCCTCAGCCCTGACCGAAGAGCCTCCGGTCCGTCCCGCGAAGATGCAGGGCCTCGAGCTCGGCCCGGCCTGCGAACAGTGCGGCGGGATGATGCAGCGTACGGGCTCCTGCTACACGTGCTCGTCCTGCGGCAACAACACCGGCTGCGGTTGATCTAGAGCTCGACACCCCGAGCCGCAAGCCACTCGGCGAGCGGCTCGGGCGGACTGCCTTCGAAGACGAGGCGGACGCCCTCGCGGAGGACGTGGTCGCCGTTGTCGGCCTGGCTGGGGTTGGTGGCGAGCCAGACGGCGGCGGCAGCGGCGGCGAAGGCGGCGGGGTCGTCGCCTTCGGGGTCGATGCCGCGGACGGTGCTGAGCAGCTCGCCCTGCAGGTCCTCGGCCGCGGTTGCCGGCCGGTCGTCGTCCTCGAAGCTCTCGAAGAAGCCAAGGACGGCGGTGTCGGTGCCCTCGGGATCGACGATCGCCGTCGCATCGCGCACCACCTCGGAGATGGTCGGAATGGTCTCACGGCTGCCGGGCTTCATTGCGGACCTCCCTACCCGCTAGCCGACGGGACGAAAACGTCCCTATATGGACCGAAATCGGCCCGTCGACCTAGTGGAGCACTACTTCGGCGTCGTGCCTTGGCGTCTCGGTGATGGCGCGGCGGTAGTTGCGCTCGGGGGCGGGGTTGGCTGGCAGGATCTGGCGGCGGCGGACCAGCTCGCGGAGGACGACGGCCATCTCGAACTGGGCGAAGGCGGCCCCGAGGCAGCGGCGGACGCCGCCGCCGAAGGGGATCCAGGTGTAGGTGCCGGGCGGGTTGTCGAGGAAGCGCTCGGGCAGGAAGCGGTCGGGATCAGGGTAGATGCTCGGGTCGCGGTGGATCAGGTGGATGCAGGGGGTGACGCCGGCCCCGGCCGGCAGCTCGTAGCCGCCGAGCTCGACCGCCTCGGTCAGTTTGCGGACGACGATCACGATCACCGGGCGCAGGCGCAGGGTCTCCTGGATCGTCGCCGTCAGGTAGTCCTCTTCGCCGTCGACGACCTCGGCCCGCAGGCGCTCGAGCTTCTCCGGGTGGCGGGTCAGCCGCTCCATCGCCCAGGAGAGCGCCGTCGCCGTCGTCTCGTGGCCGGCGACAAGCAGGGTGAGGAGCTCGTCGCGGATCTCTTTGTCGCTCATCGGGCTGCCGTCCTCGTGCCTGGCACCGACCAGCATCGAGAGCACGTCCTCGCGCTCCTCTAGGTCCTCGGCGGCGCGGCGCTCGGCGATCTCGGCCGCGATCAGGCGGTCGACCCGCTCGACCCGGCGGCGGAAGGCGGGGATCAGGTTGACCCGGTCGGGGCCAACCATCAGCACCGGCAGCAGCACCCGCGGGTTCGTCGTCAGGTCGAGGAAGTCCCGCAGGGCCTCGCGCAGCGGCTCCATCCGCTCGCCATCGTGAACGCCGAAAACAGTCTCGATGATGATCTCCAGCGTGATCGCCTGCATCCGCGGCCGCAGCTTGTAGGGGACGCCGGTCGGCCAGCTCTCGATCTCGCGGGCGGCGATCTCGGTCATCTTCTCCCCATAGGCCTGCATCCGCTCGCCGTGGAAGGGCGGCAGCAGCAGCTTGCGCTGGCCGATGTGCTTCTTCTCGTCGAGGACGAGGACCGAGTTCTCGCCGAGGATCGGGCGCAGGATCTGATTGCCCTCGCCGGCGTGGAAGACCTTCGAATCGCCGGTGAAGACTTGTTTCACGAGCTCGGGGTCGGCGAGGACGACCCAGTCGCCTTCGTAGGCGATCTTGATCGAGAACATAGGGCCGAAGCGGGCACGGCTCTGCTCGAGGAACCACTGCGCCTGGCGCGACCAGATCGCCGTCTGCAGCGCCCGCGGCATCCGCGGCCCCGGTGGCAGCCCGCGGATCGGGCCCGGGCCGTGCCCGTTGACCGACGTCCGCGCTTTCGCCGCCGCCTCCACGTCGTCGAAGCTATCTCCTGGCTAGGTGGCCAATGTGTGACATCGGTCCGTGGGTGGCGGGATTGGTGAAACCCGCGTGTGCGGCTGGCGCGCGCCGCACCGCGCAGTGTCCGCCGCCGCCAGGCGTCCGCGGGGGTTTCGCCAAGCCCGCCCGATAGCCTGCCGCCGTGGCGCTGCCCCGCTTCCCTCCCGCCGTCGAGCACCACGTCCTCAGGCTTGCCTGCAGCCTGCCGCCAAAGGTGCAGCGGCTGCTCTTCGGAGCGCCGCCCCGGCTCGACGGGCAGACGCTCGAGAGCGACGTCCAGGCGCTGCTGCGCATCGCGGCGCTGGCGCGGGGGGACAGCCTCGCCGAAGGAGCCGACGTCGCCGACGCGAGGGCCCAGCGCCGTTACGAAGCGCAGGTCGTGGCCGCGCGCCCGCGGATCGCGATGGCGCGGGTCGAGGAGATCGAGATCCCAGGACCGGCGGGAGCGATCCCAGCTCGGCTCTACGTTCCTCCTTCCCCCGCCGCCGAGCCGTTGCCGTTGCTCGTCTACTTCCACGGGGGCGGCTGGGTGATCGGCGATCTCGAGACCCACGAGGCGCCCTGCCGCTTCCTTGCCGCCAACTCCGGGGCGCAGGTGCTGGCGGTCGACTACCGGCTCGCCCCCGAGCATCCCTTCCCCGCGGCGGTCGAAGACGCCTGCGCGGCCTACGCCTGGGCCACCGGATACCCAGGCGATCCTCCGGTGGCTGCGAATTGGGTCGCGGTCGGCGGCGACAGCGCCGGCGCCAACCTGGCGGCCGCCGTCTGCCTGCAGGCGCGCGACGGGAACATGCCACCGCCGGCGATGCAACTGCTGATCTACCCGGTCACCGACTGCAGCCGGGAGCTGCCTTCTCGGCACATGTTCCGCGAGGGCTTCCTCCTCACCCGTCGCGACATGGACTACTTCGAGGACCGCTACTTGCCACCGGGAACCGATCGCGACGACCCGCGCGTCACCGTCCTCCAGGCCGCCGACCTCAGCAACCTTCCTCCTGCCTATATCGCCACTGCCGGTTTCGACCCGCTGCGCGACGAGGGCGAGGCCTACGCTGAGCGGCTGCGGAAGGCGGGGGTCCAAGTCGCCCTGCGCCGCCATCCCGGCCTCGTCCACACCTTCGCCAACCTGACCGCGATCTGCCCCTCGGCGCGGGCGGCGATGCTGGAAGCCTGCGGCGCCCTCAGAATGGGCCTGGGGTAGTTACTCGTACTGGAGGCTCTGCAACACGTCGAGCCGCGAGGCCCGTCGCGCCGGCAGGATCGCCGCCAGCACCCCGGCGAGCGCGGCGAGGACCAACAGCAGCGCCAAGGTGCCGACCGGATAGGAGAGCGTGAAGCCTTCGTCCTTCAGCGGCTGGGCGATCAGGGTCGCGAAGACGACCCCCAGCACCATCCCGAGGATCGCCCCGATCAGGGCGGTGATTACCGCCTCGTAGCGGATCATCGTCCGCACCTGACGGCGGGACATCCCGATCGCCCGCAGCATTCCCAGCTCGCGGGTGCGTTCGTGGATCGAGAGCGCCAGCGTGTTGGCGATCCCGAACAGCGAGATCAGGATCGCGAAGACGAGCAGGGCGATCACCAGCATCACCAGCTGGTTGATCTGTTCTTCCCGGCTTTCCTTCAGTTCTCCCTGGTTCAGCACTTCGGCAACTGGGAAGCCGAGTTCGACGCCTTTGGTCAACAGCGTCTGGACCTGCTCGGCATCGGCCCCGTCTTCGAGCTCGATGAAGTCGATCAGGTCCTGGGTCTGGCGAAAGTCGCGCGCCATCACCGCCTGAGTGACGAGAACATCACCGAAGACGCCGAGCTTCGAGTCGAACTCGCCGGCGACGCGGAAGCTCGGCCGCGCCCGGGTCTGGGTCAGGAGCTGGAACCGGTCGCCGACCTTCAGCCCATGCGAACTGGCGAAGTCATCCGAGACGACCGCTTCGCCATCGCCGAGGTTGCGCAGGACATCCGGCCCGCCCTGCTTCCATTCGATGTTGACGGCTTCGCCGATGTCGGGCGAGGGGGCGTTGACTTTGGTCTTCGCGCCCGGCACCCCGCCTTCGACCACTTTCGCTTCCGCTCCCCGCAGCGTCGCCACTGCCTCCACCCCGGGCACCTGCTCGGCGGCGATCGCGGCGCCGTTGGGAATCGGCGAGAAACCGTCGGTGTTCTGGACAATCAGCCCTCCGGCGAAGTTTTCGTCGACCACCTGGGCGACGGTGCTCTTGAGGCCGGCGGCGAAAACGGTGACGAAGGCGACGAGGGCGAGGCCGATCATCAGCGCCGCCGCGGTCACTGCCGTGCGGCTGGGGTTGCGCTGCGCGTTCTCGCGGGCGAGGCGACCGGTGAGGTGCCGCAGCCGCTCCAGCGGCCAGCCGGCAAGGGCCGCGAGCGGGGGCACCAGGCGCGGGCTGAAGATCGAGACCCCGAAGACGATCGCGACGGCGCCGCCGCCGATCAGCCCAGCCCGGGTCCCGGCGCCGCCGCTGCCAAAGAGGCCGGCGACGACCATCGCCAAACCGGCCGCGCCGAGCAGGAGCGAGAGCGCCAGGTTGAGCAGGCGCCGGCGTCGGGTCGGCGTCGGGCGGAACGAGTGCAGGGCGGCGATCGGGGGCACCCGCGTCGAGCGCAGCGCCGGGATCAGTGAGGCGACGCCCGTGACGACGACGCCGACAAGAAGGGCGACGATCACCGTGCGGGACTCGAGGACCTGGCTCGTGGTCGGCAGGTCGATCCCGAAGGCCACGAAGAGGGCGTTGATCCCCTTGGCGATGAGGAAGCCGCCGCCGATGCCGAGCAGCGCCCCGGCCAGCCCGATCGCCAGCGCCTCGACCATCACCGTGGTGAGGATCTGGGGCCGCGAGGCGCCGAGCGTGCGCAGCATCCCGAATTCGCTGACCCGCTGGGCGACGGTGATCGAGAAGGTGTTGAAGATCAGGAAAGAGCCGACGAAGACGGCGATGAAGCCGAAGACGAGGAGGAAGGTCTGTAGGAAGCCGAGGCCTTCGCGGATCTCCTCCGAGGCGCGGTCGGCGTTTTCCTTGCCGGTCTCGACCTTCACCCCCGCCGGCGTCCGCCGCTCGATCCGCCGTTTCAGCCCCTCCGGCGAGACGCCGCCGTCGGCCGCAACCGAGATCTGGTCGAAGCGGCCGCGCTTGTGGGTGAGGCGCTGCGCCACCGGCAGCGTCACCTGGGCGATGCTGGCGCCGCCGAAGGAGGCGTTGCCGAGCTGGGTGAGGCCGACGAGGCGGAAGCTCTCCAACTTCCCCTGGGCGATCAGCTTGATCGTGTCGCCGAGCTCGATGCCGGCGTCGTCGGCAGTTGCCTTCTCCAGCGATGCTTCGGTCGGCCCTCGCGGCCGGTGCCCCTCAACGTAGGTCAGGGACTCGAGTTCCCCCGGCAGGGCCGAGGAGATGAACTTGGGGGCGAATTTGTTGCCGATCTTTTCGTCTTCGGCAGTGAAGAAAGCGCCGGGGGTGAAGATCGCCCCCGCGGCCAATTTCACCCCCGGCGTCCGTTCCACTCGCGGCAGCAGGGAAGCGCTGATCGTCGGGATTTCGCCGCTTTCCTGCTCGACCGGGTTCTCGGCGGTGATCACGACGCTGGTCCCCTTCAACGACTCGTCGAAGATTTCGTCGAAGGCAGCGAAGATCGTGTCGGTAAGGACGTAGGAGCCGGCGACGAAGGCGACGCCGAGGAAGACGGCGAAGGTCGTCAGCAGGGCCCGGACCTTGCGAGCCCAGAGGCTCTTGAGGCCGAGGCTAGTCAAGCCGCTTCTGCAGCTCGATCACGTCGTCGGCCGAGCCGGGGGCGGCGTCGCTGACGATCTTCCCGTCCTGCAGCGTGATCAGCCGGTCGGCGTGGGCGGCGGCGACCGGGTCGTGGGTGACCATCACCACCGTCTGGCCGAACTCGTCGACGGCCTGGCGCAACAGCCGCAGCACGTCCGCGCTCGCCTTCGAGTCGAGGTTGCCGGTCGGCTCGTCGGCGAAGACCACGGCCGGCTTGCTGACCAGGGCGCGGGCGACGGCGACCCGCTGCTGCTGGCCGCCGGAGAGCTCGGCCGGCCGGTGGGTGCGCCGGTCCTCGAGCCCGACGGTGCGGACCAGCTGGTCGACCCAGACCCGGTCGGGCTTGCGGCTGGCGATCGAGAGCGGCAGGACCAGGTTCTCCTCCGCGGTCAGGACCGGCAGCAGGTTGAAGAACTGAAAGACGAAGCCGAGCTTGTCTCGGCGCAGTTGGGTGAGCTCGCCGTCGTCGAGGCCGGTGATGTCGACGCCGTCGAGTTCGACCGTGCCCGAAGTCGGCTTGTCGAGCCCGGCGAGGATGTGCATCAGGGTCGACTTGCCGGAGCCCGAGGGGCCCATGATCGCGGTGAAGCGGTCGCGCTCGAAGCTGGTGCTGACCCCGTCGAGGGCGTCGACGGCGGTCTCCCCCGCGCCGAAGCGGCGATGGAGGTCGGTGGCGACGACGACTGGTCCGTTGGCGCTCACTGCCGGGCACGCTATCGAGCCGGGCGCATAAGGTGCGGACGTGCCTCTCGCCGATCGCTTCGACGGACTCCTGGTCGACCTCGACGGCGTCGTCTGGATCGGCCGCGAGCCGGTGCCGGGCTCGCCGGAGACGCTGCGGGCGCTGCTGGAAGCCGACAAGCGGTTCGTCTTCGTCACCAACAACCCGAGCAAACATCCCCGGGCCTACGCAAAGAGACTGGGTGAGATGGGCGTGGGAGTCGTCCCGGAGCAGGTCGTCACTGCCGGGATGGTGGCGGCGCGGCTCGCCGGCGAAGCTGCCGCTGCCGCGGCGGGAAAGAGCGGGGGCGCCTTCGTAATCGGGATGCCGGCGCTGGAAGAGATGGTCGCGAATGCCGGGGCACGATTGCTCGAGCGCAACGAGGCGCAGGAGGCGGACGTGGTCGTCGTCTCCGGCCACCGCGAGTTCGACTACCGGGAGCTACTGGCGGCCAAGCAGGCGCTCGACCGGGGCGCCGCCCTCGTCGCGACCAGCCGCGACCCGACGATGCCCCACCCCGGCGGCGAGCTGCCCGGGACCGGCGCCGTCCTGGCCGCGGTCGAGACCGCCTCGGGCCGGCGGGCGGAGATCGCCGGCAAGCCGGAGCGGCACCTGTTCGAGATGGCGCGGGCGGCGCTCGGCGGCGCCGAGCGGGTGGCGATGATCGGCGACCGGGTCTCCTCCGACATCGCCGGCGGGCAGGCGGCGGGACTGGAAACGGTCCTCGTCCTCAGCGGCACCACCTCGCGGGAGGAGGCCGCGGCGGCGGACCCCGCCCCCGACTTCGTACTCGAGGACCTCAGCGGCCTGCTGGCGTGAGCTCGCCCGCGGCGCCGCATCCCGCGCAGGGCCAGCGGCCGGGCGTCAGCTTCGCCGCCGTCTTCGCCGCCACCTTCTGCGGCCTCGTCGCCGTTGGCTCGGTGCTGCCGGTCCTCCCCCGCTACATCCACGGCCCGCTCGACTCCGGCGACGTCGCGGTCGGGGTCGTGATCGGCGCCTATGCGGTCACCGGCCTGCTGCTGCGCCCGATCGCCGGCCGCCTCGCCGACACCCGCGGGCGCAAGCCGACGCTGGTGGCGGGAGCGTGCCTGGTGGCGCTGAGCGGGTTCCTCTACCTGCCGAGCCTGGGGATCGCCGGGCTGATCCTCGCCCGCCTCGTCCTCGGCGCCGGCGAGGGAGGCGTGTACACGGCGGGCTCGGCCTGGATCGTCGACCTGGCGCCGGAGGACCGGCGCGGCCGCGTGCTCGGCCTCTACGGGCTCGCCGTCTGGGGCGGGCTCAGCGTCGGGCCGCTGCTGGGCGAGATCATGCTCAACGTCGGGGGCTACACCCTCGTCTGGATCGTCGCCGGGGCGCTGCCGGTGCTCGGCGCGCTGATCGCGAGCGCCGCCCGCGATCCCTTCGTCCCGCTCGCCCACGCCGAGCCGCACCCGCTGATCGCGCCGGAGGCGGTCGGGCCGGGCTTCGCGATCGCCCTCGCCTCCTTCGGCTACGCCGCTGTCGCCACCTTCATCGTCCTCCACCTGGAAGCGCGCGGGGTCGGCCACGGCGCCACCGTCTTCGCCGCCTTCGCGGCGATGATCGTCCTCACCCGGCTCGTCTTCGGCGACCTCCCCGACCGGATGGGGGCGGCGCCGGTGGCGATCACCGCCACCGTCGGCGAGGCGCTCGGCCTGCTGCTGATCGCGGTCGCCCACAGCCTCCCGGTCGCCCTCGCCGGCGGGATGGCGATGGGGGCGGCCTTCTCGCTGCTCAACCCCTCGCTGATGCTGATCGCCCTCGGCCGGGTCACTCAGCAGGCGCGCGGGGCGGCGATGGGCACCTACACCGCCTTCTTCGACGCCGGGGTCGGGCTCGGCGCTCCGATCGCTGGCGCCGTCGCCGCCCTGACCAGCTACGAGGGCGCCTTCTTCTTTGCCAGCGCCGTCTGCCTCGCCTCGGCGGCGATGATCTTCGTCCGGCTTACCGCTCGCTGATCAGCAGCGTCTGCAGGGCGCGGCCGATCCTGCCGTAGCCCACGTCGAACAGCGTCGACTCGGCGGTGCCGACCCCCTTCGGCCGCGGCAGGGTCGCCGCGTCGACGCCGATCCACTCCCCCTTCGGCATTCGCTCGAGGTGGACGGTGAGGTCGACGTTGATGAAGAGGTAACGGCGGAAGTCCAGCGCGGCGCTGATCCCGTTGCCGACGTCGGCGGCGACGAGGGTGCGCTGCAGCGGCGTCGGCTCCTCCCCCGCCACCAGCGGCTGGCGCATCCGCAGCCAGGCGGTCGCCGGCCCCGGCTCGAGGAAGCCGCCAGCGACGAAGCGCACCTCCATCGCCGAGTGGTAGCCGTGCTCCTGCGCGGTTGGGAAGAAGTCGGCGAGGTCGCCGTCCTCGGGAGGGGGCGGCGGTTGGCTCGCGACCAGCGCCTCACCCGGCAGCTCGAGCCTCGCTTTCCGGATCCGCCACCCCCGGGCCAGCATCAGCACCTCGCCCTCGGCGTCGCTCAGCTCCGCCTCGACCATCTGCACGCGCCGACCCGGCCGCGCCACTCGTGCCTCGACGCGGACCGGCGCAATCGGCACCGAGCGGAGGATCTCGAAGGTGACCCGACCGACCTGGAACTCCTCGCTTTCGGGGAGCCCCTCGATCGCGTAGCCGAGCAGCGCCGCTGGCGGCCCCGCGTGCTGGGCACCGGGGTCCCAGGGCCCGCGGGTCAGCTCGGTGGCGCGGAAGAGGTCGCCGTCCGGCTCGTAGAAGACGTCGAGCACCGGGCGATCCTAAGCCCAGCGAGGGTGTCTGAGCCGAGGGGGCTCATAGGCGCCGTGACCTCAGACGCGTCGGCTAACAGTCGCGGCTGCCGAACTCCTGGGTCCAGACGTGGGCGCCGCCTTCGCCTTCGAGAGCGCCCACCTGCAGGCCGATGCCGATGTCTTCGTAGTCGCCGAGGATGTTGCGGCGGTGGCCGCTCGAGTGCATCCAGAGCGAGAAGATCGAGCGCGGGGTCGCGTAGCTGCCGCCGCCGTAGGCGATGTTCTCGCCGGCCGAGCAGAAGCGGTAGCCGAACCGTTCGATCCAGTAGGTGAATTCACGTCCGCAGGCTTCGTGGCTGAATTCGCCGCAGCGGAGGATGTCGCCCGACTTGCGGGCCGCGGCGCGGGCGAGCGAGGTGGGAACGGCGAACGGAGCCAGGCCGCGCTGCCGGCGCGCCTGGTTGACCAGGCAGAGCATCGCCTTCTCCTGGGCGGCGGCGGGAGCGGCGGCGTTGCCTTGGCCCGCACAGGCGGCTTCGGCGCTCCCTGCCCCCAGCCCGCTCAACGCGAGGGCGGCAGCTGCCGCACCGAGGAACATCGTGACTTTGACCCGCTGGTTCATCTGGCCCGTATTACCCGGGGCGTACCCTTTCTAGAGACGAAAGGAGAAGGATGACGACGAAAGTTCAGAAGTCAGAGCAGGAGTGGCGCGAGCAGCTCTCGCCGGAGCAGTTCGAGGTCACCCGCAAGGCTGGCACCGAGCGTGCCTTCAGCGGTCCCTACTGGGACGAGAAGGCGGAGGGGATGTACCGCTGCGTCTGCTGCGGCACCGAGCTCTTCTCCTCCGACACCAAGTTCGACTCCGGCACCGGCTGGCCCAGCTTCACCGAGCCGGCCAACCTCGAGCACGTCGAGCTGCGGCCCGACAACAGCCTCTTCATGCGCCGCACCGAGGTCGTCTGCAAGCACTGCGGGTCACACCTCGGGCACGTCTTCGACGATGGCCCGGGGCCGACCGGGCAGCGCTACTGCATCAACGGCTGCGCGCTGACCTTCGACAAGGGCGGCGAAGAGAGCTCGGAGTAGCCAGGCGGCCGGTTAAACGGTGCCGCCGGCGCCCAGATAACTGAACCGCACCGCAAGGGCAACCGCCTCGGTGCGGGTGTCGACTTCCAGCTTCGCGATCGCGTTGCGAACGTGCGTGTGGACCGTCGCGGGGCTGAGCGAGAGGCGCTCTGCGATCTCCTTGACCCGCAGGCCCTCGGCCAGAAGCTCGAGTATCTGGCGCTCGCGGGGTGAGAGGTCGAGAAGCTTCTCGACCTCGGACGGCTTGCCGCCGGCAAAGTCGCCACCGAGGAACGTGCCGCCACCGGTCACAGCCTTGACAGCCTTGGCGATGTCCTCGGCCGGTGCTGACTTCAGCACGTAGCCGGATGCACCGGCGCGCAGCGCCAGTGCCAAAAGGTCGGGCTGGGCGTGGGCGGTGAAGATGATCACCTTGGTGCGCGGGCGAGCCTTCAGCACTTCCTTGGTCGCCTCGATGCCGTCGCGGCGCGGCATCTCGACGTCGATGATCACGACGTCGGGATCGAGGTCCTTGACCACGTCGACCACTTCGCGGCCGTCACCGGCCTCGCCGACGATGTCGACCACGCCACTGTTCGCCATGCGTGACCTGATCGCGTCACGCACGATCTCGTGGTCGTCGCAGAGGACTACGCGCTTTCCGTTAGTGATGCTCATCTCTCAATCCTCTTCGGTGCCCCATAAGTATGCAGTACTTCTGGCAGCGAAAATGCATGGCCCTCTTCCTGGCGGTTCTCGATCAGGGCAATCAGGGTGCGTCCGACGGCCACCGCGGTGCCGTTGAGCGTGTGCACGTGAAGCGGTGATTCGCCCTCGGCGGGTCGATACCTACAGCCGAGCCT
>DATLQI010000034.1:0-38885 GCA_035535295.1 Solirubrobacterales bacterium
CGCCACCGGCCGCTTCTCATTCGTCGTCATCGGGATGGCGATGTTCCTCGCCGGCGCCTGGTTCTTCGCCAGCACCGTGCCGCACGTCCACGACCGCGTCGAAATCTGGCTCCACCCCTACCGGGATCCACAGGAAACCGGCTACCAGATCCTCAACTCGATCTTCGCCCAAGCCGACGGCGGTCTTTTCGGTAAGGGCTTCGGCCAGGCGATGATCACGAAGGCCTGGATCGCGAAGACCGAGGTCAGCCCGACCGCGAGCAGCTTCGAGAAGCCGTCGCTGGCGAGGAGGGCGATCTTGAAGCCGCGGGCGGTGACCAGCAGGTAGACGAGGATCACCCCGACGGCGCCGAACAGGCCCACCTCGTTGACGATCAGCGAGTAGATCGTGTCCGTCTGCGCCGCCGGCAGCAGCGCCTGGTCGGTCCCTGGGACCGTGATCAGCGCCTGGCCGAAGCCTTTGCCGAAGAGGCCGCCGTCGGCCTGGGCGAAGATCGAGTTGAGGATCTGGTAGCCGCTTCCCTGGGCATCGTTGTAGGGGTGGAGCCAGATTTCCACCCGGTCGTGGACGTGGGGCACGGTGCTGGCGAAGAACCAGGCGCCGACGAGGAACATCAGCATTCCGATGACGACGAAGGAGAAGCGCCCGGTCGCCACGTAGAGCAGGGCGAGGAAGGCGGCGAAGAACATCAGCGAGCTGCCGAGGTCGCGGATGAAGACGAGCATGAACATCGAGGCGCCCCAGACGACCAACAGCGGCCCGAAGTGCTTCAGCGGCGGCAGCGTCACCCCGAGCACGCGGCGGGCGCCGACGATCAGGACCTCGCGGTGCTCGCGCAGGTAGCTGGCGAGGAAGACGATGATCGCGAGCTTGGTGAACTCGGCCGGCTGGAAGGCGATCGGGCCGACCTTCACCCCGAGGTAGGCGCCGTTGACCTGCTGCCCGATCCCCGGCAGCCGCGGCGCCAGCAACAGCAGCAGGCCGCCGATCGCGATCGTGTAGCGGTAGCGCTCCAGCACCTCGTAGTCGCGGAGGAAGTGGATCGTCAGCGCGAAGAGGACCAGCCCGAGGACGAACCAGTTGGCCTGGTCGCGGGCCAGGGTCTCGTCGATCCGGTAGATCATCACCAGCCCGAAGGCGGTCAGGGTGGCGAGCAACGGGAAGAGGTAGGGGTCGGCGTTGGGAAGGCGGATCCGCAGGTAGATGTGGGTCGCCAGGCAGAGCGCCAGGAAGTAGGCGCCGTAGACGAGGCTGAGGTTCCCGAGCTGTTCGTTCTCCTGCGAGAAGACCCCGGCGAAGCCGGCGGTGAGCAGAACGGCGACGGGAACCAGGGCGAGCAGCTCCCGGTTCCTGGCCGAGGTCAACGAAGGCCCTCGGATTTTTCGATGTCTTCGATCAGGGAGACGGCGTCGCTGCGCGAGCGCAGCTTGTGGCCGGTGACCGCGCCCTGGCGCTTCGGCGGCAGCGACTCGGTCTGGATCGGGGTGGTGTAACGCTGCGAGTAGAGGTCGATCCCGAACGGCAGCTCGTAGGGGGCGCCGCGGTAAAGGGCGACGCGGCCCGAGCTATCGGTGCCGAGGAACCAGATCTGCCGGTTGCCGTACCAGGCGCCGAAGGCGACCGCAGCGATGACGAGAAGAACGGCCAGCACCTTGAGGACGGTCCGCAGACGGCGGCCGCGCGGCTGCGCCTCCTGCTCCTCGCGGCGCTTGCGGGCGGCCTCGGCGGCGGCGCGGCGACGCACCTCGGTGGCGCTGAGGCCGGCCTCCTCGGCGCTGGAGCCGATCAGGGTCGCACCCTCATCCGGCCCGCGCGGATTGCCGGCGGCCGGCGCCGCGGTGTCCTCGAGCCGGAAGGCAACGACGGTGATGTTGTCGCGGCCGCCGGCCCGGTTGGCTTCGTCGACCAGCGCCCGCACCGCGTTTTTGAGCGAAGTGGCGCGGGTGAGGAGGCGGGAGATCTGCTCGTCGTCGAGCATCGTCGTCAGCCCGTCGGAGCAGATCAGGAAGACGTCGCCGTCCTGGGCGGGAACGGTCTGGACGTCGACCTGGACCTCGGGTTCGGGTCCGAGGGCGCGGGTGATGATCGAGCGCTGCGGGTGGTCCTCGGCCTGGGCGTCGGTGATCTGGCCTTTGCGCCGCATCTCCTCGACCAGCGAGTGGTCCCGGGTCAGCTGCTCGAAGCGGCCGCCGCGGAGGCGGTAGGCGCGGCTGTCGCCGACGTGCCCGATCGCCACCGCTTCGCCCTCGAGGTCGACGATCGCGGCGGTCGTCGTCGTCCCCATCCCGGCCAGGCCCGGGTCCTTGCGGGCGAGTTCGTGGATCGTTCGGTTGGCGCCCTCGATCGTCTCCTCCAGCACCCGCTCCGGCGGCGCCGCGGGAAGCTCGGCGGGGAACGACTCGACCGCGGCCTTGGAGGCGACCTCTCCCGCCTGCGCCCCGCCCATTCCGTCGGCGACGACAAACAGCGGCGCCTTGGTGAAGTAGGAGTCCTCGTTGGCGTTGCGCTGGCGACCGGTGTCGGTGCGCACGGCCTCCTCGGCGATCCGCAGGCTCATCCGCTCACCCGACCTCGAACCTGAAGACCGTGTCGCCGATCTGCACGTTGTCGCCGTCGACCAGCTCCGCCTCCCCCTGCAGGGTGGCGCCGTTCAGCAGCGTGCCGTTGGTCGAGTTCATGTCCTCGACGAAGAACCGCCCCTCGCGCGAGAAGACGCGGGCGTGGAGGCTGGAGGCGTAGCGGTCGTCGATCCGCACGTCGGCCTCCTTCGAGCGGCCGATCGAGAGGCCGCCGATCAGGTCGAAGCGGTGCTCGCGCTCGAGGCCGCCGCCGCGCTCGGCGATCAGCCAGCCATCCGGCCCGCGCGGCGCCTCGGCATAGGCCGGCGCGGCGTGGAAGCCGGTCGAGTCCGGGGCCGGCGCAAGCGTCCGCCGCAGGTCCTTGAAGGCGCTGCGCGCGATCACGAGCACGAACAGGTAGAGGACGGCAAGGAAGCCGAACTTCAGCGCCACGCTTATGGGGTCGTAGTCCACGCGCACAGCACCTTAATGAGGGCGGCAGCCGCCCTACTGCTCGATATCGAAGGTGAAGGAGGTGGTGCCGACGGTGACCTGGTCACCGGGGCTGAGCCGGGTGGAGGGGACGCGGCGGCCGTTGACCTTGATCCCGTTGGTGGAGCCGAGGTCGACGATCTGCCAGTCGCCGTTGTCGCCGCGCCGCAGCTCGGCGTGGCGGCGGGAGACGTTGGGGTCGGAGAGCACGCACTCGACCGACTTCGAGCGCCCGATCGTCGCCACCGGGCCGTCGAGCACGTAGCGGCGGTCGCCGAGCGAGACGACGGCGCGGGTCGAGACCAGCGCCCCCACCGCCTGCTCGGGCCGTTTCGGCCGGCCGCGATCGCGCTCGCGGACCGCCGAGTAGACCATCGTGTGGCCCTCTTCGCCCTGCTCGGGCGCCTGGCCCTCGTGCGCCGGCGGCTTCACCAGCCGCGCCTGGATCCCGAACTCGCCCAGCCGCAGCCGCTCGTCGGTCTTGAACTCGACCGCGGGCCGGGTCAGCAGGTCATAGCCGCGCCGTCGCGCGTGCTCGAGCAGGTAGCCGGAGAGCTCCTGCTCAAGCGAGCGCTCGTAGCCTTCGAGCTTGCCGCGGTCCTGGCGGCCGAGGAAGACCGTGTACTCGTTGGGGACGTAGACGCGCTGGACCGAGGCGGTCTTGTGGGCGTCCATTTCCTTCGCCAGCTTGCGCGCCAGTTCGACCGGCTGCACCTCCGAACTGAAGGCACGGCTGAAGACCCCCTCGACGAGGCCTTCGAACATCGACTCCAGACGACTCAGCGCACCGATGGCGAAATCCTACGGAAGGGCGGCGCCGTGCAGCGCCAGGAAGCCGCCGACCGCAACCGCGGCGGCCAAAGCGCCGACCCGGGTGGCGACTCCGTGGCCGTAGGCGCCGGGCAAATGGTCTGAGAGTTGGTCGAGCGACTCCTCGATCGTCGTCCCCAGTTCCTCCAGTGAGGGCCGGTGGTTGGGGCGCGGCGCCAGGCAGGCGTCGATCGTCTCGGTCAGCTCCCGCGGCAGGTCGGGGCGGAGCCGGCGCAGCGGCCGCACCCGGCCGCCGATCGCCCGCGCGGTCGCGGCCGGGGTGGCGCGGCGGTGCGGGTTCTCACCGCTCCAGCACTCATAAAGGGTTAGAGCCAGCGAGTAGACGTCGGCCTCGGGCCCGGCCGGCCGCCCCTCCGCCTGCTCGGGGGCCATGTAGGCGAGGGTGCCGACGACGTCGCCGGCCGCGGTCAGCGGCGCCTCGTCGGCGAGGTGGGCGACGCCGAAGTCCATCAGCTTCGCCCGTGGTTCGGAGTCCTCGACCACCTGCACGTTCTGGGGCTTGATGTCGCGGTGGACGACGCCGCGCGAGTGGGCGTGGTCGAGCGCCTCGCAGAGGTCGGCGCCGATCTCGCCGACTTCGCGGTCGGAGAGCTCGCCGGCATGGGCGAGCCGGGCCAGGGTCGACCCCTCGACCAGCTCGGTGACCAGGAGTGCGTTGCCGTCCTCCTCCCCCAACTCGTAGAGGGTGACGATCCCGGGGTGGTTGAGCCGGGCGGCGGCCTGCGCCTCCCGCAGGACGCGGCGCCCCGCCTCCCCCCGCTGCTCGATCGCCTTCACCGCCACCGGCCGCTCGAGGCGGCCGTCCCAGGCCTCGTAGACAACGCCGAACCCGCCGCTGCCGATGCGGCGCTCGATCAAGAAGCGATTGAGGACGAGCGAGCCAACCATCGCTCCTCCCACTTCGCCGGAAAAGAAAACCTTCCTGCCCAGGGAGAGAATGGGAAAAAGGCACCGTTTGCGGGCTGTCCTGGCGTGGAGACGCCGCGGGAAGTCATACTCTCGCCCCCGTGGAGGACTTCACCTCACGACGCCCCCCCCGGCGTGAGCGGCCCCAACGTCGACCGGAGCGCCAGCAGATCATGCTGCGGCGCCTGCTCGCCCTTGGTGGCGGCCTCGTCCTCCTGATCCTGATCGTGCTCGGGGTCAAGGGCTGCCTCGACGCCCGCGCCAACCGCGAGCTCGGCGACTACGCCCGCAACGTCACCTCGATCGTCGAAGAGACCCAGCACACCAGCGCTTCGTTCTTCAAACTGCTGGAAGACCCGGGCAGCGCCTCGGTCACCGACTTCGTCGACCAGGTCGAAGCCGACCGCAGCGCCGTCGACAGCCAGGCCTCCCGGATCGACGACCTCAGCGCCCCCGGGGACATGTCCCACGCCCAGGCCAACCTCGAGCTCACCTACCAGCTGCGGGCCAGCGCGATGGACGAAATCGCCGCCAAGATGAGCACCGCGCTCGGCGAGGCCGGCGCCGAGAAGGCGATGGGAGCGATCGCCAAGCAGATGCAGAAGCTGCTCGCCTCCGACGTCGTCTACGACCAGGTGGTGCGACCGGAAGTCGACGGCGTCCTCGCCGACAACGGGATCTCCGACTCGGACCTGCCGGAGAGCGCCTTCCTGCCCGACGAAAAGTGGCTCGACGAAGGCACCGTCAGCGACGCGTTGAGCGCGGTCAGCGGTGGCGCCAGCACCGACGTCAACGGCGTCCACGGCACCGAACTCGCCAGCGTCCTCGTCAACGAAACCGAACTGATCGAAGGGGCACCGACGACGATCGCCGGCGAAGAAGGGGTCGAAGTCGAAGTCGGCGTCACCAACCAGGGCGAATCGACCGAGAACGGCGTCACCGTCGCCGTCACCTACGAAGGCAACACCGTGACCGGCGAAATCGACGAACTCCCGGTCGGCGAAACCGGAACCGCGATCATCCCGCTGACCCCGGCGCCCTCGGGCGAAGTCACGCTCGACATCGAAGTCGAAGCGGTTCCGGGCGAGAGCCTGACCGAAAACAACGAAGCGAGCTACACGCTGCTGATCGAATAGGGCAGGCTGTAGGCATGCGAATTGCCTACCTGGGCCCTGCCGGAACCTTCACCGAGGACGCGCTCGGCGAAGCGATCCCCGCGGGCGGCTTCGAGCCGCTGCGGACGCCGACGATCCCCGACGCGATTCTCGCGGTCGAGCGCGGCGAGGCCGAGCGAGCGCTGGTCCCGATCGAGAACTCGCTCGAGGGCTCGGTCCGCCCCACCCTCGATGCGCTCGCCTTCGAGGCGCCGGCGGTGACGATCGTCGGCGAGCACGACTACCGCGTCCGCGTCCACCTGATCGCCCGCGAGGGGACGCGGGCCGAGGACGTCGAGGCGGTGCTCTCGCACCCGCAGCCGCTGGCCCAGTGCCAGCGCTTCCTGCGCCAGCGGTTCCCCGAGATCGAACTGCGCAACTCCAGCAGCACCGCGGCGGCGGTGCGGATGGTCAGCGAGTCCTCGCGACCGTGGGCGGCGCTGGGGGCACGAGCGGCGGCGGTGCTCTACGGGTGCGAGCTGCTGCTGGAAGGGGTCGAGGACTCCGCCGACAACGTCACTCGCTTCGTCTGGATCGCCCCCGAGGGGAGCGAGCCGGTGGGGTCGGGGCCTTGGAAGACCTCGCTCGTCTTCTCCGAGGTCGGGGCCGACCACCCGGGCGCCCTGGTCGAGTGCCTGAGCGAGTTCTCCGGCCGCGGGATCAACCTCACCCGGATCGAGTCGCGGCCGCTGCGACAGGGGCTCGGCCAGTACATGTTCTTCTGCGATCTCGAGGGTCGCGAGAGCGATTCTGCGGTCGCAGAGGCGATTGCGGCGCTGCGCACCAAAGCCGCCTCGGTGCGGATCCTCGGCTCCTATCCACTCGACTGAACGGGCCGAAAATCGGCTCGATTGCCGGCACGGGCGCCGAGGTGCCTACAATTTCCGGTCAGTTATGGCCAGGGTGCTGGTACTCAACGCGACGTATGAGCCGATCAACGTCTGCACGTTGAGACGAGCCGCTGTCCTTCTTCTCAAGGAGAAGGCCGAACTTCTCGAGCAGCGGGACGGCGCCGCCCTCCACTCCGAGCGGATGACGATGGAGCGGCCGGACGTGATCCGCCTCGTCAACTACGTCCGCATCCCGCGCGAGGCGCACCGCCGCAAGATCACCCGCCGCGCCGTCCTCGCCCGCGACTCCTGGACCTGCCAGTACTGCGGCTCGACCAAATCAGGGCTCACCGTCGACCACGTCATCCCCCGCTCCCGTGGTGGCCTCTCGGTCTGGGAGAACATCGTCGCCGCCTGCCCACCCTGCAACCGCCGCAAGGGCAACCGCCTGCCGCGGGAGATCGAAATGCACCCGGCGACGACGCCGAAGGCGCCGCCGCCCACCGTCTTCATCCAGGTCGCCAGCCCGAAGATCCCCTCGGCCTGGGAGCAGTACCTGCCGCAGGCCGCTTAGCGAGCCGTCGACCAAAAGAGGCTTCTGGGCGCATAGCTCGAATCCAGCTCTGATGAATGCGAGGGCTGGCGGGATTCGGCGCGCGGTCGCGGCTGCCGTGTTTGCGGCAGTTCTCGTCTTGATCGCGCTTCCAGTAGGCAGCGCAAGTGCGCGCAGCGGCATTTGGGTGAAGCCGACCTCCGCCCTCGAGGCGGCCGCCTTCTGGACGCCGGCACGGATGCGGGCGGCGAAGCCGATCGAGGTGCTCCCGCGGCGGCAGTCGCGAGCGACTCTGCGACGGGGACGGCGCGATGAGCCTGGCCGGGTGGCGGCCTTCGGCATTCCCGGCCCCGGTTTCGGCGCTGACTTCGAACAGGTTCCGGACCCAACCCTGCCCGAGTTCCGGGTCAACGGCGCGCTCTTCCTCTCCTTCGGGATCTTCGGCTACGGCCGCTGCTCCGGGACCGCCGTGCGCTCCCGCAACGAGAGCGTCGTCGTCACCGCCGCCCACTGCCTCAACAGCGGCGGTAAGCGGGGGCGCTGGTTCACCGGGCGGATGGTCTTCATCCCCGCCTATCGCTACGGCCAGCGGCCATTCGGAGTCTTCCCCGCTCGCTGGATCGACACCACCAAGCAGTGGCGAGCCAACGGCAGCGAGAACTACGACGTCGGCGCGATCGTGGTCGGGCGCAACGAGGCTGGCGACAAGCTCGGCGAGGCGGTCGGCGGTACCGGGATCGCGTTCAACCAAAAGGCGAACCAGACCTTCGACGTCCACGGCTATCCGGCCGAAGCGCCCTTCGACGGCGAAACCCAGAGGATCTGCCGCGGCACCCACTTCCTCGGCCACGACGCCAGCTCCTTCGTCTTCCGCGGCCCGCTCAACCTCGCCGTCGCCTGCCAGCTCACCGGGGGCGCCTCGGGCGGCGGCTGGACGATCGCCGGCAACCGATTGAACAGCGTCACCAACTACGGCTACTTTGACGAAACCTCCCCCGCCTACGGGGCCTACTTCGGGAAGGAAGTCGCGCGGCTCTACGGTCGCGCGACGAAGGTGCGATGAGGGGGCGGCTGACGGACGTGGTCTTGGTGGCGCTGGTCCTGGCCCTGGCGGTGGCGCTCGCCGGCGAGGCAGCGCCGAAGACGCATCACCCCCGAAAGGCCCATCCACCTCGGCTCAAGCACCACCGGGTGGCGCCGCCCGTGCGCCTGCTGCCCCCGCCGCCGCGCAGCCGCCTGCTCAGCCAGCACGGCAAGCCCGTCGCCCCGACCCCGTTCTTCCGCTCCGGCTTCGTGCTCAAGGCCGACGGCTACAAGGTCGGCGTCAGCACCTTTGGCAGCGCCGTCTTCCTCGAGGTCTGGCGCGGTCACCGTGGCAAGCGCATCTCCACCGCCTACATGGCCCGCGGCATCGCCCGACCCGAACGCCTGCAGGCGACCTTCGGCAACTTCGGCAAGGTGAAGATGCGCTTCCGGCCCTCCCGTCACCGCACCTGGGTCGGCCAGAAGCGCAGCTGCCGCGGCGCCAACCGCTTCATCAAGAAGCACGGCGTCTTCCGCGGCAACCTCCGTTTCAAGGGCGAAAACGACTACGTCACCCTCCGCATCCACCGGGCCAGGGGAGCGGTCGTCATCCCGGCTCCCAAATGCCGGAAGCGTCGCGGCGCAGCGGGGCCGAACTTCAACTTCAATCCCTTCGAACCGCGGGCGGGCGTCCTCTCCGTCGTCCGCGAAGGGATCGACTCGACCGCCTTCCTCGCCCTCGAAGGCAGGCGCACCACCCAGTTCGTCGCCAGCACCGAAGACTCCCGCCCCCATGTAGCCATCGTCCGCACCGCCGTCCTCCGCAAGCACAGCCCGATCCGTATCGACGAAGCCCTCACCACCGCCAAGCTGACCCCGCCGGCCCCCTTCAGCGGCACCGCCCGCTACCGCGCCTACCCCGACGGCGCTACCTCCTGGTCCGGCGACCTCAGCGTCAACTTCCCCGGCGCCCCCCACTTCCCGCTCACCGGCCCGAGCTGGGAAACCTTCCTCGAAGTGCCGTTCTAGGCGTTGCGTAGGGCCCTAGGCGGGGATAAAGCACCAGGGCTTCTGACCCGTTTCGGCCGCTTTTAGCGAGGCTTTTTCGGCGGCAACCACAGCCTTCACGTGCTTCAGGCGATTTCGCACCTTGATCCTCACCCGCCGCTTGCGCGAATACCGAAGCTGTCGGAACTTGGCTTCGGCTTTACGTAGCTTCGCTTCCGCCGTCGCAAGCTGAGATTGATAGGTCGTGACCGGCGCCGTAGCAGCTGCGCAGTTGGCAGCGATGGTGGCGTAGTCGCCGAAGGCGCCATCCGTTCCAGAAGTCTCGAGTCGATAGGACTCCCCGTAGGCGTAGGAATTCTCGTTTTCCACGACGACGAAGTACTTGCCTGCCTTGAGCGTCACCGACTCCGTCGCATAGTCGAAGGCCTCGATATACCCGCCGAGAGTCTGGATGTGATCACCGTGCGAATCGGTCAAGCTGAACCGCGCGTCGTCTTCGTAAGGGGTGCCGCCGCCGAGGTTCGTCAGAGTGAAAGTCAGTTGAGCGGTGCTCATAGTGGTCACATAGAAGAAGTAGTAATCCCGATCGTTCCCAGTCTCCAGCGCTGCGGTATAGGAGGAGTTGTTCGCCAGCGGCCCGTAGCCGGTGAGGATCGAGTCATTTGGCTCGTAGGCAGGTTGGGCAGAAGCCGCTCCCGTCGAAAGGGCGGAGGCGGCCAGCGCGAGGGCGAACATGAGGGACAGCTTTTTGAGCGAGAACATGCGGCGGATTTATATACGCCGGAAGTCCTCAGCCCCTCCTCATTACTAGGAGAAGTTTTCTTATCCGGATTTACTCGCCCGCGCCGTCGGGCGAAGCTTCGGGCAGCTCACCCTGCCCGTTGTCCTCCGGCGCGCCTGACTCGGCTTCGTCGGACTCGACGACGAGGGCGACGGCGCTGACGCGGTCGTCGTCCTTGATGTTCATCACCCGCACGCCCTGGGTCGAGCGGCCCATCTGCGAGATGCCGCTGACCGAGGTGCGCTGGACCATCCCGTTCTGGGAGATGAAGAGGAGGTCCTCGTGCTCGTTGACGATCAGGGCGCCGGTGAGGCCGCCCTTCTTCTCCGTCATCTTCACGGTGAGGACGCCTTTGGTGCCGCGGCCCTTCACCGGGTACTCGGAGACCGGCGTGCGCTTGCCATAGCCGTTCTCGGTGACGACGAAGAGTTCGGTGTCGTTGCGGGCGATGTCCATCGCCAGGACCCGGTTGTCCTTGCCGGAAACGTTCATCCCTTTGACGCCGCTGGTGTCGCGGCCCATCTCCCGCACGTGCTGCTCGGAGAAGCGGGAGGCGTGGCCGGAGTGGGAGACCATGAGGATGTCGTCTTCGCCCGAGGTGCGGCGCACCTGGACCAGCTCATCGCCGTCCTTGACCTTGATCGCGATGATCCCGTCGGCGCGGATCGGCGTGTTGTAGGCGAGGAATTTCGTTTTCTTGATCAGGCCCTTGGCGGTGGCGAAGGCCAGGTACTTGTCCTCTTTGAAATCGCGGGTCGGGATCACCGCCATCACCCGCTCGCCTTCGCGCAGCGGCAACAGGTTGTTCAGCGAGCTGCCTTTCGCCTGGCGGGCGCCCTCCGGCAGCTCGTAGACCTTGAGCCGGTAGACCTTGCCGCGGTTGGTGAAGAAGAGCAGGAAGTCGTGGGTCGAGCAGATGTGGAGGTGGGCGATGTAGTCGTCCTCTTTCAGGTTCATCCCCATCACCCCGACGCCGCCACGGCGCTGCTGGCGGTAGGTCGCCAGCGGCAACCGCTTGACGTATCCGGAGGCGGTCAGCGAGATCACCATCTGCTGGTCGGCGATCATGTCCTCGATCCCGACGTCGCCCTCGAAGTGAGCGAGTTCGGTGCGACGCTCGTCGCCGTAGGAGTCGACGATTTCCGCCAGCTCGTCCTTGACCAGGCCCATGATTTTCGTTTCGTCGCCGAGGATCGCCCGCAGCTCGCCGATCCGCTCCATCAGGTCGGAGTGCTCGGCGCGGACTTTGTCGGCCTCGAGCGCGGTCAGGCGCTGCAGGCGCATGTCGAGGATCGCCTGCGCCTGCTCGCGCGAGAGCTCGAACTGTTCGATCAGGCCTTCGCGGGCGCTGTCCGGGTCTTTGGAGGCGCGGATCAGTTTGATCACCGCGTCGAGGTTGTCGAGTGCGACGAGCAGCCCCTCGAGGATGTGGGCGCGAGCCTCGGCCCGGCGCAGTTCGAACTGGGTGCGGCGGGTGATCACCTCGCGCTGGTGTTCCACGTAGTGGTGGATCAGCTCGAGCAGGCTCAGCGTCTTTGGGACGCCGTCGACCAGCGCCACCATGTTGGCGCCGAAAGTCGTCTGCATCGCCGTTTTCTTGTAGAGGTTGTTGAGGACGACTTTGGCCGGGGGGCCGCCGCGCTTCAGCTCGATCACCAGGCGCATCCCCGAGCGATCGGACTCGTCGCGCAGGTCGGAGATCCCCTCGAGTTTCTTGTCGCGGACGAGGTCGGCAATCTTCGTGATCAGCCCCCCCTCGCCGCCCTTCTTGACCATGAACGGCAGCTCGGTGACGACGATCGCCTCCTTGCCCCCCTTCAGCGGCTCGACATGGGCGCGAGCGCGTACCTTGATGCTGCCACGGCCCGAGGCATAAGCGTCGCGGATCCCCTCGCGGCTCATGATCCCGCCGCCGGGGAAGTCCGGGCCTTTGACGTGCTGCATCAGCCCCTCGAGGTCGATCCCCGGGTCGTCGATGTAAGCGGTGACCGCGGCCGCGACCTCGCGCAGGTTGTGCGGCGGGATGTTGGTCGCCATCCCGACCGCGATCCCCGAGGTGCCGTTGACCAGCAGGTTCGGGAACCGTGCCGGCAACACCAGCGGTTCGCTCGCCTTCTCGTCGTAGTTGGGGCCGAAGTCGACGGTGTCGGTGTCGATGTCCCGCAGCAGCTCGGTCGCCAGCCGCCCGAGGCGGGCCTCGGTGTACCTCATCGCCGCTGCCGGGTCGTCGTCGATCGAGCCGAAGTTGCCTTGGCCGTCGACCAGCATGTAGCGCAGGGAGAAGTCCTGCGCCATCCGCACCAGGGTGTCGTAGATCGCCGAGTCGCCGTGCGGGTGGTACTTGCCCATCACCTCGCCGACTATGTAGGCGCACTTGCGGTAGGGCCGGGTCGGCTGCAGGCCGATGTCGTGCATTGCGTAGAGCACGCGGCGGTGGACCGGCTTCAGCCCGTCGCGCACGTCCGGCAGCGCCCGCCCGACGATCACGCTCATCGCGTAATCGAGGTACGACGAGCGCATCTCCTTCTCGAGCTCGCGCTCTTCGATCCGGCCGCCGGTGAGGACGTTGGCGTCCATCAGCCCTCCCCTCCGTCGAACGCGTTTGCCTTAGACGTCAAGGAACCGCACCTCCCTCGCGTGCTCCTCTATGAACTCGCGGCGGGGGCCGACCTGGTCGCCCATCAGCATCGAGAAGATCGTGTCGGCGGCCGTCGCGTCCTCCAGGGTGACGCGGGCGAGGGTGCGGCTGGCCGGGTCCATGGTCGTCTCCCGCAGCTGGTCGGGGTTCATCTCGCCCAGTCCCTTGAACCGCTGCACGTCGACGCCTTTGCGGGCCAGCTCCAGCACCGCCCCCCGCAGCGCCTCGAAGGAGAGCGCGACGTTGCGCCGCTCGCCGAACTCGATCTCGAACGGCGCCCGGCCGACCTGCTTCAGCAACGCTTCGTGGACCTCGGCGAACTTGCGGTAGTCGTGGTGGTCGAACAGCGCCGCCGGCAACTGATGGGTGCGGGCGAGGCCGGTCTTTCGTTCGGTCGCCTTGACGACCAGCAGCTCGTCGTCCTGCGAGACCACTGCGGTTTCGAACGGCTCGCTCTCCGGCGCTTTTTTGGCCAGCAGCGCCGCGGCCGACTTCAGCGTCTTCGTCCCCTCGTCGAGCAGGCTCGACTCCTCGAGGAACCGCACCGCTTCGTGGCCGAACTCGGCCTGCAGCGAGGAGCCCCAGCCCTCGTACTCTTTCGAGCGCCGGATGTAGCCCTGCCAGCGGCTCGCGGTCAGCTTCGTCTTCTTGCCGTTGGCGTCGGTCAGCTCGAAGTCCTCGAGCTTGTCGCGCAGCAGCACCTCTTCCAGTTCGGAATCACGCTCGAGGTAGGTGATCTGGTTGCCCTGTTTGACCCGGTAGAGCGGCGGTTTGGCGATGTAGACGTAGCCGGCGTCGATCAGCTCCGGCATCTGCCGGTAGAGGAAGGTGAGGACGAGGGTGCGGATGTGGGCACCGTCGACGTCGGCGTCGGTCGCCATCACGATCTTGTGGTACCGCGCGTCCTCGAGGTTGAACTCGTCGTGGACGCCAGTCCCGATCGCCGTGATCAGCGCCTGGATCTCGTTGTTGGCGAGGACCTTGTCGATCCGGCTCTTCTCGACGTTGATGATCTTCCCGCGCAGCGGCAGCACCGCCTGCGTGTTGCGGTCGCGCGCCTGCTTCGCCGAGCCGCCCGCGGAGTCGCCCTCGACCACGAAGATCTCAGCCAGGCTCGGGTCTTTGACCGTGCAGTCGGCGAGCTTGCCCGGCAGCGTCGAGTTCTCCAGCGCCGACTTACGGCGGGTGAGGTCGCGGGCTTTGCGGGCGGCGTCGCGGGCGCGGGAGGCGTCTATCGCCTTGTTGATCACCCGGCGCGCGTCGCCCGGGTTCTCCTCGAAGTACTCGGCCAGTTTGCGGTTGACCGTCTCCTCGACCAGGCCTTTGACCGGCGGGTTGCCGAGTTTGGTCTTCGTCTGGCCCTCGAACTGGGGATCGTGCAGCTTCACCGAGATCACCGCGGTCAGCCCCTCGCGCACGTCCTCCCCGGCGAGGTTGTCGTCTTTCTCTTTCAGCAGCCCTTTGTTACGGGCGTAGGCGTTCAGGGTCCGCGTCAGCGCCGCCCGGAAGCCGGAGAGGTGGGTGCCGCCCTCGTGGGTGTTGATGTTATTGGCGAAGCTGAAGATCGACTCCTGGTAGGAGCTGTTCCACTGCATCGCCAGCTC
Source organism: Solirubrobacterales bacterium (assembly GCA_035535295.1). Lineage (GTDB taxonomy): Bacteria > Actinomycetota > Thermoleophilia > Solirubrobacterales > 70-9 > VAYN01. Next base: position 14,380 of record DATLQI010000034.1, read on the forward strand.
GACTTCGCCGGCCTCCTCGCTGCCCTCGAAGTAGATGACCTTGCGGTGCAGCTCGTCCTTGTTTTCGTTCAGGTGGCGGACGAAGTCCTCGATGCCGCCGTCGTACTGGAAGGTGACGCTGTTGGTGGCACCGCGCTCGTCGACCAGCTCGATCTTCAGGCCACGGGTGAGGAAGGCGGTCTCGCGCAGCCGCTCGGCCAGCGTCTGGAAGTCGAACTCGATCTCCTCGAAGATCTCGAGGTCGGGGAGGAAGGTGATCTTCGTCCCGTGCTCCTTCGTCTTCGCCCCCGGCTTCAGGTCGTTCTGCGGCTTGCCCCGCTCGTAGTCCTGCGACCAGACGCTGCCGTCGCGGCTGATCTCCAGGTGCAGGCGCTCGGAGAGCGCGTTGACGACGGAGACGCCGACGCCGTGGAGGCCACCCGAGACCTTGTAGCCGCCGCCGTCCCCGAACTTGCCGCCGGCGTGGAGCACGGTCAGCACGACCTCGGCGGCGGGCCTCCCCTCTTTCTCCATCGTCTCGACCGGGATCCCGCGGCCGTCGTCTTCGACCGTGCAGGCGTTGTCGGGATGCAGGACGACGCGGACGCTGTCGCAGTGACCGGCGAGGGCCTCGTCGACCGAGTTGTCGACGATCTCGTAGACGAGGTGGTGCAGACCTCGCGGGCCCGTCGAGCCGATGTACATGCCGGGGCGTTTGCGAACCGCTTCCAGGCCCTCGAGGACGGTGATGTCCTTGGCGCCGTAGGAGTCGCCGCTGGCTTTTTTCTCAGGCAAGGAGTCCCTTCCGATTGAAACGTAGACACACAAAGCCCCGACTCCTGGAGAGCTCGCTCCACGGCTGTCGGGGCGTCATGCGAGTTGCCATAAGAATACCAGTTCGAGCCCGCGGACAAGCCGGTCGTCTGAGCCAATTTCCCTGCAAATCGTGAAAAATTTGTGCTCAAAAACGCTCAGAGTTGACACGGAAGCGCAGAGCTTCGGGCGCCTGCTCCCCAACCTCGCTTCGCAGCCGCTCCAACAGGGTCTCCTGCATCAGGTCCAACTCCTGCGCCCAGACCGCCCCCGAGCACTCGATCGTCAGCGTTCGATCGCGTTCGGAGACTGGCACCGCGACCGCTGCCAGCTGCTCGCCGACCGCGCTCGACCAGGCGGTCTGAATCGCCGCCAGGGGGGTCTGAGGGGCGACCTGTCCCAGGGCCGCCTTGAACGCAGCGGCGGCGGGACGGGGGGCACGGCGGCGGCTCACGCGTCAGAACCTTTTGTCTGCGGCGGTGGCATCGTCACCACAGTCTCTCGCGCCGCTGCCGGAACCTGTTCGGAGTCAGCCGCGGTGATCAGGACCTGACCGCCATCGCCGAGGCGGGCGACCAGCCGCTCGCGCCGGCCGGGGTCGAGCTCGCTCATCACGTCGTCGAGCAGCAATAACGGCGTCACCCGTCTGGCCGCGAGCAGGGCCTCGCGCTCGGCGAACAGCAACGCGAGCAGGGCCGCCCGCTGCTGTCCCTGAGAGCCGAACCGGCGCAACGAACGCTCGCCGCTACTCAGCTTCAACTCGTCGAGGTGGGGGCCCCAGGAGCTGCGGCCAAGGCGAATGTCCTGTTCCCGGCGCTCCTCCAGCCCAGCTTGGATCTCCTCCGCCGAGCCCGAGGCCCGCGGCGCGTACTCGAGCGTCGCGCTCTCTAGTCCCAGCTCGTCGGCGGTGGTAGCAAACGGCTGCTCCAACGCGGTTACCGCCTCTGCCCGCGCCTCGACTAGGGGAGCGGCGGCATCGGCCATCCCAGCGTCCCAAATCCGCAGGTCCTCGGGTGAGCCGTAGCCGGCAGCGAGCCTCGAGAGCAGCGCGTTCCGCTGCGCCACCGCCTGGCCGAAGCGCTTACGCAGCTCCCCCCGCGCCGGCCAGCGCGCTGCGACGAAACCGTCGAGGTGGGCCCGGCGCTCCGCTGGGGGTCCCTTGATCAGGGTCAGGCGATCGGGTGCGAAGACGGCGACGGGGGGGCGACTGCGGGCGATCGTCGCCGGGTCGGCCGGGCTGCCGTCGAGCAGATGACGGCGCCCTTCGCTGCGGCTGACCGAGGCGAGCAGCTTGCGCTCGATCCCGTCATCGTCCCGGATCGTCGCCTCGGCACGGGCGAGCGAGCCGCCGAAGGGGATCAGGTCGCGGCGATCGCTGGTGCGGAAGGAACGGCCGGTGAGGGCGAAGTAGAGCGCCTCGACCAGGTTGGTCTTGCCGGCGCCGTTGGGGCCGATGACGCTGACGATCCCCGGCTCCAGCTCGACCCGGACCCGGTCGAGGCTGCGCAGCGGCTTCGCCTCGATCGCGGTGACGAGCACGGCGCGCTCACCCGGCCGGCGCCGGCACGATCAGACGTTGAGCCGGATCGGCATCACCAGGTAGCGGAAGTCGTCCCCCTCCACCGGTTCCAGCAGCCCCGGCCGCAGTGGTGAGATCAGACGCACCAGGATCTCGTCGCCGGCGACGCTTTCGATCCCTTCTTTGAGGAACTCCGGGTTGAACCCGATCTCCAGGTCCTCGCCCTCGAACGCAGCGGGCATCGTCTCCCGCGCGTCTCCCACCTCGGGCGTCTCCGCCGCCACCGTCAGCTCGCCGGAGCGGAACGAGAGCCGCAGCGGTGCGTTCCGCTGCGCCAACTGGCTGACCCGGCGAACGACGTCGAGGAGGTCCGAGCGCGGCAACCGCACGTCGTGCTCGTAGGACTCCGGCAGGAGCTGTCGAAAGTTGGGGAATTGGCCGTCGATCAGCCTCGTCGAGAGGAGGATCGACCCTGCCTGGAAAACGGCCTGGTTGGTCAGCAGCGAGATCGAGGCCTCGCCCGCGCCCTCGGAGGAGAGGATGCGACCGAGCTCGCGCAGCGCCCGGGCCGGAATGTTCGCCTCCAGCTCGCCGCCGAGGTCGGCCTCGAGCTCGGTTCGTTTGACCGCCAGCCGGTAGGAGTCGGTGGCGACCATCGTCATCTCCTTGCCGCTGGCGGAGACGAAGACACCGGTGAGGACCGGGCGCATGTCGTCGCGCGAGGCGGCGCGGGCAACCAGCTCGATGCTCGCTTCCAGCGCCGCGGCCGGGATCCTCAGGCCGGGGCTCTCCTCCGGCTGCGGCAGCTTCGGGAAGTCCTCGGCCGGCAACACCCGCAGGTGGAAGCTGGAGCCGCCGCTGCGAATCTCGACGTCGTGCTCGGCCTCGCGCGATTCGATCTCCACGCTCGGATCGGCCAGCGAGCGGGCGATCTCGGCGAAGAGACGGCCGGGGAGGAGGACCGAGCCCTCGTTCTCGACGTCGGCCTCGAGCGTCGTCTCCAGCCCAAGGTCGAGGTCGGTGGCGGCGAGGGTGACCCGGCCGCCCTGGGCACCGAGGAGAACGCCGGAGAGCGCCTGAGTGGCAGCGCGGGTGGAAACAGCCCGGGAGACGATCGAGAGCTTGGAGACGAGGTCTTCGCGTTTGGTCGTGAGCTTCAAGTTGATGTGCCTTCTTAGGTTTGCCTTCTTGAGTTGAGTTAGGTCCTGTTGAAAAGCTTCTGGTCGCGGGGAATTCGGCGGTGCGGTGCCGTTTACCGGCTGTGGAAGGCGCTGTGGGAGGCTGGGGATTCTTACAGCGCGGGCGGCTGTCAGCGCTCCTCGGCCACAGGGTTGTGGATAGCTCCCCGCAACTCCCGGACCTTCTCTGCCAGCTCGACGTCCTCGTCGAGGCTCGCTTCGACCCGCCGCAGGGAGTTGAGGACGGTGGTGTGATCGCGGCCGCCGTAAAGGCGCCCGATCTGCGGCAGCGAGAGATCGGTGAGGTCGCGGGTGAGGAAGATCGCCACCTGTCGGGCCCGCAGCGGGGTGGCGGCGCGGCTGGAGCCGACGAGCTCGGCGCGGGAGATGCTGAACAGCTCGGCCACCCGTTGCTGGATCTCCTCGACCGAGGTCGATTCGGGGCGCTGGTGGCGAGGAATCACTTCGGAGATCAGCTCGACGCTGAGCGGCCGTCCCATCAGTGAGGCGTGGGCGATTACCCGCGTCAGCGCCCCGTGCAGCTTGCGCACGTTGACGTCGATCCGGTTTGCCAGCTCGGTCAGCGCGTCTGTGTCGACGATCTCGACCCCGGCCTCCTCGACCAGGCGCCGCAGCACCGTCAGCCGGGTCGCCAGGTTCGGAGGCTCGACGGCGACGGTGAGGCCCCACTCGAAGCGATCTCGCAGCCGTGCCGCGAGCGTTGAGAGCTCGCTGGGGATGCGGTCGGCGGAGAGAACGAGCTGGCTGCCGGACTCGTAAAGCGCGTTGAAGGTGTGAAAGAACTCCTCCTCGGTCGCCGGCTTGCCCTGGAGAAACTGGACGTCGTCGATGAGGAGGACGTCGATGTCGCGGTAGCGGGCCTTGAAGGCGTCGCTGCCTTTCGCCTTGAGGGCGGCGACGAACTCGTTGGTGAAGGACTCCGCGGTGGTGTAGCGGACGCTGAGGCCGGGGGCGTTGTCGCGCAGGTAGTTGGCGACCGCGGCCAGGAGGTGGGTCTTGCCCAGGCCTGGGGGGCCGTGGAGGAAGAGGGGGTTGTAGGCCTCCGATGGAGCCTCGGCGACGGCGAGCGCGGCCCCGTGGGCGAGGCGGTTGCCGGGGCCGATCACGAACCGCTCGAAGGTGTAGCTGGGGTTCAGCTCGGGGTCATGGTCGGCGCTCTCCTCGAGCCACTGGGGCTCGGCGAAGCTCACCCGTTCCAGCCCGCTGTCGCCGGCCCGCAGTGCTTCCGCGATCAGCGAGGAGTAGCGCCGCTCGGTCCAGGCGCGTTTGTTCTCAGGGGCGGTGAGGAAGAGGGTGTCGCCCTCGGCTGCCGCCGCGTGCAGCGGCTCTAGCCAAAGGCGAAACGTGGACTCGGGGACCGATGCCCTTAGTCGCTCCTGGGTTGTCTGCCAGAGGGCTTTGAGATCGTGTGGGAGAGAGTCATCGGGCACCGGGCGGCGACCATAGCGCCGTGCCTGAGCAGGCAACTTGGGTGCCTCGCAAATCCCGCAGAAAAGATTTTCGGGGGCGTCCGTATACTTTCGCCGGCATGAAGCGCACCTACCAACCGAAGAAGCGGAAGCGGGCGAAGACCCATGGCTTCCGTGCCCGGATGAGCACCCGCGGCGGTCGCGCCGTCCTCAAGCGCCGCCGGCGTAAAGGCCGCAAGCGCCTCACGCCGTAATCGTGGCGCCCAAGCGCCGACGCCTTTCGCGCAGCGGCGAGTTCGACCGCGTGTATCGCGACGGCTCCTCGCACGCGACCCGGTACCTCGTCCTCTACACCTTTCCTCGCAAGGATGAGGAGCGTGACGAGGTCCGCCTTGGCGTCTCCGTGAACCGCAAGGTTGGCGGTGCCGTAGAGCGGAACAAGGTGAAGCGGACCCTGCGGGAGGCATTCTGGAACCTCGCCGACCGCCTGCCACCGCGCCACGACTTCGTCATCGTCGCCCGCGCTGAGATCAAGGATCTGATCGATCGCGACGGAATGCAGGGGGTTTCCGCCAACCTCGAAGAGGCATTGGCGGGGGGCCGTTCCACGTGAAACGCATCTTCCTCGCCCCGATTCGGGGTTATCAGCGCTGGATCTCCCCGGCCTTCCCGCGCCGCTGCCGCTACGAGCCGACCTGCTCCAAGTACGCGGTGGAAGCGGTCGAGCGCTTCGGCGTGATCAGGGGCTTCCTCCTTGCCAGCTGGCGGATTCTGCGCTGCAACCCCTTCAGTCACGGCGGCTTCGACCCCATCCCCGATAGATTCACGCTCCGCACCGGTCCGGTACACCCCGCCGACTGGCACGAAGCCCACCGATGACGCCCCTTACGGCCAACATCCTCCAGCCGCTGATCGACCTCGCCAACGGGGTCCTGCAGTTCTTCCACGACAGTGTCGGCCTCAGCTGGGGAATGTCGATTATCGCCCTCACGGTCGTCACGCGGGCCGTCCTCATCCCCCTGACTTACAAACAGTTGAAGGGGATGCGGGCGCTGCAAGCTCTGCAGCCGCAGATCAAGGAACTGCAGGAGAAATACAAAAACGACAAACAGCGCATGCAGCAGGAAATGATGCGCTTCTACAAAGAGAACGAAGTCAATCCGCTGGCCTCCTGCCTGCCTCTGATCGCCCAGTTCCCGGTCTTCATCTCGCTCTTCTTCGTGCTCAAACACGAGCTGCCCGACGACATCGGCTGCGAGGCGGGCCATTGCGGCAGCGAAGCCTCGTTCCTCTTCATCCACGACCTCACCGCGAAGGCGACGGGGGGCGAACTGATCGCCCTGATCGTCCTCTACGTCGGCACCCAGCTCGTCTCCAGCATGGTCATGATGATCACGGCTGACAAAAGCCAGCGGACGATGATGCTCGTGCTGCCCTTCATCTTCGTCCCCTTCATCCTCAGCTTCCCGGCCGGCCTGATCCTCTACTGGATCACCACCAACTTCTGGACGATCGGCCAGCAGCTGGTGATCAAACGGATCGTGCCGCCGCCGGTGACGGCGACGCCGGAAGGGGCCGCGGCGATACAGGAGGCAAAAGCGCCTCCGCCTCCGCCGCGGAAAAAGAAGAAGAGACGCTGACGCACCTGGGGGGAGGGGACCGGACACCCCCTTCTCTCAACTTGCTCGGGTCATCGTCGGGGGCAGTCCTAGATTCGGCTGCCCGAGAAGTACAAGCCGTTCAGGGGGTGTGTGGTCCCCTCCTTCGGGGCGCCGCTGGTTAGCTGGGCTAGCCCTTGGGGCGTTTCTTGGCGATTCCGGGGTTTCTCGGCAGGTTAGGTGGGGTTGGGCCGCTCTTGCGGATGACGTGGAGGTGGCGGTGCTGGCTGCCGGCGCGGTCGCCTACGTCGAGGATTGATTCAGGTTGCATGGCAAGCGCTTCTGCGGCGTTCTGGAGCTGAATCTCCTCGTCTTCGTCGCGCTTTCCCTTCCAGGCGACTAGGACGCCATTTGGCTTCAGCAGTGGGCTGGCGAGCTCGGCGAGGGTCGAGAGGCGGCCCACGGCGCGGGCGGTGACGGCTTCGTAGGCCTCGCGGCCAGCGTCCCCCGCCAAGTCCTCGGAGCGGGTGTTGAGGACGTTGGCGTTAGTGATCCCGGCGACGGCGATCGCTCGCCGCATGAACTCGCACTTGCGGCCTACCGACTCGATCAGGTCGATTTGGGCGCCGGGCAGCGCCACCGCCAGCACGATGCCCGGGAAGCCCGCGCCGGCACCGATGTCGGCGATCCTCTTCGCCTCGCGCAGCTCCGGCGCCTCGAGGCCGGTGAGGCTGTCGGCGACGTGCACCTGCCAGGCGCGCTCGTCGACCACGGAGCTGACCGATGCCCGCTCCTCCGCCAGCAGCTCGAGGACCTTCTCCAGCGTCGCCCGCGCGGGGCCGTCGATCACTCGGGCAGCAGCGGAGCGACGATCACGCAGCGATTCGGCTCGTCGCCCTCGCTGTAGGTCTCGATCCCGGCGCGCTCTTTCAGCCGTTCGTGGACCACGCGCCGTTCCTGCGCGCTCATCGGGTCCATCTCGACGACGCTGTTGTTCGACAGCGCCTGGTCAGCGGCCCGATCGGCCCGCCCCTCCAGGGTCTCTCGCCGCCGAGCTCGATAGCCCGCTGCGTCGACCACTACCCGCTTGCGCTCTCGCAGGCCGCGAAAGGCCGCCTGGTAGCAGAGCAACTGCAGAGCGTCGATCGTTTGACCGCGTTTGCCGATCAAGAGGCCGTAGTCGTCCTCCCCCTCGACCGTGAGCAGGATCCGGTCGTCGTTCTCCTCGACCACAACCTCGCCGTCGAGGTCGAGCTCGTCCAGCACGCCCTCGACGAGCTCCTGGGCTCGCTCGGCTGGATTGTCGGGCCACTCGTAGCTCTCGGACACGGCCCGCAGGCTATCCCACTCCCGAACGAGGCGCTGCAACCGCGCAGAGGGAGGTGCCGGTAGCGCGTTGACTAGGCTGGCTGGCGATGGGCAAGGTCTATGCCGTGGCGAACCAGAAGGGCGGAGTCGGGAAGACGACGACCGCCGTCAACCTCGCTTCGTGCGCGGCCAAGGAGGGAAACCAGACGCTCCTCGTCGACCTCGATCCCCAGTGCAATGCCACCGTCGCCTTGGGAGGGGGCCGCGACCTTCATCCCTCCTCCTACGATTGCCTGACCGGCGAGACCTCGGTCGCCGAGGCAGCGCGGCCGGCCGGGCCGGACAACCTCTGGATCGTCCCCGCCAACAAAGACCTCGCCGGCGCCGCGGTGGAGCTGCCCCGGATGCAGGGCTCGGAGACGCGTCTGCGCGAACGCCTGGGGCCGCTGCGCGAGCGCTTCGCGGTCACCCTGCTCGATTGCCCACCCGCCCTCGGCCCGGTCAGCGTCAACGCTTTGACCGCCGCCGACCGGGTTATCGTGCCTGTGCAGGCGGAGTACCTGGCGCTCGAGGGCCTGGTCCAGTTTCTGGAAACGCTGGGCTTGATCAGGCGTGAGCTTAACCCTCAGCTAGAGGTTGCGGGTCTGCTCATCACCATGCACGACGAGCGCACCAGGCTGGCCCAGGACGTCGAGTCCGAGCTGCGCGACCACTTCGACGGGATGGTCTTCGAGACGGTGATCCCGCGCAGCGTCCGTGTCGCCGAGTCCCCTAGTTATGGTCTGCCCGTGACCGAGCACGCACCCGCTTCCCACGGCGCCGTCGCCTACCGCGCGCTGGCGAAGGAGCTGGCGAGCCGTGGCTAGCGCTCGGCGCGGGATCGGCCGCGGCCTCTCGGCGATCCTCCCCGAGTCCGAGGCCTCGGCTGCCGGCGAGCTGCGCGAGCTGCCCGTATCGCTAATCAAGCCGAACCCCTCGCAGCCACGGACCAAGTTCGACCCCGACGCCCTCGCCGCGCTGGCCTCCTCGATCGAGGCGACCGGCGTCGTCCAGCCGCTGCTGGTCCGCCCCCTCCCCGACGGCAGCTACGAGCTGGTCGCTGGCGAGCGGCGCTGGCGCGCGGCTCAGCAGGCGGGAATCGAGAAGGTGCCGGCCGTCGTCCGCGACCAGGAGGAGGCCGAGCGGCTGCAGGCGGCGCTGATCGAGAACATGGTCCGCGAGGACCTCAACCCGGTCGAGGAGGCCAAGGCCTGCGATGCCCTGGTCCGCGAGCTCGGCCTGACCAAAGAGGAGCTCGCCCGCCGCGTCGGCCGCAGTCGCCCCGCCGTCTCCAACCTGATCCGCCTGCTTGAGCTGCCCGACGAGGCGCTGGAGCTGCTCGAGGCCGGCGACCTCAGCGAGGGCCACGGCAAGGCTCTCCTCGCCGCCCCCGGGAACGACGTCCGTCGCCGCCTCGCCCGCGACGCCGCCCGCGGCGGCTGGTCGGTTCGCGAAACCGAGGAGAGGGTTCGGCTGGCCAGCCAGCCAAAGTCAAGGCCCAAGCGGGCACCCGTCGATCCCGACGCCGAGGCCGCTCTCCGCGACGCCGCCGACGCCCTCGAGGAGGCTCTCGGCCACGAAGTCACCACCCGCGCCAAAGGGGAGAGCATCGTCGCCGAGCTCCGCTTCGACGACGTCCGCGACGCCCACGCCCTCGCCCGCCGCCTGCGCAAGCGCGGCGGCTCCTGAGCGCTCCGCCCCTCGTCGCTATCATCGCCGTCCCCGGGCGATTAGCTCAGTTGGTTAGAGCGCGTCTCTGATAAGGACGAGGTCCCTGGTTCGAATCCAGGATCGCCCATCCGGCCCTAGCCCAGCCGCGACCTGAGTCGCTTCCCCACCTCTTCTAAGCGCGCGAACTCTTTCTGCTCGGCGGGTAGACGAGAGGCCTCTGGGCGGACCGGCGCAAGGTACTTTGCCGAGTCGCTCGTTCGCGCCGGCGCCGGAGTCTGCAGTCGATGGAGCTCGAGTTGGGCGATCTTGGAACCAGGCGAGAGGCGAATGGGCGCGTCTCCCTCGTTGACCAACTCAAGCGTGAGGCAGCCTTTGAAGCCTGGATGGATGAAGACCGCCGTAGCGACGAGGAGCCCCACGCGTCCCCAAGAGGACCGGCTGACCACAGCCGCAGATAGATCGTCAGGTAGGCCCAGATACTCCAAAGTCCCCGCGAGCACAAAGTGACGGGGGTGAAGCCATAGATCGCCCCCAAACGGAACCACTACGCGCTCCTGCATCGCGGCGAGCTCCTCCTGGCTGATCTTGCTCGGGTCAAGACCCGCGCGCTGCACTCTCTGCAGGAGCAGGAACTCGGTGCCCAGGCGAAGGTCTATGGCCCCACGTCCGATTTGGCTCCTTTCCAGCAGCGGCGTGACGAATAGCCGGCGAGACAGATTTGACTCGCCGAGCGCCCTCTCGAGGTCTTCTCTCCCGAGTGCGCTCATTCCCAGGCTCTGACGATCGCGCTCATCTCGATGGCCTTTCCTACGAGGTTTTGAAGCCGGTTATCCCCTAGGGACTCGACAAGACCCTGAGGGCTATCCCCATGAACTCTAAGTCCCTCCTGCCACCCACCTAACAGGATCGCTCTCGAAGTAAGGGGGTCCTCTGCGCCTACCGGCAAGATCAATAATTCAAGTAACTCGGCCGCTTCTGTTGCTTCCGGAATGATCTTTTCGGGATCTAGACGGCCAACACCTACTTGTGCGGCGGCAGTTTCTCGGAGGAGGTGAGACCTCTTCAAAACCTCCTTACGCAGGAAGTCAAACGGCTGTCCCAAGGATTCACTCGAGTCGGCAGCAATGCTCCGCAGCCAAGTCAGGATCTCGGGAGCCGTTTCTTCCATATAGGGGGTCCAACCCCGTTCGTCCAGAAGGTCTAGCGCAAGTTTCGTGCGCACCGTGTTGGGGGGATAGCCAGGATGCTCGTCGGCGTAGCTGAGCGGCATCACAAAGCCTGCGAAGGCCCATAAATATGCGGGCCCGGTGGCCTCGATGGCCAAGTGGTCGCAGAGCAACTCTTCGAGCCAGCTCGACAGCCAGCTCTGGAGGGTTCCACTGATTTTCGCAGAGGAGCTGGCAGGCCAGGCAACTTCCATGTTTTCAACGGCTTTACCCAATGCCGTTTCGAAAGTGGGATCTTCATGTATCTGGTCATTGACTTTGTTGACCAACTGGGCCTCTGCTACAGCCGAGTGACCTAACTCATGAGAGAAGATCGAGTGCAGGAGCAGACGATCGCTATCGCTCAAAGGGTAGTACAAAATGATGGGTCGCCTGTGAGTCTGAGGGGTGAATCCCTTGGTTTCCTCGATCACCTCAGAGAAGGGCCAGCTGACAGTCGAGTACATGAATTCCACGTCAGGAACCATTACTAGGTCGACCTTGGATCCGACTAACAATGCTGCCAGCTCCTCGGTCAGGTACAAGCTGCCAAGGTTGACACTGGGCTCTTGAGTCGCGGCGAGCCAGGGCATGGCCGCGTGTGCAGCCCGGAGCATCAAAATGATGTCTCGTATGCTTCGGCTGAACGACCGGCGTACAGCAGGTGGGGCTTCGCCTCTTGGCTCTTGGCCAAGGCGAAACTCAGCGGCCCCTATGAGGTCTTCGACGTGTTGCCGCAGCGCCTCTCCGCGGCTGCCGTCGAACGGCTTTAGGCGGGGATCCGCCTTGAGGATCTCGATCTCATAGCCCGCACTGGCTAGGAGAAGTTGAACGTCATCGGTGCTGCCATCCACGATCGCGAACCCCTGCTTTGTCCGGAAACGGTGTTGCTTGCGGCTAGTTGACGACGTCCAACGGCACTAAAGAAGTCGAAAGCAGCATCAATTCGCGGATCCCCCTCCTCCAGGTTCCCAGCAACAGCTTCACGAAGCGCGTTTCCCGTATCGCGAAGCTTTTCCTGAGTTCCTTGCGGGGACCTGTCATCGGAAAGAGTCTCGGCGATGTCCAAGGCCATGTTGGTGGCGGCTAATCCGTTCGTAGAAGGAGCCACGGCCAGCGGTCGCTCGCTGCGGTTGAGAGCGGCATCCAGCAGGCTGGCAGCCTCTTGGAGAACCTCTAGATCCCCCGGGCGCTGTTCGCGAAGACGAGTGAGTCGATCTAGGGCCAGGATCACATCCTCAGCCCAAAGTCCTAGGGCGGTCGCCGAACTCAATCTCTCTAAACGCTGTAAGTCCCGCATGGGCATACCTCTCAATTCTACTGGAGATCCGAGGATGTGCTACACCGTACGAGCTAGCACGGATAGAACCATGGCCCGCACCGATCCTCAGGTAAACCTGCGCCTTCCGCGGGAGGTCTTCGACGTTCTCGAGGCTGCCGCCTTCGTGCATCGTGTGAGCCCGAGCGCCCTCCTGACGGAGGTGGCAGAAGAAGCGATAGACGACCTTCGTCGTGAAAAGCCAGTCGAGGCGGCGCTTAGCGCGCGAGCGGAAGCAGATCGAGGTTCGGCGGAAAAGGTTCAGCGCCTCCCTCGGAACGGGTAGAGGCCCGACCTATACTTTCGGCTTCCAACCACGGTCTGGAGTCCCCTTGCAGCAGATGCAGATCTATGGCGTCAGTTTCGACATGGTCGGCAAGCAGCCGATCGTGCTGCTGAAGACCGTGGACGGAAACAGGTTCCTGCCGATCTGGATCGGGCACCCGGAGGCCGCCGCGATCCTGATGAAGCTGCAGGGCGCCTCGACGCCGCGGCCGATGACCCACGACCTCCTCTCCGACATGCTCGACAACCTCGACGCCAAGTGCGAGCGGGTCGCCGTCACCGAGCTGCGCGACAACACCTTCTACGCCTCGATCACGGTCTCGGTCAACGGCTCCGAAGTCGAGATCGACTCCCGTCCCTCCGACGCCCTGGCCCTCGCGGTCCGCGTCTCGGCCCCGATCTTCGCGGCCGAGGAGGTGATCGAGGAGTCGGCGATCGAGTTCGAGCACGAGGTCGAGGACACCGAGGAGGTCGTCGACAAATTCAAGGAGTTCCTCGACGAAGTAACGCCCGAGGATTTCGCCCAGGGGGACTCTTAGGGCTAGGAAACGCCCTGGGGCGTGAGTGCCAGGTCCAGGATCCGCTCGACCAGTTGCTCGAAGGAGAGGCCGGCCGCCTCGGCGGCCTGGGGGAGGAGGCTGGTGTCGGTGAGGCCCGGGATCGCGTTCGCCTCCAGCAGCCAGGGGCCGCCTTCGCCGAGGATCAGGTCGATGCGGGCGAAGCCGGTGCAGCCGAGGGCGCGGTATGTGCCGAGGGCTGCGTCAATGACGGCGCGGTGCTCGTCGGTCGTCAGGTCGGCGGGGACGTCGAAGCGGGTGCGGCCGATCTCGTAGCGGGCCTCGAAGTCGTAGCGATCGCCCTCCAGCAGGATCGCCTCGACCACCGGCAGCGGCTCGTCGCCGAGCACGCTGACCGCGAGCTCACGGCCGTCGACGAAGCGCTCGAGCAGGACGCGGTCGTCGTAGCTGAAGGCGGAGACCAGGGCTTGGGGAACCTCGCCCGGCGAACGGGCGAACCTGACCCCGAGCGAGGAGCCGCCGCGGCTCGGCTTCACCACCAGCGGGAAGCCGAGCGTCTCCTCCAGCCGCCCCAGCGCGTCGGCGGCGCCGAACTCGCGGAAGGCGGTCTGGTTGAAGGCGAACCAGTGGGGGGTCTTTAGGCCGCCAGGCGTCTCTCGGGAGGCGTCCTCGATCGCGTCCTTCGCCTGCACCTTGTCCATGCAGCGCGCGCAGGCCGCCGCGCTCGGGCCGGTGAAGGGGACGCCGAGGATCTCCAAAAGCTCCTGCACGGTCCCGTCCTCGCCGCCGACCCCGTGCATGGCGACGAAGGCCACGTCGGGACGCTCGGCGACCAGGCGCTTGACCAGGTCCGGGCCGACGTCGATCGGCAACACCTCGTGGCCCAACCGCTCCAGCGCGTCCTCGACCCGCGCCCCCGAGCGCAGCGAGACCCCGCGCTCCAGCGAGCGGCCGCCTTTCAATACCGCGACCTTCATCAGGCCTCGCCCGCCTTGCGGAAGGGGAGGACGTTCGGGGCCGACTCCTGCCGCGGCTCGGGCATCGGCTGCTCCCCGGTCAACGCCCCGTAGAGGTCGACCTGCTCGGCGATCACCTTGCCGATCCGGCGCACCCCCTCGCGGATCTCGTCCTCGTCGACGCCGGAGAAGTTGAGCCGCATCGAGTGACTGCCGCGCCCGTCGACGTAGGCGGCCTGGCCGGGGACGAAGGCGACGTCGGCGCGCAGCGCCTTCGCCAGCAGGTCACTGGTGTCGATGTAGTCGGGCAGCGTCGCCCAGATGAAGAGCCCGCCCTCGGGCTCGGTCCAGGTCGCCTCGGCGGGGAAGTTGTCGCGCAGCGCCTCGACCATCGTGTCGCGGCGGCGGCGGTAGATCTCGACCAGGTCGTCGACGTAGCGCTGCCAGCGCCGTTCGGCGAAGTACTCGCGGACGAAGTACTGGGTCAGGGTCGAGGTGCAGAGGTCGGCGGCCTGCTTGCCGAGGACGATCTTCTCCATCACCGGCGGCGGCGCCACCGCCCAGCCGAGGCGGATCCCGGGGGAGAGGATCTTCGAGAACGTGCCTAGGTAGATGACGAAGTCGCCGCCGTCGAGCTGGTAGAGCGGCGGCATCGGCTCGCCGCCGTAGCGCAGCAGCCCGTAGGGGTTGTCCTCGACGACCAGCAGCTCCTGCGAGCGCGCCAGCTCGACCAGACGCTGGCGGCGCTGCAGGGACATCGTCACCCCGGCCGGGTTCTGGAAGCTCGGCACCGAGTAGATGAACTTCGGCCGCCGCCCCTCCGCGCGCAGATCGGCGAGCAGCTGCTCCAGCACCTCGACCTGCATCCCGTCCTCGTCGCATTCGACCTGGACGACGTCGGCCTGGTAGCTGCAGAGGGTCGGGATCGCGCCCGGGTAGGTCGGCGCCTCGCAGATGACCACGTCGCCAGGGTCGATCAGCGTCTTGCAGACGAGGTCGATCGCCTGCTGGCCCCCGGTGGTGACGATGATGTCGTCGGGGTCGGGCAGCATCCCCTCCGCGCCCATCACCTCGAGGATGCAGTCCTTGGTCTCCTCGAAGCCCTCGGTCGGCCCGTACTGCAGCGCCTTCGCCGCCGACTCCTGGGCGATCCGGGTCATCTGCGCGGCGAAGCTCTGCGGCGGGAAGGTCGAGGTGTCCGGGAGGCCTCCCGCGAGCGAGATCACTTCCGGCCGCGCCGTGATCGCCATCAGGTCGCGCATCGCCGAGGAGCGCATCACGCCGGTCCGCTCGGCGAAGAGGCCGGCGTAGCGCTCGAGGTCGCGGGTGCCGGCGTGGGAGCGGCGGCGATGGGTCGGCTCGGGGACTTCTGCCATCGCTGAAGTGTGGCGGATCGACGCCCGGCCATCGAGGTTTGGTTAGGTTTCGGGCGTGGACGTTCTAACCGAGCTTGGAATCGGGCTGGCGATCGGCATGCTCGCCGGCACCACCGGCACCCACGGGTCAGCCCGGGGCCGGATGACGATCCTCGCCGCCGTGATCGGCTTCGTCGTCGGCTTCCTCCTGGAAGGAATCGTCGGAGCGGTGCTGGGACTAGCCGGTGCCGCGCTGGCCTGCATCGTCATCAGCGACATCGTCTACGGGGCCAGTAGGCGCGAGGGCAGCGGCGGCGGAGCGCTCGCCTTCATCGTCGCCCTAGCGGCGCTGGTAGTGATCGCGATCGCGCTGCTGCTGGAACCGCTGGTCGTGATCGTCGTCCTGGCGCTGATCTGGCTCGGGATCACCCGCCACCGCCGCGCCCAGCGCAAACACGCCGGGCTCCGCGTCCTGCGTTAACGACAGCCGGCACTGGGCATCATTCGGACGATGCCGTCGCGCAAGAAGCTCGTCCTCACCTACGTCGACTCGCTGCGCACCGACATGCTCGAACGGGCGATCGCCGAGGAGCGGGCACCGACCTTCGCCGCCCTCGTCGAGCGCGGGGTGCTGATCCCCGACTGCGTCTCCAGCTTCCCTTCGGTGACCCCGGTCGCCAGCGCCGAGATGGTCACCGGCGTCGGCGCCGACCGACACTGGATCAGCGGCATGAACTGGTACCACCGGCTCGAGCGTCGCTACGTCGAGTACGGCTCCTCGCTGGAGGCGACCCGCGCCTTCGGCGTCTTCCTCGCCCTCTACGACCTCGTCTACAACATGAACCTCGCCCACCTCAGCCCCGAGGTGGAGACGGTCTTCGAGAGCCTCGAAGACGCCGGCGCCCGCACCGCCTGCACGCCGTTCCTCATCTACCGCGGGCGTCAGCGCCACGCGGTCTCGCTGGAGGGGCTGCTGAAACGGGCGGTCGACGTGACGAAATTGAAGTTCCACCACCACACCTGGGGACCCACCGACCTCTTCTACGGGGACCTCTACGCGAGCCGCGAGGTCCCCTGCAAATCGACCTCGATCCCCGGCAATCGCGACGGCTACGCCGCCTGCTGCGCGGCCGAGCTGCTGAAGGAGGACCTCTACGACTTCCTTCTGCTCTCGCTGCCGGACAACGACAACTACTCCCACCAGCACGGCCCGGAGGCGACGGTCGAGTCGATCGCCAAGGCCGACCGCGCCTTCGCCACCTACGCCGAGGAAGCGGGTGGGCTCGATGAGTTCCTGGCAACGCACGCGGTGATCCTGCTCGCCGACCACGCCCAGACCGACGTTCACCGCGGGCTGCCGCTGGCCGAGCTGTTGAGCGCCGAGTGGTCGGTGCTGCAGCCATCGGAGGAGCGGCCGGAGCTGGCCCAGCTCGCGGTCAGCCCGACCGGCCGCGCGGCGCATGTCTACCTGCTGCCGGGAGAGGCGGAGCGGGCGGAGCCGCTGGAGGTGGCCGCGCGGCTGGGCGTGCTCGAGGGGGTCGACCTGGTCTGCCGGCTCGAGGGCGAGGACGGAATGCCGTTGCGGCGCGAAGGGCCGGGTATGCCGGCGACCGGCGGCGAGTGGGCGGTGGTCGAGCGCGGGGGGGAGGCGATGCGTTTCCGTCCCGGCGACGAGGTCGGCGATCTGCGCGGCGGCAGCTGGGAGGTGGAGGGGGAGCTGGGGACGCTGGAGGCCTCCGTCGAGGGCGGACGCCTGCGCAGCGAGATCTACCCCGACCCGCTGGCCCGCGTCTGGTCGGCGCTGTCCGCGCCGCACGCCGGCGACTTCGTCGTCTCCCTGGAGCCCGGCTTCGAGGCGGTCGATTGGGGTGGGGTCAGCCACGCCGGCGGCGGCAGCCACGGGGCGCTCCACGCCGGCGACTCGCTCGGGCCGCTGCTCTTCGTCGGCTGCGGGCCGAGCTCGGCCGACGAGCGCGAGCAGTGGGCGCTCCGCGACGTCGCCCCGATCATCCGCGAACACTTCGGGGTGGCGGCGCAAGGGTGAGGCGCGCGGCGCTCCTGATCGCGCTGGTCGCTTTCCTGCTCGCCGCCGCGCCGGCAGCCGGGGCCGAACGCGTCACCCGCGCCGAAGCGATCGCTGCGGCCGACCAGGACCCGAAGGTCGTCGAGCAGGAACGGGAGCACGGCGAGCTCGGGCCGACGGCATCACTCGACGACGACAAGGCCAACTGGGAGGTCGCCTACTTCGACGGCGGCGAGGAGCGGGTCCTCGTCCTCGTCGACGCCCACAGCGGCGAGGTGACCGAGTCCTGGACCGGCTACCAGGTCGCCTGGAAGATGGCCCGCGGCTACTCCGGCGCCTTCGGCCACAAGCTCAACGCGCCCTACGTCTTCCTGCCCCTCTGCCTGCTCTTCCTCGTCGGTCTGGCCGACTGGCGGCGCCTCTGGCGGGTCGCCAACCTCGACCTCCTGTTCCTGCTCGGCTTCGGCGTCTCCCACTACTTCTTCAACCGCGCCGAGATCGGCGTCTCGGTCCCGCTCGTCTACCCGGTGCTCGTCTACCTGCTTGGGCGCTCGCTGTGGATCGGGCTGCGGGGGAGGGGGGATGGCATCCGCCCGGTCTGGCCCGTCGCCTGGATGGTGATCGCCGCCCTCTTCCTGATGGGGTTCCGCGTCGGCCTCAACGTCGCCGACTCCGGCGCGATCGACGTCGGCTACGCCGGCGTGGTCGGCGCCAACCGGATCGCCCACGGGGAACCGATCTACGACAACTTCCCCGACGACGTCTCCAGCGGCGACACCTACGGCCCGGTCAACTACCTCGCCTACCTCCCCTTCGAGCGGATCTGGCCCTGGTCGGGCGAGTGGGACGACCTCCCCGCCGCTCACGCGGCGTCGATCCTCTTCGACCTCGCCTGCTTCACCTTCCTCATCCTCCTCGGCATTCGCATCCGCCCCGGCCCCGAAGGCCAGCGCCTGGCAGCGACCCTCGCCTTCGCCTGGGCCGCCTACCCCTACACCGCCTACGCCCTCGAGTCCAACTCCAACGACTCCCTCGTCGCCGCCCTCCTCCTGGCGACCCTCCTCCTCGCGGCAAGGCCCCTGGCCCGTGGAGCACTACTCGCCGCCGCGACCTGGTCCAAGTTCGTCGCCGCCCCCCTGGCCCCGATGTACCTCACCTACCAGCGCAAGCTGCGCCCCGCGCTCCTCTTCGTGGCCGGGTTCGCCGCCGTGACGATCGCCGTCCTCCTCTGGCCCGCCCTAGATCCCGGCCTGAAGACCTTCTACGACCGCACCATCGCCACCCAAGCCGGCCGCGATTCCCCCTTCAGCCTCTGGGGACAGACTTCCCTGGAACCCCTCCGCATCACGATCTTGGCCCTCACCGCCCTCGTGTCGATCGCCTTTGCCTTTATCCCCAAACGCAAGTCTCTTGTCCAGCTAGCCGCTCTTTCAGCAGCCCTCTTGGTGGCGTTACAGCTAACCCTCCACCACTGGTTCTACCTCTACATCGTCTGGTTCTACCCGCTGTTCCTCGTAGCCGCGACCGCTGTTGAGAAGGGAACCGGTACCCCCTCCGAACGGCTTGTACTTCTCGGGCAGAAACAACCTCGGACGGCAGCCGCGGCCCCACCCGAGCAAGTTGAGTGAGGAGGGGGTCCCGGTTCCCTAACCCCCAACCACCGGAACCATTACCCGCTCATAAGAGTCGGCAAGACCTTTGTCGTTGACCTCGACGACCGCACCCATCACCCAAACGTCCTCCTCCGCAGTTTCAAACCGCGTCGGCATCTGCGTAATCAAAGACCGCAACGCCTGCTCCGGCTTCACCCCAAGGACACTCGTCCGCGACCCGGTCATTCCCACGTCGGAGACATGTGCCGTCCCCCCCGGCAGCACCCGCCCATCCGCCGTAGGCACATGAGTGTGGGTCCCGAAGACCGCCGCCACCCGCCCGTCGAGGTGCCACCCCATCGCCACCTTCTCGGAAGAAACTTCCGCATGAAAGTCGACGATCACCGCATCCTGCTCGTGGTGGCTGAGAATCGAGTCGACGGTGTCGAACGGTGAGCGGGCGACGCGGAGGCCGACCCCGCCGCTGAGGTTGACGACGCGGACCCGCATCCCGCCGACCTCGACCACGGTATGCCCCCGCCCCGGGTTCGCCTGCGGGTAATTAGCCGGCCGCACCACCCGCTCCTCGGTTTCCAACCACTCGTAAGCCTCGCGGTGGCGGTAGACGTGGTTGCCGCTGGTGATCACGTCGGCGCCGGCGTCGAAGATGTCGTTGGCGGTCCGTTCGGTGATCCCCATGCCGCCGGCCGAGTTCTCGCCGTTGACGATCACCAGGTCCGGCGCGTGCCGCTCGCGCAGCGCCGGCATCGCTTCGCGCAGCCCCTGTCGCCCCGGGCTGCCGACCACGTCGCCGATGAAGAGCACCTTCATGTTGAACCGACCCTATCTGCGAGATTGAGCGGGATGGCCGATTCGGAGGAGACGGCAGCGATCTTGAAGCGGGCGCTCGGGTACCCGTACGCGACGCCCGACCGCTCCTACCTCTACCTGGACGGGGAGGCGCGGGAGCTGCCCGAGGGCGCCCTCGACCTCACCGACCGCACCCCGCTCCTCTCCTACGGCGCCAACTCCGCGCCCGAGGCACTCGCCCGCAAGCTCGCCGCGCTGCCGGGGGTGGAGATGCCGGTCGTGCAGTCGCAGCTGGAGGGCTTCGACGTCGTCTACTCCGCCCACGTCTCCCCTTATGGCGCCGTGCCGGCGACGCTGCACGAGAGCCCGGGCACGACCGCCCCCGTCTTCGTCCTTCACCCGACTCCCGAGCAGCGCACCCTTCTCACCGCGAGCGAGCCGAACTACGACCTGGTCGAGGTCGACGGCATCGCCGCCTACCGCAGCAAGCACGGCTGCCTCCGGCTCGACGGTTCGCCCGTGGCCCTAGCGGCGGTGCGCTCGGAGGGACGGACGCTGCCGGAGCTCGACGAGCCCGCGGTCCTCGACCGGGTCCGCGCGCACGTGGAACCCGATGCGGACATCGAGACCTTCATCCGCAGGTGCGTCGAGTGGGGTGGGATCAAACCCCTTCCGAGATTGGGGCCCGTATAGGGGACCAAAGTGCGGAACGGCGAGCGTCACACCGTCGCGAATCGACGCAGCGCCACCCGCGCGATAGCGGCGTAGGCGGCGAAGAGGATCGCGAGGTGGAGCAGGGGACCGCCGATGCCGGGGCCGGCCTCGTCTAGCGCGGCGGTGATCGCTTCCAGGGCCGGCTTGAAGGGGAAGATGGCGGTGACGTAGCGGATCAGGTCGAAGACGGTGGGGCTGACGGCGCCGGAGGGGACCAGTGAGAGGAAGGCGATCGGCAAGGTCGCCATGAAGGCGAGCAAGGAGACCGCGCGCACCTCGCGGGCCGCCGCCCCCAGCGCCGCCCCGGCCGCCCCCAGCGCCGCGCCCGCGAAGAGGATCGCCAGCAGCCAGAGCCCGAAGCGACTCCATTCGAGCGGGACGAAGATCGCCATCCCCAGCAGCATCAGCAGGGTCACGACCAGCCCGACCGCGACCCCCAGCAGCACCTTCTCGCCCAGCAGCCCGCTGCTGGAGACCAGCCCGCGGGTCAGTCGCGAGAAGGCGTTCTCCTCCCGCTCCAGCGCCAGCGACCCCGCGACCAGGAGGACGACGACGAAGGCGAGGGTCAGGGTTGCGGCGACGGCGATCGCGAAGATTTCCAAAGGCGGGCTCTCGCCGCCGACCACCACCTTGTCGACCTCGATCGGCTGTGCCAACCGGTCGATCAGCGGTTTGGCAACGTTGAGGTTGTCGCGCGCCTGGCTGGCGAATTCGGTCACTTCTTCCAGCGCCACCCGCTGTTGTTTCGGCAGCGCCGGCGTCACCGCTTCGAGGATCCGCGCGCTCGCCCGCAGGCCGAGAATCGGGATCGCCTGGCCGAGCAGGTGGAACTCGCCGCCGTTGACGATCAGCCCCAGGTAGCGGCTGCCTTCCGAGCCGATCCTCCGCGCGATCCGCAGGTTCGCCTGCGCCAACAAACTCGTGATCCGGTCGTCGACCAGTTCGGCCTTGACCGCGTTTTCCTCGTTGACGAGGACTTCGACTTCCGGCACCCCCGGGGCCAGCGTCGAGAGCGAGTTGATCTTGTTGACCAGGTCGTAGGGCAGGATCAGCGCCGCCAAGACGTCGCCGGATTCGACCTTCGCTCGCGCTTCGTCGCGGTCGTCGACAACGACGCACTCGACCCGCTCGCAGATCTGCTCGCGAACGTTTGCCTTCGGCAGCTCCGCCCCGCCGACGTTGATCCGCGTGTTCTCCGGCACTTCATTGAGGAAGGCGACCCGCGGGTCCTCCGGCCCGCGGGAGATCGCGAACCCAACCAGGACCGCGATCAGGATCGGGTAGGCGACCAGCAGCACCGCCTGCAACGGCGAGCGCCGCAGAATCTGCAGGTCCTTCAGCAGCAGCCAGCGCACGCCCCCCATCAGTGCCCCCGGTGGTGGAGGTAGGCGACGAAGGCGGTCTCGAAGTCGCGGTCGGCGGCCTCCGGCGCCTCCCGCCGCACCGCCTCCCGCAGCTCCCCCGCCGAGCCGTCGAACAGCGACTCGCCGTCGGCGAGCACCAACACCCGGCCCCCGTAGCGCTCGGCCTCCTGGATGTCGTGGGTGGAGAAGATCACCGTCGTCCCGCGTCCGGCCAGCCCCGAGACGAACTCCCACAACCGCGCCCGCTGCCGCGGATCCAACCCCACACTCGGCTCGTCGAGCAACAGGACGGCCGGCCGCGACAACAGCCCGATCGCGATATTGATCCGCTGCTGGTTCCCCCCCGACAGCCGCGCCACGATCTCCCCCCGCCGCTCGCCCAGCCCGGTCAACTCCAGCATCTCCTCCACCGACCCCCGCGGATCCCCATGCCCCTCGAGCCGCGCGAAGAGAAGTAAGTTCTCCTCCACCGTCAGCCGTCTATATAGAGCGGCCTGCTGCGGCACCCACCCAACTTCCCCATCAGGAGACTCCACTTCCCCCTCGTCCGGCCTGGAGATCCCAGCCAGGATCGAAAGCAACGTCGTCTTCCCAGCCCCATTAGGCCCGATGACCGCGACCAATTCACCGGGACCTGCTTCTAAGGAAACGCCGCGAAGAGCTTCCCTGCTCCCGAACCTCTTGCTCACGTTCCTAGCCCGCATCGCCGGAACAAGCTACTCCGCCCGCCAGGAGGACCGGGGGTGTCTTCGTACGGACACTTAGAGCGAGCGAAGCGAGCGGGTCCGGTAGAAGGCACCCCCGGTCCCCTCCCAACGCCGGAACTACCCTCGTCCCTTCCCTAGACTGAATGAAATGCCCTTCCCCTCTACGCGCATGCGCCGCATGCGCCGCACCGACACCCTGCGAGGGCTGGTCCGAGAGACCGAACTCACGCCGGGGCACCTGATCCAGCCCGCCTTCGTAGTCGCCGGAGAGGGCGTCCGCGAGGAGGTCCCCTCGATGCCCGGCATCGAACGCTTCTCGATCAACAACCTGGTCGAGGAGGCCGGCGAGATCGCCGCCGCGGGGATCGGCGCCCTGATGCTCTTCGGCGTCCCCGCGGCCAAGGACGACTTCGGCACCGGCGCCTACGACGACGAGGGGATCGTGCAGATGGCGGTGCGGGCGCTGAAGGAGGCGCACCCCGACCTGGTGGTGATGACCGACGTCTGCCTCTGCGAGTACACCTCGCACGGCCACTGCGGCGTCATCCGCGAGGGCAGCCGCGAGGTCGACAACGACCTCACCGTCGAGCTGCTGGCGAAAACCGCGATCTCCCATGCCGAGGCCGGTGCCGACGCGGTCGCCCCCAGCGACATGATGGACGGGCGGGTCGGCTCGATCCGCCACCAGCTCGACGAGGAGGGACATCCCGACGTCCCGATCGTCGCCTACTCGGCCAAGTACGCCTCCGCTTTCTACGGCCCCTTTCGCGACGCCGCCGAGTCGACGCCGGAATTCGGCGACCGCCGCGGCTACCAGATGGACCCGGCCAACGCCGCCGAAGCGGTGCGCGAGGCCGAACTCGACTTGGAAGAGGGCGCCGACATGCTGATGGTGAAGCCGGCGCTCCCTTATCTGGACGTCGTGCGTCGGGTCAAAGAGGCGACCGGCGCCCCCGTCGCCGCCTACCACGTCTCCGGCGAGTACTCGATGCTGAAGGCCGCGGCCGCCAACGGCTGGATCGACGAGCGGGCCACGGTGCTGGAGACGCTCACCGGGATCCGCCGCGCCGGCGCCGACGTGATCGTCACCTACTACGCCAAGGAGACGGCGGGCTGGCTGCAGTAAAGGCCCCCCAGCCGAAGCTGCGGTCCCGCAAAGACGGCGCCGCGGTGCCGCTCGACGAGGTTGACAAGCGGCTGATGAACCTGCTGCAGTCGAGCTTTCCGCTGCAGCCCGAGCCCTTCGCGCCGCTTGCCACGGAGGCGGCCCTCCCGGTCGAAGAGGTCAAGGCACGGACTCAACGCCTGCTCGACGAGCGGATCATCCGCGAGATCACGCCGATCTTCGATACCCGGGCCCTCGGCTACAGCTCGATGCTGGTGGCCGCGAAGGTCGACTCCGAGAATCCGCAGCGGGCGGCGCGGGTCGTCAACTCGCACCCCGGCGTCTCACACAACTACCTGCGCACCCACGACTTCAACCTCTGGTTCACGGTCGCCACCCCGCCCGACTCAAAGCTCGGCCTCGAGGGCACGCTGGAGGCCCTGATGCGCGAGACCGGCGCCGAGTCGATGCGCCAGCTGCCCACCCTGACCCTGTTCAAGATCAACATGAACCTCGAGATGGAGGGCGGAACCGATGCGCTCGCCGCCGCCGCCGATGCGGCTCCGCCGCGCGAGCTGGAGGCTCAGCCCTACGACGAGACCGACGTTGAGGTGATCCGCGCCCTGCAGGGGCCGATGGAGGTCGTCGACCGTCCCTACGACGCTGCAGCCGCGGCGGCCCGCATGCAGCCCGGGGCCTTTCTCGATCACCTGCGCGGCATGGTCGAGCGCAAGCTGCTGCGCAGGGTTGCGGCGATCCTCTATCACCGCCGCGCCGGCTTCTCGGCCAACGGGATGGGCGTCTGGCGCGTGCCGGAGGAGGAGATTCCGGAGACCGGGCGCCGGATGGCCGCAGTCCGCGGCATCTCGCACTGTTATCAGCGACCCACCTATCCCGACTGGCCGTACAGCATCTTCACGATGGCCCACGGGCGCTCGAAGCAGGAGTGCGACGCGATCCTCGACTCGATCGCCGACGAGCACGACCTCCACGGCGACGATCGCGCCGTCCTCTACTCG
>DATLQI010000035.1:0-252759 GCA_035535295.1 Solirubrobacterales bacterium
GAGCTGATGCCGCTCCCGATCACGATCGCCCAGCGCCTCGCGCAGCGGCTCGCCGAGGTGCGCAAGGACGGCACGCTCGCCTACCTCCGTCCCGACGGCAAGACCCAGGTCACCATCGGCTACGACGGCGACAAGGCCGTCCGGCTCGACACGGTCGTCCTGTCGACCCAGCACGCCGAGGACATCTCGCTGGACGGGCTGCTCGCGCCCGACATCAAGGAGCTCGTCGTCGAGCCGGAGCTGGCCGCCCTCGGCCTGCCCACCGACGGCTACCGCCTGCTGGTCAACCCCACCGGGAAGTTCGTCATCGGCGGCCCGATGGGCGACGCCGGGCTGACCGGCCGGAAGATCATCGTCGACACCTACGGCGGCATGGCCCGCCACGGCGGCGGCGCCTTCTCCGGCAAGGATCCGTCCAAGGTCGACCGCTCCGCCGCCTATGCGGCCCGCCACGTGGCCAAGAACGTCGTCGCCGCCGGCCTCGCGCAGCGCTGCGAGGTCCAGGTCGCCTACGCGATCGGCGTCGCCCACCCGGTCAGCCTGATGGTCGAGACCTTCGGCACCGGCAAGCTCTCCGACGGGAAGATCTCCCAGCTGGTCGAAGCCGAGTTCGACATGCGCCCCGGCGCCTTCCGCGAGTACCTCGACCTCCACCGCCCGATCTTCCAGAAGACCGCCGCCTACGGCCACTTCGGCCGCGGCGACGCCGACTTCACCTGGGAGCAGACCGACCGCGCCGACGCTTTGCGGCAGGCTGCCGGCGCCGAGGCCGCCCCGGCGTAACCCGCAATTCGCCTCTCCGAGGTTGAGGGGGCTATGACCCCCCGAAGTTCGGAAGGGCTAGCTGGCGCTCGGCGAACCGGGCGGCTGGGCCTCGCCCAGGCCGTGTGAGCCTGCGGTGAAGGCGCCGGTGGCTTTGTCGACCGCTTCCACGACCTCGCCAGGGTCCGCGACGCCGTTGAAGACGAAGTTGTAGTCGTCGCTTGCCGCCGTGTCGAAGTCGACGTCGCCGATCTGCATCAGGCGCTGGTAGACGGACTGGCGGTAGTTGACGTTCTGGACCCGCTCCAGGCGGGTCTCCTGGACCTCTTTGGAGACGATCCCGCGTTTGATGTTGAGGCGGCGGTTGGTGATCGTGTAGGTCGTCGCCACCCGTTTGACGAAGCCGATCAGGAGGGTCAGGGCGAGGATGGCGAGAACGACGACGAAGGTGGTTGCGCCGCCGTCGATCAGGTTCGCGATGAAGCCGAGGACGATGGCGACCAGGACGCCTTTGAGGTAGAAGCCGAGGATCGCCCGCCAGGAGGGGTGGCCTTCGAAGATCACCTGCTCGCCGGGGTGGAGGTTGAGGCTCATGCGGGCCAGGATATGGCCTCGAACGGCGCCCTCGCAACGAACTGGCCGATAGTGCGGGAACTCCGCGCTGGGGCATCTTCCCTCGTCCATAACCTCGGTCGGTGGCGATTCTCCGAATCGAGCCCCTGACTACCGCGCGTGCCCTGCGCGGCCCCTTCGACTATCGCCGGCCGGAGGCGATGGAGGACCTCGGCGTCGGCAGCGTCGTCCGCGTCCCCTTCGGACCGCGGCGCCTGCTCGGGGTCGTGGTCGAGGTCGCCGAGGCCTCCGAGCTGCCGCTCGAGCGTCTCGCCGAGCCGATCGAGGCGCTGGAGGCCGGCGCCACCCCGGAGCTGGTCCGGCTCGGCCTCTGGGTCGCCCGCGAGTACTGCTCGACCCCCTCGCGGGGGTTGCAGCTGGTGCTGCCGCCGGGGACCGGGACCGGGAGCGCGGGGCGGACGACCCGGGCCAAGACCGAGCTGCGGGCCGCGATCCTCCCCGCCGGCGAGGCCGCCCTCGACGACGGTGAGCGCCTCGGCGCCAAGCAGCGGGCGGTGCTGGAGGCGCTGCGGGCGGGGGAGATGTCGAGCGGAGAGCTGGCGACGGCCGTCGGCTCGGACCGCGGCACTTTGAGGCGGCTGGAGGAGCGGGAACTGATCGCGACCCGCAGCACCGCCGTGCGCCGCATCCCCGGCGAGCCGGGCCTCTCCGGCACCGCCGCCCGCCCGCAGCTGCTGCCCGAGCAGGCCGACGCCGTCGAGGCCCTCGTCGCCGCCCTCGACGGCGAGGCCGAGGCCCCGCGCCAGCTGCTCCTCCACGGGGTCACCGGCTCGGGCAAGACCGAGGTCTACTTGGCCGCGGTCGAGGCGGCGCTGGAGCGCGGCAAGGGCGCGATCGTCCTCGTCCCCGAGATCGGCCTCGCGCCGCAGGCGGTGGCTCGCTTCCGCGCCCGCCTCGGGGACCGCTTCGCCGTCCTCCATTCGGCCCTCTCAGCCGGCCAGCGCTACGACGAGTGGCGGCGCCTGCGCAGCGGCGAGGCGAGCGTCTGCGTCGGTCCCCGCTCCGCCGCCTTCGCCCCGGTCCGCGACCTCGGCCTGATCGTGATCGACGAGGAGCACGACCCCTCCTACAAGCAGGAGGGGGACCCCACCTACGACGCCCGCGCCGTCGCCCGCAAACGGGCCGAAGACAACGGCGCCGTCCTCGTCGCCGGGACCGCGACGCCGCGGCCGGAGACTTGGCTGGAGCTGCCGCGGCTGGAGTTGCCGCGCCGGGTCGACGGTCGGCGGATGCCGCCGGTCCACCTCGTCGACATGCGCTGCGTCGACCCCCGCTCCGGCCCGGTCCACGCCGAGACCTGGGAGGCGCTGGAGGGCGTCCGCGCCGCTGGCGCCAAGGCGATCGTGATGATCAACCGCCGCGGCTTCGCCCCCTGGCTCACCTGCCGCTCCTGCGGCCACCACTGGAGCTGCCCCAACTGTGACGTCTCGCTGATCGTCCACCGCCACAGCGGCCGCCTCGTCTGCCACCACTGCGCCCACTCCGAGCCGCAGCCCCGCGCCTGCGTCGAGTGCGGCTCGACCACGCTCTCGCGCGCCGGCGCCGGCACCGAGCGGATCGAGGGCCTGCTGGCCGAGCGCCTCGACCCGATGCCGGTCCTCCGCCTCGACTCCGACACCGCCGCCGAGCGCGGCGCCCACGCCCGCATCCTCGCCCGCTTCGACGAAGCCGACAGCGCTGTCCTCGTCGGCACCCAGATGGTCGCCAAGGGACACGATTTCCCCGAGGTGACGCTGAGCGCGATCCTCGACGCCGACGCAACCCTCCGCTTCCCGGACTTCCGCGCCGAGGAGCGCACCTTCGCGATGGTCGCCCAGTTGGCCGGTCGCTCCGGCCGGGGTGAGGCCGGGGGGGAGGTGATCGTCCAGACCCTGGCGCCGAACGCCTCCAGCATCGAGCACGCCTCCCGCCACGACTCTGCCGGCTTCCTCGAGCTCGAGCTGGAGCGGCGGCGGATCCTCCACTACCCGCCCTACTCGCACCTGGTGCGGATCAACCTTTCTTCCGAAGCCGAGCCGAAGCTCGACGAGGTGGCGATCTCCCTCGCCCGCGAGCTCGATCGCGCCCTCCCCGACGGCTCCGAACTGCTTGGCCCGGCGCCGATGTTCCGGGTCCGCAACCGCCACCGGCGCCGAATCCTGATCAAGGCCGACGATCGGGCTGGCACTATTGCCGCGGTGCGCGATGCGGTCGAGCGCCGGGCCGCCGACCGCTCACTCAAGGACGTCGCGCTCGGCGTCGACGTCGACCCGCAGTAGCGCCGCTTTGGCCAGGACCCAGGCGGCGAAGGGATACGCGTCCAGGTGGAGGTTGGGCTCGATCAGCTCCAGCTCGATCAGGAGCGGCTCGCCCTCGAGACCGGCGACGAGGTCGACGCGCGCGTAAAGCGGCGCCTCTGCGAGCCGCGAGAGCGCTAGGTCGGCGACCTCTCGTTCGGCCTCCCCCGGTTCCTCCCGCTCCGCCGTCCCGCCCCACGCCGACTGGACCCGGAATTCATCGCGGGCCGGGCGCTTGCGCACCCCGTGTGAAAACTCGCCGTCGATGAAGATCAGCGAGAGCTCGCCATCTGTTTCCAGCGAGGGAAGGAACGGCTGCACCATCGCTTCGCCTCGCGCGAGCACCTTCTCCAGGTTCGCCTGCGCCTCCCCGTCGCCGATCCGCGCCAGCCGCAGGTGCCTTCCGCCCAGGTCGACGACCGGCTTGACGACCGCCACCTCCCAGCCCCGCTCGGCGAGGATCGCCTCCGCGTCGCCGCCCGCGTCCGGCTCGACCCAGACCGTTGGAATCACCGGCACGCCCTGTTCGCCGAGCTCTCGCAGGTAGGTCTTCTCGCTGTTCCAGGCGATCAGCTCGGCCGGGTTCCGCAGCACCGATTCGGCTTCCACCCGCCGCGTCCACTCGAGGAACTGCTGGTGCTTGTCGTCGTAGTCCCAGGTCGAGCTGACCAGGCAGAGGTCGAAGCCGCCCCACTCGACTCTCCTGTCGTCCCAGATCACGTTCACCGCCTCGGCGTCGCGCGCCTGCAGGGCTTCTCGCAGCAGCTTGTCGTCAGCCTTGTGGGCGTTGTATCCGAAGCAGGTGACGATGGCGATCCGCGGTCTTCTCATCTGTTCTTCGCGCAGGAAGTATCAGAAAGGACTGGCGTTTTAGACTCAGCCCGGATGAGCGATGAGGTGAAAACCGAGGAGCGTGAGACCGAGGAGCAGCGGCTCGAAGTCGAGCTGCTGGAGCGACGTGAAGCCGCCCTCGCCCACGTCGTCAAGTTCGGCGATCCCGTGCTCAAGAGCAAAGCCTCGCCGGTCGCCAACTTCGGCGCCGACCTGCGGTCGGAGGTCGAGCGGATGATCGGGATCATGCAGGACGGGCTCGGAATCGGCCTGGCGGCCACCCAGCTCGGCGCCCTCCGCCGCCTCCTGGTCTTCCAGGCCGGCCCCGAAAGCGAGCCGACCGCGCTGGTCAACCCCGAGGTCGAGTGGCTCTCGGACGAGATGGCGGTCGCCGAGGAGGGCTGCCTCAGCCTGCCGCGGGTCTCGATGGACGTCGAGCGGCCGCTGTATGCGCGCTTCAGCGGTCGCGACGTCGAGGGCGAGCCGATCGTGATCGAGGCCGCCGGCCTCGAGGCGCGCGTCCTCCAGCACGAGATCGACCACCTCGACGGCGTCCTGATCCTCGATCGCACGGTCCGCGAACAGCGCAAGGCGGCGCTGCGCGCCCTCCGCGAGGGCGGCAGCTACAGCCCTTCCTCCGAGGAAGAGATCGACGAGGGCGACGAGCTGCGCGAGCCTCGCACCGACGCGTGAAGACCGCCTATCTCGGCACCTCCGAGTTCGCGGCGACGGTCCTGCGCCGGCTAGCCGACTCGCCCCACCGCCCGGCCCTGGTCGTCACCCCGCCCGACCGGCGCCAGGGTCGCGGTCGCAAGGTGAAGCCGCCTCCCGCGGCGGTGGCGGCCCGGGAGCTGGGGCTGGAGCTGCTGCAGGCCGAGAACGTCAACGAGGAGGCGGCGCTGGAGCGGATTCGCGGCGCGGCGCCGGAGGCCGTCGCGGTCTGCGCCTTCGGGCAGCTGATCCGCGAGCCGCTCCTCTCCGAGTTCCCGATGCTGAACGTGCACCCCTCGCTGCTGCCGCGCTGGCGCGGCGCCGCCCCGATCGAGCGGGCGATGATGGCCGGGGACGAGGTGACGGGAGTCTGCGTGATGCAGCTGACCGCGGGGCTCGACTCCGGCCCCGTCGCCCTGGTCGAGGAGGTGCCGATCGACCCGGAGGAGGACTTCGCGGCGCTCTCGATGCGGCTGGCCGAGGTTGGCGGCGACCTCCTGGTGCGGGCCCTCGACCTGCAGGCGGAGGGCGCGCTGGAGTTCGTCGAGCAGGACGAGGCCGGCGTCACCTATGCCGAGAAGATCGAGGCGCCGGAGCGGCGCCTCGACCCCGAGCGCCCGGCGAGCGAGCTGGCGGCGAAGGTGCGGGCGCTGACCCCGCACGTCGGCGCCTATCTGGAGCTTCCCGACGGCGAGCGCCTGGGGGTCCGCCGCGCCAAGGCCGTCGACGAGCAGGTCGAGCCGGGCAGGCTGGAGCTGCACTTCGACGCGCTCCTGCTCGGCGCTGTTCAGGGCTCGCTGCAGCTCGAGGTGGTGCAGCCGGCCGGAGGCAAGCCAATGCCGGCCGACGCCTACCTGCGCGGACACCCGCTGCCGGGATCGTGAGCGGCGGCGGCAAGGGGGTGGCGAGCGGGCGCGTCTCGCCGGCGCGGGCGCTCGCCTACGCGACCGTCCGCGCCACCTTCGAGGAGAACGCGTTCACCGAGCGCGCCTTCCGCGCCGAGGCCGACCGCCTCGGCCTCTTCGGCCGCGACCGCGCCCAAGCCCAGCGGCTCGCCTACGGCGCCGTGCAGCGGCGTGGCACCAGCGACGTCGCGATCGAACGCCTGGCGGGCCGCTCGACCAGGCCGCTCGACCCACCGGTGCTGGCAGCGCTCCGCCTCGGCCTCTACGAGCTGCTCTTCGCCGACGCCACCCCCGACCATGCCGCCGTCGACCAGGCGGTCGAGCTGGTCAAGGGCGCCGGCGCCGCCCATGCCGCCGGCTTCGCCAACGCGATCCTCCGTCGCGCGGTCCGCGAGCGCGTCCAGCTGACGACGGCGCTGCTCGCCGACGACTCGACCCCGGCCGCCGCCGCGGTCGCCGACTCGGCTCCGAAGTGGCTGGCGGAGATGTGGTGGCGGGAGCTGGGCGAGGAGGCGGCGCGCGGCGTCCTCGCCGCCTCCAATCGACCGGCCGAGGTGGCGATGCGAGTCAATTCGCTGCGGAGCGGGCGCGAGGAGATGCTGGCGCGCCTGCGCGACGCGGGGGTCGAGGCGCACCTGCCCGAGGCCGAGTGGCCGCTGGCGGCACCGGACTCGATCGTGATCGAGGGACGGACCGGGGAGGCGGTGCCGGCGGCAATCGCGGCCGGGGAGCTGACGCCGCAGAGTCGCGGTTCGGCGGCCGTGGTCGAGGTCCTCGACCCCCAGCCCGACGAGCAGATCCTCGACCTCTGCGCCGGGCCCGGGATCAAGACCGGGCAGATCGCCGAGCGGACGGGCGATCGGGCCACCGTGATCTCGGTCGAGCTCGACCCGGCCCGGGCCGGCGAAGTCGCCGCCCAGGCGAGCCGCCTCGGCCTCCACGGCATCACCGTGATCGAGGCCGACGCCAGAGAGGCCGAGGCCGGAGCCGGCTTCGACCGCGTCCTCCTCGACGCTCCCTGTTCGGACCTCGGCACGCTCGCCTCCCGCCCCGACGCCCGCTGGCGCAAGTCGCCGAAGGCGATCGGGCGCCTGACCGGGATCCAGGACGAGCTCTTGCGACGCGCCGCCGGCCTGCTGCGCCCGGGCGGCACCCTCGTCTACTCGACCTGCACGATCTCCCGCCGCGAGAACGAGGAGCGGATCGCCGGCCTGCTGCGCGCGGCCGCGGCGGGGGAGGTGCCGCCGCTGCGCCTCGACGACCTCGGCGCTGTGACGCCTGCGCTTGCCTCCCCGACCGAGCCCCGCTGCCTGCAGCTGCGGCCCGATCGCGACCGCACCACCGGTTTCTTCATCGCCCGCCTGGTCAGGGATGACGGCTGACCCGTAATGATTAAGGCATGAGCCACCCCAACCAGTCAGATCAAGGGGAGACAAATCCCCTCGGCCGTGCGCCCTGTCCCAACTGCGGCGAGCCGTGGTTGCGCCCGACCCAGCTGCCGGGCCGTCTGCGCTGCGTCAACTGCCTCAGCCGCTTCGAACTCGTCTCCCAGTGCCCCAACTGCGGTGAGCACCAGACGATCGCGCGGATGACGAACACCGCTGACATGGAATGTCAGTCGTGCGGCAGTTCGATGCTCCGTTCGGCATGAGCGCGTCCGCCCGCTCTCAGTAGTCTGCGGCCCGTGACTGGGCGGATGGCAGAGCTGATGGCGCAGCCTCGTGTCCTGCCGTCGATCCTCTCGGCGGACATGGGCAAGTTAGGAGCCCAGGTCGAAGAGGTGATGGACGCCGGCGCGCGGGTCATCCACTTCGACGTGATGGACGGCCACTTCGTCCCCCCGATCACGATCGGGCCGCTGGTCCTCAGCGGGATCGCCGACCAGGTCCACGACGCCGGCGGCGCCGTCGACGTGCACCTGATGATCGAGGGGCCGGAGCGCCAGATCGCCGACTTCGCCAAGGCCGGCGCCGACTCGATCACCTTCCACCAGGAGGCGACGCCGCACGCCCACCGCACCCTGACGGCGGTCCGCGAGCTCGGCTGCCTGGCCGGGATCGCGATCAACCCCGGCACCCCCGTCGAGGCGGTCCGGGAGCTGCGCGGGCTCGCCGACATCGCCCTCTGCATGAGCGTCAACCCCGGCTGGGGGGGTCAATCCTTCATCGAGACCTCGCCCGACAAGGTCGAGCGCCTGTTGCCGCTGGTCGGCGACGCGGCGATCGAGGTCGACGGTGGGGTCGACGTGAATACGGCGGGGCCGTTGGCAGCGGCCGGGGCGCGGCTGTTCGTCGCGGGGTCGGCGGTCTTCAAGGCTGATGATCCTGCGGCTGCCTATATCGCTATCGCTGAGGCTGCGGGAGCTTCTTAGCGGTTGGAGAGGGCGCGGGGGCGCCCCTCCTGGGAGCACCTCCGCCGCGAGGGGCGTGGATGGGCTGGCGCCCGGAGGATTGTGGCGCGGCTCCATGCTGAGTACCCAGGAGGGGCGCCCCCGCGCCCTCAGCCGCGAGCGATTAGGGCTCCGGTGACCTCCTGCCACCAGGCTCGTTCGGAAGCGTCTACGTCGGGGCGTTCGGCGCGGCGGGAGCACCAGTCGGCGAGGACTCGGCGGCCTCCGATCGCGACCAGGCCGGCACCGAGCACTGCGTAGCGTCCGTCGGCTAATGCAACGAGGTAGGCGCCGCGCTCGCTGCGGTCACGCATAACGGAGGCGATTGGGATGCCGTCGACCTCTTCGCCGAGCTCGCCGTCGTCGTGCGCTGGGCGGACGGTGAAGACCTGGGAGGCGCCGCGGCGGGGGAGCGGGGGTGGGGCTGGTTTGCCGATCGGGCCCTTGGTCCATTTGCGGGTCAGCTGCTCCACCTCGTCGCGGAGCTCGCTGCGGACGAGGATGTGGAGCTCGTCGCCCTCGCGCAGCTCGGTTGAACCCCGTGGAGGCAGGGCGTCGCCATCCCGGACGATCACGTTGACCAGCGCCTCTCGCGGGAGTTCCAGGTCCCGGACGGGGTGGCCGGCAGCGGCTGCGCCCTTGGGGAGTCGGTAGGCGATCACGTCGCCGCCCATGCGGCGGATCCGGCCCGACTCCAGCAGCCGCCGCGGCAGCGCCGGTTCGTCGGTCGTTAGCCCGAGGCGGGTCGCCAGGGGCTCGAAGCTGGCGCCCTGGACCAGGGTGGAGGTGACGACGACGAAGAAGACGATCGCGAACTCCGTCTCGCCGCCAGCAATCCCCGCGACGACCGGGAAGGTGGCGAGCCAGATCGGGGTCGCGCCGCGGAGGCCGGCCCACCCCAGCATCACCCGCTCGCGCGCGTTCAATGGCGCCAAGGCGGTAGCGACGAAGGTCGCCAGCGGGCGGGCGACGAGGATCAGTACCGCCGAGAGCGCAAGTCCCTTCAACGCCACCTCGTCGAGGCGACTGGGGAAGACGAGCAGGCCGAGGAGGATGAAGAGGGCCATCTGCGCAACCCAGCCGAGCCCCTCGTGGAAGGCGACGACGGTGCGGCGGGCGGGGATATTGGCGCCTCCAAGGGCCAGCGCCGCCAGGTAGGTGGCCAGCAGCCCGGAGCCGTGGGCGACCTCGGCAAGGCCGTAGGTGAGCGCCGCGATCGCGATCGTCGCCACCGGATAGATCCCGTCGGTCGGCAGCCGCACCCGATCCAGCGCTGTCACCGCGAGACGGCCGACCAGGAGGCCGACGGCAACGCCGACTCCGAGTTTGAGCGCCAGCAGGCCGGCCATGTCCGCCAAGCCGTAGCCCGGCTCTTGGATCCATTCGATGAACCCGATCACCAGCAG
The DNA here is from genome assembly GCA_035535295.1 of Solirubrobacterales bacterium. Lineage (GTDB taxonomy): Bacteria > Actinomycetota > Thermoleophilia > Solirubrobacterales > 70-9 > VAYN01. Next base: position 9,914 of record DATLQI010000035.1, read on the forward strand.
CAGGGCGACCGGGTCGTTCATCCCCGACTCCCCCTCCAGCGAGCGCGCCAATCGCTTCTCCAGGGTCGAGCGGCGCAGCACGGCGAATATCGCCGCCGAGTCGGTCGCCGCCACCGCCGCTCCGACGATCAACCCTTCGAGGGTGCTGAGATCGAAAATCAGCTTCGCCGCGAAACCGGTGATGAGGGCGGTGGCCACGGTGCCGACCGTCGCCAGCGAGGCAGCCGTCCCCAGGACCGGCCTGATCTCCGACCAGCCGGAGGTGAGCCCGCCCTCGAAGAGGATCAGGATCAGCGCGATCGTGCCCAGCGTCCGCGCCAGCTCCGAATTGGAGAACTCGATCCCGCCGATGCCCTGCGAGCCGGCGAGCATCCCCAGAGCCAGGAACAGCAGTAGGCCGGGGACACGGATGCGGTCGGCGAGCAGGGCGCCGACGATGCCCGCAGCCAGCAGCGCGCCCGCGGCGAGGATCAGCTCGGCGTCGTGGGCACCCATCGAGGGAACCTAAAGGAACCGACTCAGGTGTTCTCGTCGATCGAGGCGAGCCGCAGCTCGAGTTCCTCGGTCGAGCCCTCGCGCGGGATGTCCTCGGGGCGACCGTGCGGGCGACGGTAGACGAGGTAGAGGAGGGCGAAGAGGGCACCCGCCGTTAGCGCGAAGCCGATCTCCACGCGGCGGAACTCGTCGCTGACGATCGGGAGGAAGTTCCAGAGGATGAAGAAGCCGGCGCAGGCGATCCAACGGGCGGCGGCGCGCCGCACCTGCCCCTGGGCGAGGCAGGCCTGGTTGACGGTGACCGAGGCGAGGTAGAGGCCCATGCCGAGCGTGACCAGCAGCAGTCCCGCCCGGTCGTACTCGAACTTGTCGCTGAAAGCGATCTGCATCAGCTTCGGGCCGGCGATCAGCACGACGAGCGCGGTGAAGGCGGCGAAGGCGGCGACCCCGAGGAGGACGCCGCGGACCGAGCGGTGGAATTCGCGCTCGCTCTCGGGCGCGGTCGAGGTGTGGAGGTTGGTGAGGTGGGGGAGGATGCTGGTCGAGACCGCCTGGAAGAGCTGCAGTGGCGCCCGCGCCAGCATCAGCACGTTGAAGATGAAGCCGGCCGCCTCTGCTCCCTGGAGGCCGCGGGTGATCAGCGGCCCGGCGTTGAGGAAGGCCTGTTCGCTGAACATGATCACCAGCACGGCCGCGGCGAATCCCGACCCCTCTTTCATCGTGAACTCCGATAAATCCGCCGCGTCCTCAGCTTCGCTTCCGGGCGCGGCGGGCGCCGGTCTGGTCTGCGCTTTCTTCGCCCGCCGCGCGAACGCGAACGGCACCACCATCAGCGAGAGGCTCGGCGCCGCGACGATCCCGACCGCGACCCAGGACTGGCCGCTGAGGATGCTGACCGCGACGAGGACGGCGAAGAGGGTGCGGAAGCAGGACTCGGAGAGGATCAGGGCCGTGAACAGGCCGAAGGTGCGCTGGCCGGCGAGGAAGCCGCGGGCGAAGTAGCTGGCGGCATAGAAGAGGACGGCGCCGAAAAAGACCCAGTAGAGGGTTTCGTTGCCTTCCAGCAGGTCGTCCTGGATCGGCCCGCGCAGGAGCAGCGCGACGACGGCGAAGAAGAGCGCCAGCCCGATCTGGATCGTCGCCGCGACGCGCAGCTCCTGCCGCAGCGGTTCGCCTTTCGCCAGCCGCTCGGAGACGTGCCGGCTGAGCAGCTGTTCGACCGGCCGGTAGAGGGTGGAGATCGTGATGAAGACCGCCGACCAGAGGATGGTGATCTGCCCGTAGTCGAGCTTCGAGAGCGTGTGCGAGGCGATCAGGAAGTAGGCGTAGGTGATGACTCCGGTGAGGCCGACGCCGACCGCGAGGAAGCTCGCGGTTTTCCCGTACTCGGCGCTGGAGGCCGTTTCGCCGCGCTTCGGCTCGCTCACTCGGCGCTCTCGCGACTGGCAGTGCGGGCGCCACGCTCGTAGTGGGAGGGCTCGACCCCGAGCTGAAGCTCGACCCGCCGCACCCGCTCGAAGACGCGCTGGGTCATCACCCGCTGGCCGGCGAGGAGATCGCCGATGACGCCGAGGGCGAAGAGCTGCATCGCGGCGATGAAGAGGACGGCGCCGAGGATCAGCGACTGCACGTGCCCCTGGCTGTCGCCGTTGAAGATCCAGTCGAGCAGGAACGGCAGCCAGGCGCAGAGGGCGAGGACGAGGACGACCGCGCCGGCGGTGGCGAAGGCGCGCAGCGGCTCGTAGCGGGCGTAGATGCGGAGGATCGCCGGCGCGTTGCGGCGCACGTAGGCGCCGGTCGAGGCGAAGAGGCGGGACTCGCGCGTCTTCGGGTTGGTCCCGATCGGCACCTCGTCGACGGCGACCAGCATCTTCCCGGCCTGGATCAGGCTCTCCAGCGTGTAGGTGAAGTTGTCGACGACGAGCAGCTGCAGGGCCGCCTCGCGGTTGTAGGCGCGGAAGCCGGAGGTGGCGTCGGTGACGCCGGTCCCGGAGAGGCGCCGCACGACCCAGCTGCCGAGCCGCTGCAGGCTCTTTTTCGAGCCGGAGAAGTGGTCGATCTCGGCGACGCGGCGGTCGCCGACGACCATGTCGGCCTCACCGGCGACGATCGGCGCGACCAGCTTGGCGACGTCGGCGCCCCGGTACTGGTTGTCGGCGTCGGTGTTGACGACCACGTCGGCGCCGAGTTTGAGGCAGGCGTCGAGCCCAGCCTGGAAGCCGGCGGCGAGCCCCTTGTTGTTGGTGAGGCGGACGATGTGGTCGACCCCGCAGTCGCGGGCGACCTCGACGGTGCGGTCAGTGCTGCCGTCGTCGACCACCAACAGCTCGATTTGGTCGATGCCGGGGAGCGAGCGGGGGAGGTCGGCGATCGTCTGAGGAAGGGTCTCTTCCTCGTTGAGGCAGGGGATCTGAATGATGAGCTTCATCGTTCCCAGCGTATTCGCGCTCCCTGATCCCGCGCCTGCCGCCGCGCGAGGAGAGTAGACTGATTGACGAGTCAATCAACCATGAATCCCCAGCTTACTGCCATGGATCAGGCTCATTTGAGGCGGGCCCTCGAGCTGGCTGAGAGTGGGCGCGGGCGCGTCAGCCCCAACCCCTTGGTGGGAGCGCTCGTGGGTCGGGACGACCGGATGATCGGCGAGGGGTTCCATGCCGAGCTTGGTGGACTGCATGCGGAGCGGGCGGCGTTGGCGGATTGCCGGGAGCGGGGGGAGGACCCGGCTGGGGCGACGATGTATGTGACGCTGGAGCCCTGTGCGCACCAGGGGCGGCAGCCGCCCTGCGTGGAGGCGATCCTCGAGGCCGGGATAGCAAGAGTCGTGATCGCCTCCGACGATCCGAGCGAGAAGGCCGCGGGGCGCGGGCCCGGCATCCTCCGCGACGGCGGCGTGGAGGTCGCGTTCGCGAGCGGCGCCGAGGCGACGGCAGCGCGCCGCCTCAACCAACCCTTCCGCAAGCACGCTCGCACCGGACTACCGCTCGTGGTCCTGAAGATGGCGATGTCGCTCGACGGCCAGACCACGACCGCCCGCGGCGACAGCCCCTGGATCTCCGGCCCGGAGAGCCGTGAGCTCGTCCACCGCTGGCGCGCCGAACACGACGCGATCGCCGTCGGCATCGGCACCGCCCTCGCCGACGACCCCCTCCTGACCGCCCGCGTCGACGGAGCCCGCCAGCCGAAGCGAGTCATCTTCGACTCCCAGGCCCGCCTCCCGCTGGACAGCCAACTCCTCGAGACCCTCGACCAAGCACCCGTTCTCGTGGTCTCCTCCTCCGACGCCCCGAAGGAACGCACCAGCTCTCTGAAGGAAGCAGGTGCGGAGATCCTCATTGCCACCGACGTCGAGTCCGCCCTCCGTGAGCTCGGCCGCCGCGAAGTCACGAGCCTCTTTCTCGAGGGCGGCAAGACCTTGGCAGCCTCTTTCATTTCTTCTGCCCAAGTCGACGAATCCCGTACCTTCATCGCCCCAATGCTTCTCGGCGGACCGAACAGCGGCGACGGCGCAGCTCATCGATCGGTTGCTCTTGAAACCTCTACTGACCAGGTGGGTGACGACGTATTGATCACGGCCCGCTACAGGGAGTGGTGACGTGTTCACCGGACTGATCGAAGACGTGGGCAGCGTGGCGAAGGTCGATCGAGACGACGACGGCGCCCGTCTGCACGTCCTCACCCAGCTCGCTCCCGAAATCAGCGAGGGCGACTCGATCGCCGTCAACGGCTGCTGCCTCACCGCAACCGCGGTCGACGGCGATCGGATCGAGACGGAGGCGATGAACCAGACCCTCCAGGTCACTGCTCTCGGCGGGGTCGAGAAGGGCTCCCGCGTCAACCTCGAGCTGGCGATGAAGGTGGGAGATCGTCTTGGCGGGCATATCGTTCAGGGGCACGTCGATGGCGTCGGAACCGTGGCGTCGACTGAGGACGACGGGTTTGCCCAGCGCGTCCGAGTCACCCTCCCCACCCAGCTTCTTCAGTTCGTCGTCGACAAGGGCTCGATCACCCTCAGCGGGGTCAGCCTCACCGTCGCGGAGTTGGGCGCTTCTTGGGCCGAGGTCTCGCTGATCCCGGAGACCCTCGATCGGACGAACTTGGGGGAAGTGCAGGTGGGGAGCCGTTTGAACGTCGAGTGCGACGTCGTCGCCAAGTACGTGGAGCGATTGATGTCACCATTCGCGCGAAAGGAGCAGGCGTGAGCAAGATGGCGGAGACCGAGCGAAAAGAGGACGGGGCGGCGACGGGCGGGAGCGCGTTCGCGTCGATCGAGGAAGCGATCGAGGAGATCCGCGCCGGCCGGATGGTCGTCGTCTGCGACGGCGAAGACCGCGAGAACGAGGGCGACCTGGTGATGGCGGCGCAGTTCGCGACGCCGGAGGCGATCAACTTCATGGCCAAGGAGGCCCGCGGGCTGATCTGCCTGGCGCTGACCGCTAAGCGCTGCGAACGGCTCGGCCTCAACCTGATGACGGCGAAGAACGAGGCGCCGCTGGAGACCGCCTTCACGGTCTCGATCGAGGCCGCGGGAGGCGTCAGCACCGGGATCTCCGCCCACGATCGCGCCCACACGATCCAGGTCGCGATCGACCCCGATTCGGGCCCACGCGACATCGTCGTCCCCGGCCACATGTTCCCGTTGCGGGCCAAAGACGGCGGGGTCTTGGAGCGGACCGGCCACACCGAGGCCAGCGTCGACCTCGCCCGCCTCGCCGGCCTCACGCCCGCGGGCGTGATCTGCGAGGTGATGAACGACGACGGGACGATGGCCCGAGTTCCCGACCTCGTCCCCTACTGCGAGAAGCACGACCTGAAGATGATCACGGTCGCCGAGCTGATCGCCTACCGGCGCCGGACCGAGAAGCTGGTCGAACGGGTCGTCGACACCGGTCTGCCGACCGCCTTCGGCGACTTCAAGGCCGTCGGCTACCGCTCGCTGGTCGATGACAAACACCACGTGGCGATGGTCAAAGGCGAGGTCGACGGGGCCGAGGACGTGCTCGTCCGCGTCCACAGCGAGTGCCTCACCGGCGACGTCTTCCACAGCATGCGCTGCGACTGTGGCGAACAGCTGGAAGCGGCGCTCTCGATGATCGAGCGCGAGGGCCGCGGTGTCCTCCTCTACCTCTCGCAGGAGGGCCGCGGGATCGGCCTGCTGAACAAGCTCAAGGCCTACAAGCTGCAGGAGGAAGGGGCCGACACCGTCGAGGCCAACCTCAAGCTCGGCCTCCCCGCCGACCTGCGCGACTACGGGATCGGCGCCCAGATCCTCGGCGACCTCGGCCTGACCAGCATCCGCATCCTCACCAACAACCCGAAAAAGATCGTCGGATTGGAGGGCTACGGCCTCTCGGTCTCAGAGCAGGTGCCGATCGAATCAGTCCCCAACGCCCACAACGAGGCCTACCTGCGGACCAAGCGCGAGAAGATGGGCCACTCCCTGCACCACCAGGGGCTCGCCCTCGACGAGGAGATGATCCACGACGAGATCGCGCGCGATGCCGGGGACGGCGATGGCTGAGGCGGGGGCGTTCCTCGAGCAGTTCTCCGACGAGGAGAAGGCGAAGCTGGGGCAGCTGGAGTTCGCGGTCGTCGTTGGCCGCTTCTACGAGGACCTGGCGCTGCGCCTGCTCGACGGCGCCGATCACGGGTTCCAACTGGCCGGCGTCCCGATCGGCAACGTCACCCACCATTCGGTCCCCGGCGCCTACGAGCTCCCTTTCGCCGCCAACGCGATCATCGACGGCGTCCGTCGCCGCAACGCCAAACAGGCGGGAGGCATGGAGATCGGCGGCGTCGCCTGCCTCGGCGTCGTCATCCGCGGCGAGACCGACCACTACGACTTCGTCTGCGCCGAGGCCGCCCGCGGCATCCAAGACGTCCAGCTCGCCAGCGGCGTCCCCTGCGCCTTCGGCGTCATCACCTGCGACAACATGGACCAGGCCCTCGCCCGCGCCGGCGGCGACAAGCGCGACCAGGGCCGCAACGCCGCCCTCACCGTCGCCCGCATGGCCCTCCTCAAGCGCCAACTCGGCTGAACCCGGTACCATCCCGCGACCGATGGCGAAGATCTGTCACAGCTGCGGCAAGGGACCCGCGTTCGGCCATTCCCGAAGCCACTCGATGGTCGCCACCAAGCGCCGCTTCGACCCGAACCTGCAGAAGGTCCGGATCCAAGAGAACGGCCGCCCCCTCAGAGCCTACGTGTGCACCCGGTGCCTCAAGGCCGGCAAGGTCACCAAGGCCGCCTAGCAGTCTCCAGCGCTCCAAAGAGCGCGAAAAACAGCGGGGTAAGGGGGAGAGGTCACTGGCTTGTCGCCTTTGTTCGGATATGCCGAACAAAAGTGACACGCTCGATTTGGGGATCGCGAGAATCGCCGCGCGGCAGCATGGAGTCGTGACCGCGAAGCAACTGGCGGCCTTGGGGTTCGGTAGGTCTGCGATCTCCGAAAGGGCGACGAGGGGCCGATTGCACCGGATTCACCAAGGGGTCTATGCCGTGGGACATCGCGCACCGAACCTCCACGGGCGCTTCATGGCCGCCGTTCTCGCTTGTGGCCCCAGCGCCGTTCTCAGCCACACCTCCGCCGCGGTCCTCTGGGAGCTCCTCAGGCCCATCGAGGGCCCGGTCCACGTTTCGGTCCTCACGTCCTCTGGCCGCAAGTCGCGTCGCGGAATTCACCTCCACCGTTGTCCCGCCCTCCAGACGCCTCGAGAGCCGTCTCCCTCGCCCTCCTCCTTAGCTAGTGAAGGAGGGCGAGGGAGACGGCTCACCACCCGCCGCCACAACATCCCTGTCACCGCCGTCCCTCGAACGATCGAGGACCTCCGCACCTCATCCCTGCTCCCACCGCACCTCCTCCGCCGCGCCATGCGTCAAGCCGAGGTCAAGGGCCATCGCCTCGAAGCCGTCGAGAGCGACCGGACCCGCAGTGACCTCGAGACCCTCTTCCTCGACTTGATCCACTCCCACCGAGGTCGCATCCCGCGCCCCGAGGTCAACGTCAAGCTCGGCCGCTGGACCGTCGACTTCCTCTGGTCCTCCCAGCGAGTCATCGTCGAGACTGACTTCTGGACCTACCACCGCGGCTCAATCGCCTTCGAGGACGACCATTCGCGCGACCTCGATCTCCGCAGCGCCGGCTACACCGTCCTGCGCTTCACCGACCAGCAGCTCGAAAAAGAGCCCGGGCGCGTCGTTGCTGACGTCGCCCGGGCTCTCGAACAGGAGGACTGGTACTCGAGGCGCTAGTGGCGGGCGAAGGGGTCGATGTAGACGTCGTCGACCTGCCAGTTGCCGCCGCTGCCTACCGGCGTGATCCGGATTTGGATCGCGCTCGGAATCAGGGTGCCGACGACGGTGGAGAGGGTCAGGACCGTCGACAGCTGCTGGGTCGGCGCCCAGGTTGAGCCCGCCTTGACCGTGCCGACGGTCTTGGTGCGGATAAGCCCGAGCAGCAGGTAGGTCGCTTCCACCTTCAGGTAGGAGGCGGGGTCACCGGTGTTGCGGGCGAGGAGGCGGAAGTGGGGGGTATCGATCGACATGCAGATCGGCGGACTGACGGCGGAGCTTCCGGCCGGCAGCGCCAGCGACTTGCTGTCGGCGGCGTCGTTGAGGAAGAAGGACTCGTTCCCCTCGACCGCCTTCGCGCCACCTCCGAGGTACCACCCGAGGCCACCGGCCTCGAAGCCGCCGTCGGGGGCGAGGACGTAGTGGCTGGTGTCGCCCCAGGGCTGGAAGACCTGCTCGGCTCCGCTGTAGGAGCAGGCCTGGGCGGCGGTTGCGGGCAGAGCCATGGCGGCGAGGGCCGCCACCACGGCGAGGATCAGCTTGCGCAACGAGTTCAACTTCACTTTGGGTAAACCTCCTGGTCGCAGGCGAAAAAGCCTGGTCTTGACAACCAAGCTGGCGGCCGAGCCGTCTCCCAGGAGGGAGACCTCTGACTTTGCGTCCCTGCCTCGCGACAGGTTTGCCCTTATTCAGCTCACATCTGCACTTATGTGGGCCGAACATCGGCGCGCTGAAGGCTGCACTAAACCGTGTTAGACCGAGTGTCTAGTTAGTTTTTGGGACGCCACTGGGCCGAAAAAGTGGAAAACCTGCTCATTTACGGAGCAAAGCCGCCGATACATGTCGGGGATTCGTCCAGAAACCCTCCTGCGCCCATGGCAACCGTAAACCCGGCAACCACTCCAGAGCAGCTCTTCGCCCGCGGTCGCAGCCGCGCCCGCAGCGCTGCCGAAGGCCGCGAGCGCCTGGTCGAACAGGTCGCCGGTGCCGGCTTCCTGCTGGTCGCCGTCGGCATGGCCGTGTTTATGGATTCCCCGCGGTCGCTCGAAGCGGCGCCTCTGGTCGCTCTCGTCGTCGCCTACGTAATCGCCTGCCGAGCGAAGTTCGACATCGCCGATGGCTACACCGTCCCCACCGAGCTGGTCCTGGTGCCGATGCTCTTCCTCCTGCCCACGCCGGTGGTGCCGCTGGTCGTCAGCCTCAGCTGGGCGCTCGGCCGCCTGCTCGACTACGCCAGCGGCAGCACCAGCGTCTCCCGGGCCTTTCACGTCTTCGGCGACTGCTGGCACGCGGTCGGGCCGGCGCTGGTCCTCGTCCTCGCCGGCGCCCAGGTCTTCTCCTGGATCGACTGGCCCGTCTACCTCCTCGCTCTGCTTGCCCAGTTCGGCTTCGACTTCGCCGCCGCGGCGATCCGCGCCCGCCTGATCGACGGCGCCCGCGCGGCCGAGGTGCTGCGGATGATCGCCCCCGTCTATGCCCTCGATTCGGCCCTTGCCCCGATCGGGCTGTTGGCTGCTGTCGCGGCCCTTCAGATCGGGCCGGCGATCTGCCTGGCGGTGATCCCGCTCGGCCTCGTCCTTGCCGTCCTCTCCCGCGAGCGCCAGACCCGGATCGACCAGGCGCTGACCCTGAGCGAGGCCTACCAGGGCACCGCGCTCCTGCTCGGCGACGTGGTCGAGGCCGACGACGCCTACACCGGCAGTCACAGCCGCGGCGTCGTCGAGCTCTCGCTCGCGGTCAGCGACCGCCTCGGCCTCGGCTTCGAGCAACGGCGCAACGTCGAGTTCGCCGCCCTCCTCCACGACGTCGGCAAGATCGCCGTCCCCAACGAGATCATCAACAAGGAAGGCCCGCTCGACGACGCCGAGTGGGAGGTGATGCGCCAGCACACGATCGAGGGCGAGCGGATGCTGAAGCGGATCGGCGGCGTCCTCGCCGAGGTTGGCGTCATCGTCCGCGCCTCGCACGAGGACTTCGACGGCTCCGGCTATCCCGACGGGCTGGCCGGCGAGGAGATCCCGGTCGAGGCCCGGATCGTCACCTGCTGCGACGCCTTCAGCGCGATGACCACCACCCGCTCCTACCGCAAGGCGATGGACACCGAGGCGGCGATCGCGGAGCTGCGGCGCTGCGCCGGCACCCAGTTCGATCCCGAGGTCGTGAGGGTGCTGGTCGACCTGGTGGAGTCCGGTCAGGCCTGAGCCATAAAGTGGCGGCCGATGGCCGACGCCCCACAGCTCTTCCTGATCGACGGCAACAGCCTCGCCTACCGCGCCTTCTTCGCCCTGCCCGAGTCGATCGGGACCAGCGACGGGCGACCGACCAATGCCATTTACGGCCTTGCTTCGATGCTCGTGAAAATCATCGACGAACACCATCCGCAGGGGGTGGTGGTCGCCTGGGACGCCGGCTGGAGCGGCCGCGAGAAGACCTACGACCTCTACAAGGCCCAGCGCAAACCGCGCCCGGACCTGCTGCGGGAGCAGTGGCCGCACCTGATGCCGCTGGTCGAGGCCTTCGGCTACACCAACGTCAAGGTCGACGGCTACGAGGCCGACGACGTAATCGCCTCGCTGACGAAACAAGCGCGCGAGCAGGGGATCGAGGTGATGGTCGTGACCGGGGACCGCGACGCCTACCAGCTGGTCACCGAGGGGGTGCGGGTGATGAGCACCTCGCGCGGGATCACCGAGACCAAGATCTACGACCGCGCCGCGGTCGAAGAGCGCTACGGGGTGCCGCCGGAGCTGATCTGCGACCTGATGGGCCTGCGCGGCGACACCTCCGACAACATCCCCGGCGTCCCCGGGATCGGCGAGAAAACCGCGACCCAGCTGCTGCAGCAGTTCGGCTCGCTGGAAGCGGTCTTGGAAAGCGTCGACCAGATCTCGGGGAAAAAACGCAAGGAAAACCTCACCAACCACGCCGACGACGCGCGCCTCTCCAAGCAGCTGGCGACGCTGCAGTACGACATCGAGACCGGCGTCGACCTCGGCGAAGCGATGTCGAGCGAACCCGACCGCGGCGTCCTGCGTGAGTTCATGCGCGAGTTCGAGCTGCGGGCGGTGATGGAGCGGCTGGAAGAAGCGCTGCCCGAGGGCGATGCGGTGCCCGGCCGCAAGGTCGAGACCGAGCTCGCGGTCGAGGCGGTCGCGGGCAAGCCGGAGGACCTGGGGGAGGGGCCGGTGGCGCTGGCGATCGAGGGCGAGCGCTGGGCCGCGGCCGAAGGCGATCGCGTCCTTGCCGGCGCCAATAGCCACGACGAGCTCGCGGTGGCGCTGGGGACGAAGCCCTTCGCCGCCCACGACGCCAAGTCCCTCGGCGGTGGCCGCCACGGCCTCCTCGCCGCCGCCGCGCGCGAGGGGATCGAGCCGAACCTCGACCACGACACGATGATCGCCGCCTACCTGCTGGAGCCGCAGCGCCGCACCTACGACCTCGTCGAGCTCTCCGCCGACGCCGGCATCGGCCTCGCCGAGGGCGCCGCGGCCGAGAAGGGGGAGGACGACGGGCAGATGGCGCTGGGCGAAGAGCTCGAGCCCGGCCTCGAGCCGGCCGAGGAAGCGCAGCTGGTCGCCGCCCTCGCCGCCGTGCAGCGGCCGCGAATCGAGGAGCTGGGACTGGAGCAACTCCTGCGCGAGGTCGAGCTGCCGCTGGTCGGCGTCCTGGCGGCGATGGAGCGCGAGGGGCTGAAGCTCGACGCCGAGCGGCTGGCCGAGGTCGGCGCCGGCTTCGGCGAGCGGATCGCCACCCTGGAGAGGGAGATCTTCGAGCTGGCCGAGGAGGAGTTCACGATCGGCTCGCCGCAGCAGGTCGGCCGCATCCTCTTCGAGAAGCTCGGGCTGACGAAGAAACGCCGCGGCAAGACCGGCTTCTCGACCGACGCCCGCGTCCTCGCCCAGATCCGCGACGAGCACCCGATCGTCGAGAAGATCGAGCAGTGGCGGGAGCTGAGCAAGCTGAAGAGCACCTACCTCGACACCCTGCCGGAGCTGATCGACCCGAAAACCGGCCGCGTCCACACCACCTTCAACCAGGCCTCGACCACCACCGGCCGCCTCTCCAGCACCAACCCGAACCTGCAGAACATCCCGATCCGGACCGAGATCGGCCGCCCCGTCCGCGCCTGCTTCGTCGCCGAGAAAGGAATGCAGCTCCTCTCGGCCGACTACAGCCAGGTCGAGCTCCGCGTCCTCGCCCACGTCGCCGACGAGGGGGTGCTGAAAGACGTCTTCCACAAGGGCGAAGACGTCCACGCCGCAACCGCCGCCGAGGTCTTCGAAATCGAGCGCGACGAGGTCGACGTCAGCCAGCGCTCGAAGGCGAAGATGGTCAACTTCGGGATCGTCTACGGGCTGACCGGATTCGGTCTCTCCGACCGCCTCAACATCCCCCGCAAGGAGGGCGAGGAATTCGTCTCCCGCTACCTCGAGCGCTTCCCCGCCGTCCGCGCCTTCCGCGAGCAGGTGATCGAGCGGGCCCAGGAGGAGGGCTACGTGAAGACGCTGATGGGGCGCCGCCGACCGATCCCGGAGCTGCGCTCGGGCAACCCCAACACCCGCCGCCTCGGCGAGCGGCTCGCCGTCAACACCGTGATCCAGGGCACCGCCGCCGACATCATCAAGGTCGCGATGGTCCGCTGCCAGCGGGCGCTGCGGGAGGCCGGGGGGGAGACCCGCCTCGTCCTCCAGATCCACGACGAGCTCCTCTTCGAGGGCCCGCCGGGGGAGATGGAAGCGGCGGCCGAGCTGGTGGAGCGCGAGATGTGCGCTGCCTACCCGCTCGATCCGCCGTTGGAGGTCGACGTCGGTGTCGGCCGGGACTGGCTCGACGCCAAGTAATGCGGCGTACGCCGCGTTTTTAGACCTCTTTGCCGGAGAGCTCGACCTCCTCGAAGATCGCCTGGCCGTTCTCGATCTTCAGCTCGGCCTCCTCGACGACGGCGCCGGGAATCAGCTCCGCGGTGGTGCAGAGGCGGTCATGGTCATCGTCGCCCTCGTGGCCGGGACCCGAGTTGTCGCTCGGCCCGGAGTTGTCGTCGTCGCCGTCATGGCCGGGGCCGGAGTTGTCGCCGTCATGATCGTCGCCGACCTCTTCGCCGTCGTCCCCGTGGTCGTCGCCGACCTCGTTTTCACCGCCGTTGTCGTCTCCCGGCTCCGCCTCGCCGTTGTCGGAGCCCTCGCTGCTGACGGTGGCGCCGGAGTCGTCCTCGCACTCGATCTCGGTCTGGTCGGTGACCAGGCCGGCGACCGTGTCGTTGCCGAAGAGGTCGATCACCAGCCGTCCCGTCGCCTCGTCGAAGGAAGCGATCGTCCCGGCCTGCTCGTGACCGTCGACGGTGCCGTCGTCGTCGCTGTCGCGGTCGCGCGGGTCGTCGCCGGCGAGGAACTCGGCCCGGTTGCGCAGGTGGTCCCGGTCCTGGTCGCGCCGCGCCTGGTTGACGTTCAGCGAGAGCTTGTGGCGCTTCTCCCAGCGGTCCGGGATGCGGTCGTGGTTGCGGTCCTTGGCGGCCGCCAGCCCGGGCATGGCCAGGAGCGCAAGCGCTCCCAGCGCCAGCGCGAACCAGGTCATGCCGAGGCGGGATCGCCGTGCTTTCTTCGGGGTCATGCCTTTCCTCCTAGGTTGAGTAACAACTGGCTGACGCTGAAACACGAGCGCGACGCGAAGATCACGCGAATTCGGTCAACCGTCCAAGCCGGAGGTCTCGCCACTGCTGAGGTCGCCGCCGCCCTCGCCGGAGCTGTCGCTGCCGGAGCCCGAATCGCTGCCGCTGCTGCCGCCGTCCTCGATCACCGGTGCGGGTTCTAGTTGGGGCTCGGGCTCGATCTCGCCGGAGCCGGGTCCGGAGCTGTCGCCGCTATCGAGGCTGCCGTCGTCGCCGGAGCCGCCTGAGGTACCGCTGTGGTCGTCGAAGCCGCTGTCGTCTGAGCCGGAACCCGAGCCGCTGTTGTCGTCCCCGCCTCCGTCGTCGCTCCCGTGATGACCGTCAGAGAGCGATTCGGGACCGGAGTTGGGGCTGGAGCCACTGTCGCCACTTCCGCCAGGGCCATCTGAGCCTCCGCCCGAATGACCCGACCGCTCGCCCGCGCCACCGCGGTCGCCATCGTCGAGGCCGTCACCTCCGCCTCCGCCGTGGCCGCTGCGGTTCTCGCCACCGTGGTCGTCGCCCGAGCGGCGGTCGCCGTGGCGGTCCTCGGCTCCCTGGCTTCCGGCTCCTTCACCGCTTCCACCATTGGGGCGAGCGCCGTCCTGGCTTCCCCTGGGAAGCGTCGCCGCCTCGGCCGCTTCCGGGCCGGGACGGTCGCCGCGGTGGTGATCGATCGCCACCCCCGCCCCGACCGTCCCGGCGATCAGCACCGCCGCCATTCCCGCTTTCAAAGCTCCGCCGCCGAGTCCGCCCAGCGCTGCCCCCCCGGCCGAGGAGGCGCCGGCGCCGGCGAGCGCTCCGCCCGCTCGGGCGGCGTCGTCCCCGTGCTCGGCCAGCGCCCGCACGATCGGCAGCGGCATCAGCAGCCCGAGCCCCTCGCGCAGCGCCGCCCGGGCGCGGAAGATCGCCTGACGGGCGGCGCCACCGCTGACGCCGAGCGCCGCCGCGATCTCCTCGTGGCTCAGCCCTTCCAGCTCGCGCATCACCAGCGCCGCCCGCTGCGGCTCCGGCAGCGATCCCAGCCGCCGCATCAGGTCGCGCAGCTCCTCCCGCGCCTCGACCTCGGCGGCGGCGCTGCGTCCCCCTGGCAGCGTCTCCACCAGCTCTTCGATCACCGGTCCACGGTCGCGGAGGTCGTTCAGGGCCGTGTTGCGGACGATCCGGTAGAGCCAGGGCCGCAGCTCGATCTCCGCCTTGGAGCCGCGCAGCGCCAGCAGCGCCTTCGAGAAGGCGTCCTGGGTGACGTCCTCGGAGCGGCCGCCGACGATCGCCGCCGCGAAGCGGTCGAGCGGGCGTCGGTAACGCCGCACGATCTCCTCGAAGGCGGCGTCGTAGCCGTCGCGGACGAGGTCGACGAGACGACGGTCGGGCTGGGCCCGCAGGGTCGGTCCGAGGAAGACGCGGGCGGCAAACTGCTCTGCGGGCGGTGGGGTCATCGGATCGCTTCTCCCTGCATCGACTGGTCGACTCCTCTGCGTTACTGATAAGAGAGCGGGAAGGTTCAAACCCCGCACTAATCGACCAACACATGTCCACGGCAAAGATCACGCGAGAGGGCGAAGAAATTCATGGATAGGGGTCTGGCGGTGCTCCTCACCGCCGTCGCCGGAGGTCTGATCGCCGCCCAGGCGCCGATCAACGCCGAGCTCGGGAGGGCGACCGGGAGCATGGCGGCGGCGCTCGTCTCCTTCCTGGTCGGGACCCTGGCGCTGGCGACGGTGGTCGTCCTCAGCGGCAAGGCGGGCGGCCTCACCAGCACCTTCGACGTCAGTTGGTACTACCTGCTCGGCGGATTCCTCGGCGCCCTCTACGTCCTCAACGCGCTCGTCGCCGTCTCCGCGATCGGGGCCGGCGGGGTCGCCGCGGCCACCGTCTTCGGCCAGCTCACTGCCTCGGTCGCGATCGACCGGCTAGGCCTGTTCGGCCTGGACGAGGTCGCGCTCAGCCCGGAGCGGATCCTCGGCGTCGTCCTGCTGCTGGCCGGCACCGTCCTGGTCGTGCGCTGAGCCACCCGGCCGGCCGCCGTCGGCGTACTCCGGCGGCGCGATCTGCAGGTAGTGGCCGAAGGACCAGTCGACGAACCGCTTCGCGCCGAGCAGCCGGATCAGCGGCCAGAGGATCCGCGGCGGCACCCGCGGCACCAGCTTCTGCACCCGCAGCATCCACTTGAACTTCCACTCGTGGGAGTCGTGGAAAGCGGCGTAGGTCTCCATCGCCTCCTCGCGGCTCTGCCGCCCCTCGACCACCCCGCGCAGCTCCCGTCCCAGGGCGATTCCGAAGTAGAGGGCGGTGCGGATCCCCTCGGCGCTGAGCGGCAGGCAGTGGCCGGCCGAATCGCCGACGAAGAAGACGCCGCCCTCGGTGCCGCGGCGGATCTCGTGGGGGATCCAGTTGCCTTGGTACTCGTTCGGCTCCTTGCCGAGGTCCTCGGTCAACAGCACGGTCGTGTCCTTGACGTGGAAGCGGGGGTCGAAGGAGCCGACCCCGATCCGCAGCTCGTCGCGGGCCGGGAAGGACCAGCCGTAGCCGGCCGGGACGTACTTGCGGTCGATCCAGATCTCGAGGTCCTCGCACTCGCCGGCCGGATGCACCTCGAGCCCGCGCGAGAGCGGGGCGTCGGGCGGCTGGTAGCCGTCGCCAGTGGCCAGCATCCGCCGCCAGCCCAGGGCGTCGACGACGAGCGGGGCGGAGATCGTGCCGCGGTCGGTGCCGACGGCGACCTGGCCGTTAACAGCGCCGCCTGCGGCGGCAGGCGCCCGCCCGTTCACCTTGGCAGTCTCAAACGTGGCGTCGCAGTCGCGCCAGAGCAGCTGGCAGAGCTCGCGGTAGTCGAAGGTGGAGAAGGTCCAGGGCAGCCGGTAGCGGGCGGTCCCGTGGGGGGTGTGCATGACCAGCGTGTCGAAGCGCTGGCGCTCGGCATCCATCAGCCCCAGCCGCCGCAGCCACTCGGTCGGGATCCCGCAGGCGGAGGTCTGGCGCTCGCCGATCTCGTAGCGATCGACGATCAAAACGTCGGCTCCGGAGCCGGCCAGCTCGCGCGCTACCGCCAGCCCGGCGAAGCTGGCACCGCAGACGAGGACGTCGCGCTCGCCGTCCAGCGGCGTGCGTTCGTCGCCGCGCTTGGTGGCTCGGACCGGCATCGGCCCGGATTCTGCCATCATTCGCCGCCGTGTCCGCGACCGAGACCATGACGCCTGCGCCCAGCGCCACCCCCGTCGAGGGTTCTGGGGGGCTCCTCCTCAACATCGACGGCAAGATCGTCCCCAATTACGCGGCGACGATGGTGTCCTTCGAGGAGGGCGACGTCGTCAAAGGCAAGGTCGTCCGGATCGACAAAGACGAGGTCCTCGTCGACATCGGCTACAAGGCCGAGGGGGTCATTCCCTCGACCGAGCTCTCGATCCGCAAGTCGGTCGACCCGCACGAGGAGGTCGAGCTGGAAGAGGAGGTCGATGCCCTTGTCCTCACCAAGGAGGACTCCGAGGGCCGCCTGATTCTCTCCAAGAAGCGCGCCCGCTTCGAGAAGGCCTGGCGCCGGATCGAGGTCGCCGCCGACTCGGGCGAACCGGTCGAAGGCAGCGTCATCGAGGTCGTCAAGGGCGGTCTCATCCTCGACCTCGGCGTCCGCGGCTTCCTGCCGGCCTCGCTGGTCGACATCCGCCGCGTCCACAACCTCGACGAGTTCATGAGCCAGACGCTCGAGTGCAAAGTGATCGAGCTCAACCGCAGCCGCAACAACGTGGTGCTCTCGCGGCGCGCCGTACTCGAGGAGGAGCGCAAAGAGGTTCGCGAGCAAATTCTGGGGCGCCTGGAGCCGGGCCAGGTCGTCGAAGGCAAGATCTCCAACATCGTCGATTTCGGCGCCTTCGTCGACCTCGACGGGATCGACGGCCTGATCCACATCTCCGAGCTTTCCTGGAGCCACGTCAACCATCCCTCCGAAGTCGTCGCGATCGGCGACACGGTGCGGATCAAAGTCCTCGACATCGACCGCGACCGCCAGCGGATCTCCCTCGGTCTGAAGCAGACCCAGGAGGACCCGTGGCAGCGGGTGATCAACACCCACCGCGGCGGCGACGTGCTCGAGGGCACGGTGACCAAGGTCGTCGCCTTCGGCGCCTTCGTCGAAATCCTGCCCGGAGTCGAGGGGCTGGTTCACATCTCCGAGCTCGCCGACCACCACGTCGAGAACCCGAGCGAAGTCGTCGAGCCGGGCTCGAAGCTGAACGTGAAGATCCTCGAGATCGACGAAGAGCGGCGCCGTCTTTCGCTCAGCATCAAGCGGGTCGAGGGGCAGAACATGGCGATGGCCGGGCTCGGCGAGCAGATCGCCCAGGCCGAAGGCGGCCAGGAGGCCGAGACCGCCGAGGCCGAGGAGCAGGCACCGCCGCCCACGGGTCAGATGGCCGATGCATTCGCGCAAGCCGCGGCGCCGGCTGCCGAGGAGGCTCCCGTCGAGGAGGCCCCGGCTGCGGAGGAGCCCGCCGCCGAGGAGGCCCCCAGCGAAGAGGCACCGGGCGAGCTGCCGGCCGAGGTCGAGGCTTCCGAGGAGGCCGATCCGGCTCCGGTGGCCGAGGCCAACGGCACCACCGAGGAGGATCCCGGCGAGCACCAGGAGGGCGAATCGGTGCAGGAGCGCCCGGATTCCCCTGACAGCGTCGACGAGGCAGCCGGCGAAGAGTCCTCGGACGACGACGCGCAGACGGGCGAGTCCGAGCAGTCCTGATCGGCGCCAGTCGATGGCGCCGCTGAAGATCGGCCTCACCGGTGGCATCGCCGCCGGTAAGTCGGAGGCGTTGAAGGCGTTCGCGCGCCTCGGCGCTGCGACGCTCTCGAGCGACGCTGTCGTCCACGAGCTGCTGGAGAGCGAGGAGCTGCGCGACCGCCTGGTCGAGCGCTGGGGGCCCGAGGTCGCGCCCGAGGGGAAGATCGAGCGGGCGATGATCGGCGAGATCGTCTTCGCCGACCCCGAGCAGCTGACCTGGCTGGAGCAGCAGATCCACCCTCTGGTGCAGCAGCGGACGGCGGAGTGGCTGCTTTCCCTGCCCGCGGACACGGAGGTCGCCGTGGTCGAGGTACCGCTGCTGTTCGAGGCAGGTAGCGACAGGGCCTTCGACACCACGGTCGCGATCGTCACCGCCGACGAGGTGCGGCGCGAGCGCGCCGCCGCCCGCGGGCACGCGCTGGTCGACGAGCGCGAGGCGCGCCAGCTGACCCAGCCGGAGAAGGCCGAGCGGGCCGAGCACGCGATCGCCAACGACGGCAGCGTGGAGGAGCTCGAGCGGAGGTTGTCCGCGCTGCTCGAAAAGCTGCGGCGATGAAGCGGAAGAAGGCGCTCCGCCGACGCCGGTTCCTCGCCTTCGGTGCGGTTGCCGCGCTGATCGGGGTGTTCGTCGTTGCCCTTGCCGTCAGCGGCGCCTTCGACCACGCCCTGAAGGAGCTGACGCTGCCGCTGCGCCACGAGGACGTGATCCGCCAGCAGGCCGACGAGAAGGGAGTCGACGCCGCCCTGATCGCCGCCGTGATCTACTCAGAGTCCAAGTTCAGCGACCAGACCTCGAGCGCGGGGGCGCGCGGCCTGATGCAGATCACTCCCGAAGCAGCCGACACCATCGCCAAAAACAGCGATGCCACCACCTTCGAATTGCGAGATCTGGGGGATCCTGAAATCAACATTCGCTACGGGACCTTCCTCCTGCGCGAACTGCTCGATCGCTACGACGGCGACGAGGCGGCGGCGCTGGCCGCCTACAACGCCGGCCCCGGCAACGCCGACGAGTGGGGCGGGGCGGGGCTGACGGTCGAGGAGATTCCCTTCCCGGAAACCCGCGCCTACGTAGAAGAGGTGTTGGAGAAGCGCGACGAGTACCGCCGCGAGTACGCAACGGAGCTGGGCTATGGCGGAATCCCGTAGGCCGCGCGTGGCGGCGCTGGCACTGGCGGTCGGCCTCGTCCTCGCCGACTCCTCGATCGTCGTCCTCGCCCTGCCGGAGATCTACCGCGAACTCGACACCAGCGTCTCCGGGGTGACCTGGGTGCTGGTCTCCTTCAACCTGGTGATCGCCCTGGCGGCGGTGCCAGCGGCGCTGGTCGCGCGGCGGGTCGGGCCGGCGCGGACGGCGGCGGTGGGGCTGGCGATCTTCGCCGGCGCCGGGCTCGCCTGTGGGCTCGCCGACGAGCTCTCGACCCTGATCGTCGCCCGCTGCGTGCAGGCGCTGGGCGGCGCCGCGGCGGTGACGGCGGCGCTGGAGCTGCTGCCGGCGACGGTCGGCTCGGAGCGGCGAGCGGCGACCGTCTGGGCGGCGGCGGGGGCGACCGGGGCGGCGCTTGGCCCCGCGGTCGGCGGCCTGCTGACCGAGCTCGTCTCCTGGCAGTCGATCTTCCTCCTGCAGGTGCCGCTGGCGCTGGCCGCCGCGGTGCCGATCCTCGCGGTCGCCAAGCACGAGGCGGCGACGCGGGTGATCGAAGCGGAGGTGCGGAGCACGGGTCGACCCCATCTCTGGGCGAACCTGGCCCTGGCGATGGTTTCGGCGGCTATCGCCGCCGCGCTCTTCCTGCTGGTCCTGCTGCTGATCGAAGGCTGGCGCTTGAGCCCGATCGAAGCGGCCGCCGTCGTCTCGGCGATGCCGCTGGCGGCGATCCTCGGCAGCCGTTTGGCGGAGCGGGTGGGCGACGAGCGCTCGCGGGCGGCGGCAGGGGCGATCCTCGTCTCCGGGGGACTTGCTGGCTTGGCGTTCTTGCCGAAGGCGACGATCGCGCTGACGCTGCCGCCGCAGGTCCTGGTCGGGTTCGGGCTGGCGCTGGTTCTCTCGGCCCTGACCGAGACGGCGCTGGGGGGGAGGGCGCCGCAGGCAATCCACGGCGGCTGGACGATCTCCTCGCGTCATGCGGGGGTGGTGATCGGCCTGCTGCTGCTGACGCCGATCTTCACCGCCGACATCGAAGAGCAGCGCCACGACGCGATCAACGCCGGCACCGCGGTGATCCTCGACTCTCCCGTCAACCCGCTGCTGAAGATCGACCTGGCGGAGAAGGTGAGCGAACGGCTCGACGAAGAGCGGGGGAAGGTGCCGACGATCGGCCCCGCCTTCGAGCCGAAGCCGGACGACTCGAGCCAGCGGGCCGAAGTCGACCAGCTGCAGTCCGAACTCCAGGACCAGCTCGACCGCGGCGCCACCCATGCCTTCAGCACCTCGTTCCTGCTCGCGGCGCTGCTCGGCCTGATCGCCCTCTTCCCGATCGGCCTTTCGCGGAGGGTCGACCTGTGAGCGAGCGGACGGGGAACCTGAGCGGCAAGGCGCTGATCCTCGGCTCGATCGTCGCCGCGCTGCTCCTCGTCGGCGCCTACCTCGCGGCCGGGGGCTCCAGCTACGAGCCAAAGCAGGTGCAGGATCCCTGCAAGCCGCGGCCCTGGAGCGACCCGCAGACGCTGGGCCAGATCGCCAACCAGTTCACGATCTCCGCCCTCGACGGCGCCGCCTGCCAGCTCGGCGTCACCCGCGAGACCCTGGCCCTGGCGTTGACGACGCTGGAGCGGCGGGAACGCTTCGAAGAGCGCTATGGCATCGACGACGAGAAGCTGGCGAGAGCGATCCGCGCCGGCCTCGTCCGCGCCGTCGACGACGCCGAAGAAGCGGGGGCGTTGAGCCCGCTGATCGCGGTGCCGCTGCGGCAGGCCGTGCAGCGGATTCCGCTCGAACAGGCGATCGAAATCATCAACGACGCGCAAGGGTTCCTCGGCGATGCCCAGGGCTTTCTCGGGCCGGCGCAAGGCGTTATCGAACAGCTGCTGCCGGGAGGGCTCGGCGGGCTCGGACTGCCCTGAGCGCCAGCGCTCAGCGCGCGGTTAGCTGGGGTCGTCGATCTTGAACTCGCGCGCTTGCGGGTTCCAGGCGATTCCGGAGCAGAGGGCTTCGGGGGTGGTGCCGAGGGCAGTGGCGAGCTTGACCATCGTTCCCAGCCGCGGTTCGCGGCCGCCGCGCTCGAGCAGCGAGACCTCGGTGCGGTGGATTTCGCAGCGTTCGGCCAGCTCTTCCTGGGAGATGCCGGCGTCCTGCCGGGCTTGGCGCAGGTTCACGGAGAAGCGGTCGCGGTGGTCCATTCGAGTTCTGTCACGAATTGTATTCAGTTGCGCGTTGCGCGCCAGACCCAGGCCATCGCCAGCGGCTGCAGCGGCAGGCGCGCCCAAAGCGCCCAGCGTGGGAACTTGCGCATATCGAGGCCGCGGACCTGCTCCGGGTTGACCGCCATGTGGACGTTGGCGGGGAAGACGGCGACCAGCAATGCCAGCAGCCACCAGCGCCCGAGGCGGCGGCTGGCAGGGGGGAGGACGAGGGCTGCGCCGGCGATCTCGGCGGCGCCGCTGATCGCCACCACCTCCCGCTTCCGGGCCTCGATCGCCGGCGGCACGATCGCTTCGAAGAAGCGCGGCCGCAGGAAGTGCATGGTCCCGGTGAAGGCGAAGAAAGCCGATAGGAGCGAGCGCGAGAGCCTCATCGAAGGCCCAGCATATGCGCCAGCTATGTTCTCTCCGTGCCCGAGTTCAAGCTGAACCCCGCCTATACCCCGACGGCGGACCAACCGAAGGCGATCGCCGGGCTGGCCGAAGGGCTGCGCGAGGGCGAACGCTTCCAGACCCTGCTCGGCGCCACCGGCACCGGCAAGACCTTCACGATGGCGGCGACGATCGCCGAGGTGCAGCGGCCGAGCCTCGTGATCGCGCACAACAAGACGCTTGCCGCGCAGCTTTGCAACGAGTTCCGCGAGTTCTTCCCCGAGAACGCGGTCGAGTACTTCGTCTCCTACTACGACTACTACCAGCCGGAGGCCTACGTCCCGGCCCAGGACCTCTACATCGAGAAGGACTCCTCGATCAACGACGAGATCGACCGGCTGCGGCACGCCGCTACCGCGGCGCTGTTCGCCCGCCGCGACGTGATCATCGTCGCCTCGGTCTCCTGCATCTACGGGATCGGGTCGCCCCAGGTCTACAACGAAAAAATGCAGCTCTTCCAGGTCGGCAAGGAGATCGACCGCGACGACGTCCTCCGCAAGCTGGTGAAGATGCAGTACCAGCGCAACGACCAGGTGCTGGGTCGCGGCGCCTTCCGGGTCCGCGGCGAGGTGCTGGAGATCATGCCCTCCTACGCCGAGTCGGCCTACCGGATCCAGCTCTTCGGCGACGAGATCGAGGGGATCCAGCACTTCGACCCGCTGACCGGCGAGGTCCTCGACGTGATCGACCACGTCTCAGTCTGGCCGGCCTCGCACTACGTGACCAAAGACGAGACCGTCGATCGCGCCGTCGACGAGATCCGCGCCGAACTGGAATCGCGGACCGCGGAACTGGAAACGGAAGGCAAACAGCTGGAGGCGCACCGGCTGCGGCAGCGGACGATGTACGACCTCGAGATGATCAAGGAGCTCGGCTTCACCTCGGGGATCGAGAACTACTCGCGGATCCTCGACGGCCGCCCGCCCGGCAGCCCCCCGCACACCCTGATCGACTACTTCCCCGACGACTTCGTCGTCTTCGTCGACGAGTCCCACCAGACGATCCCCCAGATCGGCGGCATGTTCGAGGGCGACCGCTCGCGGAAGACCTCGCTGGTCGATTTCGGCTTCCGGCTGCCCTCGGCGATGGACAACCGGCCGCTCAAATTCGACGAGTTCCTGCAGCGGGTGAACCAGCTGGTGATGGTCTCGGCGACCCCGGGTCCGTTCGAGAAAGCGGAAGCCAGCCGCACGGTCGAGCAGATCGTCCGCCCGACCGGGATCGTCGACCCCGAGATCGAGCTGCGGGAGACGCGGAACCAGATCGACGACCTGATGAACGAGGTGAAGCGGGTGGCCGAGCAGGGCGACCGCACCCTGGTCACGACCCTGACCAAGAAAATGGCCGAGGACCTGACCGCCTACCTGCTCGAGTACGGAGTGAAAGTGCGATACCTGCATTCGGAGGTCGACACCCTGGAACGGATCCAGATCATCCGCGACCTCCGTCTTGGCGAGTACGACGTCCTCGTCGGCGTCAACCTCCTGCGCGAGGGGCTCGACCTGCCCGAGGTCTCGCTGGTGGCGATCCTCGACGCCGACAAGGAGGGCTTTCTCCGCGGCGAGACCAGCCTCGTGCAGACGATCGGGCGGGCGGCGCGGAACGTCAACGGGCGGGTGCTGATGTACGCCGACAAGGAGACCGAGGCGATGCGGGCGGCGATGCGCGAGACCGACCGCCGCCGCGCGATCCAGCTCGCGTACAACGAGGAGCACGGGATCACGCCGGAGACCGTGCGCAAAGGCATCTCCGAGATGAGCGAGTTCCTGGCGATGGAGGACCGGGCGCCGCGCAAGAGGCGGCGCAAACGCGCCGAGGACTTCGCCGGCCCCGAGGAGCTGGAGAAGACGATCGTGGCCTTGGAGGAGGAGATGCTGGCGGCGGCCGACGACCTCCGCTTCGAGGAGGCGGGCCGGATCCGCGACGAGCTGCGCGAACTGCGGCGCGACTTGGACGGGATGACCGCGGGTACTTGAAAACCAGCGTGTAGTCCCAAGTTGTCACCCCCGCGAAACCTTGGCGGGCTTGGTCAACCGAAATCGGGGCTTAAGCTCGGAAAATGCCTTTACCAGTCAACGAAGAGAACTTCGAGAGAGCGGTACTTGAGCGTTCGCGGCAGCTGCCGGTGGTGGTCGATTTCTGGGCGGACTGGTGCGGCCCGTGCAAGGCCCTGAGCCCTGCCCTGGAGAAAGCGGAGGCCGCCCGCGAGGGCCAGGTCGTCCTCGCCAAGCTCGACGTCGACGCCAACCCGCAGCTCTCGGCGCTGTTCAAAGTCCAGGGGATTCCCGCGGTTAAGGCCTTCCGCGACGGCAACGTCGTCGACGAGTTCGTCGGCGCCCTGCCGCCGGCCCGGGTCGAGGCCTTCTTCGATTCCCTCGTCCCTTCGCGGGCGGACGAGCTGCTGGCGGCGGGAGACGAGCTCTCCCTCCGCGAAGCGGCCGAGCTGGAGCCGCGCCGCACCGACATCGCCGTCGCCCTGGCGCGGGCGCGCCTCGAGCGCGGGGCCGAAGACGAGGCCCTGGAGGCGGTCGAGGGCCACGAGGGCGACTTCGCCGCCGCCGGCATCGCCGCCCGCGTCCGCCTCGCCAAGGCTGGCGTCGCCACCGACGCCTTCGCCGCTCTCGAGCGCGGCAACCGCGAAGGCGCCCTTGACGCCCTGATCGAGGAGCTGGGGCGGTCGGAGAACCACAGCCGAGACGACCTCCGCCGCGCCATCGTCGGCATCCTCTCCGAAGATCCCGCCTGGCCCGAGGCGAAGAACTACCGTCGTCGACTCTCCGCAGCCCTGGGCTGAGTGCGCCGGTCTTTTGTCCCGCATAGCGATACAAAGGACCGGGACCCTTGGGGAACATCTGTTCGCCTGGCTAGAATCGGGGTGAGTGGCCGCCTCTGAGCGAATCGTCATCTCCGGCGCCCGGGAGCACAACCTCAAGGACGTGGATCTCGAGCTGCCGCGGGACGCGCTGATCGTGATCACCGGGCTCTCCGGCTCCGGGAAGTCGAGCCTTGCCTTCGACACGATCTACGCCGAGGGGCAGCGGCGGTACGTGGAGTCGCTGTCGGCCTACGCGCGGCAGTTCCTCGGGCTGATGGAGAAGCCCGACGTCGACTCGATCGAGGGGCTCTCGCCGGCGATCTCGATCGACCAGAAGACGACCTCGCGCAACCCGCGCTCGACGGTCGGCACCGTGACCGAGATCTACGACTACCTGCGGCTGCTGTGGGCGCGGATCGGGACCCCGCACTGCCCCGAGTGCGGCGAGGAGATCACCGGCCAGACCCAGGAGCAGATCGTCGACCGGCTGATGACGCTGGAGGACGGAACGAAATTCATGGTCATGGCCCCGGTCGTCCGCGGCCGCAAAGGCGAGTACGGGAAATTGCTCGACCAGATGCGACTCGAGGGCTATTCGCGGGCGAAGATCGACGGCGAGCTGCTGCGCCTCGACGAGAAGATCGAGCTCGACAAGAAGTACAAACACGACGTCTCGATCGTCGTCGACCGCCTGGTGATGAAGACGGACCTGCGGCGCCGCCTCTCGGAGTCGGTCGAAGCGGCGGCGGGTCTCGCCGCGGGCTTGGTCGAAGTCGAGATCGTCGAGGGCAAGGGCGCCGCCGGCAGCAAGGACGCCGAGCACCCCGGCGGGACGATGCTCTTCTCGGAGCAGTTTGCCTGTCTCGAGTGCGGCAGCTCGATTCCCGAGCTGGAGCCGCGGATCTTCTCCTTCAACTCGCCCCACGGCGCCTGCGACCGCTGCCACGGCCTCGGCTTCCAGCGGGTGATCGACCCGGAGCTGGTCGTCCCCGACCCGACGCTCTCCCTCGCCGAGGGCGCCCTGCAGCCCTGGAACCGCGGCATCAGCGCCTACTGGAAGCGGCTGATCGCCTCCGTCGCCGAGGCCTACGACGTCGACGTCGACAAGCCCTGGTCGAAATTGAAGCCCGACGAGCGGGAGATCTTCCTCTACGGCACCGGCGACGAGCGCCACCACGTCAGCTACACCAACCGCTTCGGCCGCCGCCGCTCCTACAAGGTCCGCTTCGAGGGGATCGTCAACAACCTGCAGCGGCGCTACGAAGAGACCGACTCGGAGTCCAACCGCGAGCGGATCGAGGGCTACATGGCCGAGCAGCCCTGCCCGGCCTGCCACGGCGCCCGGCTGCGGCCGGAGAGCCTCGCGGTCAAGGTCGGCGGCCTCAGCATCGCCGAGTACACCGGCCTGTCCGCCCACGCCGCTTCGCAGTGGATCCGCGAGTTGGAGATGACCGAGACCGAGCGGGCGATCGCGCGGCTGATCGTCCGCGAGATCACCGAGCGGCTCTCCTTCCTCGAGAACGTCGGCATCGGTTACCTCTCGCTAGACCGCTCGGCGCGCACCCTTTCTGGCGGCGAGGCGCAGCGGATTCGGCTCGCGACCCAGATCGGCTCGCACCTGGTCGGGGTGATGTACGTGCTCGACGAGCCCTCGATCGGGCTCCACCAGCGCGACAACGAGAAGCTGATCGCGACCCTCGACCGCCTCCGCGACCTCGGCAACACGGTGATCGTCGTCGAGCACGACGAGGGGACGATGATGGCCGCCGACCACCTCGTCGACCTCGGCCCCGGCGCCGGCGAGCACGGCGGCCACGTGATCTCCGCCGGGACCCCGAAGCAGGTCTCGAAGGACCCCGCCTCGCTGACCGGCCAGTACCTCTCCGGGAAGAAAAAGATCGAGGTGCCTGAGGAGCGGCGTCGGCCGACCGGCGAGCTGCTGGTCCGCGGCGCCCGCGAACACAACCTCAAGGACGTCGACGTCGAGATTCCGCTCGGGGTCTTCTGCTGCGTCACCGGCGTCTCCGGCTCGGGCAAGTCGACTCTCGTCAACGAGACCCTGCACCACGCCGTCGCCAACCGCCTCCACCAGGCGAAGCTGCGGCCGGGCTCGCACGACGGCATCGACGGCCTTGATCAGATCGACAAGATCATCAACATCGACCAGTCGCCGATCGGCCGCACCCCGCGCTCCAACCCGGCCACCTACACCGGCCTCTTCGACCACATCCGTCAGATCTTCACCCAGACCCAGGAGGCGCGGGCGCGCGGCTACAAGCCCGGCCGCTTCAGCTTCAACGTCAAGGGTGGGCGCTGCGAGGTCTGCAAAGGCGATGGCCAGATCAAGATCGAGATGCACTTCCTGCCCGACGTCTACGTGCCCTGCGAGCAGTGCCACGGCAAGCGTTACAACCGCGAGACGCTCGAGGTCCGCTTCAAGGGCAAGAACATCGCCGACGTGCTGGAGATGTCGGTGGAGGAGGCGGTCGAGTTCTTCGAGAACGTGCCGAAGATCGCCCGCCGCCTGCGCACCCTCAACGACGTCGGCCTCGGCTACATCCGCCTCGGCCAGCCGGCGACGACGCTGTCGGGCGGCGAGGCGCAGCGGGTCAAGCTCGCGACCGAGCTTTCCAAAGTCGCCACCGGCGACACCCTCTACATCCTCGACGAGCCGACCACCGGCCTCCACTTCGCCGACGTCCAGCGCCTGCTCGACGTCCTCGGGCGCCTCGTCGACGCCGGCAACACCGTGGTCGTGATCGAGCACAACCTCGACGTGATCAAGACCGCCGACTGGCTGGTCGACCTCGGGCCCGAGGGCGGGGAAGAGGGCGGCGAGATCGTCGCCACCGGCACGCCCGAGCAGGTGGCCGCTGTCACCGGCTCTTACACTGGCCGCTTTCTCGCCGAGCTGGTCGAGCCGGCGAAGCCGAAGCGCCGCAGGCGTGAACCAGTGGCCGCCTAGGCCAACGGTTGGGCACTCCTTACTGCTGGTTGGCCAGGATTTACCTCCCCCGGCCGCGCGGGTGAATGAAACGTCTGCACGGGGGTATGGGTCGAGTGCCAATCCCTGAGGAGGAGGGTCATGTCCAGACCAGCGTTGTTGCGACCGCTTGTGGTAATCGGATGCGCGCTGTTCGCTCTCGGTTTGTTAGTCGCCGGCTGCGGTAGCAGCGACGACACGACCGGAGGCGGCGGTGGCGAAGGAGGTGGCGGTGGCGGCAGCGCAACGATCGCCCTCCTGCTGCCGGAAAACGAAACGCCCCGCTACGAAACCAACGACAAGCCTGACTTCGAAAAATCGGTCGAAGAAAAGTGCCCCGAATGCGAAGTCATCTACTTCAACGCTGGCGGCGATGCCGAAAAGCAGCAGTCGCAGGGCGAAGCGGCGCTGACCAAAGGCGCCCAAGTCCTCGTCCTCGATCCAATGGACTCGAAATCGGCGGCGGCGATCGCCGAACGCGCCAACGCCCAGGACGTGCCGGTGGTCAGCTACGACCGCCTGATCGAAAACAGCGAAGTCGACGCCTACGTCTCCTTCGACAACGAACGAGTGGGCGAACTTCAGGCCGAAACCCTGGCGAAAAAACTGAAAGAAGACGGGAACGCCAGCGGGCCGATCATCAAGATCAACGGCGACCCGGCCGACCCCAACGCGGCGCTCTTCAAGAAGGGCTCCAGCAAGGGCTTCGAAGAAGCGGGGGTCAAAGTCGCGAAGGAATACGACACCCCCGGCTGGACCGCGGAAAACGCCCAGCGCGAGGCGCAGCAGGCGATCACGGCGCTCGGCAAGGACGGGTTCCACGGCATCTACGCCGCCAACGACGACACCGGCGGCGGCGCGATCGCGGCGCTCAAAGGCGCCGGCCTCAACCCCGAAGAAATCCCCGTCACCGGCCAGGACTCGACCGTCGCCGGCCTGCAGCGGATCCTCGCTGGCCAGCAGTTCATGACGATCTACAAGGCGATCCCGCCGCAGGCCGAAATCGCCGCCGAATTCGCGATCGCCCTCGGCAACGGCGAAGAACTGCCGCAGGACAAAGTCAGCGAAGAAGTCAACAACGGTAAGACCGACGTGCCCTCGGCGATCCTCGAACCGGTCGCGGTGACCAAGGACAACATCAAGGACACGGTGATCAAAGACGGGTTCGTCAGCGCCTCCGAACTCTGCACCGGCCCCTACGCGGCCGACTGCAAAGAAGCGGGAATCTCCGGTTGAGATGGCTGACGGCGCTCCACTCCTCGAGCTGGAGGGAGTAAGCAAGCGATTCGGCCCGGTCCAGGCTCTGGACCGGGTCGACTTCGCTGTCCACGCCCGCGAGGTGATCGGCCTCGTCGGCGACAACGGCGCCGGCAAGTCGACGCTGGTCAAGGCGATCGCCGGCATCCACTCTCCCGACGAGGGGACGATCCGCTTCGAGGGCGAGGAAGTGCGGATCAAAGGCCCACAGGACGCCACCGAACTCGGGATCGCGACCGTCTACCAGGACCTCGCGCTCTGCGACAACCTCGACGTCGTCGCCAACCTCTTCCTCGGCCGCGAGCAGGTCTCCGCGGGGCCCGGCCAGGTCTCGCGCCAGCTCGACGAGGTGAAGATGGAGCACGAGACCGCCGATCTGCTGTCGAACCTCGCGGTGACGATCCCCAGCCTCCGCAGCGAGGTCGGGACCCTCTCCGGTGGCCAGCGCCAGCAGGTCGCCGTCGCCCGCTCGCTCCTCGGCGATCCCAAAGTCGTCCTCCTCGACGAGCCGACCGCGGCGCTCGGCGTGCCGCAGACCAAACAGGTGCTGGAGCTGATTCGGCGCCTGCGCGAGCGCGACCTCGGCGTCGTCGTCATCAGCCACAACCTGGCCGACGTCTTCGCGGTTGCCGACCGGGTCTTCGTCCTCCGCCTCGGCCGCGCCGCCGGCGAGTTCAAAGCCGAAGAAACGACCGAGGAGCACGTCGTCGGCGCGATCACCGGACTCGGGGACAACGGCGAGCGCAACCAGCATGGGGAGGAGGGGGAGAAGTCGTGAGCGCGGCCGAGGCGGCGACCGCCGAGGAGACGAACGAGCGCCGCCCGACCACCGGGGAAACCGTGCGGCGGATCGTCCAGGGCGATCTCTCCTCGGTCCGGGTGGTGCTCGGCCTGGTCGTGATCGCGGTCATCTTCCAGGTCCAGGAAGACCGCTTCCTCTCGGCCGAGAACCTGACCAACCTGATGCTGCAGATCACGACGATCGGCCTGATCTCGGTCGGCGTCGTCTACGTCCTCCTGCTCGGGGAGATCGACCTCTCCGTCGGCGCGGTCAGCGGCCTCTCGGCCGCGGTGATGGCCGTCTTGAGCGTCAACCATGGCTGGAACGCCTACCTGGCGATCGCCGCCGCGGTCCTCTGTGGCGCCGCGATCGGATGCCTGCAGGGGTCGCTCTTCAGTCGCTTCGTCGTTCCCTCCTTCGTCGTCACCCTCGCCGGCCTGCTGGCCTGGGAAGGGGCGCTCCTGCAGGTGCTGGGGAAGACGGGCTCGCTCAACATCAACGACCCGAAGATCACCGGCCTCGCCAACATCTTCTACTCGGACACGGTTGGCTGGATCTTCGCCGCGGTGATCATCGGCGCCTACGGCGCGGCGCTCGCGGTCGGCTACCGGCGCCGGGTCGCCGCCGGTCTTGGCGACACCAACGCGATCTCGCAGATCGTCCGCTTCGTCCTCCTCGCCGCGATCGTGATCGCCGCCGTCGCGATCCTCAACTCCGACCGCGGCGTGCCGCTGGCGGTGATGATCCTGCTCGCCTTCGTCGTCGGCATGGAGTACGTCGCCAAGCAGACCACCTTCGGCCGCCACGTCTTCGCGGTCGGCGGCAACGCCGAGGCAGCGCGGCGCGCCGGCATTCACGTCAACCGGGTGCGGATCGCGGTCTTCACGATCGCCGGCACGATGGCGGCGATCGGCGGCGTCATGGCCGCCTCGCGGCTGTTCGCGGTCAACCAGAACTCAGGCGGCAACGAACTCCTGCTGCTGGCGATCGCCGGCCCGGTGATCGCCGGGACGAGCCTCTTCGGCGGCCGCGGCTCGGTCTGGACGGCGCTGCTGGGAGCACTGGTGATCGGCTCGATCTCCAATGGGATGGACCTGCTCTCGCTCTCCTCGGCGGTGAAACTGATGGTGACGGGCGGCGTCCTGCTGCTGGCGGTCCTGGTCGACGCGGTGGCGCGCCAGCAGCGCCAGACCTCAGGCCGCGTCTAGAACCGTCTGCACGTTCTCGCGGTGCACGCGCTCGTAGGGCTCGAAGTAACGAAGGTCGCCGGCCGCCAGCTGCCGGGCGAGCAGCTCGCGCAGCGGTAGCTCTCGAAGCTCTGGCTCGTCCGGCATTCGTTGCAGGAGGCGGATGTAATCCTCGGTGGCGGTGATCAGGTCTCGGCTGTAGCCGCCGCTCTCGATCGCCTCCGGGTCGCCGTGGCTGGGCAGGATCGCAGTGGGCTTTAGCGCCAGCAGGCGGTCGAGATCGCGCAGGTGCTCCTCGAAGTTCTCGGGCTCCTCGACGTAGGTGACGGTGTCCTCGACCGTGTCGCCGGCCAGCAACAGCCGCGCCTCCGGGTCCCAGAGGACGGCGGCGTCGTCGCTGTGGACGTTGACCGGGATCGCTTCCAGCCTGCGTTCGCCGACCCGCAGCTCGGTTCGACCCTCGAAGGTGCGGGTGGGAAGGACGAGCGGGCAGATGCCGGGCGGTCCCTCGTGCGCGCCCGCTTCGATTGCATCCCGGTGCCGCGCCAGCAGCTCCGCGGTGCGGGCGGTGGCGATGACCTCGCAGTCGGCGAAGGCGCTGTTGCCGGCGACGTGGTCGAGGTGCCAGTGGCTGAGCAGGACCGTGAAACGGCCGACGCCCTCGGCTTCCAGCGCCGCTCGCACCTCGCGCCCGTGTTCGGGGGTGGTGCGGGTGTCGTAGACGAGCGCCTCGTCGCCTTCGACGATCGCGAAGCAGGCGGTCCCCAACGCCAGCGCCCCCTCGTCGATCCAGTTCGGTCGCGGCGCGAAGCGGTAGCCGGGAACACGGCCGTCGTAGAAGGCGAGGACGCCGGGGGCGGGGCGGAGGACCCGCAGCCGCGTCGCGGTCGACCCGTTCGGGCGGGCGGGCATCTCAGCGGGAGACGAGCAGGGAGGCGCCGATCGCGCCGCCGAGGTCGCCGAGCGAGGCAACCCGGACCGCGGGCGGCCGCTCGTCGACGAAGAGGTGCTTGGACATCTCCTCGCAGAGCGGGTCCATCAGCCGCTCG
This sequence comes from Solirubrobacterales bacterium, assembly GCA_035535295.1. Classification (GTDB taxonomy): domain Bacteria; phylum Actinomycetota; class Thermoleophilia; order Solirubrobacterales; family 70-9; genus VAYN01. The sequence goes on from DATLQI010000035.1 coordinate 41,973, forward strand.
CCGAAGCGGACGCCGAGCCCCCCGCCGAGGATCACCGCTTCGGGGTCGATCAGGTTGACGGCGGAGGCGATCCCCGTCCCCAGTGCCTCGACCGCGCGCTCGATCAGCTTCTCGGCCAGGCGGTCGCCGTGGTCGAGCGCTCGCTCCCAGATGCCGCTGGTCAGTCGCGGTTTATCGTGCTTCTCCATCAGGTGGAAGAGGTCGGTCTTATGGCCCTCTTCGTGCTGGCGCCTGGCCTCGGCTTCCATCGCCGAGCGGCCGGCGTAGGCCTCCAGGCAGCCTTTGCGCCCGCAGGGGCACTTGGCGCCGCCGTGTTTGACGACCACGTGGCCGATCTCCCCGGCAGCGCCGCGGCCCAGCCACGGCCTGCCGTCGAGCACCAGCCCACCGCCGACGCCGGTCCCCCAGAAGACACCGAGCAGGCTCTGGAACTCCCGGCCGGCGCCGAGGTGGAACTCGGCTTCGGTCGCGACCTGGACGTCGTTGCCGACCTTGACCTCGGCCCCCAGTGTCTCCTTCAGCTTTTCCGCCAGCGGGAAGCTGCCTTCCCAACCGGGCAGGTTCTTCGCCGAGGAGACGACGCCGGTCTTCTCGTCGGCGTCCCCGGGCGAGCCGACGCCGACGCCGGCCAGCTCGGCGGGCTCGACGCCCGCTTCCTGCGCCGCCTCGCGCAGCGCCTCGGCCATCGACGCCGCCACGTCCTCGGGGCCGCCGCTGGTCGGCGTCGGCTGCCGCGCCTGCCCGACCACGTCGCCCCGACGGTCGACGATCGCCGTCTGGATCTTGGTGCCGCCGAGGTCGATGCCGCCGCGCAAGTCCGTCACGCCTGCGAGTCTACGGCTCCATGGGTGGCTGGAAGCTTTGGTGGCAGAAGCGGCGCTGGTACGAGCGCAACCGGCAACTGCTGCGGCGCTGGCGGATCAACCGGCACGCGGCCCGGGGCGGGTTCTTCGTCCGCCACCCGGTCGAGGGGGAGATCCTTGAGGCGCTCGACGAGGGCCGGCTGACGATCGGCGGGGGGACGTTGCTGGAGCCGGGCTGCTGGCTGACGCTGGCGCCGGAGGCGCGGATCGAGATCGGCGAGGGCTGCTTCCTCAACCGCAACGTGATGATCGCCGCCCAGGAGAGGGTCACGATCGGCGACCACACGATGTTCGCCAACGGCTGCTTCGTCGGCGACGCCGAGCACCGCTACGACGACCCCGAGAAACCGATCACCTGGCAGGGCTTCACCAGCAAGGGGCCTGTCCGGATCGGCGCCAACTGCTGGTTCGGGGTCAACTGTGTCGTCACCAGCGGCGTCAGCGTCGGCGACCGCTGCGTCGTCGGCGCCAACTCGGTCGTCAACCGCGACGTCGAGGACTGCACGATCGCGGCCGGGGCGCCGGCGAAGCCGATCCGCAGGATCGACTTCGCCGCTCCCGGGGGGTGACTACTGGAGGAAGCCGGTTTTTTCGACGGCCTTCAACACCTGCGCCGCGGTCAGCGGCTCGTCGAAGGCGCCATTGGGGGCCTGGCTGGCCGGGGTCGGTTTCAGCAACAGCCCGGCGACCGAGGCGTGCCGTGCCTCGACCGAGTGGATCGAGAGCGCCGCGGCCACGTAGGCCGGGTTGCTGATGTTCAGCGCCTGGCCGGCGTAGGCGGCGACGCCGGTGTTCTCCAGCGCCACCGCGGTCTTGAGGAAGGCAGAGGCACTGGACGTGGTGGCCCCGAAGTCCACTTTCGGCGCTTTCACCGCCTTGCTCCCGAGCGCCTTCTTGAGGAAGGCGACGTGGGCGTTCTCGTCGGCGGTCACCCGCTTCAGGAAGGCCTGCTCCTGGGCGCCCTTGAGGAAGGTCTTCCTCTTGTTGTTGGCGGTCGCCTCGTTGTAGAAGGCAGCCTCGAGGTACTCGAGGGTGAGGGCGTAGTTGAGGATGCCGACGTCGCCCTTGCCGAATTTCGCCGGCGGTCGCCCCTTTCCGGCAGCCATCGCCGCGGCGGGGGTGAGGGCGCTGAGCAGGGCACCGCCGCCGACCAGGCCGCCGCCGGCGAGGCCGGCCTTCTTGAGGAAGCCGAGGCGGGTATCGCCCTCCAGCGCCTCCGTCGCTTCGTGCTCCGCCTCCCGCACAACTGCTTCGATCTCTGAGCTCATATCTGCCTCCAGGGGATGGGTGGTTTCCCCAACTTGCGGAAGCCGCCACTCGCCGGATCATTGGATGGGAAATCTTTTCGGTACGAGATCGTCAAGAACGTGCCGAAGTACGCCTATAATTTCCGTCGTTGGCCGTGACCCCTAGGGCATGGACCTATGAACCCCAATCTCCTCATCGATACCCCTCGTCCCACCGTGGCCGCCCCCGCCCTGCGCACGAAGGCCGAGCTCCGCTCTGCGCTGGAGCCGGCGCGCCGCCAGGGGCGGACGATCGGGCTGGTGCCGACGATGGGCTACCTGCACGAGGGGCACCTCTCGCTGATCCGCGCCGCCCGCGCCGAGTGCGATCTGGTGGTGATGAGCCTCTTCGTCAACCCGACCCAGTTCGGCCCGGGGGAGGACCTCGACCGCTACCCGCGCGACGAGGAGCGCGATCTGCGTCTCGCCGGCGAGGCCGGCGCCGACCTCGTGTTCGCGCCGCCCGTCGATGAGGTCTACGCGGCTGACGCCTCGACTGTGGTCGAGGTCACCGGCCCACTTACCGACGTCCTCGACGGCGACCCCGCCCGCCGCGGTCCTGAGCACTTCCGCGGCGTCACCACCGTCGTCGCCAAGCTCTTCAACCTCGTCGGCCCCGACGTCGCCTACTTCGGTCAGAAGGACGCGCAGCAGGCGGTGGTGATCCGGCGCATGGTCCGCGACCTCGACTTCCCGGTCCGGATCGAGGTGCTGCCGACCGTGCGTGAGCTCGACGGGCTGGCGATGAGCAGCCGCAACGCCTACCTCGAGCCGGCCGACCGCGAGCGGGCGACGGCGCTCTCCCGCGCCCTGGCAGCGGCCGAGCGCGAGGCCCACGCCGGCTCCCTCGCCGCCGGCCTCGACGCCGCCCGCCGCGAGCTCGCCGCCGCGGCGATCGAGCCCGAGTACCTCGAGGCCCGCGAGGCGGAGACGCTGGAGCCGGTCGAGCGGCTCGCCGACCGTCCCGTGCTCGTCGCCGTCGCCGCCCGCGTCGGTGCCGCGCGCCTGATCGACAACGTCTTGATCCGACCAACCGCAAGCAGCGACACCTAGCCCGCGAAAGGGGACCCCTGTGCAGAGACAGATGCTGAAGTCGAAGATTCACCGGGCGACGGTGACCGACTGCGACGTCGACTACATCGGCAGCATCACGATCGACACCGAGCTGATGGCCGGCGCCGACATGATCACCAATGAGCAGGTCTACGTCTGGGACGTCGACAACGGCTCCCGCTTCGTCACCTACGTGATCGACGGCGAGCCAGGCTCGGGGACGATGCAGGTCAACGGCGCCGCCGCCCACCTGGTCGAGCCCGGCCACAAGATCATCGTCGCCACCTTCGGCTCCTACGACGAGAAGGACCTCGAGCGCTACGACCCGGTCGTCGTGCATGTGAACGACGACAACGAGCCGATCGCGATCGACAGCCACCCGGAGGTGCTGCTCAAATGAGCTCCGGCGGCCGCTCCCACACCGCTCCCTCCTCCGATCGCAAACCGGTCAGCCTGCCGCGCCTGGCCGAAATGAAGGCCAACGGCGAGCCGATCGTGATGGTCACCGCCTACGACTACCCCTCGGCGACCGTGGCCGAGGCGGCCGGCGTCGACGTCGTCCTCGTCGGCGACTCCGCCGCCAACGTCGTCCTCGGCTACCCCGGGACCGAGATGGTCTCGATGGACGAGATGGTGATGCTCGGCAAGGCCGTCCGCCGCGGCCTGAAGACGCCGCTGATGGTCGGCGACATGCCGATGGGCAGCTACGAGGCGAGCAACGAGGAAGCGATCCGCAGCGCCCAGCGCCTGATCAAGGAGACCGGCTGCCAGGCGGTGAAGCTCGAGGCCGGCGGCGTCATCGTCGAGCGCGCCCGGGCGATCGTCAACTCCGGCATCCCGGTGATGGGCCACGTCGGCCTCACCCCGCAGACCGCGACCGCCCTCGGCGGCTACAAAGCCCAGGGCAGGAGCGCCAAGAGCGCGATCAAGCTGCTCGAGGACTGCCTCGCCCTGCAGTCGGTCGGCTGCTTCTCGATCGTGATCGAGGCGGTTCCTTCGGCGATCAGCGACGAAATCGTCAAGAAGCTCGAGGTGCCGACGATCGGGATCGGCGCCGGCGCCGGCACCTCCGGCCAGGTACTCGTCTTCCACGACCTGCTCGGCATCACCACCGGCCACATGGCGAAATTCGTCAAGCGCTACGCCGACGTCCACGAGACGATGGTCGAGGCGGTCAGCCGCTACAGCCGCGAGGTCCGCAGCCGCCACTTCCCCGAGCCCCAGCACGTCTACAGCGTCGAGCCGGCCGAGCTCGACGAGTTCCGTCGCTACCTCAGCGAGGAGAGCCTGGCCAGCGCCAAGGGCTGGGAGTGGGAGCCGCTGCCCTGAGCGAGTAGGCGGCTGAGGCGTTGCGGGAAGAGCGCAAGCGGCCTGTGAGAAAGGTCGAGGCTGTCGCCGCAGCGGTGGAATTCCCGATCGGAGATGGCGCGGCAGAAGGCGAAATCGAACTCGTCGCCGGTCAGCGGTACACGGCCGCTGCCGGGCAGGTGGACGCCGAAATCACCGCTCCAGGAGGGTTCCTGGCCGGGTTCCTCGAGGTAGGTGCCGGTCCCGACGAACGGTGAGGGCAGTTTCGCTTCTGCAACCAGCGGCTTCTTGCCGCGGGGGGTCGCGGAGATTCCGACCACGTCGTCGGAGATGAAGGCCTCCTTGCTCGTGCCGACGCGGCCGACTTTCTCGTTACGGTGCGCGAACGCGATCGTCACCCCTTCGGGGTGTTTCTCGTCTTTGGTCGGGAGGGGGATGGAGATCGCAAAGAGGTCTCGTGCCACCCCCTGGCGATGTGCCGCAAGCGTGATCATCAACGCCTCGATCTTGGGTCGAGCGGACGCGCTGGCCCCGGCCCGGGCGCGCGACTTCCACCTGCAGACCTGCTTGTAGCTGCGAAGGAGAGTGGCCCTGATGCGATGGACGGCGGCGCGAACGTAGCCGTGCTCGCCCTCGAACCGAAAGTTGCCGGTAAGCACGCCGTGTTCGCGGACCGGATCCCGGCCCTTGCACCCATGGCGCAGCGGCGGCGGCAGCGTCTTCTCCAGCCCATGGCCGCGTACCCGTGACTTGCTGCGGAAGCGGAGGGAGATCTGTCCGAAGCGCCCGAAGTCGGCCGCGATGCCCTTGCGGGTGACGCGGCCGAGAGCGGTGTAAGTGGCGGAGGCGAGGACGTTTTCTTCGTTGGCGACCCTGACGCGGACCTGGCGGTGGCCGTCGGTAAGGACCGAGATCGAATACCCGTTCTTGCGCGGCAAATTGAATTCCATTTCCAGGCTTTTGTGCTTGACGATCGCGTGCTGCCCCGCGTTAGCCGCCGCGGGCAGCCCCAGCGCCAGCAACGCGCAGGCGAGCAGCGCGCCAACTCTCCCATCGGGCTTCATCGGACGGCAGCGTATTCGACTTGGAAAACTCGGACGTCGCTTCTAGCGGCTTTTCAGGCAGCTCGAGAGGATCGAGATCCGCGGGCAGAGTTGGGCCTTAAAGGCTTCGCCCGCGAGGGCGATCTCGGGGGCGCCGAGGAAGGAGACCGAGAGCGTGCCGGTCCAGCTGGCGGGCTGGTGCGCCGGATCGCGCAGCTGGGCGCTGCCGCTGAACGGCTTCGGTGGGTGCACGGTGGCCCGGGTTCTCCCGGTGCTGGTGAAGGCGCTCTTCGGGGCGTGCGTCTCGGCGCTGCGCTCGATGTTCATCCCGTCGACTCGTTCCCGCAGCGAGGCGTTGAAGGAGACCAGCCGGACGAACTCTTCCTGTGAGGCCGCGAAGGAGACGACGCGGCCTTCTTCTTCCGTCCGCGCTTGGAGGACACGTTTTTCCAGTCCCAGGAACGGCCGGGCTCGCCGGTCGTCCATGAAGCCGCAAAAGCCGTCGGGAAGGCGAAGCATCGACCCCTTCGGGTCGACGGCTTCGCTGCTGACGTATTCGCCCTCGCCGACGAAGTGAAAGGAGCCGCGGAAGATCCCCTCTTCGAACACCCACCTACAGCCCGCTTCCGGTCTTTCGACCACCCTCCTCTGGCGCTCGAAGCTGACGTCGAGCTGGCCCAGCGAGCCAAAGGTGGCGTGGAGCCCCGGCCCCCCCTCCGCTCGCACGTCATAGCTGGTTTGCAGCAGCCCGGCCTTCACATTGATGCCGACGATGGGACGCTGGCTGCCTTCCCGCACGTTCTCGACTTCGATTTCGAAACCGCCGGGAGCCTTGAGTTCAAATCCCCCCACCTTCAGTTCCGCCGCCTTCCCAGTCGCGCCGCTGGCGGTCGCCGGCATCGCCGACAGCACGGCCGCCGTGCAGGCGAGAACCCCCAGCAATCCCCTTGCCTTCATCGCGCGCAGAGTATTCGAATCGGGCAGACGGGTTGCGGCGAACTACGATGGGGCGGCATGCCGATCTACGAGTTCGAGTGCGAGGAGTGCGGGGCGCGTTTCGAGGAGCTGGTCGCGGCGGGTGGCGCGGTCGCTTGTGCGAGCTGTGGCTCTGGGCGCACGCGGCGGCTTCTCTCGTCTGTCTCGCCGCCTGGCCGCCAGCCGCGCGGGGCGGGGGTGCGCTCGGACGAATCGCGGCGGCGGGAGCGGGAGGCGGCGCGGCAGGACCGGATGGCCGAGTCGCGCAAGCGGCGGGCGGCGGGGGAGAAGCCATGAGCGCCAGCGCCGCGGATCGGCGGGAGCGGCTGGTCGAGCTCTACAAAGAGGTCCAGGGCTGCACCAAATGCCCTCTCTACGAGACCCGGACCAAGGCCGTCTTTGGGGCCGGCAACGCCGACGCCGACCTGATGTTCGTCGGCGAGGCGCCGGGGGCCGAAGAGGACCGCCAAGGCCTGCCCTTCGTCGGCCGCGCCGGCCAGCTGCTGAACCAGATGCTGGAGGAGATCGGGCTCCAGCGCGACGACGTCTTCATCGCCAACGTCCTCAAGTCGCGCCCGCCCAACAACCGCGACCCCCAGCCAATGGAGATCCAGGCCTGCGAGCCCTACCTCTGGGAGCAGGTGCGGCTGATCGAGCCGCGGGTCGTCTGCACGCTCGGCAACTTCGCGACCAAGCTGCTCACCGGCAGCCCAACCGGGATCACCAAGGTCCGCGGCACACCGCAGGTGCGCGACCTCGGCGGCCGCACCGTCTACCTGCTGCCGCTCTTCCATCCCGCCGCCGCCCTGCGCACGCCCGCGGTCAAGGAGACGCTGCGGGGCGACTTCGCGACGATCCCGGAGCTGCTGCAGCGGCCGTTGCCGGACCCGGTGCCCAGCGCCGAGGAGATTGCCGAGGCCGAAGCGGGCGACGACGGGTCACCCCCGCCGCCTGCCGATCAGCTCGGCTTCTTCGGATAAGAAGTAGCGGTCATGTTCGCGGAGGTCGTCGAGACGAACAGCGCTGCCGAGACCGAAGAGCTCGGCGCCCGCATCGCCACCCGCCTCGAGGCGGGGGATGTGGTCCTCCTCTCCGGCGAGCTGGGGACCGGGAAGACGACCCTGGTCCGCGGCGCCTGTCGCGCCCTCGGCGTCCCCGGGCCGGTCACCTCGCCGACCTTCACGATCGGCCAGCGCTACGAGGGCGGCCGTCTGCCGGTCTCCCACCTCGACCTCTACCGCCTGCAGACGCTGGAGGGGGAGGACCCGGCCCTGCTCGACGACTACCTGCGCCCCGAGGGAGTCGGTTTCGTCGAGTGGCCGGGCGCCGGCTCCGGCCGCCTCGATCGCCCCGCCCTGGAGGTCCGCCTCGCCCACGTCGACGAGGAGCGGCGGCGGATCGAAGTCGACTGGGGTGGGTAGGGGAGCGGCAGGGGCGCACCAAACTGGCGTCGAAAGTGTTCAGGGATAGGTGCGCCAGCTAGCATCGGCGCTCGGAATTCGACGAGAAAGGCAAGGACGGGATGAAGGGACTGAAGGCGCTCGCGGCGGTGATGTTGGTGAGTGGATTGCTGATCACGGCGGTGCCCGCTTCGGCCAGCGCGGCCGCCTACAAGCACTACGTCGGCTGCGGGGTCTCCCGCAACGCCAAGCCCGCCCACAAGTGCCCGAAGAAAGCCAAGAAGGGCGCCTTCTTCAAAAGCCTCGCCGGCGACGTCTCCTACAGCGTCTGCGTCAAGTTCCCGAGCGGGAAAAACCTCTGCGCCCAGGCTCAGGAAGCCGAACAGGGGACCCTCTATGTCAACAAGATCACCTCGACGATCCCCGGCAAGCACGTCGTCAGCTGGTACGTCAAAGGCAAGAAAGTCGGTTCCTGGGCTTTCACGGTGACGGGGTAGCGCACCCCTGGTAGTCGTCGGCTTCGACACCGCGACGGTCGACACCGTCGCCTGCGCCTGGCGCGACGGCGAGGTCCTGCACGAGTCGCAGCTGGGGCTTTCCCCCGAGGGAAGGCCCCTGCACGCGACCCGGCTGCTGGAGGAGGTCGAGCGCGCCGCGGCGGCGGCCGGGGGCTGGGAGCGGGTCGACCTGCTCGCGGTCGGGCTCGGTCCGGGCACCTTTACCGGCCTGCGGGTCGGGATCGCCAGCGCCCGCGGGCTCGGCGTCAGCCTCGGGCTGCCGGTGCGCGGCGTCTGCACGCTCGACGCCCTCGCGGCGGGGATCGGCGAGGCCAATGGCGAGGGGATGCGCCTGCCGGTGCTCGACGGCTGGCGCGGCGAGGTCTTCGCAGCGCTCTACGACGCCGACGGGTCGCGGATCTGGGAGCCCGCGGTCTACCGGCCCGAGCAGCTGGCCGAGCGGGTGGCGGAGCTGGATGAAACGCCCTCGGTCGCCGGCTCGGGGGCGGTACGATTCCGTCACGAGTTGGCCCGAGACGGCGTCCGGATAGCGGACGATTCCGATCCCGTCCAGCGGGTCGCCGCGCGGCACCTCTGCGCGCTGGCGGCGGCGGACGGAGCGGAGACCGACGGGCTCGCCCCGATCTACCTCAGACCCCCAGACGCGGAGCGGTGGCGTGAGCGAGACGCTTCACAAAGAGCAAAGTGAGCTGAGCCGAGAGGTCCAGATCCGCCGGCTCGCCTACAGCGACCTGCCGGCGGTGATCTCGATCGAGCGGCGCTCGTTCCCGACCCCCTGGTCGCTGGCGATGTTCGTGCTCGAGCTCTCGAAGCCGTCGGGAATCTGCCTTGCGGCAAGCGCCGGCAACGAGCTGCTCGGCTACGTGATCTGCTCCCGCTACGACCAGGTCTGGCACCTGATGAACATCGCCGTCGCCCCCGACCGTCGCGGCAGCGGCGTCGCCGGGCAGCTGATGCGGCGGTTGATCGAGGAGTCGCAAGGGACGCTGCCGTTCACGCTCGAGGTTCGCGTCTCCAACCACCGCGCGATCGGGATGTACGAACGCTTCGGGTTCCGCTCCGCCGGCGTCCGCCCTCGCTACTACCACGACAACGGCGAGGACGCGCTGATCATGTGGCTCGATTGAGATGGCTCGATCGAGTCACTTGAATGAGGGCTGACTGATGCTGCTGGCGATCGAGACCTCCTGCGACGACACCTGCGCCGCCGTTCTCGACGGCGCGCGGATCCTCAGCAACGTGATCTCCTCGCAGGCGAAAGCCCACGAGGGCTTTGGCGGCGTCGTTCCCGAGGTGGCCGCGCGGCACCACCTGGAGCTGGTCGAGCCTGTTGTCAACGCGGCGCTGGGGGAGGCCGGGGTGACGCTCGACGACATCGAGGCTGTCGCCGCGACCGCCGGCCCGGGCTTGATCGGGGCGCTGCTGGTCGGGATCAGCGCCGCCAAGGGGATTGCCGCGGCGCGGCGGCTGCCCTTCATTCCGGTCGACCACCTGCAGGGCCACGTCGCCGCCAACTTCCTCGAGCCCGAGCCGCTGGAGCCGCCCTTCCTCTGCCTGATCGCCAGCGGCGGCCACACCCTGCTCGCCGGCGTCCGCGACCACGAGGGCTACGAGACCCTCGGTCAGACGCTCGACGACGCCGCCGGCGAGGCCTTCGACAAGTCGGCCCGGCTGCTCGGGCTCGGCTATCCGGGCGGACCTGTTGTTCAACGCGAGGCCGAGCAGGGGGATCCCGAGGCGTTCGAGATGCCGGTGGCGATGTCCCGCAATCCCGGTCTCGACTTCAGCTTCAGCGGCCTGAAGACCGCGGTCCTCTACCGCTGCAGGGAGCTCGGCCCGGAGGGCGTTGAAGAGCGCCGCGCCGATCTCGCCGCCTCTTTTCAGGCCGCCGTCGTCGAGCAGCTGACGACGAAGCTGAGGCGGGCTCTGAAGAAAGGGGAGTGGGAGGCGGTCGCCCTCGGGGGCGGCGTCGCCGCCAACGGGCCCCTGCGCGAGGCGGTCGGCCGCCTCTGCGAGGAGATGGGGGTACGGCTGAAGCTGGTCCCGATCACCCTCTGCACCGACAACGCCGCGATGATCGGCTCCGCCGCCCGGTACGTCGAGCCGATCCCGTACCCCGACTACCTCGGCTACGACGCCTTCGCCACGGGCGACCGCCCCGCCGACGGGACGAAAGTACCCCTATATGGCGGGAAATCGGCCCGTCGGCACTGAGCGATGGCCGACGTCGTCGTCTACTCCCGTCCGGGGTGCCATCTCTGCGAGGAAGCACTGGAGCAGATCGTTGCCCTGCACGCCGAGGGCTACCGCTTCAACCTCCACGAGGTGGACATCGAGAGCAACGAGCTGCTGCTGCGGCGCCACCTCGAGCGGATCCCGGTGGTCGAGGTCGACGGGGTCGAGGTCTCGGAGCTGATCCTCGACCGGGATGCCCTCACAGCCAGGCTCGATACTGTGGGGGCATGGTCGAGGTGATCGAGGAGTTCGACGCCGCAGGGGCGTTCCCGGTCGAAGGCGAGCGTCTCTCGCTGGGCGTCGCGGCGCGGCTCTCGCGCTACCTGCAGGTGCTGACCCAGGCGCGGAAGATGGGGCGGGAGACGATCTCCTCGCAGGAGCTCTCCGAGTACACCCACATCAATCCGACCCAGATCCGTCGCGACCTCTCCGGCTTCGGCAAGTTCGGCAAGCGCGGGGTCGGCTACAACGTCGACTCGCTGGTCTCGGAGATCCGCAAGATCCTCCGCACCTCCGGCCAGCACAACATCGCCCTCTTCGGCGCCGGCAACCTCGGCCAGGCGATCGCCACCTCCTCGATCTTCGCCGACCACGGCTTCCAGGTCGTCGCCGTCTTCGACAGCGACCCCGGCGTCGTCGGCAACCAGATCGGCGATCTGGCCGTGCGCGACATCGGCGACCTGCCGGAAGTCGTCGCCGAGGAGGAGATCGTCGTCGGCGTCCTCGCGGTCCCAGCCGAGGCGGCCCAGGACGTCGCCGACCGCCTAGTCAAAGCCGGGGTGAAGATCATCTTCAACTACTCCGAGCAGCTGCTGCAGGTGCCGCCGGAGGTGACGGTCCACACCTCCAGCCCCGCCGTCGACCTGCTCTACGCGCTCTACTTCTACCTCGCCTAATCTCGAATCTTGGCTCTGGACCTCGATCTCGCCCGCGAGAAGTTCGAGTCCTCGCAGGACTTCACGATCGGCCTCGAGGAGGAGTTCGCGATCCTCGACCCGCAGACGCTGGAGCTGGAGCACCGCTTCGAGGACGTGATCGCGGCCTGCCGGCAGGACGAGGTGCTGGCCGAGGCGGCGGCGGGGGAGCTGATCGCGGCCGAGGTCGAGATCCGCTCCGGGCGCTCGGAGACCTTCGCCGAAGCCGTCGAGCGCCAGCGCGAGCGGCGGGCGCGGCTCTTCGACCTGGTCGGCGGGATGGGGCTGGCGCTGGGGGCGATGGGGACCCACCCCTGGGCCAACTACCTCGACCAGCGGATCATCGACACCCCGCACTACAACCGGCTTCGCAACGAACTCGGCTGGGTCGCGCAGCGCAACAACACCTGGAGCCTGCACCTGCACATGGGCGTCCGCGGTGCCGACCGGGCGATCGCGGTCTGCGACTGGTTGCGGGAGCTGCTGCCGCTGCTGCTGGCGGTCTCGGCCAACTCGCCCTTCCTCGACCGCCGCGACTCAGGGCTGCACAGCGTCCGCAGCGAGATCTTCACCCGCACCTTCCCGCGCTGCGGGGTGCCCTCGCCGTTCCGCGACTGGAATACCTACGCCGGCTTCGTCGACACCCTCGAGCGGCTCGGCTCGGTGGTCGAGTCGACGCAGCTGTGGTGGAGCGTGCGGCCGCACCACAGCTTCGGCACCGTCGAGGTGCGGATCTGCGACGCCCAGACGCGGGGGGAGGAGTCTTTCCAGCTGGCGGGGCTGATTGCCGCCTGCATCGCCCAGACCGCGCTCGATTACGACGAGCGCGGCTACGAGATGCGGGGGGCGCCGCTGGCCGACCGAGAGATCGAGGAGAACTTCTGGCGGGCGATTCGCCACGGCGCCGGTGGGCGGATGATCGACTTCCGCCGCGGTGAGGAGGTGCCGACGCGCTCGCTGCTCGAGCAGGTGCTGGCCTGGACCGAGCCGGCGCGGGCACAGCTGGGGTTGGACCTGAGCCTGCCGGAGCGAAACGGCGCCCAGCGGGCGCGCGAGGCCCTCGATTCTGGAGTCTCGATCGAGGACATATATAGGGACGGGGTTGCCGAGACCCGACGTACCTATTCGGGGTCACAGCAGGCCTTCCGGCCCTCTCTATAGACTCCCGCGCCGCTAAAACCACCGGAGGAATAGGAACTTGACCGACTTTCTGACCGAATACGGCGTGGTCGTCGCACTTGTGTGTGCGGGCGCCGCCGTTCTTTACGGACTTCTCGTTACCCAACGCCTGCTGGCGAAGTCGCCCGGCAACGAGCGGATGCAGGAGATCTCTGGCGCCGTCCAGGAAGGCGCACAGGCCTACCTGAACCGCCAGTACACGATCATCGCCGCCCTGGCGATACCGATCGCGGTCCTGCTGCTCGTGCTGCAGAACTGGGAAACCGCGGTTGGTTTCCTGATCGGAGCCACCCTCTCGGGCGCCACCGGCTTCATCGGGATGAACGTCTCGGTGCGGGCCAACGCGCGCGTCGCCGAGGCCGCCCGCGGCGGCGTGCCGCCGGCGCTCGACGTCGCCTTCAAGGGCGGCTCGGTTACCGGCCTCCTGGTCGTCGGCCTGGCGCTGATCGGCGTCGCCGGCTACTACGGGTTCCTGATCCTCATCGGCAGCACCGACAAGGAGGCCGTCGACGCACTGATCGGCCTCGGCTTCGGTGGCTCGCTGATCTCGGTCTTCGCCCGTCTCGGCGGCGGCATCTTCACCAAGGCCGCCGACGTCGGTGCCGACCTGGTCGGCAAGGTCGAGGCGGGGATCCCCGAGGACGATCCCCGCAACCCGGCCGTGATCGCCGACAACGTCGGCGACAACGTCGGCGACTGCGCCGGCATGGCGGCCGACCTGTTCGAGACCTACGCGGTCACCACGGTCGCGGTGATGCTGCTCGGCGTCCTCACCTTCACGGGCGACTACGCCAGCAACGTCGCGATCTACCCGCTGGTGATCGGCGGCGTCGCGATCATCGCTTCGATCATCGGGGCGCTGGTGGTGCGGACGAAATCCGACCGCGTCGAGGGCGCTCTCTACCAGGGCGTGATCCTGGCCGGGCTGATCTCGATCGCCGCCTTCTACCCGATCACCGACTGGCTGATGAGCGACCCGGTCAAGCTCGGCTTCGCCGATGCTGCGGCCAGTGCGGTCAGCGTCGGGGACCTCTGGCTCTGCGCGGTGATCGGCGTCGCGGTCACGGCGCTGCTGTTCGTGATTACCGAATTTTATACGTCGACCCGGTTCCGGCCGGTGAAGACGATCGCCCAGGCCTCCGAGACGGGGCACGCGACCAACATCATCCAGGGCCTTGCCCAGGGCTATCAGTCGACCGCCGCTCCGGCGATCGTCATCGCGCTCGCGATCCTCGGCGCGAACGAGCTCGCCGGCATCTACGGCATCGGCATCGCGGTGATGGCGCAGCTCTCGCTCTGCGGCCTGATCGTCGCCCTCGACGCCTTCGGGCCGATCACCGACAACGCTGGTGGCATCGCCGAGATGGCGGAGCTGCCGGAGGACGTCCGCAACGTCACCGACCCGCTCGACGCGGTCGGCAACACGACCAAGGCCGTGACCAAGGGCTACGCGATCGGCTCCGCCGCGCTCGCCGCGCTGGTGCTGTTCGCCGCCTTCAAGAGCGAATTGGCCGAGGAGGCGCCTTCGGGCTTCGACCTCAACGGCCTCTTCAACCTCTCCAGTCCGGATGTGCTGATCGGGCTGATCATCGGCGGCATGATGGTCTACCTGTTCGCCGCCTTCGCGATCGAGGCCGTCGGCCGCGCTGGCGGTCAGGTCGTCGAGGAGGTGCGGAAACAGTTCCGCGAGCACCCCGGGATCATGGAGGGGACCGAGAAACCCGAGTACGGGAAGACGGTCGCGATCGTCACCGCCGCCGCTCAGAAAGAGATGATCCTGCCGGCGCTGATCCCGATCGTCGTCCCGGTGATAGTCGGCCTGCTCAGCGTCGATGCGCTCGGCGGCCTGCTGATCGGCGTCATCGTCGTCGGCCTCTTCGCCGCGGTCAGCATGACCGCTGGCGGCGGTGCTTGGGACAACGCCAAGAAGCTGATCGAGGATGGCGCCCACGGCGGCAAGGGCTCCGAGGCCCACGCCGCCTCGGTGACCGGCGACACCGTCGGCGATCCCTACAAGGACACGGCTGGGCCGGCGATCAACCCGATGATCAAGGTGGCGAACATCGTCGCGATTCTGATCATCCCGATCGTTCACTTCTAGGAGTTCGAACGGGTTTGGGAGAGGGGTCGTGTGCCCCTCTCCCAGAGACCGTCGCGCAGCTGGGACGGCTTGCTGGGCGCGATTGTGGTCTCAGGAGCCTCTGTGAGAGGGGCACACGACCCCTCTTCGAAGTAGCGTTTCGGGGGTGCGGAAGGTGATCTTGTACCCGTGGAGGAGATGGCCCCGGTTCTTTAAAGCTGCTTTGGGGCTTGGCGTGGTCTTGGTGCTGCTGGTTTTGGGCGCCAATGCTTGGGTGCTCTCGAAGGGTGGAGACTCCACCTCGGAGGTTGCTGAGGTTCCGGGGGTGGAAGTGGCGATCGTGCCGGGGGCTTTGGTGGAGCCGGATGGGGATATGAGTGCGATGTTGGCGGCTCGGGTGGAGCAGGCTTCTCGGTTGTGGCACGCGGGGAAGGTGGAGAAGGTGCTGGTGTCCGGTGACCACGGGACTTGGAAGTACGACGAGCCGGACACGATGCGGAAGGCGCTGGTGCGGGACGGGGTGGCGCCGGAGGACGTCTTCGAGGATCACGCGGGGTTCGATACTTGGGCGACGATGGTGCGGGCGCGGAGCATCTTCGGGGTTCGCAGCGCGGTTGTCGTCACCCAGGGCTTCCACATGCCGCGGGCGCTCTACCTTGCCGACGCGGCTGGGATCGACGCCACCGGCCTCACCGCCGACCTGCAGGGCTGGGGCTTCCAGGGGCGCAAGAGCGCCGTGCGCGAGGTGCTCTCGCGCGTGAAGGCGGTGGCCGACGTCACCCTCGACACCCCCGCGATGGCCGGCCCGAAGATCCCGATCGCGACTACCGACGGCCGCGAAAGCTGGGGCCCCGCGCCTCCCCGAAGCGTGCCGCCTGCCGGTTCTCCTGGTCGCTGAGGTGGGCGTGTCGCTTTTGTCGCCCTATGCGAGACAAAAGCGACACTGGGATCTGACTAAGCGCAGCTAGCTAGCGAGTTGGCGTAGAAGCGCAGGTACGCCGGCCAGTGGCGGGTCCAGTAGGCGCCGTCGTGGCCGCCGCTCCAGGAGTGGGCGCTGAGTTCGGCGCCATCGGCACGCAGGTAGTCCACGAAGCCTTCGTCATAGACGCGGAACGGATCGGCGTCGCCGTAGTCGTTCCACACCCGCATCCCGGCGAAGGCGTCAGGGTTGCCGCGGACCATGCCGACGACGTCGTTGCGGTTGAAGTCGGCGGCGCTGTCGAAGGCGCCGGGCGCGGTTTCGCCGCTGTCGAACCACAACGCCGGCGAGTGGCCACCGACCGCACAGAAGCGATGCGGGTGCAGTAGCGCCAGGTCGTAGGCGCCGAAGCCGCCCATCGAGATGCCGCCGATCGCGACCGCGTGGGGGTCGGTGCCGAAGCGCTTTTCCACCTTCGGGATCACCTCCCGCATCACGTACCTGCCCCACCTGCCTTCCCCGCGGTCGTGCCAGTAGCTGTGGTCGCCGCCGTCGGGGAAGGCGACGACGGGCGCTTTGCGCCCGAGCTTCGCCAGTCCTTCGTAGACAGCCTCGTTGCCGACGAACGTCTCGTCTGAGCCGCCGCGGCCGTGGAGGAAGATGAGCAGCGGTCGGTCGCCCCGAGGTCTCGTCTTCGCCGGCACCACCACGTTCACCCCAAGCTTTCGGCCCACCGCCTTGCTCCGGACGTCCATGTGCACCACCCGCGCTCCGTGCTCGTCCACCGGTGCGAAGACGGTGGCAGCGAGGGCGAGGTAGACGGCGGCGGTCGCGAACACGGCGAGGACGATAAGCGCCGTAGCCCTACGGCGCCGGATCTGCGCAGACGTGGGGTTCATCGGGGGGCAGCATAGGACCGGGCCACAACACCCTCTACCCAGCAAGTAGAGGGTGTTGTGGCCCGGTCCTTGAAGCGGAGTAGGTTCCCGCCGTGGTCTCAGACTGGATCAACGTCGCGGACGCCGAACGCGAGGGCGAAGCGAAGCTCGAGCAGGGGCCGCGCGACTACTTCGCCGGCGGCGCCGGGGACGAGCTGACGCTGCGGGAGAACGTCGCGGCCTGGGGGAACTGGCGTCTGCGGCCGCGGGTGCTGAACGACGTGCGCGAGGTCTCGTCGCGGAGCGAGCTGCTCGGGAAGTCCATGGCGATGCCGATCCTCGTTGCCCCGGTCGCCTACCAGCGCATGGCGCATCCCGAAGCCGAGGCGGGAATGGCCCGAGGCGCCGCCGAGGCCGGCACCGCGATGTGCCTCTCGACGCTCTCGACCACCCGCCCGGCTGAGGTCGCCGCCGCCGCACCCGAGGGCCGTCACCTGTTCCAGCTCTACGCCTTCAAGGACGCGGGGGTGACCCGGGCGCTGATGGACGAGGCGATCGAGGCCGGCTTCGAGGCGATCCTCGTCACCGCCGACGCCCCGCCTGGCGGCAACCGTGAGCGCGACCGCCGCAATCGCTTCACGCTGCCGCGGGAGCTGGGGACGCCGAGTCTCACTGCCGCCACGGGTGGCGAGAAGGCGCTGACGATCGAGGAGACCTTCGCGCTGATGAACCACGCCCTCACCTGGGACGACGTCGCCGAGCTCGCCTCCCAGTGCAGCATCCCCGTCTTCGTCAAGGGCCTGGTCACCGCCGAGGACGCCGAGTTGGCGCTAGAGCACGGCGCTGCCGGCGTCGTCGTCTCCAACCACGGCGGCCGCCAGCTCGACCGCTGCCTGGCCACTGCCGACGCCCTGCCGGAGGTCGCCGATGCGCTCGAGGGACGGGGGACGCTGCTGGTCGACGGCGGCGTCCGCCGCGGCATCGACGTCGCCACCGCGCTCGCCCTCGGCGCCGACGCGGTCCTGGTCGGCCGGCCCGCCCTCTGGGGCCTGGCAGCGGGCGGCCGCGAGGGCGTCGCCGCCGTCCTCGGCCTGCTGCGGGCCGAGCTGGAGTTGACCCTCGGCCTCTGCGGCTGTAACTCGCCCGCCGAGCTGAGCCGCGCCCGCGTGCGAAGGGCGCCAGCCGCGTCCGTATATTCGGTCTGAGTGACCCGTACCCGTTCCTCATAGATGGCCCAGCGGATCCCCAGAGACGAGTCCCTGAGCCGCGTGCACGGCGTCGGAGCGCTGTTCTCCGCCGCCTACGGCAACGTCGGCTCCTCGATCTACTACGCCCTCGGCGTCACCGCCGCCTTCGCCCTCGGCCTCACCCCGGTCGCGTTCGTCATTTCCGGGCTGATCTTTGCCGCCACCGCCGCCACCTACGCCGAGGCGACGGTGATGTTCCCCGAGGCTGGCGGCTCCTCCAGCTTCGCCCGCCACGCCTTCAACGAGATGGTCAGCTTCATCGCCGCCTGGGGGCAGATGCTCAACTACACGATCACGGTCGCGATCTCGGCCTTCTTCGTGCCCCACTACCTGGCCGTCTTCTGGCCCTGGCTCGGCGACAGCCCGGGCGACATCGTCGGCGGCGCGGTCCTGATCGTCGGCCTCGCCCTGATCAACATCCGCGGCACCGAGGAGTCGGCGAAACTGAACCTCGTCCTCGCGATCGCCGACCTCGCCACGCAGGTGATCCTCGTCGGCATCGGCCTGGTGCTGGTCCTCAGCCCGCAGATCCTGGTCGACAACGTCCACTTCGGCGTCGCCCCGACCTGGACCGACTTCCTGCTCGGGATCGCGGTCGGGATGATCGCCTACACCGGGATCGAGACGATCTCCAACATGGCCGAGGAGGCCAAGGAAGCGGCCCGCTCGATCCCCCGCAGCGTCGGCTTCACGGTGGTCGCGGTGCTGGCGCTTTACCTGCTGATCCCGATCGTCGCCCTCTCGGCGATGCCGGTGACCCAGGACGCCGCCGGCAACTACGCGACCGAGCTCGGCAGCACCTTCGCCGACGACCCGATCCTCGGCATCGTCGAGAACCTCGGCCTCGCCCACCTCCCGACCGAAATCCTCCGTTACTACGTCGGTGTCCTCGCGGCGGTGATCCTCCTGATCGCCACCAACGCCGGCCTGATCGGCGTCTCCCGCCTCACCTACTCGATGGGCCAGCACCGCCAGCTGCCGGAGGGACTGCGCCAGGTCCACCCGAAGTACCGCACCCCCTACATCGCGATCCTGATCTTCTCGGTGATCGCGATCGTCACCCTGCTGCCGGGCCAGACCGACTTCCTGGCGACGATGTACTCGTTCGGGGCGATGCTCTCGTTCACGATCGCCCACGTCGCCGTGATCCAACTGCGGCGTAAGCACCCTGACGTCGAACGCACCTGGAAGCCGCCGCTGAACGTCCGCGCTTTCGGCGTTTCGGTCCCGGTCAGCGCCGTCCTCGGCGGCCTCGGCACCTTCATCGCCTGGCTGGTCGTGATGGCCCTGAACCCGCGCACCCTAGTCGTCGGGCTCGGCTGGATGGTCCTCGGCGTCGCCGTCTACGTCCTCTACCGCCGTAACCAGAAGCTGCCCCTGACCGAGACCGTGAAGGTGGTGCTGCCGGAGCCGCTCGGGGTCGAGGAGGTCGAGTACCGAAGCGTCCTCGTCGGCTTCGAGGACGACGAATCGTTCTCGCCGGAGATGGTGGCGACGGCGGTCAAGCTCGCCGGCAAGCGCCGCCGCGGCATCCACGTCCACTCGATGATGACCGTGCCGACCAACCTGCCGCTGAACGCGGAGATGCCCGAGCGGGAAGAGGAGGCGCAGCAGAAGATCGAGGAGGCGAAACTGATCGGCGGCCAGCGGGTGACCGGCCACGTCGCCCGGGTGCGGCCGGGCCAGGCCGGCTACTCGGTCGCCGACGAGGCGGCGGAGATCAAGGCGGAGGCGATCGTCATCGGGCTCCGCTACCGCAACGGCGTCCCGCTCTACGACAAGACCCTGCAGACGGTCCTCGGCGAGCGCCCCTGCCGCGTCATCGTCGTTTCCGACCCCACCGACAAGCCACCGGCGATCCCCGGCGCCGCCCTGGCCGAGGCAACCCGATGAGCGGCGATCGCGTCTATCGCGGCGCCGTTCGTGCCTTCTCGTTCACCTTCGTCGCGATCGGGCTGACGGTGCTGGTCGTCACCCTCGCCAACGGCGGTGGCCCGGCCTCGCTCGGCTTCCTGATGGGGATCGCCTTCCTCCTGGTCGGCGTCGGACGGCTCTGGCTGGGATCGAGGGCGCAGCGGTGAGCGCTCCAGAGGGGCCGCCGCCGGGCGACGGCAACCGACCGCCGCGACCGCAGGAGCCGCGCTCGGAGCCGGTGCTGATGCGCGGCCTCGGCGTCCCGGCGCTCTTCGCCGCTGCCTACTCGGCGGTCGGCTTCTCGATCTACTTCGCGCTCGGCGTCGTCGCCGACAAGGGCCTCGGGCTGACGCCGCTGATCTTCCTCGCCGCCGGCCTCCTCTTCGGCCTCACTACGCTCACCTACGTCGAGGGCGGGGCGATGTTCCGCGAGCGCGGCGGCTCCTCGACCTTCGCCCGCCACGCCTTCAACGAGCTGATCGCCTTCATCGCCGGCTGGGCGATCCTGATCGATTACCTGATCGTGATCGCGCTGGCCGCGATCTCGGTCCCGCACTACCTGGAGCCGGTCAGCGGCGACTTCGCGCAGCCGGGCTGGGAGGTGGGGATCGCGGCGGCGGTGATCGCCTTCGTCTGCGTGCTCAACATCTACAACATCACCGGCCGTGAGCGGCAAGGTGCGCTGACTTTCCTCGCCCTCGCCGACCTCGGCCTGCAATTGGCGGTGATCGTCGTCGGCCTGCTGGCGGTGATGCACCCCGATCGGCTCACCGACCAGCTCGACCTCTTCACCGACCCGAGCTTCCGCGACATCGTCTACGCCGCGGTGGTGGCGATGCTGGCCTACGCCGGGATCGAGGCCGCCTCCGACCTCGCGCCGGACATCGACGTCAGCCGCGAGGACCTGCGGCGGGTGACGATCGTCGGGGCAATCGGGGTGCCGCTGGTTTATGCCGGGATGGCGGCGATCGCGTTGATGGCGGTACCGGTAGTCGGCGGGCCCGAAGGCCCGCATACCGCGCTCGGCGGCGAGTTCGTCGAGGAGCCGGTGCTGGGGATCGTCTCCGCCTACGAACCGGCCTGGGTCGCCGACACGATGCGCTGGTTGGTTGCCCTCGTCGCCACCCCGGTCCTGATCTGGGCCGCCAGCACCTCGATGCTCGGGGTTTCCCGCCACATCTACACGCTGGCGATCAACCGCCAGATCCCCAGCTGGCTCGGCAAGCTGCACCGCCGCACCGCGACGCCATACGTGGCGATCGTCCTCAGCGGCCTGATCGCGATCGGGCTCGTCGTCCCCACCAGCGTCAAGCTGCTGGCCGGGATCTACGCTTTCGGCGCCACCCTGGCGATCACGATCGCCCACCTCTCGATCATCCGCCTGCGGGTGAAGAAGCCGGAAAAGCGCCGCCCCTTCCGGATCCCGATGGGGGTCGCCTGGGGGCCGGCGGAGCTGCCGCTGCCGGCGATCTTCGCCGCGATCGTCAGCGGCCTCGCCTTCCTCAGCGTCCTCGCCTACCACTCGACCGCGCGCTGGGTCGGGCTCGGCTGGATGGCCTTCGGCCTCACCTTCTACGTCGTCTACCGCAAGGTCTTCGAGGGCACTTCCCTGACCAAGCGGGTCTCGGTGACCGAGCGGGCGCTGACCAAGCAGGTGCCGGAGATCGAATTCAGCAACATCCTCGTGCCGGTCTTCGGGACCAAGTTCGACGACGACATCGTCGCCACCGCGGGGCGGCTGGCGGCGGCGGAGGCGGGCACGCCGAAGGGCGGTCACGACTCACGGCTCGACGTCGTTTACGTGATCGAGGTGCCGCTGACGCTACCGCTCGACGCGACGCTGCCGAGGGAGCGCGAGGAGCAGGCGCGGCGGGCGCTGGAGCGGGCGCGCGAGGTGGGGGAGGAGTACGAGGACGTCGAGGTCGTCACCGACGTGATCCGGGCCCGCAAGGTCGGGGCCGGGATCCTCGAGGCGGCGCGCCGCAGCAACGCCGAAGCGATCGTGATCGGGGGGGAGGCACCGACCAAGATCCGCGGCGGCGGCGTGCTCGGCGGGATCGGCGCCGCGAAGCCGGCCGAGATCGGCGCCGCGACCGAGTACGTGCTGAAGAAAGCCCCCTGCCGGGTGCTGCTCACGGCTCCCCCTGAACCCGGTCAGTCGCCCGCAGCAGACTAGTATCCGCGCCATGTTCGTTCTGATCGTCGGTTGCGGCCGGGTTGGCTCCTCGGTTGCCAGAGCGATGCTCCGCGAGGGGCATCAGGTCTCCTGCCTCGACGAGGACCCGGAGTCGCACGCGCGGCTCGAGGTCGGCCTGGAGAAGAGCTGGGAGGACCTCGGCGGCCAGTTCACCGTCGGCGCCGGGCTGGAGACCGAGGCGCTGGAGGCGGCCGGGATCGAGAACGCCGACGTCTTCATCGCCTCCACCGACGGCGACAACACCAACATCGTCATCTCCCAGATCGCCCAGCGCCGCTACGAGGTGCCGACCGTGATCGCCCGCGTGCTCGACCCGCTGCGGGCCGAGTGGTACCAGCGCCAGGGCCTGAACACGGTCTGCCCGACCCGGGTCGCGATCGACCTGCTGGAGGGCGAGGTGCGTAGCGCCGCCGAGCGCGGCAGCTCCCCCGACGACGCGCCGGCGGCGGCGTAGGAAACGAGGAACGGGAGCATGTACATCATCGTCGTCGGCGCGGGGAAGGTGGGCTGGAACCTCGCCCGCGAGCTGCTCGACAAGGGCCACGAGGTGACCCTGATCGAGAGCGACCGCCGCCGCTACCTGACCGTCGAGCAGGAGCTCGAGCACAACGTCTCCTACGGCGACGCCTCCGAGCTCTGGGTGTTGGAGCGGGCCGGGATCCAGCGCGCCGACATGGTGATCGCGGTTACCGGTGACGACGAGGACAACATGCTGATCTGCCAGGTGGCGAAGGAGAAGTACCTGGTCGACCAGATCATCGCCCGCGTCAACAACCCGCGCAACCGTCGCCACTTCGACCTGCTCGGGATCAAACCTTCGGTCTCCGCCACCGACCTGATCCTGCGCCTGCTCGAGCACGAGGTGCCCGAGTACGGGCTGGTCCACCTACTCGACCTACAGGAGGAGCAGCTGGAGATCATCGAGATGCTGCTCGGCAAGGACTCCGGCGTCACCGGCCGCCGCGTCGGCGACCTGCAGATGCCCGAAGGCAGCCTCCTGATCTCGGTCCTGCGCGAAGGCAAGGGCTTCGTCCCCAACGCCGACACGGTGCTGCAAGAAGGCGACGAGATCCTCGCCGTGCTCGACCCGGGCAAGGAGGAGGACCTGAAGGTGCTCTTTGGGCCGGAGGGCAACGGCAACGGCGCCAGCGGCGGGTAAGACCGCCACCAGATCGGACACTAAAGGGGTAGCGATGGCCGATCGTCAAGTCGAGTTCCTGCTGGTCGGGGGAGGCATGGCCTCCGCCCACTGCGCCGCCGAGCTACGCCGTCGCGGCTCGGATGGATCGATCCTGCTGGTCGGGCGCGAGCCGGAGCCGCCCTATGAACGGCCGCCGATCTCGAAGGAGTACCTGCGCGGCGACGCCGGCCGCGAGGACGCCCACGTCAACGGCGGCCGCTCCTGGTACGAGGAGAACGGGGTCGAGCTGATGACCGGGAAGAACGTGATGGGGATAAACACCGAGGCGCGGACGGCGAAGATCCAGGGCGGGGAAGAGGTCGGCTTCGACAAGGCGCTGCTCGGGACCGGGGCGATGGTCAACATCCTCCGCGTCGAGGGGGCCGAGAACGAGGGAATCCACTACCTGCGCGCCTTCGGCAACGCCGATGCCATTCGCGCGGACGCCGAGACGGCCAGCCATGTCGTTTTGATCGGCGGCAGCTACATCGGCTGCGAGGTGGCGGCCTCGCTGACCGCGCAGGGGACGAAGTGCACGATCGTCGCGATGGAGGACGTGGCGCTCTCGCGCACCTTCGGCGAGGACGCGGGCCGTTGGTTCCAGGGGCAGCTGGAAGAGCACGGAGTGACCTTCCACGGGGGCGAGACCCTGGGCGCCTTCGAGGGCGACGGACGGGTGAGGGCGGTCGTCTGCGAGAGCGGCCTCAGCGTTGAGTGCGACACGGTGATCGTCGGCGCTGGGGTGCGCCCCGACGCGATGCTCGCCCAGCGGGCCGGGATCGAGGCCGGCGACGGCGGCATCGTCTGCGACTCGAAGCTCGAGACCTCCGTCCCCGGCATCTACGCCGCCGGTGACTGCTGCTCCTACGAGAGCGTCGTCCACGGTCGCCGCATCCACGTCGAGCACTGGGACGTGGCGATGCAGCAGGGGATCCACGCCGCCGCCAACATGGTCGGCGCCGACGCCGACTACGAAGTCGTCCCCTACTTCTTCAGCGACCTCGCCGACTGGGCGAGCATGGAGTACGTCGGCCCCGCCTACGAGTGGGACCGCGAGGTCTGGCGCGGCGACCGCGAGGGCGGCGAGTTCTCGGTCTGGTACCTGCAGGGCGACCGGGTCGCCGGCTGCCTCAGCGTCGGTCGCTCCGAAGAACTCGCCGAAGCCCGGCAGATGATCGCCGAGCGTACCCCCTTCACCTGAGTCCCTTATCCTGAGGGGAACGCCGTTGCGGCCTGGTGTAATGGCAGCACGCCTCGCTCTGGACGAGGTAGTCGGGGTTCGAGTCCCTGGGCCGCAGTAAATCGCCACGCCCCTAACTCCCTGCAAAAGCGTCTAATCGCTTTGCTAGCTTCGCGCCCAATGCCGAAATCCAGTCACAAGACGTTCCTCCTCGTACTCGCCGTCCTCGCGGCGCTGCTGATCGCCGGCTGTGGCGGCGGGGGAGACGACACGGAAACCACCACCGCCCCGACCGTCGAAGAACCGGCCGCGCTGACCGAAGAGGAACTGATCGAGGAGGGCGACGGGATCTGCGCCGAGGTCAACGCCGCCGTTGGCGCGCTCAGCGCCTCTGAATCCGAAGAAGCCTCAGCGGCCGGCGACAGCGAAAAGATCGCCAACCTCTACCTGGGCATGGTCGAACGCCTGCAGGAACTGGGAACCCCCGAAGGCGACAGCGGCGACTACGCCAAATTCATGGAAGCGGCTGAAGAGCTGGCCAAAGTCGAGGGCGAACTGAAACTCGCGGCCGAACGCGAAGACGTGGCGACGGCCGAAGAAAAAGGCCAGGAAGCCGCGTCGGCGCTCGAAGAATTCCAGTCCCAGGCCGCGATCTACGGCTTCGAAGACTGCAGCGACGAACCCGGCCTCCCGACCCCCGCGGGCGGCGGCACCCCTGGCGGCGAAGAATTCGAAGGCGAAGAAGCCGAAGGCGGGGTCGAAGTCGAACCCGAATACGAAGAACCCGCCCCCGAAGAAGAAATCGTGCCCGAAGAAGAAGTAGCCCCGGAAACCGGCGGCGCGGGGGGCGGTCCCGAAGCACCTGAACCGGCGCCGGAAACCGGTGGCGAATCGGGTGGAGTCGGTCCTGGTTGATCTGAGTGGTTGGGGACGGGCCGGTGGGGGTCGTTCGGAGCACCTCCGCCGAGATTTGCGCCTCCTGCTGACGCCCTGAGGTTTCTGGCTCGGCTCCATGCTGAGTACCTCACGACCCCCACCGGCCCGTCCTGATTCAGCTCAACCGAAGGAAGACCCTCAGCTGATTCATCGAGACCGTGCCTTTCCTTGTAGAGCAAGGAATCTCACGGACTCGCTGGGAGCGCCGCCGGTTTCCAGAAGGGGGCAGGTGGATGTGCACTCGCAGGGGAGTCGGGTGGGGGTCGTGAGGTACTCAGCATGGAGCTGGCCCACTCTCGCTTGAGGCGTCAGCAGAAGGCATCCCTGCCAGCGGAGGTGCTCCGAACGACCCCCACCCGACTCCCCTCCAACGCTCAAGCAGCCGAAGAATCCGCCCACGCCCCGTACAACCTCGAATAGGGACCGCCCGCGCCGATCAGCTCGTCGTGCGTTCCCTGCTCGGCGATCTGGCCGTTTTCGAGGACGACGATCTTGCCGGCTCGGCGGATGGTGGAGAGGCGGTGGGCGATGACGATGGCGGTGCGGCCGTGGAGGAGGCGCTCGAGGCCGCGCTCGATCGTTTTCTCGGTGCGGACGTCGACGTTGGAGGTGGCCTCGTCGAGGATGAGGATGCGGGGTTCGGCGAGGAGGGCGCGGGCGAAGGCGAGGAGCTGGCGCTGGCCGGCCGAGAGCTGGATGCCCCGCTCCCCTACTTCGGTGTCGAGGCCCTGGGGGAGGCGGATGACGAAGTCGGTGGCGCCGACGGCGGCGATCGCCGCTTCGATCTCCTCCTCGGAGGCCTCCGGCCGACCGAAGGCGACGTTTTCGCGGACGCTGCCGCTGAAGAGGAAGCCCTCCTGGGGGACGATTCCGAGCTGGCGCCGCAGTGCCCGCTGTTGCACGCCGCGAAGGTCGTGGCCGTCGACGCGGACGATCCCCCTCTGCGGGTCGTAGAAGCGGGCGACCAGCTTGGCGAAGGTCGACTTGCCGGCGCCGGTCGCGCCGACCAGGGCCAGGGTCTGTCCCGGCGGCACGTGGAGGTCGACGTCGCGCAGGGCCCAGGGATCGTCGCCGGCGCCGTCCTCGGCGGCGGTCTGCTCCGCGTAGGAGAACCAGACGCCGTCGAGCTCGATCTCGCCGCGCAGCGTCCCCGGGTCGATCGCGCCCGGCGCGTCGACCATGTCGGGCTCCGTGTCGAGCAGGTCGAAGATCTTGTCGAGCGCCGCCATCCCCTGCTGGTAGGTCGTGTAGAGCTGGGAGAGTTCCTGGATCGGTTCGAAGAAGCGGGTCAGGTAGCCGACGAAGGCGACGACGACGCCGACTTCGAGCGCCCCGTCGATCGCCTGGCTGCCCCCGTACAGCAGGATCACCGCGGTGCCCACCGCCGCCAGCAGTTCGACCGCCGGGAAGTAGGAGGCGTTGAGGTAGACGGTCTTCATGTTGACGTCGCGGTTCTGTTCGTTCAGAGCGGTCATCGCCGCCACGTGGCGCGGCTCCTGGCCGAAGCTGCGCACCACCCGCACACCGCTGAGCGTCTCCTGCAGGTAGGCGGTGACCGCGGCGATGCGCTCGCGGGTGGCGCGGTAGGTGCCGGCGGAGACGATCCGGAAGACGACGCTCGCCACCGCCAGCAGCGGGAAGGTGACGAAGGTGATCAGCGCCAGCTTGACGTCGAGGAAGAGCATGATCACGACGATCCCGACCAGGGTCAGGGTGCTGGAGAAGATCGTCACCAGGCCGTTGGTGACCAGCTGGTTCAGAGCTTCGACGTCGTTGGTCATCCGCGAGATCAGGACGCCGGGGCTGCGGCGGGTGAAGAAGCCGATCGACATCGACTGCAGGTGGGTGAAGATCCGCTCGCGCAGGTCCTGCAGCGCCCGCGTCCCGATCCAGCCGACGAGGTAGGTCTCCCAGAAGGTGGCGACGGCGTAGAGGACGGTGGCGAAGACGAAGGCGGCGACGATCCAGTCGAGCGCGGAGACGTCGCCGGCGCTGATGCCGCTGTCGATCGCTTTGCCGAGGAGGTAGGGAGGGGCGAGGGCGGCGCCGGTCTCCAGCAGCAGGGCGGTGAACATCAGGATCACGCGCCGCCGGTAGGGCCCCAGCAGACCGATCATCCAGCGCACCTTGCGCGCCCGCTGGTCTTCGCCGCGGACCAGGCGCCAGAGGTCGGCGAAGAGCCGGCCGATGTTGCCGATCCTGCCGCCGCCGTTCACAGGCGCGCCACCTCCTCGCGCTCCTCGAGGTCGTGCTGGAGGAAGACCGAGTCGGCGAGGCCATGCTCGGCGATCTCGCGGTAGAAGCCACATCCCGCCAGCAGCTCCTCGTGGGTGCCGCGGTCGACGATCGAACCGTCGTCCATCACCACGATCTCGTCGGCGAGCGAGACGGTGGAGAGTCGGTGGGCGATGATGAAGGTCGTCCGCCCGGCCATCGCCTCCCGCAGCCCGGCTTTGATCGCCGCCTCGGTGGTCGCGTCGACCGAGGAGGTGGCGTCGTCGAGGATGAGGATGCGCGGGTCGGCGATCAGGGCGCGGGCGATCGCGACCCGCTGGCGCTGGCCGCCGGAGAGGGTGAGCCCGCGCTCGCCGACCCGGGTCTCGTAGCCCTCGGGCAGCTCGCGGATGAAGGCGTCGGCCTGGGCGCGGCGGGCAGCGGCTTCGATCTGCTCGAGCGAGGCGTCCTGGTGGGCGTAGGCGATGTTCTCGGCGACCGAGGCGGTGAAGAGGAAGCTGTCGTCGGCCACGAAGGCGATCTGCGAGCGCAGCGACTCGATGTCGACGTCGCGCACGTCGGCGCCGTCGACCAGCACCGTTCCCTCGTTCGGATCGTAGAGCCGCGCGATCAGCCCGACCAGGCTCGTCTTCCCCGAGCCCGACGGTCCCACCAGCGCCACCGTCTTCCCGGCCTCGACCGAGAGATCGACGCCGGAGAGCGCCGGTGCCGCCAAAACCTCCGCCGACGGGCCGATTTCGGTCCGTATAGGACCGTTTTCGTCCCGTCGGCCGCCGTATTGGAGGGTGACGTTGCGCAGCTCGACGGCGCCGCCGCCCGCCGGCAGCGCCGGCGCCCCCGGCGGGCTCTGGATCGCCGGTTCGCGGTCGAGGATTTCGAACATGCGGTTGCCGCTGGCGACGGCCCGCTGGGCCATCCCCAGCGCCATGCCGAGGGAGCGCATCGGCCCGGCGAGCATCGCGACGTAGGTGTAGAAGGCGACGAAGGCGCCGAGGCTGAGGTTGCCGTCGATCACCTCGCGGCCGCCGACCAGCAGCACCAGCGCGATCCCGATCTGCGGCAGCAGTCCAATCAAGGGCGAGAAGAAAGCCTGGACGCGGGTCGTGTAGATGCTCTGGTCGAAGACGCGGGCGACGACGCGCTGGAAGCGGTGGAGCTGGTGTTCCTCGCGGGCGAAGGCCTTGACGATGCGGATCCCGGAGACGTTCTCCTCCGCCTCGGCGGTCAGTTCGGCAATCCGCTGCTGCACCTCCTGCTGGGCCGGGCGGGAGATCTGGCTGTATTTCGTCGCGGCGAGGATCACGAACGGGGCCGGAATCAGCGCCACCAGCGCCAGCAGCGGGTTGATCGCGATCATCACCACCGCCGCCAGGGTGATCGTCAGCAGGTTCTGGGTGATGAAGATCAGCCCGTAGCCGAGGAAGAAGCGGATCGACTGCAGATCGACGGTCGCCCGCGACATCAGCTGCCCCGTCTGCTGCGAGTCGAAGAAGCCGAGGTCGAGCCGCTGCAGGTGGGCGTAGAACTGCTGGCGCAGGTCGAATTCGACCGCCAGCGAGACCTTGCCGGCGACCACCCGCCGAACCACCGTCAGCCCCAGCCGCAGGATCCCGGCGCCGACGATCGCCAGCGCCAGCGGCAGCAGGTCCGGCTTGTTTTCCTCCTTGACCGCGTTTACCGCTTCGCCGATCAGCCACGGGATCAGCACCGTCATCCCCATCGCCGCCCAGGCGAAGACCAGCGAGCCCCAAAGCTGCGCCCGGTAGGGACGCAGGAATCCCATCAAGCGACGGTAAGTGCGCACCTACCCACTATACAAAGTGAAGTATTGACGTAAAACCCTCGCGGGGCGAGGGTTTTCGGACTGGTTATTTGAGGCGCGCCGCGGCCTTGGCGCTGGGGACTTTGCCGGCCGGGCACGGCTTCGGGCCGTGGCCGGGGCGGGGGAGGATCTGGAAGTTGGTGACGTCGTGGAACTGGGTCGTCATGCCGTTGTTCTGGGCGAGGTTGACGACGAGGCGGTAGAAGCCGGGTTGGAGGGCGCGGTAGTAGATCTCCGGTCGGGTGGCGGGGGAGTAGCTGCCGGCGGAGCCGATCCGCTCGGCGAGGACGCCGTTGGGCCCCGCGTGCTCGGCGTAGTCGAAGGATCTGCCGAGCAGGCGGCCCTTGCCGACGGGGCTGTTGATCGCGTCTTCGAGTTTCTTCGGGTAGACGCAGTCGGGCACCCGCTTGAGGCTGAAGCGCAGGTGGCCCTCGCCCAGCTGGGGTTCGCCGCCGAGGTGGCGCGGCGCCAGCTGGAAGTTCTCGACGAGGACCTTGACGACGATCGCGCGGTTGCCCTGGCGGGCGCCGTTGCGGGGGGAGACGATTTCCACCGTGGGAGCGCCGGGGACGGCGGAACTTTCGGCTTTGGCGGTGTTCGGGCTCTCGGAGCCGCCGAAGACGAGGGCGAGCGCCACGCCGATGGCGGCCAGCGCCACCGCGGCCATGGTTGCGGTCCTCGTTCGCACGGCGGGAAAGACTACGCAGATCTCCGTTAACGCCTGCTCTTGTCGCTAATCTGACCCGTTCTCGATGTCGCCCACCAGCGAACTTGCCCTCCGCATCCGCGCCGCCTCCCGCCGTCCGGCGAGCTGGTGGCAGCTGGCCAAATTCGGCATCGTTGGCGGCTCCGGTTACCTGATCAACCTCGCCGTCTTCGCGCTGCTGGCCGGCGTCCTCGACATCCACCACCTCGCCGCCGCCATCGGCGCCTTCCTCGTCGCGGTCAGCAACAACTTCTTTTGGAACCGCCACTGGACTTTCGGCCCCGGCGAGAACCCCGCCCACTTCCAGGCAGCCCGCTTCTTCGTCGTCAGCGTCGCCTCGCTCGGCGTCAACCTGGTCGCGCTCGAACTGCTCCTCGCGGGAGGGATGGGCGAGCTTCCCGCCCAGGCGATCGCCGTCGCAGTGGCGATGCCGTTCAATTTCCTAGGGAACAAGTTGTGGGCCTTCGACTGAGGGCCCTGCAAACCGGCGCATATCGGGGTCCTCGGTCGCTCGCGTGCAGAGCACGCCACGCTCCCTGCGTCCCACGATCTGCTTGGTTTTCGGACCCTCAGGCATCATTGAAGGGGTGAGTGGAAAAACCAAATACGACCCGCAGACGATCGAGGCCGGGCGGCAGCAGGTCTGGGAGCAGCGGGGGGACTTCGCGGCGCCGCGACCCCAGGAGGGCCAGGAGCGGGTCTACGTCAAGCCTTCGAGCCCGTTCACCTCGGGCAACCTGCACATGGGGCACGTCCGCGACTACTCGATCGGGGACTCCTACGCGCGCTTCCGCCGCGGCCGCGGCGACGCGGTCCTCTTCGGCTTCGGCTTCGACGCCTTCGGGCTGCCGGCCGAGCTGGCGGCGATCGAGCGCGAGACGACCCCGGCCGAGTGGGTCGAGCAGTGCGGCGAGCGGATGCTGGGGCAGATGAAGCGCCTCGGCTTCTCCTTCGACTACGACCGCGCCTTCTACAGCTCCGACGAGAGCCAGTACCGCTGGTCGCAGTGGCTCTTCCTCACCCTGCTCGAGCACGACCTGATCTACCGCGCCGACGCCACCGTCGACTGGTGCGACACCTGCCAGACCACCCTCGCCTCGATCCAGGTCGAGGACGGGCGCTGCTGGCGCTGCCACAACGAGGTGCGGCTGATCCGGCGCCCGACCTGGTTCCTGCGCATCACCCCCTACCTGGAGGAGAACGACCGCAACACGGAGCGACTCGCCGAGAGCGGCAAGTGGGACGACCTCTCGCTGGCGACCCAGCGCTACATCCTCGGCCGCAGCGACGGGATCGAGGTCGACCTCGGTGACCGCGCCCGCGGTCTCACCGCCTTCACCCCGCACCGCAAGTTCGCCGGCCTGGCGAGCTTCGTCCTGCTCTCGCCGCGCCATCCCGACGTCGACGCCTGGATCGCCGACCAGGGTGTGCGCGAGCAGCTCGAGCAGATGCGATCGGGCG
Organism: Solirubrobacterales bacterium; assembly: GCA_035535295.1. Classification (GTDB taxonomy): domain Bacteria; phylum Actinomycetota; class Thermoleophilia; order Solirubrobacterales; family 70-9; genus VAYN01. The sequence goes on from DATLQI010000035.1 coordinate 73,502, forward strand.
GCTGGGAGCGCAGCGCCCGCGACGCCCGCTCGGTTCCGCTGGTCGACACCGGTGCCTCGATCGCCGGACCGGACGGATCGGAGCTGCCGGTGGTCGTCTCGCCGATCGTCGACGCCCGCTTCGGGCCTACTGTCGCCCTCGGCATCCCCGCCGTCGACGAGGCCGACCGCGACATCGCCGAGCGGCTGGAGCGGGTCTCGGTGCCGGAGCCGGTCGAGGACGGGGAGGAGGCTCTCGCCGCCGAGCCCGTGGCGGACGCCCGCGAGGCCACCCGCTATCGCGCCAACGACTTCTCGATCTCGCGCCAGCGCGCCTGGGGCTGCCCGATTCCTGTCGTCCTCTGCGAGCGGTGTGGCCCGGTGCCCGTGTCCGAGCAGGACCTGCCGGTCGTCCTCCCGCGCGACTTGAAACCAACCGGTGAAGGGAACCCGCTCGCCGAGCGCCCCGACTTCGTCGACGTCGACTGCCCCAAGTGCGGCGGTGCCGCCAAGCGCGAGACCGACACCCTCGACTGCCACTTCGACGCGCTCTGGCTCTGGGTCCCGGCCGCGGTCCCGCCCGAGAGCCGGGCCGAGCAGATGTTCACCCACCCTGAGCTGCAGGAGTGGCTGCCGTCGGAGCGCCTGGTCGCCGGCAACGACAGCGGCGGCTTCGTCTTCGACCAGCGGGTCGTGACCAAGGCCCTGCGCGACATCGGCCCCTTCGCCTTCATGGGGGAGGGGGAGCCGTTCGCCGGCTGCCTCTTCCACGAGATGGTGATCGCCGACGGGCGCAAGATGAGCAAGCACCTGGGGAACGTCGTTAACCCCGACAAGCTCGTCGCCCAGCACGGGGCCGACACCGTCCGCGTCGCCGTCCTCTACGCGGCCGGGCCGGCGAAGACGCTGAACTGGAGCGACGGCGCGGTCCGTTTCGCCTCGCGCTTCCTGCGCAGCCTCTGGAACTACACCCACGAGCGGGTCGCCGCGCTCGAGGGCCTCGAGCACGACCTCGAGGCGGCCGCCGACACCGAGCACATGCGCGACCGCCTGCGCAAATGGTGCGAGAACGGGCTGGCGAAAATCACCGAGGACACCGAGCAGCTGCAGATGCACAAGTCGATCCGCAACATCACCCGCCTCTTCGAGCGGATCCAGGACTTCGAGAAGCGGGTCGTCAAGCGGCGCGGCCAGCTCGACCGCGCCGACGCCGAGGCTCAGCTTGCCGCGCTCGTACTTTTGGCCCGCACGCTGATCCCGTTTGCCCCGCATATCGCCGAGGAACTGCTGGTCGCGGCCGGGGTGGAGGACACTGCGGAGGCGCTGGAGACGTGGCCTAAGGACGCCGAAATCCCGGTCGCCCCCCGCGTTACTCCCGCCTCCTGAGCCAAACTACGCTCAATTCCAGGCGATTGAGCAAACACCCTTGATTGATACATATAAAGCTGTTATGAATGCTTCTGCCGGGCGATCAACCGGTGAAGGAGGCGGGGCTCTCGGATATGGGAAACCGCCTTGGGGTGGCAAAGGAGGACCAATCCTGAGCCAGGATCAAGCGTCATGACGGATCCTGGTCACGTCGGCTCGGCCGACGTCGCCCCGCCTCCCTTCACTCTCTTTTCAGGGGTATGTAGGCAGCGTCGGGGGACGCTGCCTTGTCGCGAAGCGGCGCTCGTTGGCGCTCTTAGCCCCGCGGGGGCTGTTTGACGTCGAAGCGCTTCGCTTTCGGCAACCAGCCAATCCCGGTGCAGAGCTCGCCCGGGCTCGTCTTCAGCGCCCCGGCGAGCTTGACGATCGTCGCCATCCGCGGCTCCCGTCCCGCCCGCTCGAGAAGAGATACCTCGGTGCGGTGCAGGTCGCACATGTAGCCGAGCTCTTCCTGCGAAATCCCGGCCGCGGTGCGGGCCTTGCGGAGGTTGACGGCGAAGCGCTCCTGCGGGGTCATCGATTTCGATCCTTCATGGCTGCGGACAGAGACTCTACAGACGGAAGGCTTCAGACCCCTTGCACCCGCATCAGGTTCCGCTACCTTCCTGAGAGGAATCCGCTTGGGAATCTTCGCCGGTATGCGCAGAAACCGTTGAGCGGTGACGGACCATGTGTTATACCCGTGCGATCAACCGGAACGACGCCGAGGCCTCGGCGGCAAAGGAGGAGTCATGAGTGACGCGGTCGACCCGCATCGCACCGAGCCCTACGGGCTCCGGACCCGTTCCTGTGCCACCGAACTCGCCTGTCGCGAGTGCGGCTACCGGACGCCGCTCTTGGACAAAGCCTTCAAGTGCCCTGCCTGCGGCGAAGGGCTCGACGTCGACTACGACTACGAGCTGGCCAAGAAGCGGATTGCCGAGCGCCCTCTGGGGGAGCGCCCCTGGAACATTTGGCGCTTCGAGGAGCTGCTGCCAATCCTCAACCGCCGCGCCCAACAGCGGGTCACCCAGTTCGCCGGCAAAACGCCGCTGATCCACGCCGAGCGGCTCGGCGCCGAGCTCGGCCTCAGCAACCTCTACCTGAAGGACGACTCGACCAACCGCCCCTCGCTCTCCTACAAGGACCGGGTGGTGGGGATGGCGATCGCCCGCCTGCTGGAGCTCGGCAAAGACGAGGTCGGCTGCGTCTCCACCGGCAACGTCGGCACCGCGGTCGCCGCGCTGGCGGCTCAGGCCGGCGCCCGTCCCTACATCTTCTACCCCGGCAACATGGAGAAGGGGAAGGCGAAGGCCTGCCGGGCGATGGGGGCCCAGGTGATCCAGCTCGACGCCAACTACGACGGGGCCAATCGCGCCTGTCGCGAGCTGGCCCTGGCGACCGGGATGGAGTTCGCCAACATCACCCTGCGGCCGTTCTACGCCGAGGGGGCGAAGACGATGGCCTTCGAGGTCGTCGAGGAGCTGGGCTGGCAGGCGCCGGACCACTTCGTGATCCCGGCCGCCGGCGGCACCCTCTCCTCGCGCGTCCACAAGGGCCTGGTGGAGATGGAGAAGGTCGGGCTGGCTGACACGGCTCACTCGAAGATCGACATCGCCCAGGCCAGCGGCTGCTCGCCGATCGCTACCGCGATCATCGGCGGTGGCGAGATCGTCACCCAGACGCCGGAGACGGCGGCGCACTCGCTGGCGATCGGCGCCCCCGGCGACGGCAACCTGGTCGTCGACGCGGTCCGCTCGCGCGAGGGCTCGGCGGCGACCGCCTCCGACGAGGAGATCTGGAACGCGATCGACCTGCTGGGGGCGACCGAGGGCATCCTCACCGAGCCGGCCGGGGGGACGACGATCGCCTCGACCGCGAGGTTGGCCCAGGAAGGGAAGTTCGGCCCCGACGAGACCGTCGTCGCGGTGATCAGTGGCAACGGGCTGAAGACGCTGCACGAGCATCCCGAGAAGGACTGGCCGGAAGGTGTCCCCTGCGAGGTCGGGGCGATGGAGGAGATCCTCAACGACTTTCGCCAGGCGGCAGCGGCGGCCGCGCTGCGCTGAGCGGAAGGGGTAGGCGACCGGCGCGACTCCCGGCGCGCAGCCGGTCGCCCTGCCCGCCTCATCTCAGCCCCAGATCATTAGGGTGTTTGGCTGGTGAGCCAGCCACCTGAGATCGAGGGCGTCTCCCACCACTGGGTGACGGCCCGGGGCGTCCGCTTCCACTACGCCGAAGCGGGGTCCGGCGACGATGTCGTCCTCTGCCTCCACGGTTGGCCGCAGCACTGGTACGAGTGGCGCCACCTGATGCCGGCATTAGCCGACCGCCACCGGGTGATCGCACTCGACCTGCGCGGCTTCGGCTGGTCCGACGCCCCGGAGGACGGCTACGAGAAGGAGGACTTGGCCGACGACGTCCTCGCCGTCCTCGACGAGCTCGGGTTCGAGCGGGTGAAGCTGGTCGGCCACGACTGGGGCGGCTGGATCGGCTTCCTGCTCTGCCTGAAGGCGCCGCAGCGGTTCGACAAGTACCTCTCGCTGAACATCCTGCCGCCGTGGACCTCGATGCGGCAGATGGCGCCGCACCTGTGGCGTTTCTGGTACCAGTGGCTGATTCTCAGCCCCGGGGTCGGCTACCGGCTTCACCGCAGCGGCAAGTTCGTGCCGAAAGTGCTGGTCGGGGGATCGGTGCAGAAAGAGGCCTGGGATCAGGAGACGATCCACGCCTTCTCCGACACGTTTACCGAGCCGGCGCGGGCGCGGGCGGCGGTGCAGATGTACCGGGTCTTCAATCTGCGCGAGGCGCCGGCGATCGGTCGCGGGCGCTACGCCGACGCCCGCCTGAGCGTTCCCACCAAGCTCCTCTTCGGCACCGGCGACGCCGCCCTACGCCATCAGCTGCTCGCCGGCTACGAGCGCCATGCCGAGGCGATGGAGGTCGAGAAGGTCGACGGCTGCGGTCACTTCATCGCCGACGAGATGCCGGCCTTGGTCGCGGAGAGAGCTCGCGCCTTCTTTGGGCCTGAACCGCATGAAACATTGATTTCTTAGACGGGCAGAGGTAAAAAACTCCCTGCGTTCCTGAAGTCAGTCCTTCAGGAACGATGCAAAAACGGCGCCCCTGTTATGGCGCCGGAAGGGAGAACTCATGAAGTGCCTCAAGATGCTGGGCTTCGCCGCTGCGGCGACCGCGGCCTTGATGACGGTCGTGGGGGCGGGCACCGCCTCCGCGGGCATCCTCTGCAAAAACTATACGGAACCCTGCAATTCCATCCTCAAAAACGGTGAAGCGTTGAGCTCGCAGCTGGGGGCTAAAAAAAAGGCTCGGATCAACACCACCTTTGCGGTCGCCGAATGCAACAAATCGACGCTCGCGGGCAAAGTGACCAAAGAAGGCGGAAAAGGCATCGCTCCTGAAGTCACCGTCGAAAACCTGTCCTTCACCGAATGCAGCAACTGCGAAATGCTAGTGCTGAAAGATGGAACCTATTACGTCTCCACCTTTCCCGAAACCGGTAACGGGACGGCGATCGGCACTGGCCAGGAATTCGTGACCCAGTGCAACACGATTTTCGGCAAAATGAAATGCACCTGGGTGACCAAAAACACCCCTCTCGGGGAAGTCGAACACGGCAGCCCGGCTGTCATCGACGTGTTCAACGCGGATCCCGTGCTCAACGAAGCCGCTTCCGACAAACTGTGCGAAAAAGAAGCGTTTTGGTATGGGGAATATGAAATCACCAAACCAGTAGCACTCTTCGTCGTGAGCGAATAGTCCCGTCAGCGTGCCTGACTCAAGCCAAAGGGCCGCCTCTCTCTTCAGAGGCGGTCTTTGGCACATTTCTCGGGCCACTCAGGCCCGGATCCGGGCCTCTTCGAGGTCCAGATCCCGCTCGATCTGCCGCAGGGTCTGGTTGCGCAGGCGCCCGGCGCTGGTGAGTTCGAGCAGCTCCTCGCGCTCGACCCCGATCAGCTCGCGCCGCAGCTCGCCGTAGTCGGCGATTCGCTGCTCGCGGGCGGCGACGTCGGGCTCCTCGCCGCCCAGCACCGCCTGGCACATGCGGAAGCGGGCGCGGTAGAGGTCGCGCAGGCGCAGCAGCTGCTTCTCGCTGGCGCGCTCGTCGGTCTCCATCTGGTCGAGGCGGTCGAGCGCCGACTGCGCCGCCTCCATCCGCGCCACCGCCTCTTCGTCCGACCAGCGGCGCGGGTTCTCCAGGCCGAGCGCCCGGACGATGAAGGGCAGCGAGAGGCCCTGGCCGACGATCGTGACCAGGATCAGGGCGAAGGTGAGGAAGATGATCTGCGGCCGGCCGTCGACGCTGAGCGGGACCGCCAGCGCGGCGGCGAGGGAGACGGCGCCGCGCATCCCGCTCCAGCCGACGGCGAAGCGCTGTCCCGCGGTTTCGCCGGCATCGCCACGCATCGCGAAGACGAAGAGGAGGCGGGCGGCGAGCGAAGCCGCGGCGATCGCCGCCACCGGCAGCAGCAGCTCGTCGACGCCGGTCGAGCTCGCTTCCAGGGTGTCAATGATGTCGGGCAACTGCAGGCCGAGGAGGACGAAGAGGGTGATCTCGAGCCCGAAGACCAGGACGCTCCAGAAGGCGACGGCGTTGAGGCGGACGTCGGCGTCGAGGGTGTGCGGCGAGCGATACCCGGCGTAAACGCCGGCGACGACCGCGGCGAGAATGCCGGAGACGTGCAGCTCCTCGGCGCCGATGTAGGCGCCGTAGGCGGTGAGGACCGAGAGCATGATCGTCAGGTCCGATTCGCTGAGGCGCTCGAGGATGCGGTCGGAGAGGTAGCCGATCGTGAGCCCGACGACGATGCCGCCGGTAGCAACGCCGAGGAACTCGAGCGCGGCGCCGCCGAGGCTGAAGGCGCCGCCAGTCGCGACCCCAATCGCGATCCGGTAGAGGACGAGCGCGGTGCCGTCGTTGATCATCGACTCGCCTTCGACCAGCAGCCGCACCCGCTCGGGGGCGCCGAGGCGGCGGAAGATCGAGGTCGCGGCGACGGTGTCGGTGGGGGCGAGGACAGCGCCGAGCACCGCCGCCTCGGCCCAGCTCAGTCCCGGCACGGTCGCGTGGGCGACGAGGGCGACGACAGCGGCGGTGAGGAAGACGAGCCCGACCGAGAGCAAAGCCAGCGGCCGCATCACCGTCCGCAGCTCCCGCGGCGAAGTCCGCCAGCCCGCCGCGTAGACCAGCGGCGGCAGGAAGACGAGGAAGATCGTGTCCGGGTCGAGCTCGACGTCGGGCAGGCCGGGGATGAAGGCGATCGCCAGGCCGCCGATCACGAGCACGATCGGGGCGGGGATCTTGCCGTAGTCGGCGAGGCGGACCAGCAGGGCCGCGGCCAGGACCAGGACGAGGATCGACTCGACGTCGTGCACGCGCACATAACATCAAGGGCGACGTGGACGACCTGCTCTCACCCCCGCTCGAGGATCTCGATCACGTGCGCGGCGAGCCGGGCGCGCCGCTGGAGCTGGTGATGTTCGGCGATTTCCAGTGCCCCTTCTGCCTCGGCGCCCAATCAGTTTTGCGACGGGTACGCGAGCGTTTGGGCGACCGCCTCCTCTTCGGCTTCCGCCACCTGCCGATCCCCGAGCGCCACCCGCTGGCCCCGCTGGCCGCCGAGGCGAGCGAGGCGGCGGCGGCGCAGGGGAGTTTCTGGGAGTTCCACGACGAGCTCTACGCCAACCAGCCGCGGCTCTCGCCTGACGTGATCTTCGAGGTCGGGCAGGGTCTCGGCCTCGACGTCGAGCGGATGCGGGCGGAGGTCGACTCCGGCGCCTACCGCGACCGAGTGGCCCGCGACGTCGCCTCGGCCGAAGCCAGCGGCGCCACCGGCACCCCGACCTTCTTCGTCAACGGCGTGCGCTTCTACGGGGCCTACGACGCCGGATCCCTGGTCGAGGCGCTGGAAGGCTAATCGGTACGTCTGAGGTTTCCATATATACTGCCGCGCCTTGACTTCTGGGGAGGTCTCTATCCGTAGAGGACGAGCGGCGGTTCTGGCGCTCGCGGCCTTGCTCTGCCTGGTGGCCATCGCCCCCGCGGCGGCGCAAGCGGCCGGATCGATCTCCGGCACGGTCACCGACGCCTCGACGGCGGAACCGATCGAGGGACTCGAAGTCTGCGCCTATCCGCTTTCCGAAGAATGGGAAACCTGGATCTGCGAAGAGACCGACGCCAGCGGCGAATACACGATCGGCGAACTCGATCCCGACGAATACGCGGTCGAATTCTGGGGTCGCCCCCTGAACTACGTGCCGCAGTTCTTCGACGGCAAGGAGGGCTGGTGGGAAGCTGACCCGGTGCTGGTCGGAGCGTTCGACGTCACCGAAATCGACGCCGAAATGGTCGTCGGCGGCCGGGTCGAAGGCACCGTCGAGGAGGCCGGGACCGGCAATCCGCTCGAAGAAGTCCTCGTCTGCGCCTGGACCATCTCCAGCGAAGAATTCGGCGGCTGCACCGAAAGCGACTCCCTCGGTGAATACGCGCTCAAAGGCATGGCGGCCGGCGCCTACGAAATCGAATTCTGGCCCCTGGGGCAGAACTACCAGCCGCAGTGGTACGACCATCGGTCGCATTGGTGGGAATCCGATCCGGTCGTGGTGACCCTCGGGGCGGTCGAAACCGGGATCGAAGCGGACCTGCTGCCGGCGGCCGGCGTCGAAGGTCAGGTGCGTCTCGGCGGGTCGCCCGTCGAAGAAGCGGAAGTCTGCGCTTGGAGCACCGACCCCGAAGGCGCGATCAGGTGCGCGCTGTCCGGCGCGGACGGTCGTTACGCGATCAATGGCCTCCCTGGCGACGAGTACAAGGTCGAATTCTTCGATTACGTCACGGAATCGATCCAGTTCTGGGATCACAAAGCAACCTGGGAAGAGGCGAATCCGCTTTCGCTGATCGCCGGTAACACGACGACGGGGATCGACGCCGACCTCGGGTCGAATGCCACTCCGGTCATCCCGCGGCCTGTGGTGACGCCGCCGACCGCGACTCCACCGGTGGTTGCCAAACCGCACCGGAAGCGCTGCAAGAAAGGCTTCCGCAAGAAACGGGTGCACGGCAAGGTGCGCTGCGTCAAGAAGAGGCGCAAGCACCGTCATCACCACCACCAGATCCACAACCGCCCGGCCATTCCTAGCCGCGCCACCTTCCGCTTCGGTCGCTGATCCGGCCGGGCCTGCGCTAGGTTCGCCCGCGTGAAGGCTTTGGTCCAGCGGGTCAGCCAGGCGGCGGTCGACGTCGAGGGCGACCGGGTCGCTCAGATCGGGCCGGGGATGCTGATCCTGCTCGGGGTGGGGGTCCGGGACGGCGAGGACGAGGCCGACCGGCTCGCCGAGAAGGTGCGCAAGCTGCGGATCTTCGACGACGCCGAGGGGCGGATGAACGAGCCGCTCGGCGATCGCGAGGTGCTCTGCGTCAGCCAATTCACCCTCTACGGCGATGCCCGTCGCGGCAACCGCCCCAGCTACGTGGAGGCGGCGCGGCCGGAGGTGGCGGAGCCGCTCTACGACCGCTTCTGCGAGCGGCTGGGGGCGAAAAAGGGCGTCTTCGGGGCGTGCATGGGAGTTGCCCTGATCAACGACGGCCCGGTGACGCTGATGCTCGAGGCCCCGCCTAGCGAGCGGTCAGCCTGAAACCTCGGCGGGCGAGCGCGGCGGCGCGCTCCTTCCGCACGTCTTTCGGCACCCCCGTCGCCGCGTAGGAGACGGTCAGCCACCTGTTGCCGCGGACCGCGTAGAGGGTGCTGAAGGCGGGGATCCAGCTGGCGCTGTGTTCGTAGGCGCCGCGGTCGCCGACGCCGGCAACCGCGTGCGGCCGCTTGGCCGGCTCGGTCCCGTAGAACTGGACCTGCTCGACCATCCGGTTGAAGTAGCGCTGCCGCGCTGCGGTGGAGGCGTCGAGGTAGACCGAGACGTGCAGCCCGCGCCCGGAGATCAGGCAGCGCGAGGACGGGGGAGAGGGCTCCGATTCCGCGCCCACCCGCACGTCCTCGACGCCTTCGACCGACCGCCGCAGCACCTGGCAATCATCCGCACCGATCGCCGCCTTCGAAGCTTCCTGCCCAGGGTGGTCGCCGAAGTAGCGGTTGCCGTCAGGGCTGGAGGCGGTGTCCGAGCTGGAGCCGCAACCGGACATAGCGACCAAGGCGATGATGCCAATCCAGAAGACTGTTCTGAGGGGGAAGCGTTTTGTCCGATGCATGCTGTAATGTTATGTCTGAGGTGGAAACTTTGGTATCAGCTGGAATGTTTACGGAAGCGATTTCGGACCTCGTCGCGGCGCTGGTGGCAACGACTGGGTTCGCTGCGGCCGCGTCCCGTTATGCCGCCGTGCTGGCGGAGAGGGCCGCGCCCGAGGTGGAACAAGCGACGGCAATTGGTTTCTTTGCAGGTCTCGCCTGTGGCGTACTTGCTCTTCTGATGGAGGTAATGACGTGACCTACAATCGAGCTGTGCTTCGGGTGCTGCTGCTTGCCGTTCCGCTGATGGCCGTAGTGGGTTTGGCGATCTTGCTGGACAACGTCGACGCTGGTCCCGGTGCTGGATTTGTAGGGCTATGCCTGATCTCGGTTTTCACCGGCATTGGCATCGGTCTTTCCGTCGGTCGCAAGAACGGGTCTCCCAGGCGGGGACCGGCCGCTACCGCCAGCCGTCGCGCAGCACGCGCCGGGCGTTAGAGCCGAGCACCGCCTCGACTTCGGGGCGACCGAGGCCCTTGCTCTCGAGCATCTCCCGGACGCGGGGGAGCTCACCGGCGCTCTTGCAGTCGTCGGGCGGGTCGGTCCAGCCGTCGAAGTCGGTGCCGATCCCGACGTGCTGCCATTCGCCGCCGCTCCACTCGTTGATCTGCGCCATCGTCCGCCAAATCGCCTCGAGGCCGGGGCCAGGGTGGGACGCTTCCAGCCAATAGGGCATGAAGATGACGCCGACGGCGCCGCCGGAGGCGGCAATCGCCTTGACGTCCTCCTCGCTCATGTTGACGGGAACGGGATTCAGCGCCTGCACGCCGATGTGGGTGGCGACGATCGGGATCTCGTTGCCGACGAGGTCGTAGACGTCCCGTCGCGAGGCCGGGGAGCAGTGGGTGAGGTCGGGGATGATCCGCAGCTCGGCCATCCGCTTGACGACGGCTCGGCCGGTCTCGGTCAGGCCTCGGGAGTCGTCGACCCTGGTGTCGAGTTTCCAGAAGAGGATCTTGTGTTGCTTGGCCGGGATGCACTCGCTGTGGCCGGCGATGTCGTTGGGGAAGAGGTGGGCGAGGATCAGCGAGGCGAGGCCGCGCTCGGCCAGCTGCTCGAGGCGGTCGAGCCGGCCCTGGACGTCCCCCTCGGGAAGGCCGGCGCTGATCTGGTGGCCGCCCTCGATCGTGTGGACGAAGACCCGCTTTCCGGCCGCCAGCGCCGCGTCGAGCTCGGCGTTGGAGCGCGCGAACGCGAACTCGTCGTCGGCCCGCGCGACCTGCTGCTCCATCGCGTCCATCATCCGCAGCGTGATCTCCCAGGCGTCGTGCTTCAGCATCTTGCGCCCGCCCGGCGTCAGGTGGGCGAGGAGGCGGATCGGCGGGTTGCGGAAGTACTCCTGCTCGGGCACGTGGCTGATCGACCAGACGACCCTGACGTCGCCCTTCCGCAGCATCTCGAAGTCGGTGAGGCTGGCCAGGGGGTTGAAGGTGCTGCCGGCGAAGTAGTGCTTGCGTAGGTCCCGACCCCAGAAGTAGGCGTTCATCCCCGGGTGGGCGTGCATGTCGATCAAACCGGGGAACGAGGGTGCGGCAGTGCCGTTGCTCATTGCGGGCCCAGCCTCTCTTCGAGGTAGTCGTTGAGGAAGATCGGGCGGATCAGGGGCCGGAACCGGTCCCAATCGTGGTTCTGGCGGACGAACTCGGGGTCGATGAAGTTGACCTTGCCCCAGTGGGCCTTGAAGGGGACGCCTTCGCGCCGCAGGTGCTCCCAGAGGCCGCGGAGGTGGGCGTAGATCTCCTCCTTCTCGCCGGGGGCGCGGCAGACCTCGGTCAGGTACATCCAGTTGAACTTGACGACGTAGGGGACGTCGTCCCAACTCCAGGCCGACATCAGCGCCCCGTCGACCTTGGTCAGCTCGATCTCGGTGGGGATGTTCGGCCAGCCGGCCTCGTCGAAGTAGTCGCGGCACTCGCCGATCAGCCGCTGCAGGTCCCGCGGCCGGAAGCTCCACTCGGCCATCGCCACCCGCAGCGGCGCCCGCCGGTCGACCGGGAGCATGTTGCGCAGCGGGCCGGTGACGCGGGACTCGTCATAGGTGAGGGCGAGGACCTCGTAGATCCCCTCGAGGACCGGGTTCAGCAGCGGCCCGGTGTCGGCGATCTCGTCCATCGCCTTGAAGACGAAGTCGAGCACCTGCTCGGAGCGTTCCTCGGGATAGTCGCCGTCGGGCTTCGAGGCGGCCGACGGCACCGCGGTCGCGGCCCACAGCAGCGCCTTGTCGCTCTTCTGCATCCAGTTGACGCGCCAGAAGTCGTATCTGGCCGAGGTGGCGTCGAGATCGGTGAGGACGTCGTCGAGGTGGACGATCTTCATCGTCACGTCGAAGAAGAGCTCGTCGACGAGCTGGAATTTGACCCTGGTGATGACGCCGAGCAGGCCGAGGGAGCAGATCACCCCCGGGAAATCGGGGTCGCCGCGGGAGATCCGCCGCTCGACCGCCTGGCCTGAAGCGTCGACGGTGACCAGCTCGACCCACTCGAGCTTCTCGTAGAGAGCGTGGCGGCTGCTGGCGCCGGCGGTGCCGGTGGAGATCAGGCCGGCGAGCGTCTGGTGGTCGGTGCCGCCGGTGGCGGTGATCGATTTGCCGCGCTGCCCGAGCTCGAAGAGGAACTCGTGCAGGGAGTAGTTGGCGGTGACGGTGACCGCGGTGTCGCCGCTCTCGAACTCGATGCTCCTCGGCAAGGTGGAGACGTCGATGACCGCCTCGCCGACGGCGATCTCCGAGCAGGAGTGGAGGCTTCCCGGGACGCGGACGCGGCCGTTGCCGATCTCGCCCCGGTGCACCCGCTCCAGCATCCCCTTCAGCTCCTCGATGCTGGTCGGGCGCAGGACGGTGCTTGGCGAGAACGAGATCAGCTCGCCCCAGTCCTGCAGCGGCGTTTTCGAGTAGTCGGGCATCTTCTACCCGACCCTAGCCGCAGCTTTGGGAACCCGCTTGTCTGAAGGAGGCCTAGCTCAGTAACCCGAGCTCGCCGGCGCGGTGGCTGGCCTCGACCCGGGAGCGGCAGTCGAGCTTGCCGAGCAGGTTGCGGACGTGCATGTCGACCGTGCGCTGGCTGATGAAGAGCTCCTGGGCGATCTCGCGGTTGGTGCGGCCGACGGCTACGTGGCGGAGGACCTCGAGCTCGCGGCGGGTCAGCTGAACTCCATCGGAGGCCGCGGCGGCGCGGCTGCCAAGTCGCTGGGCGACCGACTCGCCGAGCGCCGCCACCTCTTTCGCCGCCTCCGCCGCCAGTGGCCGGGCGCCGAGCTTGGCGGCGCAGCGGTAGGCGTCGGAGAGTCGCTCCAGCGCCGCCTCGCGCTCGCCGGCCGCCGCGAGGGCGACGCCGGCGCGGAGTTCGACCTGGGCCCGCTCGTGCGGCGTCGCCAGGTTGCGCTGCAGCTCGACGGCGCGGGAGAGGTTCTCGGCGGCCGTGCCGGCGTCGCCTTCCAGCAGGGCCAGCTCGCCGACCGCCTGCGCCAGCGCCGCGACCGCGTCGTCGTGCCCGCCCTCGGCCGCCATCCTGCCGAGCGCGGCGGCGCAGAGCTGCGCCTCCTTCCGTTGCCCCTGACGGGCGAACCAGCTGGTCGCCCAGCGCACGCCCCAGACCGCGTAGTGGTGGTCCTCGCTTTCCTCCCAGCGCGCGAGCAGCTCGCGGCAGTGGCTGGCGGCCTCGTCCTCGAGCCCTTCGGCGGCGGCGACGATCGCCAGGCCCGTCGTCGAGTCGATGAACATGTTGTAGTGGCCGACCGCGGAGGAGACCGCGCGCGAGGAGGTGAGCAGGCGGCGGGCGGCGCTGAGCTTGCCTTCGAAGGCGTGGATCGCCCCGAGCAAGCCCTCGGCGACCCAGACCGCGGTGTCGGCGTCGATCAGCTCGTGGCCCAGCTCCGACGCGCGCGACCACTCGCCGCGCTCGCGGAGTACGTAGACGAGGCAGGTGACGCAGGCGACCTCGGTCCCGGCGTCGCCGTCGGTGCGGCAGAGGTCGAGGGCGGTGTCGAGCGCCTCCTCGGCCTGGCGGTAGTCGGCGCCGTCGTAGAGGACGAGGCTGAGGCGCTGGTAGAGCTCGGCGGCGATCGGGGTGAGGTCGTGCTCGAGAGCGAGGGCAAGGCCGGCGCGGACGGACTCCAGGCCGCGCTCGAAGTCGCCGCCCTTGGCCTCGACGACGCCGCGCAGGCCGAGGACGCGGGCGTCGATGTCGACCCGCTCCGCTGCCCGTGCCTCCTGGGCCGCGAGCTCGGCGAGCTCGATCGCTTCGCTGTAACGGCCGCCGCGCCGGTGGTGGTCGGCCATCGCCAGCCGCTCCAGCGCCGCCTCGGCCGGGCAGTCGGCGGCGGCGAAGGCCTCGGCCGCGAGCCGCCGCGCCGCGAACGCCTGCTCCCGTTCGCCGCCGAGGTCGTAGACGGCGGCGAGACGCCGCTGCGCCTCCGCATAGCCGAGGCCGTCGCGGCGGCGGTCGCAGGAGGCGGCGAGCTCTCGCCAGGCTTTGGTCGCTTCGGCCAGCTCGCCGACTAGCTCAGCGCAGCGCCCGTAGCGTTCCAGCGTCTCCGCCCGCAGCTCCTCCGACTCGTCCTCGGGCCAGAGCTCGAGCGCCTCGCGCGCTGCCCGCACCGCATCGCGGTGGGCGTGGAGCGCCTCCGACTCCCGCGCCGCCCGGACCAGGCCCTCGCGGGCTCGGGGGAGGTTGCCGGCACCGCGCCAGTGCGTGGCGATCTCGAGGCTGGAGCCATCGCTTGCCTCCAGCAGCTCGGCGAGCTGGCGGTGGAGGTCGCGGCAGCGGATCCAGGGCACCTCTGCGTAGAGGGCTTCCTGGGCAAGGGCGTGGCGGAAGACGGCCTTGCCGGCCTCGCGCTCCTCCAGCAAGCCGGTCTCGACCAGCTCCGCCAGCCCGGGACCAGGCGTGAGCTCTGCGGCGAGCGAGAGGTCGAAATGGGGTCCCAGGACGGCGGCGGTCTCCGCCGCTTCGCGAGCTTCGGAGGAGAGATCGGAGATGCCGACGAGGACCGCTTCGCGAATCGAGTCCGGGACGGGAAGCTCGTCCTGCTCGGTCAGCTCGAGGCCGCGACGGCCCGGCCGCAGCGCCTTCCGCGCCTGCAGGGCGCCGATCAGCTCCTCGACGAAGAAGGGGGATCCCATGGTGCGGTCGTGGACCGTCCGCACCAGCGCCTGCGAGGGCGCTTCGGGCAGCAGCTCGCGCATCAGCTCGCCGACGGCGGGGCGGTCGAGCGGCTCCAGCGCCAGCTCCCGCAGGGCACCGCCGCGGCGCAGCTCGTTGCGCAGCCAGCGCAGGCGGTGGTCGCGCGGCAGCCCGTCGGAGCGGTAGGCGGCGATGACCAGGACCGGGAGTTGCCGCAGCGGCTCCGCCAGCGCCGCCAGCAGCTCCAGCGTCGTCTCGTCGGACCACTGCAGGTCGTCGAGGACGACGACCGCGGGCCGCTCGGCACTGAGGTGGGCGAAGGCGCAGCGGACGGCCTCGAAGATAGTGGTGCGTTCGCTCTCCGCGGCTGCCTCGCCGAGCTCGGGAAGGATCAGGGCGAGGTGGGGGAGGAGCGGGCCACAATCGGCGAGGGCCTCGGGCTCGACGCGCAGCCGCGAGCGCAGGGCGTCGACGATCGGCCCGTAGGAGACCGTGACCCCGTTCGAGGCCGCGCCCCGCAGGATCACGTCGAAGCCGTCGGTCGCCGCCTCCGCGAGGCTGCTCTTGCCGACGCCGGCCTCGCCGGCGAGGAGGACGATCGAGCCCTGGCCGAGTCGCGCCCCCTCGGCCGCTTCGGCCAGCTCTGCGAGCTCGCTTTCGCGACCGACCAAGGGACTGCGCTCACTCATCGACGTTTGAGTCTAGGCGTGAGATGCGGGGCGCTTTTGCAAACCATTGGTTGACAAAAGCGCCCCGCAGCCAGGTCAATGCGTCGCCGGAACCGGATCGGGCCGGACGATGACCGTCTCGAGGATCGGCACGATCTCGTCGCACGGCAGGCCCGCGGCCTCCGCATGGGCGCGCACCGTCTCCGGGCTCTCGCCTTCGTAGACGCAGAACGTGCCGACCTCGCCGCTCTCCTCGCCGAGCGCGTAGCTGCGGATCCACCGCACCCCCGACCCCGGTTCATCGCCCACTTCGGCCGATTTCTTCCCGGCCACTTCCAGGTCCTGCGGGGTCCGCCACCCGTTGCGACGAAAGATTCCGTAGAGCTGCATTTGTTGCCTCCATTCGTGTGCTTTCGACTTGCACAGTGAAGGTAGGCGGGCGAGACCCCCCGCACATCAGTGAAACCACCGTATTTTCGGCCTCGGGGTGCCGTATTACGTCGCTGGACCTCAGAGGAGAGCTATTTGGGTACCTAAAAGTACGCAAATTGGTCCAGATTGCACAAACTCTTCTAAGTACTCGAATGTAGGTACCAAGTTTTGGGTAGCTACCTCCCCACTTGAAGGCCTGACGAAGGAGCAGAGCATGTCCACGATCGAATCGCCCGCACCCGCAGTTATGGGGGAAACTGACTCCGCCCCCGTCAACGTCGAGTGGATCGCGCAGCTACTTGCGCCGGAGATCCGCTTTCACTCAAAAGAGGAATTCTTTCCCTGCACGTTGGAGTGGCTACTGGCCCGCAGCCAGCTCACCTATGGGCGTGGTGACTTGAGCTGGTCTGTAAGTGGCGGGGCGATCTACATTCCCTCCTCGATGAATGTGGTGAATGTCGGCCCGCTCACGCCGTCGGACCTGGTCGCCGCAACCAAGGCCGATCCCGGAGGCGACACCAACACCGAATACGGACTCTGGCCGATGGCCGCCGCTCCCGGAGAGCACGCGACCTACTCCCATCCCAACCCTTGGGGGTCCTTCTATTTCTCCGACTATCAGCTGGAGACCCTGACGGGAGAACTGGTCCCCGGGAGCGTGCCGAACCCTCGCAGCGGGGCCGCCTGCTACGCCCATATCTCGGAAGTGACCACCGGTGAAGGCGCGCCTTACTTCCTGATCAGCTACTACTTCCTCTGCGCCTACAACGGTGCCATGGTGGGCAGCAGCTGGACGGCTCAGCCCCTTGCTCCGGTGATCTCGGGTGGAGGTTTCGAACAGCACTTCGGCGACGTCATGCGGGTTGGTGCGAGGGTGACCGTCGATGCTTCCGGCGTCAACCTGCTGGGGGTCGAGTTCGACGCCCATGGCAACACCAGGTATGTCACGGAACCTCCGTTCAGCTTCAGCAACCTGCAGCTGAACCAGATCAGGCCGCTGACCGTGTACTCAGCCTGGCATTCGCACGAGATGTACCCCAGCGCCGGCGAATGGCCGTTGCAATCGTTCCCCCTCGGGCACGACTACACCGACGACGACGGGCTTCACTGGCAGACGCGGCCGACTCTCGTGCTCACCAAGGCGGGTGTGCCTGAATGGATCGACTACAACGGCCGCTTGGGGAACAACGTGCACTACAAGTCCTACTCCCAGGCGGTTGAAGTGCTCACCACGGGTCCGACGGGGCCGGCTTTCAAGAGCGACTGGACCCGCGGCCCCGACTACACCCCGCCTGCCATAACGCCTTACCAGCAGCGCATCCTCGAGACGGGGACGACGTTCGCACCGGAGAACGACGGCACCTGGCTGATGGCCGACTGGGACCACGACGGCGTCCCCGACCTGGTCTTCATCAAGACGGCCAACACGGGCACCGGCACGGTCGAGGTGCACATCGCCTCCGGCACCTCGAACTTCCAGCAGCGCATCCTCGAGGTGGGGACGACGTTCGCACCGGAGGACGACGGCACCTGGCTGATGGCCGATTGGGACGGGGACGGCATCCTCGACCTGATCTTCATCAAGACGGCCAACACCGGCACCGGCACCGCCGAGGTTCACGTGGCCTCAGGCGCCTCGAACTTCCAGCAGCGCATCCTCGAGGTGGGGACGACGTTCGCACCGGAGGACGACGGCACCTGGCTGATGGCCGATTGGGACGGGGACGGCATCCTCGACCTGATCTTCATCAAGACGGCCGACACGGACACCGGCGCGATCGAGGTGCACATCGCCTCCGGCGCGTCTAATTTCCAGCAACGCATCCTCGAGGTGGGGACGGCGTTCACCGCGCCCGGCCCGAACGGCACCTGGTTGCTGGCCGACTTCGACGGGGACGGCATCCCGGACTTGGTCTTCATCGAGACCTCCGGCACTAACACCGGCACGGTCGAGGTGCACGTGGCCTCCGGCGCCTCGCACTTCCAGCAGCACATCCTCGATACCGGGACGACGTTCGCGCCGGAGGAAGACGGCGCCTGGACGGTGGCGCGCTTCCAGGACTGGGGCTTCCCCGACCTGGTCTTCATCAAGACGGCCAACACGGGCACCGGCACCGTGGAGGTTCACGTCGCCGCCGGCGACTGACAGGAGGACCGCTTGAATCCGCGTGTCGGGCCACTGCGGCAGTGCCGGAGGAGGGACTCGAACCCCCGACACGCGGATTATGATTCCGCTGCTCTAACCAGCTGAGCTACTCCGGCGGGGAGGGGGATCGTAGCGGTGCAGCAAGGCGGTGGACCTCCTCAGGATGGGTGGGCGGCGATGCGGCCGGTATTGGTCGGATTCCTCCTGCTTGCGGATGCTTTTGCGGTGGGCTCGCTGGTGCTTTTACGGCCGGAGGGGTGGTTCCCGCCCTTTGTCGCCTTCGGGGTCGTGTTGGTCGGGTTGATTTGGCTTGAGAGGTGGGCCATTGGACACCGGCATGACGACGAGTGATCTGCAAGGGGTAGCGATTAATCACGTGTGGTTTTCTAATGTGCTGCAAATGGCGCGATTGCAGGGGAAACGGGTGCAGCTTCCATGCGGCAGGAGTAGGGTTGCCCGATGACCGCGGAACTGGACAGGGCAGTGAAGACGGTCGTCCGGCAGTGCATGGGGATCTCGCCGGGCGAGGAGGTGCTGGTCGTCTGCAACCCCGTGACGGAAGAGATTGGGGCGCTGATGCGGATCGAGGCGCAGGGGGAGGGCGCCGACGCGACCCTTGCCGTCATCTCCGAGCGTGAATCCGCAGCCGCCGAGCCGCCCCGACCGGTGGCGGCCGCAATGGCCGCGGCCGACGTCGTCCTGGCCCCGACGATCCAGTCGCTCTCCCACACCGCTGCGCGCAAAGCGGCAAGTGAAGCCGGGGTACGCATTGGCACTCTCCCCGGCGTAACCGAGGAGATGCTGGGCCGGCTGATGACCGGCGACCTGGAGGAGATCCGCCGCCGCGGCTGGGCAATCGTCACCGCCCTCAACCGCGGCTCGCAGGTACGGATCACCTGCAGCAACGGCAGCGACTTGCGGATTGGGCTGGAAGGGCGCCAGGGGATCGTCGACGCCGGCGAACTCGGCAACCGCGGCGCCTTCGGGAACCTGCCCTGCGGCGAGGGCTTCATCGCCCCGCTGGAGGGAACCACCGAAGGTACGCTGGTCGTCGACGGCTCGATCGCCGAAATCGGACTGCTCGAGACCTCGGTTGCGCTGACCGTCCGCGAGGGCCACCTGGTCGAGGCGAGCGGCGAGGACGGCGCCCGGCTGATGGAGCTGCTCACCGTCCACGGCAAGGACGGGACCAACGTCGCCGAGCTCGGGATCGGCACCAACGAAGAGGCGATCCTCACCGGCAACATCCTCGAGGACGAGAAGATCCTCGGCACCTGCCACGTCGCCTTCGGCGCTTCGGCGGCGATCGGGGGCACGGTCCAGGTCCCTGTCCACCTCGACTGCGTGGTCCTGGAACCGACGGTCGAGATCGATGGCGAGACGATCGTCAGCGGCGGCGACCTGTTGGTCTGAGGCGCCTGGAAGATGCCGCCATTGCTCGCGGTGCCGAACCTCTCGGAGGGGAGCGACGAGGAGCGACTGGGCCGGCTGGAGCGGGCCTTCACCCGGGGCGTGACCCTGCTCGACCGCCATACCGACCCCGACCACGGCCGCACCGTCTTCACCCTTGCCGGCAGCGGCGGCGCCCTGGTCGAGGCGCTCGCCGGCGGCGCCGAGGAGGCGGCGGAGACGATCGAGATGGACCGCTATTTCGGCGCCCACCCGGCGATTGGCGCGCTCGACGTCTGCCCGGTCGTCTGGTTCGACCCTGGCGACCACGAGGCGGCGCGCGAGGAGGCGGTCGCGGCGGCGACCCAGATCGGCGGCCTCGGCATCCCGGTCTTCCTCTACGGCGAGCTGGCGCGCGACCCCGGCCGGGCCGAGCGCGCCTACTTCCGCAACGGCGGCCTGGCGGAGCTCTGGCTGCGAATGGAGTCGGGGGAGCTGCGGCCGGACTTCGGACCCGAGCTGCCGCACCGCAAAGCGGGTGCGACCCTGGTGACGGCGCGGCCGCCGCTCGCCGCCTTCAACGTCGAGCTCGACAGCGACGACGTCGAGGTCGCCCGCGCCGTCGCCGCCGGTCTGCGCGAGGCGGGGGGAGGGCCGACGGGAGTGCGGGCGATCGGGCTGCTCCTCTCCAGCGGCCGCGCCCAGGTCTCGACCAACGTCCACGATCCGCTCACCGTCCCCGTTGGCGAAGTCGTCGAGCGGGTGCGTGCGCTGGCGGCGCCGCTCGGGGCGCGGCCGCTGGAGGCCGAGTTGGTCGGCCTGATCCCGCGGGCGGCGCTCGCCGGCTACCCGGAGGACGTGCCGATGCGCGGCTTCGACCCGAAACAGCATGTGATCGAGGCGCGGCTCGCCGAGGCGACCGACCGGTAGGTAGATTTCGGAGCCGATGGCCCAGACGAGGAAGAAGCGCCAGCGCAAGCGCCGCGGCACCCAGGGGGGGCGGATCGACAACAAGCCCCGCAGCGGTCGCCCCCGCAGCCGCGAGGAAGCAAAAGCGCGCGCCCGCTCCCGCCGCAAGCCGGCCCCCCAGCAGGACCTGCCGCCGACCTGGCGCAGCTCGTTCCTCCGCGGCCTCTTCGCCGCCGTCATCTTCGCCGTGCTGCTGATCCTGATCTTCAAAAAGGCGGTCGTCGCCTCGCTCCTCTTCGGTGCCTTCATGCTGGTCTTCTACGTCCCCGCCGGCTACTTCATCGACATGGCGATGTGGCGGCGGCGCGAGCGGGCGCGGATGCGCGGCGGCGACCAGTAGTTCGATGGCCCTCGACGTCGAGATGCTCACGGTCGGCCCCGTCGCCGAGAACTGCTTCCTGCTCCGGCCCCGGGGCGGCGACCGGCTGCTCGTCGTCGACCCGGGTGAGGAGGCGGACCGGATCCTGGCGGCGGTCGAGGCAACCGGGGCCCGCGTCGAGGCGATCCTCCTCACCCACTGCCACTTCGACCACATCGGCGCGGTGGCGCCGGTGGCGAAAGCGACCGGGGCGCCGGTCTACTGCCCCGAGATCGAGGTCCCGATCCTCGCCGACATCATGGCCTTCGTTCCCTGGGAGGGGTTCGGCCCGTTCGAGAGCTACGAGGCCGACGAGGTCCTCCGCGGCGGCGAGACCCTGGAGCTGGCGGGGCTGGAGCTGGACGTCGTCTTCACCCCCGGGCACAGCCCGGGCCACGTCACCTACGCGGTCCGCGGCGAGGAGGCGATCTTCTCCGGCGACGTCCTCTTCCAAGGCTCGGTCGGGCGGGTCGACCTGCCGGGGGCCGACGGACCGACGCTGCTCGCCTCGCTCGGCAAGCTGCTCGACACCTACTCCGACGAGACCGTCGTCCATCCCGGCCACATGGGACTGACCACCCTCGGCGCCGAGCGCGCCACCAACCCCTTCCTCGGCTCGCTGGCGCGTTAGCCCGGGCCGGTTGGACTAAGGTCGCCCGCACGATGGCGAGCAAATTCCAGGCACCCCGCGGGACCTTCGACGTCCTCCCTGAGCAGGGGCGGGCGCGGGCGCGGCTGGAACGCGCTGCCGCCGCGACTTTCGCCCGCGCCGGCTACGAGCCGATCGCGACGCCGGCCTTCGAGGACACGGCGCTGTTCGAACGCGGCGTTGGCAAGTCCACCGACATCGTCCGCAAGGAGATGTTCACCTTCGAGGACAAGGGCGAACGCAGCCTCACCCTGCGCCCGGAGGGGACGGCTTCGATCTGCCGCGCTTACCTCGAGCACGGGATGCACAAGCTGGCGCAGCCGGTGAAGCTCTCCTACCTCGGCCCCTTCTTCCGCCACGAGCGCCCGCAGGCCGGCCGCTACCGCCAGTTCCACCAGCTCGGGATCGAGTGCATCGGCACCGACTCGCCCCTCGCCGACGCCGAGGTGATCATGCTCCTCTCCGACCTGCTCGGGGAGCTCGGCGTGCCGGGGGTGGAGCTGCGGCTCGGCAGCCTCGGCTCCTTCGAGTCCCGCCGCGCCTACCTGGAGGACCTGAAGGCGCACCTGCGCGCCCACGAGGGGGAGCTTTCGCAGGACGTGCGCGAGCGGATCGACGTCAACCCGCTGCGCGCCTTCGACTCCGACCACGAGGGGACGCGGGCGGTGATGACGAGCGCTCCCACCATCGTCGGCCGGCTCGAGGGCGAGGACGCCGAGCACTTCGCCGAGGTGCGGGCCCTGCTCGACACCGCTGGCATCGCCTACGTCGTCGACCCGACCCTGGTTCGCGGCCTCGACTACTACACGCGGACGATCTTCTCCTTTGTCTGCGACGCGCTCGGGGCGCAGTCGGAGATCGGCGGCGGCGGCCGCTACGACGGCCTGATCGAGCAACTCGGCGGGCCGCCGACGCCGGCCGTCGGCTTCGCCGCGGGGATCGAGCGGATCCTGCTGGCGCTCGACGAAGAGGTGCCGGCAGCGGGGCGCGACGCCTTCGTCGCGATCGCCGACCCCGGCCAGCGCGGCCGGGCGATGGCGCTGGCGGTCGAGCTGCGCCACGCCGGGCTCTCGGCCGAGGTCGACCTCGCCGGGCGCGGCCTCAAGGGACAGCTGAAACACGCGAACCGGATCGGCGCCGCCCGCGTCCTCATCCTCGAGGCCGACGGCGGCGCCCAGCTCCGCGACATGGAGACCGGCGAGCAGCGCGCCGCCGATCCCGGCAACCTTGTCGACGAGATGACGGGAGGAGAGGGTTGAGCACGGAGGCGCCGCCGCTGCGCGCGAACGGGTACCGCGACACCTGGTGCGGCCAGGTGCTGCCGGAGAAGGTCGACTCCGAGGCACGTGTCGCCGGCTGGGTCAACCGCCGCCGCGATCACGGTGGCCTGATCTTCATCGACCTCCGCGACCGCACCGGGATCGTCCAGCTCGTCTTCAACCCGGATAGCTCCGGCGAGGCGTTCGAGCTGGCGCACAAGCTGCGGGCCGAGGACGTGCTGAGCGCGAGCGGCAAGGTGGTGCGGCGCTCGGAGGAGACGGTCAACAAGGAGCTGGCGACGGGCGAGGTCGAGCTGCTGGTCACTGGCGCCGAGCTGCTCGCCGGCTCGGAGACGCCGCCCTTCCAGGTCGAGGGCTTCAGCGGCGAGGTCGGCGAGGACAAACGGCTCCAGTACCGCTACATCGACCTGCGCCGGGAGCAGATGCGAGAGGCGCTGCTGCTGCGCCACCGCGTCGTCGCCGCGATGCGCGAGTTCCTCGACGGCGAGGGCTTCGTCGACGTCGAGACCCCGGTCCTTACCCGCTCGACCCCGGAGGGCGCCCGCGATTTCCTCGTCCCCAGCCGCCAGCAGCAGGGCTCCTTCTACGCGCTGCCGCAGTCGCCGCAGCTGTTCAAGCAGCTGCTGATGGTCTCCGGCTTCGAGCGCTACTACCAGGTCGCCCGCTGCTTCCGCGACGATGCGACCCGGGCCGACCGCCAGGCCGAGTTCACCCAGCTCGACGTCGAGATGTCCTTCGTCGGCGTCGAGGACGTGATTGCGGTCAACGAGGCCCTGCTCGCCCATGTCTTCGACCGCGCCGGGGGGCCGGCTGTAGAGCTGCCGATGCAGCGGATGGGCTACGACGAGGCGATGGACCGCTTCGGGACCGACCGTCCCGACCTCCGCTTCGGCCTTGAGCTGGTCGACCTCGGCGACGCCCTGCGCGAGACCGAGTTCAAGGTCTTCCGCTCGGTCCTGGACGGCGGCGGCTCGATCCGCGGCCTCAACGCCGGCCGCAGGGAGATGCCTCGCTCCGAGCTCGACGGCCTCATCTCCCGCGCCCAGGAGCTGGGGGCGAAGGGATTGGTCTGGGCCTTCCGCGAGGGCGAGGGCTGGCGCTCGCCGACCGCGAAGTTCCTCAGCGAAGGGGAGCTGGCCGACCTCAACCGGCGCCTAAAAGCAGAGGAGGGGGACCTGCTGCTGCTGGTCGCCGACAAGCCGGAGGTGGTCAACGCCGTGCTCGGGCAGATGCGGCTCGACCTGGGAGAGAAGTTCGACCTGATCGACCCGGAGGAGGACCGCCTGGTCTGGATCGTCGACTGGCCGCTGATGGAGTGGAACGAGGGGGAGAAGCGCTGGGACGCGCTCCACCATCCCTTCACCGCCCCGGCGGACGAGTTCGACCCCGAGAACCCCGGCGCCGCCCGCGCCCAGGCTTACGACGTGGTCTGGAACGGACAGGAGCTGGGCGGAGGTTCGATCCGTATTCACGACGCGAAGATTCAGGAGGCCGTCTTCGGCGCCCTTGGCATCGACGCCGAGACCGCCCGCGCCCGCTTCGGCTTCCTGCTCGAGGCACTGCAGTACGGGGCGCCGCCGCACGGCGGCATCGCCTACGGCATCGACCGCATCGTCCAGCGCCTCTACGGCGCCGAGACGATCCGCGACGTGATCGCCTTCCCGAAGACCGCCTCGGGCTTCGACCTACTGACTGGCGCCCCGGCCCCGGTTGACGAGCTGCAGCTGAAAGAGCTCGGCATCGGCATCCACCAACCCAAACTCCCCGGGCATTGAGATGGGCCTGCGGGACTGGATCCCCCGCAGGTGGCGACCGGCTCCCGGGCCGGGCAAGACGCCGGTTCACGTCGACGATCCCAGCTTCGATAGCTGGGAGGTGGTGCGCGATTTCGGCGACCTGAGGACCGCCCGCGCCTGGCACCAAGCGCTGGTCGAGGCCGGGATCGAGGCCGTCCTCACCTCCGACTGGCCGCTCGACCGCTTCGGCCGCGGCGACATCTCCCTCTGCGTCCCGCCCGACCGCTGGAGCGAAGCCGAGTGGCACCTCTCGAACTTGGACGAGGACGAAGCCTTCTCGTAGGGGCCGCGGGCACGAAAAAGGCCCCAACCCGCCGTTGCCGCCTCTGGCTTTGATCCCTTCAAATGAAGGTGGGTGCCTGCTCCTGCCCCCAAGGGGACCGGAGACTTTCCAGCTCCCGCGCCGTTTGTGTTGGGTCAAACGGTGAGACGGCTCTCGTACGGGTTCGAGCCTGTGGGAAAGGTACCACCGAGCCGCCATGTCCAAACGCGATTTCCGTTGCACTTCCGCGACCCAATCGCCCCAAAGTGCGCACCACGCGTGCGCCCATCTGCCCCACGCTGGGGGCATGCAAAACGAGAGGCGAATTGAGCACCGTATCGGTGCTCAATTAACCACTGAGATTCTTGAGCGAGAGGTGGAGGGGGTGGCGCGGCGCCAACATGGAGTCGTGGGGCGGGAGCAACTGCTGGCGTTGGGAATGGGGAGGAGGGCAATCGCTCGGCGCCTGGAGCAGAGGCGGCTTCACGAGCTTCATCGCGGCGTTTATGTACTCAGGGCGCGACGGATCTCCCGCAAGGGCCGATGGATGGCGGCTGTGTTGGCTTGCGGTGAAGGAGCGCTCCTGAGCCATCGCTCGGCGGCGCGGCTATGGAGCCTGATGCCGCCCGCAGGCGAACGAGTTGACGTCATGCGGCCCGGTGCGCGCGTCGTCCGGGATGGCATCGTCAGCCACAGGGGCTTCGTGCCTGACGATGAGCGTGCCGTGGTTGATGGAATCCCCGTGACCTCGCCATTTCGGACGGTCTTTGACCTTGCGGCGGTACTAGACCTGCGGGGACTGGAGCGGGCGTGGCACGAGGCGGAAGCGCGGGGGCTGCGGGACCGGGTGTCGCTGCCGGCGCTGCTGGAGCGGTATCCGGGGCGCAGGGGGACGCGGACCCTCTGGGCGCTGCTGGAGTCGCCGGAGCCCGTCGGGTTCACCCGCAACGACTTCGAGGAGGCGTTCTTGATGCTAATCGATGCCTACGGCCTGCCGCGACCGCGGATGAACGCGGACCTCGCGGTGCGCGGGCGGTTCTTCCAGCTCGACGCCCTCTGGGAGGCCGAGCGGGTTGCGGTCGAGCTCGATAGCCGCAGCGTCCACGGGACGAAGAAGCGCTTCGAGTCCGACCGCCAGCGCGACCGCATCCTCGTCGCCGAGGGTTGGAGGACTATGCACGTCACCTGGCGCGCTCTTCACGAGGAACCGGCCGAGATCATCGCGGATCTCAAAGCGGCGCTTGGGCAGGGCCATCACCCACACCCACCCGGCAAGTAGGTGTGGGTGATGGCCCTGCGAGTGCGGGTTCGGGTTGAGGGACGGCCGAGCGCTTACCCTTCGTTGGATGGATCGAGAGATCTTTGAGGCCTATTTGCAGGATGAGAGCCGGCTGGGGCCGCCAGCCGATGGCGCCTTCACGGGTGCCGCGGGTGGAGCTGCCTGCGGCGACCTTTCGCGGCTTTCGTTCTTGGTCTCCGACGGTCGCATTAACAGCGTCACCTTCGACGCCGAGGGCTGCGGTGCCACTCGCGCCGCCACCGCTGCTGTGGCCGAGATGGTCGATGACTCTCCTGTTCTCGAGGCTGCTCTGATCGACATAGACACCGTCGATGAGGCGATCGGTGGCCTCACGCCCGCCAAGCGGCACGCGGCGCAGCTGGCCGCGGACGCACTCCACCGGGCTTTGCAGGGCGTTGCGTCTTCGCCGTTGAACCTGACCGTCTCGGACTCAGGGGGATTGCCCACCTCACCCAGCAGGGGTGGGCAATCCCCCCAGCGGAAGCGCCTCGCAGTAGCCATGTCCGGCGGCGTCGACAGCGCCGTCGCGGCCCTCCTCGCCCGCGAGGAAGGGGCGGAGGTCGTCGGCATCACCGTCAAGCTCTGGACCGATCCGGAGACCGACGGGGCGAAGGCCTGCTGCTCGCCCGAGGCCGTTCTCGGCGCTCGCGCGCTCGCTCACCAGCTGGGGATCCCGCACTTCACCCTCGACCTCGAGGGGGACTTCCGCCGCCGTGTCGTCGATCGCTTCATCGGCGGTTACACCGAAGGCACCACGCCGAACCCCTGCATCCTCTGCAACGGCGAGGTGCGGCTGGCGGCGATGGTCGACCTCGCCGAGCGGCTCGGGGCCGAGCGGCTGCTGACCGGCCACTACGCTCGGATCGTCGAGGACGATCAGGGGCCGCTGCTCGCGACCGCCGCCGACGGCGCAAAGGACCAGAGCTACATGCTGGCGGCGCTACCGACCGAGTTGCTTTCGCACCTCGGCTTCCCGCTGACCGAGCTGACCAAGCCCGAGGTGCGGGAGATCGCCGCCCGCCACGGCCTCGCCGTCGCCCGCAAGGCGGAGAGCCAGGACCTCTGCTTCCTCGCCGGCCAGGGCAAGCGCGGCTTCCTCCGCCGCCACGGCGGCCTGCGCGAGCGGGAGGGGGCGATCGTCGACTCGGCCGGTCGCACCCTCGGCCGCCACCGCGGCCACCACGACTTCACCGTCGGCCAGCGCCGTGGCATCCGCGTCTCCGCTCCGGAGGCGCTCTACGTGCTCGCCACTGACGCCGCCACCAATACCGTCACCGTCGGCACCCGCGCCGAACTGGAGAAGCGCAGCGTCCGCGTCCGCGACGCCGTCCTCCACCGCGACGGCAGCGAGGTCGACTCAGTCAAGCTCCGTTACCGATCCCGCGCCCTCCCCGCCACCGTCTCGGCAGCGGGGAGAGGACGGCACTCCTCCCTGGAAGTGGCTCTGGCCGAGGCCTTCCCTGGCGTGGCCCCGGGCCAGACGGCGGTGCTCATGGCCGGCGATCGCATCGTCGGCCACGGCACCATCGCGTAGTTGCCGCTTCGCGGCGGTTCTACGCGACCGAGCTGGCGCTAACCGTCGCGGCCTCTTCGCGCCGCATCTGGTTGACACCCTGGACGCATTTCGTGAACGGCGTCCCTTTCACGCCTTTGACGTGCTTCTTGCTCAGCGTCTTACAGGCCTTCTTCGCGTTCAGGTTGTCGTTCTTGTCGGCCTGCGCCATCGCTTTGACGCAGCGGCTGAAGGCGGTCCCCTTCTCGCCTTTCACGTGTTTCTTGCTCTGGCCGCGGCAGTAGTAGCCGTAGGCCTTGCCTTTCGGGGCGGCCTTCGGACCCTGCGGCGGGTGGTTCGGCTGTTCGTAGTTCGGGCCTTCCGGCTGGTAATCCGGGCCGTCGGCCATGCCGACCGCGGGAACCAGGGCCATCGAGAACACGGCCACCGCCGTTATGAGCATCGTGCGCAGCTTCATCTGTTTTGCCTCCTCCGACAAAGTCGAACGGTCAAGTCCCTCCTGAAACGTCCCTATCGGCGCCTCGTAAGGGCGAACTTGGCCGACACCGCCCGGAATCGAACAAATATTTAGGCTTCCTAACATGAGGGCGCAGGAGATCAGGGAGACCTATTTGTCGTTTTTCGCCGAACGCGAGCACAAAATCGTGCCCTCGGCCTCACTCGTTCCCTCGGTACACGACCCCTCGGTGCTGCTGACCACGGCTGGGATGCAGCCGTTCAAGCCCTACTTCCTGGGGCGGGAAAAGCCGCCTGCGCCGCGCCTCGCCGACGTGCAGAAATGCTTCCGCACCACCGACATCGAGGAGGTCGGCAACACCGCTCGCCACATGACCTTCTTCGAGATGCTCGGCAACTGGAGCTTCGGCGACTACTTCAAGGCGGAGTCGATCCCCTGGGGCTGGGAGCTCTCGACCCAGGGCTTCGGGATGGATTCGGAGCGGATCTGGGTCACCGTCTTCGGCGGCGACGAGGAGCTCGGCCTCGGCCCCGACGAGGAGGCGATCGAGATCTGGCGGGCCACCGGCGTCCCGGAGGAGCGAATCGTCCGCCTCGGCCGCGAGGACAACTTCTGGCAGGCCGGTCCGACCGGCCCCTGCGGTCCCTGCTCCGAGCTCTACCTCGACCGCGGACTCGATTTCGGCGCCGAGGGCGACCGTCCCGGCGACGACAGCGACCGCTTCCTCGAGTTCTGGAACCACGTCTTCATGAGTTACGACCTCGCCCAAGACGGCTCCCTGACGCCGCTGCCGATGAAAAACATCGACACCGGCATGGGGCTCGACCGGATGGCGGCGGTCCTCCAGGACGTGCCCTCGGTCTTCGAGACCGATCACGTGCGGCCGCTGATCGACCTCGCCGAAGAGCTCTCCGGGCGCCGCTACGACGAGGGCGGGGTGGTCACCCGGGCGATGCGGATCGTCGCCGACCACAGCCGCGGCGCCGCCTTCCTGATCGCCGACGGTGTCGTCCCTTCCAACGAGGACCGCGGCTACATCCTGCGCCGGATCATGCGCCGGGCGATCCAGCAGGGCCGCACCCTCGGCCTCGAGTCCCCCTGGCTGGGCCGCTTCGCCGAGCGGACGATCGAGCTGATGGGAGACGCCTACCCCGAGCTGGTCGCCGAGAAGGCCGGCATCGAACGCTGGGTCGGCGACGAGGAGGAGAGCTTCGGCCGCACGCTCGAGCGCGGGACCGAGCTGCTGGAGCGGCTGATCGCCGAGGCGAAGGAGGCCGAGACCTCCTGGGTCGACGCGGCGGCTGCTTTCAAACTGCACGACACCTACGGCTTCCCCTACGACCTGACCAAGGAGCTGCTGGCAGAGGCGGGCCTCTCGGTCGACGACCAGGGCTTCGACGAGCTGATGGAGGAGCAGCGGGCGCGGGCGCGGATGGCGAGCGCCACCGCCCACGGCTCCGAGAACACCCATGAGCGGGTGATGGCCTTCGCCGAAGGGGCGCCGCCGACGAGTTTCGTCGGCTACGAAACCCTGCGCGCGACCACCGGCCTCGCCGCGGTCGAGGCCGCCGAGGGCAAGGCGCTGGTGAAGCTGGAGGAGAGCCCGTTCTACGCCGAGGGCGGGGGCCAGGTGGCCGACTCCGGCGTCCTGCGCTGGGGCGACGACGAGGCCCGCGTGGTCGACGTCTACCGGCTCGGCGAAGACCAGGCGCTGGAGGTCGAGACGGGCGACGCGGCGATCGAGCCGGGTACGCCGGTCGAGGCCGAAGTCGACGCCGAGACTCGCCACGCGACGATGCGCAACCACACCGCCACCCACCTCCTGCACGCGGCGCTGCGCGAGCGCCTCGGCGACCACGTCCGCCAGGCCGGATCCGCCGTGCGTCCGGACAAGCTCCGCTTCGACTTCACCCACGGCCAGGCGTTGAGCGCCGAGGAGCTGCGTGACGTCGAGGAGCGGGTCAACGAGTGGGTGAAGGCGAGCCGGGCGGTGCGCTGGATGAACATGAACCGCGAGGAGGCCGAACGGCTCGGCGCGATGGCCTTGTTCGGCGAGAAATACGGCGAGTGGGTGCGGGTGGTCGAGGTCGACACCGTCTCCCGCGAGCTCTGCGGCGGCACCCACGTCGCCAACACCGCCGAGGTCGGCATCTTCAAGATCACCAGCGAGGGGTCGAGCGCCGCCAACGTCCGCCGGGTCGAGGCGATCACGGGTCCTGCGGCCATTGACTTTTTCCGCGAGCGCGCGGCGCAGCTGCAGGAGGCGGGCGAGCTGCTCGGCAACCCGCAGGACCCCGTCGCCGCCGCCCGCCGTGCTGCTGAGCAGCTGAAGGAAGCGAGTGTCGGCGCGGAGAAGGCGCAGCGCGAGCAGTTGGGGGGCGAAGCCGACGAGCTGGCCGGCCGCGGAGGCGACCTGCCCGGGGGCGGGCGGATTGTCGCCGCCGTGGTCAAAGAGAGCCTGCAGGCGAACCCGAAGCAGCTGCTCGACCTCGCCAACCGCGTGCAGTCGAAGCTGGGACAGCCCTCGGTCGTCGCCCTCGGCAGCGAGTTCGGCGGCAAAGCGGGGCTCGTCGCCCTCGTCTCCAAGGACGCGGTCGAGAAGGGGATCTCCGCCGGATCGATCATCCGCGAGATCGCGCCGATCGTCGGCGGCGGCGGCGGCGGTCGCGACGACATGGCGCAGGCCGGGGGCAAGGATCCGTCGAAGCTCGACGAGGCGCTGGCGGCCGCCCGGGCCGCGGTCGAGCGAGAGCTCGGCTGAGAGGCATGCGGGTGCTCGCCCTCGACCACGGGACGGTCCGGATCGGCTGCGCCCTCTCCGATCCCAGCGGCACCCTGGCGACGCCGCTGCCGGTGATCGAACCGCCGGAGGCGCGCGCAGTCGCCGAGCTGGTCGACGAGCACGGGGTCGAACAAGTGGTCGTCGGCCTGCCGGTGCACCTGAGCGGGGAGGAGGGCAGTCAGGCAGGTTTGGCCCGCAGCTTCTGCCGGGAACTGGAAGCGATGCTTTCGATCCCGGTTGAGACCTACGACGAGCGCCTCACCTCGCGGATGGCCGACGCCAGCCGCCGCGGCGGCGCCACCGCCGCCCGCGACTCGATCGCCGCCGCGCACCTGCTCGAGTCCTACCTGGCGAGCAGGCCGTGAGCGACGACTGGCTCAAAGACGATCCGTTCGCGGATCCGGACGATCCCGCCGCCCGCGAACGCGAGCAGCGCCGCCGCGAACGCGAGGAAAAGAGGAACAAGCGCGCCGCCAAGCCGGTCGCTGAGCCTCCTGCGCCGAAACCGGCCGCGCCGCCCCCGCCTCCACCGCCGCCCCCGCCAACGCCGGAGGAGGAGTTCTGGGACGAAGAGCCCGAAGCCCCGCCCCCGCCAGTGGTCGCCGGCAACGGCAAAGCGGGTCAGGGACCCAAGCGCGACGGCGGCAGCCCGTTGGCGAGGGTCGGCCACCATCCCTTTCTGATCTTCGCTGTGATCGCCGCGCTCTTCGTCCTCTGGTTCCTCAACTCGCTCTTCCAGCCCTTCCACGGCGACGGCAGCGGCAAGGTCCAGGTGACGGTTCCGAAGGGCTCCAGCGTCAGCGAAGTCGGCGACCTGCTCAGCGGCAAGGACGTGATCGACAACTCCACCCTGTTCCAGGTCCGCGTCACCCTCGCCGGCAAACGCTCGGAGATCTACTCGGGCCACTTCACCCTCGCCCACAACATGAGCTACGGCGCCGCGATCGACGCTCTCTCGACGCCGCCTGTAAAGCGCACGATCGCGGTGACGATCCCGGAGGGCTATACCCGCTCTCAGGCGGCGCAGCTGGTCGAGGAAGCTGGCGTCCCCGGCGACTACACGAAGGCGACGATCAGGTCGAAGTACCTGGACCCCGCCGAATACGGCGGCAAGAACGCCAAGGACCTCGAAGGCTTCCTCTTTCCCGACACCTTCGAACTGAAGCCGAACGCCCCGGTCGAGGACCTGGTACAGCTGCAGCTGCAGGACTTCAGGCGGCGGCTCGAGGGCGTCGACATGAAATACGCGAAGTCGAAGAACCTGACCGTCTTCGACGTGGTCACGATCGCCTCGATGGTCGAGGACGAGGCCGGGGTCGACGGCCAGCGCGGCCTCGTCGCCTCGGTGATCTACAACCGCCTGCACGAAGGGATGCCGCTGGGGATCGACGCGACCATCCGCTTCGCGACCGGCAACTACACCGAGCCGCTGACCGAATCCGAACTGGCGATCGACTCCCCCTACAACAGCCGTACCAACGCCGGCCTGCCGCCGGGGCCGATCAGCAACCCCGGCCTCGCCTCGCTGGAAGCCGCCGCCCACCCGCCGAAGACCGACTATCTCTTCTACGTGACGACGCCGGGCGCCTGCGGCAAGCTCACCTTCGCCAAGACCGAAGCCGAATTCGAAGCCGCGGTCGAGAAGTACAACTCGGCCCGGGAAGCGGCTGGCGGCAACTCGCCGGACACCTGCTCCGAAGCAGCCGGGGAATAGCCGTGCCCAAGCTCGCGGTGCTCGGCCACCCCGTCTCCCATTCGCGCTCGCCGGCGATGCAGAACGCGGCTCTGGCGGCGTTGGGGCTGGAGGACTGGAGCTACAAGGCGATCGATGCCGCGCCGGAGGCGTTCGAGATGACCGTCAAGGAGCTGGCGGAAGTCGGTTACGCGGGCGTCAACGTCACCGTCCCGCACAAGCAGGCGGCGCTGGCCCTAGCCGACGAGGCGAGCGAAGCCTCGCAGCAGATCGGTGCCGCCAACACGCTCGTCTTCGACGGCAAGCGTGTTGAGGCCCACAACACCGATGCCGACGGGCTGCTCGCCTCGCTACCGGACCCACCGCGCGGCCAGCGAGCGCTGGTGCTCGGCGCCGGCGGCGCCGCCCGGGCAGTCCTCTGGGCGCTGCTCTGGGAAGGGGCGCAGGTGGTGGTCTGGAACCGCACCCCGGAGCGGGCGGAGGAGATTTGCGCCGAGCTCGGCGGGGAGCCGGTGTTGGCGCCGCGGCAGGAGGAGTTCGACCTGATCGTCAACACCAGCGCCGCGGGTCTCCAGGGTGAGGACCCATTCGAGCACCTGCCGTTGAAGCGTGGGGGCTTCACCGAGCACCAGACCGTCGTCGACATGGTCTACGGCGAGCACCGCAGCAAGCTGCTGAAAGCCGCCGAAGGGGCGCGTGCAGCCATCGTCGACGGGCTCGAGATCCTCGTCCAGCAGGGTGCCCGCTCGCTGGAAATCTGGACCGGGCGGGAACCGGACCTCGACGTGATGCGCGCGGCCGCGGCCCGCCGATAGCCTTCCTCGCGATGACGACGTTCCGTTTCACCACCGCGGGGGAGTCGCACGGGCCCGGGCTCGTGGCGATCGTCGAGGGCATGCCGGCCGGCCTGGAGCTC
This sequence comes from Solirubrobacterales bacterium, assembly GCA_035535295.1. GTDB lineage: Bacteria > Actinomycetota > Thermoleophilia > Solirubrobacterales > 70-9 > VAYN01. The sequence goes on from DATLQI010000035.1 coordinate 106,875, forward strand.
GACCGCGAGGCGCTCGACCGCGACATGGCGCGGCGCCAGCTCGGCCACGGGCGCGGCGGCCGGATGAAGATCGAGACCGACACCGTCGAGGTCCGCAGCGGCGTCCGCCACGGCCGCACCCTCGGCAGCCCGATCGCGCTGCTGGTCGCCAACCGCGACTACGCCAACTGGGAGGAGCGGATGAACCCGTGGCCGGTCGAGGGTTTCTCCCCCGACGAGGTGCACCTGCCGCGGCCGGGCCACGCCGACCTCGTCGGCGCCCAGAAATACGGCCACTCGGACATCCGCAACATCCTCGAGCGGGCGAGCGCGCGGGAGACCGCCGCCCGCGTCGCCGCCGGCACGATCGCCCGCGCCTTCCTCGCCAAGCTCGGCGTTTCGGTCCACAGCCACGTCCTCCAGATCGCCTCGGTCAAGGCGGCCGAGCGGCCCGACCTGAAGCCGGAGGACTTCGCCGGAGTTGACGACGACCCGGTCCGCTGCCTCGATTTGGAGGCGAGCAAAGCGATGGTCGAGGAGATCAACCGCCTGCGCAAGGCGAACGAGAGCCTCGGCGGCACCTTCGAGGTGGTCGTCTTCGGCCTCGTCCCCGGCCTCGGCTCCCACATTTCCTGGGAAGACCGTCTCGACGGCCGCCTCGCCGGCGCCGTCGCCTCGATCCAGTCGATCAAGGGCGTCTCGATCGGCGAAGCCTGGGACGTCGCCGGCCGCCCCGGCTCCGAGGCCCACGACGAGATCTTCTGGTCGGAGAAGGACGGCTACTTCCGCGAAACCAACCACGCCGGCGGCCTCGAGGGCGGGATGACCAACGGCCAGCCGCTCTCGGTGCAAGCGGCGGTGAAGCCGATCTCGACCCTGACCAAGCCCCTGCGCTCGGTCGACACCGAGACCAAGCAGCCGGCGCAGGCGCTGCGCGAGCGCACCGACTCCTCGGTCGTCCCGGCAGCTGGCGTCGTTGGCGAGGCGATGGTGGCCCTGACCCTGGCCCGCTGCTACCGCGAGAAGTTCGGCGGCGACCACATCGACGACGTGCTCGAGGCGGTAGCGGCCTACAAGCAGCGAATCGACTTCCGGGGCTGAGCCGTGAGCAAGCCGGCGATCGTCTTCATCGGCTTCATGGGGGCCGGCAAGAGCACCGCGCTCGCCGCCGCCCGCGCGGCCGGCCTGGAGACGACCGAGATCGACGAGCTGATGGTAGCCGAGCTCGGCAAGCCGATCCGCCAGGCGTTCGAGGAGGACGGGGAGGAGGCATTCCGCGCCCGCGAGGCGGAGGTCGTCGGCGCCCTGCTCGAGAACGCCGACGGCGGCGCGATCGCCCTCGGCGGCGGCAGCGTCCTCTCCGAGCGGGTGCGCAAAGCGCTCGACCGCCACACCGTCGTCCTCCTGGAGATCGACGCCGCCGAGGCCTGGCGCCGGATCGAGGGCACCGAGCGGCCGCTGGCCACGAGCGAAGCCGACGTCGAGCGGCTCTTGGCGGAGCGCCTGCCGCTCTACGAGGAGCTGGCCGACGCGGTTGTGCCGATGGCCGATGAGGGCGTGGTCGCGCGGGCGCTACCGGCGCTCCAAGCGTTGGCGAAGATGCCAGAGGAGACGCGGTTGCTTTGGGCGTCGAGCGCTTCGGGGGATTACCCCGTCCTGGTCGGGGCCAACGTCCTCGCGAGCCGCTGGTGGCCGCTGGAGAGCCGCCGCTTCCTCGTCACCGACCGGGAGGTGGGTCCGGTTTTCGCTTCGCGGCTGGAGCCGCTGGCAGCCGCCGTCGAGGTTGCGCCGGGGGAGGGGGCGAAGACGATGGCCTGGGCGGAGGAGGTCCTGCGTCAGCTCGCCCAGGACGGGATGACCCGCGAAGACCATCTCGTCGCCCTCGGCGGCGGCGTCGTCGGGGACCTCGCCGGCTTCTGCGCCCACCTCTACCAGCGCGGGGTCCCGGTGGTCCACGTGCCGACGACGCTGGTCTCCCAGGTCGACTCCGCCTACGGCGGCAAGACCGGCGTCGATCTGCCTGAGGGGAAGAACTACGCGGGTGCCTACCAGCTGCCAGCCGCCGTCCTCGCCGATACCGCCACGCTGGAGACGCTGCCGCAGGAGGAGCTCGCGGCCGGCTTCGTCGAGGCGCTGAAGACCGGGTTGCTGGCTGGCGGGGCCCTGTGGGAGCGGGTGAGGAGGATCGAGGAGCTCGACCCCGGCGACCTCGGCGACGTCGTCTTCGCCTGCGCCCGATACAAGTGCGCGGTCGTCGCCGCCGACGAGCGCGACGCCGGCCTCCGTCACGTCCTCAACCTCGGCCACACCGTCGGCCACGGGATCGAGACCGCCAGCGCCTACAGCCGCTACCGCCATGGCGAAGCGATCGGGCTGGGGCTGCTCGCGGCGCTGCGCCTCTCAAAGGCATCCGACCTGCGCGACGAGGTAGAGGAGATCCTGCGGCGTCATGAGCTGCCGGTTCGGATCGATCCGGGGGTGCAGGTCGACGCGATCCTCGACGCCCTCCAGAAGGACAAGAAGCGCACCGCGGCCGGGGTCGGCTTCGTCCTCCTCTCCCAGCCGGGCCAACCCCGCACCGGCGCCCTACTCGACCCGGCTAAGGTCCGTGAAGCCGTGGAGGAGCTCTACTGATGACCACCGTCAGCAACCGCGTCGCCGTCCTGCACGGGGTCAATTTCGACGTGTTGGAGCGGCGGGACGCTGCGATCTACGGCGGCCTCTCGCTCAGCGAGCTGGAGCGGCGGATCTCCGACTGGGCGCATGAGCTGGGGCTGGAACCGATCTTCTTCCAGACCAACTCCGAGGGAGAGTTCTGCGAATACCTGCACCGCTCGGCTGACCTGGCAGATTCGGCGATCGTCAATGCGGGCGCCTGGACCCATTACAGCCGCGCAATTGCCGATGCGCTGGAGCTGACGGGGCTGCCGACGGTCGAGGTACACCTCTCCGACGTCGAGGCGCGGGACGACTGGAGAAGGTTCTCGGTCTTCGACGGCCTGGTCCTCGCCAAGGTCGCCGGCAAGGGGCCCGAGGGATACCGCGAGGCGCTGGAGCTGCTGGCGCGCGAGCTGGGCGTCGCCTCCTGATGCGCGGCCGCGGCGACCGGCTCGAGCGGTTGTTAGTCGAGGCCGAGCTCGACCGCTACCTGGTCACCGATCTCACCAACGTCCGCTACCTGACCGGCTTCACCGGCACCAACGGCGCCTGTATCTGCGGCCCGGGCGTCCGCCTCTTCCTCACCGACTTCCGCTACACCGAGCGCGCCGCCGCCGAGGTCGAGGGCTGGGAGTCGCTGACGATCGGCAACGACTGGCTAATGGGGATCGCAGACCGTTTGGAGGGTCGGGTCGGCTTTGAAGACGACCAGGTCTCGGTGCGCCTGCTGGGCAAACTGAAGGAAAAACTCGGCGAGGGGATCGAGATGGTCGCGTCTGGGGGCAAGGTCGCGGATCTGCGCCGAGTCAAGGACGACGAGGAGCTGGCGGCGATCGCCGAGGCCTCCAAGCTCGCCGACGCGGTCTGGGGCTGGGCGCTCGAACAAAGCCTTACTGGGCGCCGCGAGCGCGAGGTTGCGCGGGCGACCGAAGCGCGGATTCGCGAGCTTGGCGGCGACCCCTCGTTCCCAGCGATCGTCGCTGCGGGGCCCAACGGAGCGCTGCCGCACGCCGAGCCCGGCGAGCGGGAGATCGGGCGGGGGGAGCTGGTCGTCTTCGACATGGGGGCGAAGCTCGACGGCTACTGCTCCGACGGGACCCGCACCTTCGCCACCGGCGAGCCCGGCGAGCAGGCGCGGGCGGTCTACGAGGTCGTCCGCCAGGCGCAGGCGGCGGCGCTGGAGGCGATCCGCGCCGGGGTCAAAGGCGAGGACGTCGACACCGCCGCCCGCAAGCTGATCGACGACGCCGGCTACGGTGAGCGCTTCGGCCACGCCCTCGGCCACGGGGTCGGCCTCGAGGTGCACGAGGGGCCGCGTCTCTCGCAGCGCTCTGACGACCTGCTCGCCCCAGGCGAAGTCGTCACCGTCGAGCCTGGCGTCTACCTGCCCGGGAGCCTCGGCGTGCGGATCGAGGACCTCGTGGTCGTGGCCGAGGACGGCCTGCGCAATCTCAGCTCGCTGCCAAAAGAGCTGCAGCTGGTCGAGTAAACGCTGGAGTTTCGCGTTCACGAGGCCGTCGCTAATCATTCAAATTCAAGCGACGTGGCCGCCGTTGCCGATGCCCGGGCATGGGGAAGCCCCGAGACACCCTGGTCTCGATCCACGAGGAAGCTCGCCGCGAGCGCCTGCTCGACATGGAGAGACGAGTCCATCGTTACCGGGTCGCCTGTTTCGGCATTCTTGCGGTAGCGCTGCTGGCGGCGGGAGGGAGGTCGCTCGGCTACTGGTGGATCGCCCTGCTGGCCCTCGGGCTCGCCGGCTTCGCCATCGCCGACCGCTTCATGCGGAAAAGCCTGCGCCCGGCGCTCTGGATCGCCGGCGCCTGGGCGGCGCTGCCAGCCCTGATCGCCGCCTCGGCCCTTGCCACCGGTGGCGCCACCAGCCCCGTCCTCGTCTGGTTTGCCCTCCCCGCCGCCACCCTCGGGTTCCGCTTCGAGACTCGGGGGATCGTGATCGGGACGGTCTACGTGGTTGCGCTGTTCCTCGTTGCCGCGGTCGTTCCCGACCCGCAGGCGGCCTGGGAGCAGCGTGATCTCTTGATCGCGATCGCGGCGCTGATCCTCAGCACGGTCATCCTCAGCGGTGCCCTGGTTGAGTCCGACCGCGCCCACCGACGCCGCTCGACCCTCGACCCGCTGACCGGACTCTTCAACCGCAACGCGCTCGAGCAGCGGCTCTCGGAGCTGAACGGCCAGCCCTGCGATCCCCAGGCGGGTCTCTCTCACGCCTTCCTCCTCTGCGACCTCGACCACTTCAAGCGGGTCAATGACGAGTTCGGGCACGCCGCCGGCGACGCCGTCCTCCAGGACGTCGCCTACACCATGCGGGCGGCCCTGCGGGCGGGCGACTCGATCTACCGGGTCGGCGGCGAGGAGATCCTGGTGATGCTCCCTGGCGCCGGTCACGATGACGCGCTGGAAATCGCCGAGCGCCTCCGGGTCGAGGTGCGCGAGCGCCGCCCGGTCGGGGTCGCGGTCTCGCTCAGCATCGGCGTCGCCGTCGCCGAGCCCGGCACCGTCGACTGCGACGACCTCCTCGCCCGCGCCGACGCGGCCCTCTACGCGGCCAAGGCCGCCGGCCGCGACCTCGTCTACCTCGACGACTACGAGCCTGAGCTCGTCGCTTAGGCGCAGCTGGCGGGGAGGGTGCCGGTGGGGGTGTCCCGGGAGCACCTCCGCCGGGAGGAGCGTTTTACTGCTGACGCCTCAAGGGGAGTCGGCCCGGCTCCATGCTGAGTACCCGGGACACCCCCACCGGCACCCTCCTGCGACAGCTTCCGTCAGCTCCTCGGTGGAGAGATGAACTTCTCAGCGCTCTGACCCGGTTTGGAGCTTCAGCGACTCAGGTCCCAGTCGCTGCTCAACCGCCGGCCGAAAGCGGCCAGCAGTTCCACCGTCGCCTCGACGTCGCGCAGGTCGACCATCTCGACCGGGGAGTGCATGTAGCGGAGGGGGATCGAGACGAGGCCGGTGGGGATGCCGGCGCGGGAGATCTGGAGGACGTCGGCGTCGGTGCTGGTGCCGCGGCCGCTGGCGCTGATCGAGTGCTCGATGCCCTCGGCCTCGGCGGTCTCGACCAGCAGCTCGAAGACCTTCGGCGAGAGGGTCGAGCCGCGGCCGATCGCCGGGCCGGAGCCGAAGGGGTGGGAGCCGATCTCCTTCTCGTCGACGCCGGGGGCGTCGGTGGCGTGGGTGACGTCGACGGCGATCGCGATGTCGGGACGGACATGGAAAGCAGCGGTGCGGGCGCCGAAGAGGCCGATCTCCTCCTGGACCGCGGCGACGGCTGCGAACGATCCGCCAGGACCGTCCCCCTCGGCGCAGCGGCGCAGGCTCTCGAGCGCGACGTAGGCGCCGAGGCGGTTGTCCATCGCCCGCGATACGAGGCGCTCGCCGGCGACCGGCATCGGCTCCGCGGCAATCACCACTGGGTCGCCGACCCGGATCAGTGCCTCGGCCTCCTCGCGGTCGGTGGCGCCGATGTCGATGTGCATGCCCTTCAGCTCGACCACCTTCTTCCGCTGGTCGGGTTCCAGCAGGTGGATCGGCTTACGCCCGACGACGCCGGGGACGAGGCCGTCTTTGCCACGGACCTCGACCCGTTGGCCGACGAGGATCTGCGGGTCCCAGCCGCCGACCGGGGCGAACCAGAGGAAGCCCTTCTCGTCGATGTGGGTGACGATCAGCCCGATCTCGTCGATGTGGCCGACCACCGCCAGCAACGGCGAACCCTCGCCGACACGGGCGATCGTCGAGCCGATCCCGTCGACGCTGATGTCGTCGGCGAAGGACGCGGCCTCGCGCCAGATCTCGGCAGCCGGTCCCTCGTAGCCCGAGGGGGCACCGGCGCGCAGCAGTTTGTCGAGAAGGACTGGAGTGCTCAAAAGGTTCGCGCAGTATGCCTAAGTGTGGGCCGCGCTTGCTTCCCGGCGAAGCTGGTCGCGCCCAGGGCCGTAGCCGCGGTGCTCGTAAACGATCATCGCCCAAATCAAGACGACGGCGACCGCGACGGAGACCAGCGCCGGCAGCGCCGTTGCGACCGGGACCAGGAAGAGGAGGACGATCGCCAGTCCGAGGCGGTGGCGGTTGAGCGAGTGGACGTGGCGCCAGCGAAAGGCGACGAGGCCGAGCAGGTAGACCGCGAGGCCGCCGAGCAGGGCGAAAGCGGGGACGTCGTGCAGGTGCTCGTCGTAGTGGCCGATCGTCACCTTCATCCCGAAGGCCATGAGGACGATCCCGGCGACCATCAGCAGGTGGATGTAGGAGTAGGAGTCGCGGGCGAGTTCGTTTTGCACCCGGCCGACCTCGGCTTCGCCGAGCCGCCGCGCCGAAATCAGCGCGACGACGTCGAAGTAGGTCCACCAAAGCGCCGCTGCGAGGAAGATCCCGAGCACCGCGGCGGTGCCGATCCCGAGGTCGAGCGCCCCCGAGGCGCCGATGCCAATCGCGACTATGCTCTCGCCGAGGGCGATGATCACGATCAGGCCGTGGCGCTCGGCGAAGTGGCCGGGGACGAGCTTCCAGCCTTCGGCGCCGAAGAAGTAAGGGCCGGCCATGTCGAGGAAGATCGCCAACGCCCACAGGGCGCCCTGGGCGAGGCCGTCGAAGAGGGAGGCGAGGAGGAGGATGCCGACCGCGACCGCGGTGCTGACGGCAAGCCCGATCACCGAGCGCTGCAGATCTTCGTCGTCGGCGCCTGCCAACCAGAAGAGGAAGATGTGGGCCGTGCGGTAGAAGCCGATGCCGAGAGCGAAGGTGAGGGCGAGGTTGCCGAAGGCCTCCTGAACGGAGAGCGAGACGATCAGCATCGCCGCCATCGCGGCAAAGATGACGAGGCGGACCACCCCGGCCTCGGGGTCGATGACGCTGGTCAGCCAGGAATAGCCGACCCAGGCCCACCAGAGGACGCCGAGGATCAGTAGACCTTGGGCCAGCCCCGACCAGGTCTGGTCGTGCGACATCAGCGCCGTGCACTGGGTGATCGCGAGAACGAAGACGAGGTCGAAGAAGAGCTCCAGCGGCGTCACCCGCTCGCCTTCGCGGCGCGCCGCGCTGAGGCGCGAGTGGTGCGTTTCGGGCGCGCTCTCCACGGCGCCATCCTTGCATTCGCTGGATTTCGGTTAGCGTGAGCGCGATGGCTATTGGGAGAGTTGCTCTGGTTACCGGTGCCTCGACCGGGATCGGGGAGGCGACCGCGATCCGTCTCGCCCGCGAGCCGGGCACCGAGCTGGTCCTCGTCGCACGGCGGGAGGAGCTGCTGCGAGAGCTGGCGGAGTCGCTGCCCTGCCGCGCCACCTACTTAGCGGTCGATCTCACCAGCGAGGACGCCCCGCAGCGAGTTCGCGCCCACCTCGAGGCCCAGCACGGCGGCAAGCTCCACCTCCTCGTCAACAACGCCGGCGCCGCCTGGCGCGCCAGCTTCGAGGAGGGCGGCTACGAGAACGTCCGCCGCCACATGGAGCTCAACTTCGACGCCGTCGTCCGCCTCACCGAGGCGCTGCTGCCGCTGCTGCGGGCCTGTTCCCCGAGCGCGATCGTCAACGTCGCCAGCACCGCTGGCCGCGTCGCCCGCGCCCGCACCGGTGCCTACTCGGCCAGCAAGTTCGCCCTCGCCGGCTGGACCGACTCGCTGTATGCGGAGGAGAAGCCGCACGGCGTCCACGTCGGCATGGTCTTGCCCGGGTTCGTCCGCACCGAGGGCTTCCCGGCGACCGAGCTGCGGGAAAGAGCGTTGACCCGCTGGATCGTCTCCAGGCCGGAGAAGGTCGCCGAGGCGATCTACGAGGCGGGCCCCGGCGGCAAGGCCGAGCGCTACGTCCCCCGCCCCTACGCGCTGACGGCGATGCTCCGCATCCTCTTCCCGTCCCTGGTGCGCCGGGTTCTCAGCGGCGGGGCCGCCTCCAGCCTCACCACCAGCACCGGCGGCGAATGATCTCCTTCGCGGCCATTGCCCTCGTCGCAGTGGTGGTCGCCGCGGTCTTCAGCGCGCTGGCCGCGGTCCAGGTGCGGAGGGTCAACCGCCGCTTCCAGATCCTCGACGACATCGCCCACGTCGTCGACGAGGGTGGCTCGTTGGAGGAGACGCTCGACGCGATCAGCGACATCCTCGTTCCCGAGCTCGGGGACTTCTGCGCGATCGACATGATCGAGGAGGGACGGGTGCGCCGGGCAGTAGTGCGCGCCAGCGGTCCCAACGCCGAAGAGAGCGAAGCCGGTCTCGCCAACCGCACGCCCGCCCTGCAGGAGCGGATGGCAAGCGCCGCGACTCACGCCAGGGTCGAGCCCCGCTTCTTCGAATACGTCGACGACGCCGACCTCCGCGACGTCGCCGCCGACGAGGAGGACTTCCAGTTCCTCAAGAGCCTGCGGATCCGCTCCGGGGTCACCGTCGAGCTGCGAGCCCGCGGCCGACCGACCGGGCTGCTGACGGTCGGAGTGGGGCACTCCGAACGCCGCTTCACCCAAGCCGACGTCCGCTTCGTCAGCGTCCTGGCCGGCCGCGTCGCCCTCGCCCTCGACAACGCCGGCCTCTTCTCGAACCTGGCGCGCAGCGAGCGCGAACGGGCGGAGATCGCCGAGACGCTGCAGCGTGGGTTGCTGCCGCCGCCGCTGCCGCATATCCCCGGCTGGTCGGTGGCGGCGATGTACCGCCCGGCCGGCGCCGAGAACGAGATCGGCGGCGACTTCTACGACGCCTTCCGGATCGCCGGCGGCTGGATGGTGGTGGTTGGCGACGTCACCGGCCGCGGCGCCAAGGCCGCCGCGGTCACCGCCCACGCCCGCTACACGCTGCGGACCGCTGCTGCGATCACCGGCGACCCGGTCGTCGCCCTGCGAACCCTCAACCGCGAGCTGCTCGCCCGCAGCGGCGCCGCGCTCTGCAGCGTCGCCGCGATGACGATGTCGGAAGATCCCCGCGACCCGGTCCGGCTCGCCGTAGCCGGCCACCCGCCGCCGCTGCTGATCGACGGCGACTCGGTCAGCGAGGCCTGCAAGCCGGCCCCGGTCCTTGGCGCCTTCTCCGACGAGACCTGGACGATGAAGGCGACCGCCGTCGATCGCGACCAGCAGCTGGTGGTCATCACCGACGGGGTCACCGACGCCGGCGGCAGCGACGGCCGCTTCGGCGAGGACCGCCTCCGCGCCGTCCTCGCCGGAGTCAGCAGCCCGGCCCTGGGGGCGCAGCGGATCGAGGGCGCCCTGCACGAGTTCACCGGCGGCGACCTCGACGACGACGCCGCGATCATCGCCATCGCCCCCGCCTCCGCCGACGAGGCACCGGCCTCGAACTCCGAGGTGGAGATGGTCGAGCGCCTCTACAACGCCTTCAACCGCCGCGACTTCGACGAGATCGTCGCTGTCTGCGACGAGAAAATGGAGTTCTTCCCGATCGGCACCGCCGAGCAGATCGGCCGCGACGCCCCCTACACCGGTCCCGAGGGGCTGCACGAGTACCTGCTCGACGTCGAGCGCGCCTGGGACGAGCTGCTGATCAACCCCAAGGTGGTCGAGAACCACGGCGGCTCCCTCCTCGTCCGCGGCCGCGTCTACGCCCGCAGCCGCGCGCTCGGCATCCGCGACATGCCCGTCGCCTGGATCTGGGACGTCAGCAACGATCGCTTCGTCCGCGGCGAGGTCTTCCGCGACCCCGAGGAAGCAGTACGGCGCCTTGCGACGTCCTCCTGAGCCCGCCGTCTAGGATTCGCCGCCGAGATGACGATCAGCACCAACCAATTCAAGAACGGGACCCATATCGAGATCGACGGGAAGATCTGGAAGATCATCGAGTTCCAGCACGTGAAGCCGGGCAAGGGCGGGGCCTTCGTGCGGACGAAGCTGCGGCGGATCGAGGACGGATCGGTGATCGACAAAACCTTCAGGGCGGGGGAGAAGTTCCGCCCGGTCCGGACCGAATCGAAAAAGATGCAGTACCTCTACGACTCGGGCGATGCCGCGGTGTTCATGGACTCGCAGGACTACGACCAGATCGAAATCCCCAAGGGGCAGTTGGGGGACTCGATGCAGTGGGTGTTGCCGAACGCCGAGGTCGACGTGCTCTTCGTCGACGAGCAGCCGAGCGACGTCCAGGTCCCGAGCGCGATCGAGATGAAGGTCACCCAGACCGACCCCGGCCTCAAAGGCGACACCGCCTCCGGCGGCGGCAACAAGCCGGCGACCCTGGAGTCCGGCGTCGTCGTCCAGGTCCCGCTCTTCATCGAGGAGGGCGAATCGGTCCGGGTCGACACGCGCAGCGGCGAGTACATCTCTCGCGCCTGAACGGCCCGGCCTCCAGCGCTGAAACAATGCCCCTATGCGCAGATCCGACCAGCGGCGGGACGCCGTCTTCGTCAACTACCAGCGCGACGTGACCGGCCGCCCGCTGGAGGAGCTGCTGGACGAGGCGCGGCCGTTGACGCGGGAGCTGGCCGCGGGGGTCGACACCCATCGCGAAGAGCTCGACGACGTGATTGCCGCCCACGCCAAGGGTTGGACGGTCGACCGGATCGCGCCGCTCGACATGAACGTGATGCGGACCGCCCTCTACGAGATGGAGTTCACCGACACTCCGGCCGAGGTCGCGATCAACGAGGCGGTGGAGATCGCCAAGGAGTACTGCGGGGCGGAGGCGCCGAAGTTTGTCAACGGCATCCTCGGCGCGGTGGCGCGCGAGCGGGAGCCGGCCAAATGAGCGTCCGCCTGCGGGAGATCTCCGAGCGCCTGCGCGAGATCACCGCGCAACTGCAGTCCGAGGAGGCGAGCGACGAGGTCGCCGCCCAGCTCGCGGCCGAGGCCGCCGACCTCTCGGCCGAGGCGGTCGAGGAGGCCAACCGCGAGGCGCGGCAGCAGGCGAGCGCCGAGTAAGCACTTGAGCTATCCCGACGATCTGCGCGGGCTCGTCGACGACGCCCTCGCGAACCTGAGCTTCTCGACTGCCGACGCAACGGCGGGCCTGGAGGAGGCGATGCGGTACTCGCTGCTGGCCGGCGGCAAGCGGGTGCGGCCGGTGCTCGCGCTGGCGACCGCCCGAGCCCTCGCCGCCGATCCGGCGCGCTTCCTCCCGGTCGCCTGTGCGATCGAGCTGATCCACACTTACTCGCTGATTCACGACGACCTGCCGGCGATGGACGACGACGAGCTGCGCCGAGGCCTGCCGACCGCCCACGTCAAGTTCGGCGAGGACGTGGCGATCCTCGCCGGCGATGGCCTCTTCGCCGAGGCGGTGCGCCTCTTCTGCGAGCAGCCGGGCGAGCCGGCGCGGGTGCTGGCGGCGCTGCGCGAGCTGGCATCGGCGACCGGGGTCGACGGGATGGTCGGGGGTCAGTACGTGGACGTGATCGGAGCCGAGTCCGACGCCGAGGGGCTGCGCGCCCTGCACGCCCTCAAGACCGGCCGGCTGATCGCCGCCAGCGTGAATACGGTCCTTTTGCTCAAGGGCGCCTCGGAACCTGAGACAATGCCCTATCGCCGTTTCGCCGAGGAGCTGGGCGTGCTGTTCCAGATCGTCGACGACATCCTCGACGTGACCGAGTCAGACGAGCAGCTCGGGAAGCCACATGGAAGCGACGAGAGACATGGCAAACTCACCTTCGTCAGCCTTTTCGGGCTCGATCGGGCCCGCGAACTCGCTGCCGAGTCGCATGCCAAGGCGACCGCGGCTCTGGCCGAGGCCGACGGCGAGACGGACGACCTGAGGCGCGTGGCCGACTACATCTTCACGAGGAACGAATGAGCGAACAGCCCCCCACCCAGGGCACCCAAGACGAGACGAGAGAGCCGCTGCTACCGGGGATCGAAGGCCCCACGGACCTGCACGGCCTCGACGAGGAGCAACTGCAGCGGGTGGCGCAGGAGCTGCGCACCTACATCATCGACACGATCGGCGAGATCGGCGGCCACTTCGGCGCCAACCTCGGCACCTGCGAGCTGACCGTCGCCCTGCACAGCCTGCTGGACTCGCCCCGCGACAAGGTGCTCTGGGACGTCGGCCACCAGGCCTACCCGCACAAGGTCCTGACCGGCCGCCGCGACCGGCTGCCGACGATCCGCCAGTACGACGGTCTGGCGCCGTTCTGCTCGATCCCCGAGTCCGAGCACGACATCATGGGCGCCGGCCACGCCTCCACCTCGATCGGCTACGCGGTCGGGCTGAAGGAGGCGATGCGCAAGGGGATTGGCACCGACGGCAAAGTAGCGGCGGTGATCGGCGACGGCGCCCTCACCGGCGGCGTCGCTTACGAGGCGCTGCACGCGGCCGGCGGCCTGCAGACGCCGATCGTGATCGTCCTCAACGACAACGGGATGTCGATCTCGCCCAACGTCGGCGCCCTCTCCCGCTACTTCAACCGGATCCGCCTCAACCCGCGCCTCTGGCACGCCCGCGAGGGGGTCGAGGACCGGCTGACGAAGCTGCCACTCGGCCTCGGCAAACGGATCGAGCGCCTGGGCCCGGAGATCAAGTCGGCGATCAAGGCCTACTGGGCGCCCGGGCTCTTCTTCGAGGAGCTCGACCTCGCCTACATGGGCGTGATCGACGGCCATGACGTCCACGCGTTGCGCGAGGCGTTGCGCGAGGCCTTCGAAGCCGACCGCCCGGTCGTCGTCCACGTCCACACGGTCAAGGGCAAAGGCTTCGCCCCGGCCGAAGAAGGCGGTCTGGAGTCGATGGAGGAGTGGCACGCGGCGAAGCCGAAGTCGATCGTCGACGGGATGCCGGCGTCCGCCCCGAAACCGGTCCCGGTGACCGAAACCGATTCGCCGGAGGGCATCGAGGTGCTGGAGAAGCCGCCCGCCGCCGGCTCGCCGCCTCAGTACACGAAGGTCTTCGCCGAGGCGATGGTGGCCGAGGCGAAGGCGGACGAGCGGGTGATCGGGATCACCGCGGCGATGGCGGGGGGGACCGGCCTGCAGCAGCTCTGCGACGAGCTGCCCGAGCAGTACTACGACGTCGGCATCGCCGAGCAGAACGCGGTCCTACTGGCCAGCGGCCTGGCGCTGCAGGGGGCAAAGCCGGTCTGCGCGATCTACTCGACCTTCCTCCAGCGCGCCTTCGACCAGATCGTCCACGACGTCTGCCTGCAGGAGCTCGACGTGACGTTCGCGATGGACCGCGCCGGCCTCGTCGGCGACGACGGCCCGACCCACCACGGCGCCTTCGACGTCTCCTACTTCCGCCCGATCCCGAACGTGGTCGTGATGGCGCCCCGCGACGAGGCGATGCTGGTCCACATGCTGCACACCGCGATCGCCCACGACGGCCCGGCGGCGCTGCGCTACCCGCGCGGCGCGGCGGAGGGGGCCGAGCTGCCGGCGAAGCCGGAGCTGCTGCCGATCGGCCGGGGAGAGGTTCTCGCCGAGGGTGAGCGGGTGGCTCTGCTCGGTTACGGCTACGGCGTCACCGTCGCCCGCGAAGCCGCCGAGATCCTCGAGAAGCACGGCCTGAAGCCGACCGTCGCCGACGCGCGCTTCGCCAAGCCGATCGACACGAATCTAACCGAGCGCCTGGCGCGCGAGCACGAGCTGGTGGTGACGATCGAGGAGAACGTCCTTCCCGGGGGCTTCGGCTCGGCGGTGCTGGAGCACCTCGAGGACGCCTTCGCCGAGGCGCTCGGCGAGCGGGCGCGGGTCCTCCGGGTCGGGCTCCCCGATTCCTACGTCACCCATGGCAAGCCGGCGCTGCTACGGGCCGAGGTCGGCCTGACCGGCGAGTCGGTTGCCGATCGCGTGCTCAGCTCGCTGCCCAGCGCGCAACCGGCGCTGACCCCTTAACTTGTCCTAATCACTTTTGAGGATTGATTCAAATGGCGCAATCGTTTAGCCTGCGCCAGTCTCTCCGGTGTAGAAGCAGGCAATAGCCAAGCGCTTCTGGGGAAAATCACCAAGGGGAGGAGGGACGCGCTCTATATGTGTGGATCCGCTTGGGGAATCGGATCTCTCGCGCCCGCCTCCTAGGTCGGGGCGCGAGGCGCGTCTGCAGGGCGTCGGGTCCGATCCCCCTGCGAAAAGAAAAGAGCGCCCGCAATGGCGGGCGCTCTTTCGCTTCGGCGGGTGTGCCGTGCTGAGGGCTATTCGCTGGCGCGGACAGCCGCGGGTTCAGCCAGCTGAACTCGCGCGTTTTCGAGCACGGCGGTGTTCGTCCCCGCAGGCGACGGAACCCCGACGATCGAGTTGACGAAGGGGTCGACGGCCCACGAGAACAGGAGCCCGCCGCAGCCGTTGGCGCCAGGAGCGGCAAACGAGTTGTCGACCAATTTGGAATCGGTGCCGGTGAGGATCGTCCCGAATTCGTTGGTCTGGAACGTCCCTGAGGCGCCGGTGATCGGCTGGTTCGGAGGCGGCGGCGAAGTGGTGCCGCTCGTCAGGTTGAGTTTGATCGGGTTCGAGTTGGACCCGATGTAGCAGTTGCTCCCCAGGAAGGGGTTGCTCAGCTTGACTTTCACCGGCATCGACAACGCGATCCCCTGCTGGATCAGAACTGCGAACGAGTTGATTTTCACCGAGCTCGCGGGGCCGGCCAGCTCCATCGTGGCGGTGACGCCGGTGAAGCCGTTGTTGATGGTTTCGTTGAAGAGGTCACGCAGGACCGACGGCCACCAACTGGGGGCGGTGATGCCCAGCAACCCGCCGGGGACCGGTTGCGGCGCTTTCGTCAGGGTGTTGCCATCCTGCGCCGCGATCAGCGGAACCGTTTCCGAGAGGTCCCCGTATTCGAGGCCGCCCTGCAAAACGACCGGATTTTTGATCGGAACCGGTTTGTTGCCCAGGGTGGTGAACCCGGAAGTGGTTTCCGAGCGGAAGCACGCGGTCAGCGTGGTCCGGCCGAGCGGGCAATAGTTGAACTGCGCGAATTCCCCGGTCGGATGGAATGGTGCTGCCGTGGCCGAAGACGCCGGCGCCAGAACGGCGACAAGCGAGACCGCGGCTAGAAGTAGCCTTCTCATTGACTGGTCCTTTCTCCTTGTATGGGTACGCCGCGAACCCTTCCGCGGCAAATGGAGCAAGCAGCGCTCCATTCAACAAGAAGCTTTTAGCAGAGGAAAAGGACCTAAGCAATGAAGAGCAGGGCGGGGGGCCTCACGGCCCCCCGCGATGAAGCCCTATTCCTCCCAGCGCGCGGTCAGCTGGTAGATGATCGTGACGTCGAGGATGATCATCAGGAACGCCCACAGCGGCGCGGCGGGGAACCAGACGATCTGAGCGATGGCGTTGACGCTGACGAAGAAGATCGCCGCCAAGCGTGCCCAATCGGCGCCGGCGAAGAGGCCGAGGCCGGTGCTGGCGACGATCGAGCCGAGGATGAAGTGGATCCATCCCCAAGTGGTGACGTCGGCGATGATCACGCCCTGGCCACCGACGACGACGACTTCGTCGTTGAGGATCCCCGCCAGGCCCCACAGCGCATCGAGCGACCCGACGATGAACAGGAGGACGCCGGCGAAGACGGTCCATCCCGTCGGCTGCCGTTCCTCGACCCGGCGCCTTTCGGCGCTGCTGCTCTCCATGTGATTCTCCCTCCGGTTGAATTTCGATTGGCTTGCAGACAGCGCCCCTACCGACAACTCACTGAGTGCAGGAACGACCATAGAACTCGGTCGTACTTCGATCAACCGGACCCTTCTCCTGGTTGCGTTGTCGCTTCCGCGGGGGGACACTGCGCCTCATGGCAGATGCGAGCATCGAGTTCGATCCGGTTCGCCTTGCGGCGGATGGCAAGGCGGCCAGGGGCGCCGTGTCGCGCTCCAGCCACGGTGAGTGGGAACCCGGGGAGCGCGATCCTCGGCAGATCCTGGCCGAGCAGGACCGGAGCCGCGTTCCCGAGCTGGTGCCGATCCGCTACGGCCGCATGCTCGCCTCGCCGTTCGCGTTCTTCCGTGGAGCCGCGGCGGTCATGGCCGCCGACCTGGCGCTGACCGCGGAGGTAGGTCTCGACGCACAGCTCTGCGGCGACGCCCACCTGTCGAACTTCGGGGTGTTCGCGGCCCCCGACCGACGTC
Organism: Solirubrobacterales bacterium; assembly: GCA_035535295.1. GTDB lineage: Bacteria > Actinomycetota > Thermoleophilia > Solirubrobacterales > 70-9 > VAYN01. The sequence continues at coordinate 123,503 of DATLQI010000035.1, forward strand.
TGGTCTTTGACTGCAACGACTTCGACGAGACCTGCCGCGGCCCGTTCGAGTGGGACGTCAAGCGCTTGGCCGCCAGCATCGCGATCGCCGGTCGGCAGCGCGGCTTCGGGAGGAAGAAGCGGCAGCGGGCGACGCTCGCCGCCGTCCGCTCTTACAGGAGGTCGATGCGCGAGTTCGCGGCGATGCGCAACGTCGACGTCTGGTACTCGCGGCTCGACGTCGAGCCAGCGCTGGAGGTTCTGCGCTCGCAGGTGGAGGAGGGGCGCTACCGCCGCGTCGAGCGCAACCTCGCCAAGGCGGCAGCGAAGGACAGCTTGCGCGCGCTCGGCAAGTTGACCTATGAAGAAAACGGCCGGCTGCGAATCGTCAGCGATCCACCACTGCTTACCCCGCTCGACGAGCTGACCGACGACGCCGACGCCGAGAAGCAGCTGGAGGCGGTGTTGGTCGCATATCGTGAGTCGCTGACCCACGATCGTCGGCGCCTCGCCTCTTCCTATCGATTCGTCGACGCCGCCCGCAAGGTGGTGGGGGTCGGCAGCGTCGGCACGCGGGCCTGGGTCGTGTTGCTGCTCGGTCGGGACTCCGACGATCCACTCTTCCTCCAGGCGAAGGAAGCTTCTGCCTCCGTCCTCGAGCCCTACGTCGGCGCCAGCCCCTATCGCAACCACGGTCGCCGGGTGGTGGAGGGGCAGCGCCTGATGCAGGCGGCAGGCGACGTCTTCCTCGGCTGGATCGCGACCAAGGGCTTGGACGACGAGCCACGCCATTTCTACGTTCGCCAGCTCTGGGACGGCAAGGGCTCGGCGGACGTCGAACGGATGTCGCCACCGGACCTGACGATCTACGCCTCCCTTTGCGGACAAGCCCTGGCCCGAGCCCACGCCCGCTCCGGTAACCGCATCGGCATCGCCGCCTATCTGGGCAGCGGAGATGCCTTCGACAAGGCGCTGGCGCGCTTCGCCGAGACCTACGCCGATCAGAATGAAAGGGACTTCGAATGTGTGGCCGAAGCGGCCGCCACCGGGGCCGTCAGCGTCAGTTAAGGATTTGGCGTCTTCCCACCAACGAGCGTTACCGAAAGACCGGCATCCAGCCCGACCTTTACGGCCTCCCTGCGCTGGCTCTCCAGGATGATGTAGGGCCCGAGATCGAGCACGACGTTGGAGCCCTCTGCGGCCAACAGGCGAGGCTTGATGAAGAGACTGCCCAAGTAGAGGACGACATCCGCGAGGGCCTTGACGAGACCCTCGTCGAGCCGCGGGGCGATGTCTTTGATCCCTTCGGTGTCCGGTGGAACCTCTGGAAGTTGAAGGATCTTCTCCGTTCCGATGTCGGCGCTCGCCGGGCGGCCACGGCTCGACTTGATCGCGGCAACCTCTTCGAGCACGAGGTCAATCTTCTCTTCCAAGGGGTTCTCGATCTCGGCCGGCTCGGCGCGTTGGGTGAGCCCGAAGTAACGCCACAGGCCGTTCCGTCCCCCCGCTCGTTGGCTGGTCTCGCTCAAGTGCTCTGACAGGGTCTGGATCTCCTTCTCCAGCTTCCAGGGAGAAAGAGAGCTGTCGTAGGTGTGGTGGTTGATCACGCTGGCGTCAAACGGCACTTGGCCGGTCTTGTCGTCCTTGACGAGAGCCGCGGGTCGGTCTAGAGCGGTTCTGATGCCGAGCTCGAAAAACACATTCGCATTCAGTCCGCTCATGTCGCAGAGAACCATGTCCGCCTCCTCGAGCTGCTTGACGATCTCGGCGTGGATGAGATCCGCACCTTTGATGATCGGCTTGACGACCTCGAGCCCAGCTCGCTCGATCGCGGGCACAAAAAGATGATCGAGTACATGAGCAAAGTGCAGGTCGTCCCCGCCGTAATCCCCTGCCGCGTCCTTGGACGTCGAGATCGGCATGATCACAAAGCAATCCGGCATGCGTGGCCATCGTGCCACAAAGCGCATCGAGATTGGCCCACAACAGAAAACGCCCCACCGGGGGAGGTGGGGCGCTTCTGGGGTTACTACAGGGAGGAGAGATATGTATCTCTATATATGTGTGGATCCGTGGGAGGTAGGTGAGCCCGGTTTGTGTCGAGTGCGTCGGTGTGGGAAGCACCGAGGCGATATGTCGACGCGGGGATCAGCCTTGAAGTCTTTGGTTGTGCTCCTTGATCGGTTTCCTCTTGCGAATCCTTGAACAGCGTACGAACGTATGTGCGACTTGTGTGTGAGTGGGGTCACAGAGTTGCTGCAATTGACGGACTCTGCGGCGTTTCTACCCGATTTGCTCTGGATGACCAGATCAAATTCGGTAAGCGGTCGCCCTGAATGTGCCATCTCTTTCTGAGGCTCGAATAAAAGACCAGTTGCGGAGGGGCTCGGTAGCGTTCTCGCCGTGAAGAAGTCCCGGATAGATGCGGTTTTGGCCGATCGCGGCCTCTTCCCGTCGCGCTCGGCGGCAGCGGGTGCGGTGCGGGCAGGCGAAGTGCGGATCGGGCAGGACGGACCGGTGGCGCTGCGGCCGAGTCAGCTGGTCGAGCCGGACGCGAGCCTGATCGTCGACGAGGGGCCGCGCTACGTCTCCCGTGGTGGGACGAAGCTGGAGAACGGTCTCGTGGCACTGGGGATCGACGTTGCCGGGCGCGAATGCCTTGACGTCGGCGCCTCGACCGGTGGCTTCACCGACTGCCTTCTGCAGCGTGGCGCGACTCGAGTGGCCGCGACCGACGTCGCCTACGGTCAGCTCGACCTGCGTCTGCGGGAGGATCCCCGCGTGCACGTGATCGAGCGCCTCAACGCCCGGGCGATGGAGCCGTCGGATCTGCCCTTCGTACCCTCGCTGGCGACGATCGACGTCTCCTTCATCTCCCTCGTCAAGGTCCTGCCAGCGGTGGCGCGGTGCCTGGAGCCGCGAGGGGAAGTGCTGGCGATGGTGAAGCCGCAGTTCGAGCTCGGCAAAGAGCGTGTGGGGCGGGGGGTCGTCCGCGCCGCCGCCGATCGCCGTGAGGCGATCCTCGGGGTCGCCGAAGCCGCCCGTGGAATCGGTCTGCCGATCCGGGGCTTTGCCTCATCGGGCCTCCCGGGCCCGAAGGGCAATCGCGAGACCTTCGTCTGGTGCGGCGGCACCGGCCCGGAGGTCGAGGACTTGGACGAGGCGATCCTCGCGGTCGAGGGGGACGAGTGAAGACCGCCGCGCTGATCACCCACTCTCACCCGCCCAGCGCCTCCGAAGCTGTTGCGGTCGCCGCCGAGGTCGCCCAGGAGATGGGCTGGCGGCTGGCGGCGACCGAGCAAGAGCTGCAGAAGCACGGGCCCGCGGGCAAGGGGGTCGACGTCACCGCCGAACACACTGTGCCGGACATCTGCCTCGTCCTCGGCGGCGACGGCTCGATCCTCCACGCGCTGCGCCGCTACGCCCATACCGAGGTGCCGGTCTTCGGGGTCAACTTCGGCACCGTCGGTTTCCTCGCCGCGGTCGAGCGCGACGAAGCGGCGGCCGGGATCCGCCGTGCCCTCGCGGGCGAGATCGAGACCGTCCACCTGCCGGGCCTCGAGGTGAAGGTCGATGGCAAGGAGCAGGTGGGGCTGAACGACATCACCCTCGCCCGGCGCCCGCACGACCGCGTCGCCGAGCTCAGCTACCGGATCGCCGGGGAGGAGGTGGGGCACGTCCGCTGCGACGGCCTCGTCGCCGCCACTCCGGCCGGGTCGACCGGCTACAACCTCGCCAACCAAGGTCCGATTCTCGCCTGGGGAGTGAAGGGGTACGTCGTCAGCTACATCTCGCCGCACTCGCTGACCGCGCGGGCGCTGGTCGTCGCCCCGGGGGACGTCCTCCACGTCGTCAACGCCCCCGAGCGCGAGCCGGTCGAGGTCGCCGTCGACGGCGGCAAGATCGCCGACCTCGCCGCCGGCGCCTCGCTTGAAGTCCGGTTCCTCGATTCCGTCAGCCGCCTGGCGCAACTCCCAGGCACCAGCTTTTACGGCCGCATCCGCGAGAAGTTCGGGCACTTGGCGGTCTGATGGAGCGCAAGTGGTGGACCCTGGTCCTGGTCTCGGTCGCGACCTTCATGTTGCTGCTGGACGTGACGGTGGTGAACGTCGCCCTGCCGGACATCCAGCGGGAACTCGACGCCAGCCTCTCGAGCCTGCAATGGGTGGTCGACGCCTACTCGTTGATGCTGGCGGCCTTCCTCCTCACCGCGGGATCGCTCGGTGACCGGCTCGGTCGGCGGCGGGTGTTCACGATCGGGTTCGGCGTCTTCACCCTCGCCTCGTTCCTCTGCGGGATCGCCGAGAACCCGACCCTGCTCAACCTGGCGCGGGGGCTGCAGGGGGTCGGCGGTGCCGGCATGTTCGCCACCTCGCTCGCCCTGATCGGACAGGAGTTCCACGGCAAAGACCGGGCGACGGCGTTCGGCGTCTGGGGGGCGACGGTCGGCGGCGCGGTCGCGGTGGGGCCGCTGATCGGCGGCGTCCTCACCGAGAACTTCGGATGGGAGTGGATCTTCTTCGTCAACGTCCCGATCGGGATCGCGGCCATGGCGCTGACCGAGCGCAAGATCGTCAACGTCTCCGCCCAGGACCCCGAGCCGATCGACTTCCCCGGCCTCGTCACTTTCTCCTCCGCGCTCTTCCTGCTGATCTTCGGCCTCATCCGCGGTAACCCGGAGGGCTGGGGGAGCCCGCTGATCCTCGCCTGCCTGATCGGCGCCGCCGTTCTGCTGGCGGCCTTCATCGCGATCGAGCGCCGCAGCGACCACCCGATGCTGGACCTGACCCTCTTCCGCAAGCCCGCCTTCAACGGCGTCTCGGCGGTTGCCTTCTGCCTCTCGGCGGGGATGTTCGCCCTCTTCCTCTACCTGACCATCTACATGCAGGGCGTGCTCGACTACTCGCCGCTGGAGGCCGGCCTGCGCTTCCTGCCGCTGACCGTCCTCGGTTTCGTCGTTGCCCCGATCTCCGGCTCGCTCTCCCACCGGGTGCCGATCAGGATCCTGCTCGGCACCGGGCTGACGATCGTCGGGCTCGGGCTGCTGCTGATGCACGGCGTCTCGGTCGATTCGACCTGGACGACGCTGCTGGTGGGGTTCGTTCTCGCCGGGATCGGGATCGGCACCACCAATCCGGGGATCGGGCAGGCGGCGATCGCCGTCGTCCCGGTCGAGAATTCCGGGATGGGGTCCGGGATCAACACCACCTTCCGCCAGGTCGGGATCGCCACCGGCGTCGCCGGTCTCGGCGCGGTTTTCCAGGGACGGGTCGATTCGAAGCTGGGCGAGCTGCTGCCCAACGCCCCGGGTGGACTCGGAGAAGCAGTCGCCTCGGGTGGCTCGCACGCGGTGGCCGAACTGCCGCTGCCCCCGGCGATCCGCGCGAAAGCCGTGCACGCCGCCGACGTCGCCTTCGTCAGCGGCTTCAACGACATCATCCTGATCGCCGCGATCGTCTCCTTCGCCGGTGCCGTCTGCGGCTTCCTCCTCGTCAGGTCCGAGGACTTCGTGCAGCCGACGGACGGGCCGAGTGAGCCGGCGGGCGACTGACGCAGTTTCGCGCGAGAAATTCTCCAAAGAATTTCCGTTCTGCGCGCCCTCCGTGACAACACACTTCGTAGGGTTGAATCATGGCTGTGATGGAGAGAGGGAGATGGAGCGACGAGCGGCTGGACGAAGCCTTCAACCGCGTCGATGTCAACATCCGCGAATTGCGGGTGGAGACGAGACAGGGTTTCGAACGGATCGACAAGCAGTTCGAACGGATCGACAAAAAATTCGAGCGGGTCGATGACAAATTCGACGCGCTGCAGTCCGAGATGAACAAGCGGTTCGATGCAATGCAGCGGACGATGATCATCGGCTTCGCGAGCATCGTGGCGAGTGTCGTCGGCGCGGTCGTCGCGGGCTTGGCGCTCGGTTAGCCGCAACTAGCGGGTAGAACCGCGCAAGTCGGTCCGCGGGCGTTGCTACACAGACTCCATGTTGCGTGAGCTGCGGATCGAGAACCTCCTCCTGATCGAGCGGGCGGAGCTGCGGATGGGGGAGGGACTGAACGCGATCACCGGCGAGACCGGGGCGGGCAAGACGGTGCTTGCTCACTCTCTTGACCTGCTGATGGGCGGCAAGGCGCGGGCGCAGATCGTCCGCCCAGGCGCCTCCGAGGCCTGGGTCGAGGGGGTCTTCGACCTGCCCGAGGGCTTGCTGGAGGAGCCGGAGCTGGCCGAGTTGGCGGAGCGGCTGCCGGAGGGGGCCGAAGAGGTGGTGCTCGGCCGGCGGGTGTCGGCCGGGGGGCGCACCAGCGCCTTTGTCGCCGGGCGGGCCGCCACGGCCGCCGACCTGAAGCTGCTCGGCGGGCGCCTGCTCGCCTTCTTCGGCCAGCACGAGCACCGGCGATTGACGATCGCTTCGGCACAGCTGGAGATCCTCGACGGCTTCGTCGGACCCGAGCACCTGGAGCTGCGGCGGGCCTATCAGGAGGCTCACCGCGAGTGCGGCCGGCTGGCGGCCGAGCTGGCGGAGCTGCGCGAGCGCGAAGGCTCGCGGGAGCGAGATCTCGACCTCTACCGCTACGAGCTCTCCGAGATCGAGGAGGTGGCCCCGGTCCCGGAGGAGCGGGACGAGCTGGGCGCGCAGCGGGAGCGGCTGCGCCACGCGGAGGGCCTGCGCGAGGCGGCTGTCATCGCTCATGCCGGTCTCGCTGGTGCCGATGCGGACGGTGGTGGCGCCGCTGCGGCGCTGGCACAGGCCGAAGCCGCGCTGCAGGGCGCCGCCGGACTTGATCGTGACCTCGACGCGGTCGCCGAGCGGGTGGCGGCGCTGGCGGTCGAGCTGGACGACGTCGCCTCCGAGTTGCGGAACTACGCCGAGGGGGTCGAGGCCGACCCCGGTGCTCTGCAGGCGATCGAGGAGCGGCTGGAAGCGATCGACCGGCTCGAGCGCAAGCACGGCGGCAGCGTCGAGTCGGTGCTGGCGCACGCCGAGCGCTGTCGTGAGGAGATCGGCCGGCTCGAGGGTGCCGAGGAGCGGAGCGCCGAGGCTGAGGCGGCGCTGGTCGAGGCCGAAGCGCGACGGGCGGAGCTGGCGGAGGCCCTCAGTACTGGTCGTGAAACCGCAGCGGGACCGCTCGAAGCGCGAGTCGCCGAGGAGCTGGAGCGCTTGGCGATGGCCGGCGCCTCCCTGCAAGTCGTGCTCGAACCGCATCCGGACGGCTTCGGCTCCTCTGGCCGGGAGACGGTCGAGCTGCGGGTCGCTCCGAACCCCGGGATAGAGCCGGCGCCGCTGCGCGATGCCGCCTCTGGCGGCGAGCTCTCGCGGGTGATGCTGGCCCTGAGCGGGTTGGGTCAGGCGGCCAGCGCCGGGACGATGGTCTTCGACGAGATCGACGCCGGCGTCGGCGGCAAGACCGCGCGGGTCGTCGGTGAGCGCTTGCAGGCCTTGGGACGCGACCGGCAGGTTCTCTGCATCACCCACCTGCCGCAGGTCGCCTCCTTGGCCGACCTCCACTTCCGGCTCGAAAAGGACGTCGCCGGCGAGCAGGCGCTGGCGACGGTGGAGCGGCTGGAGGGCGAGGGGGTCGTCGCCGAGATCAGGCGGATGCTCGGTGCTGAGGATTCCGACGAGGCTGCGACGAAGCATGCGCGCGAGCTGCTTGCCGCTTGAACGAAAAATGCCCTTGTTGCGTCCCGCCCGCTTCGCTTAACCTCAACTGATGGCCACCGCCAGTCGCCGCCGCCTTCCCCTGCTCGGTCGCAGGAACGGGGTGCGGCCGGAAGCGCCGATCGAAGGAGTCGCCCGTCTGGGCGAGCGGACCAAGCACCTGGTCAAGCGGCTGCGGGCCGGCGAGATCGCCGTGATCGACCACGTCGACATCGACCGGATCGCCGCCGAGGAGCTGATCGAAGCCGAGGTCGTCGCCGTCCTCAACGCCTCACCCTCCTCGCAGGGGCGGTACCCGAACGCGGGACCGCTGATGCTGGCGCGGGCGGGAATCAGGCTGATCGACGCTCCCGAGGCGGACCTCTTCGAGCGGCTCAAAGACGGGGACCGCGTGCGGATCGTCGGCGAGGCGGTCTACGTCGGCGACGAGGAGGTCGCCCGCGGCCGCGTCCTGCGGGTCGGCGAGCTCGAGCGGGAGATGCAGGAGCACCGCGCCCGCATCGACGAGGCGCTCGCCGAATTCGCCGAGAACACGGTCGCCCACGTGCGCGAAGAGACCGATCTGCTGACCGGCAACATCGCCTTCCCGGCGACCAGCGCCTCCTTCCGCGACCGCCACGTCCTCATCGTCGTCCGCGGCGACCGCCACCGCCGCGACCTGAAGACCCTGCGCGCCTACATCCGCGACGTGCGGCCGCTGATCGTCGCCGTCGACGGCGGCGCCGACGGGGTGCTGGAAGCGGGTCTGAGGCCGGACATGATCCTCGGCGACATGGACTCCGCCAGCGACGCCGCCCTCGGCTGTGGGGCCGAGCTGATCGTCCACGCCTACCCTGACGGTCGCGCCCCGGGCCGGGATCGCCTGCTGGAGGCGGGGCTGGACCACAATGTCGTCCCCGCGGCCGGCACCAGCGAGGACGTGGCGATGCTGATGGCGCACGAGAAGGGCGCGGCGCTGATCGTCAGCGTGGGGGCCCACTTCAATCTCGTCGAGTTCCTGGATCGCAAGCGCGGCGGTATGTCCTCGACCTTCCTCACCCGGTTGAAGATCGGCGAGCGCCTGGTCGACGCCAAGGGAGTGAGCCGGCTCTACAACCCGAGCTCGACCCTGGCGCCGCTCGCCTTCTTCGTCGTCGCCTTCCTCGTCCTGGTGACGATCCTCGTCATCACCTCGCCGGCGCTGAACGATGTCTTCGAACTGGTCTGGCTGAAGATCCGGATCTGGCTGGGCATCGACTAAAAGCGCCTCCGGCAGCATCTTGGCACTAGCCTTCGCTGGTCAATGGGTTATTCCGCCCGCTACCACGCCACCTCCCTGATCGCTGTCTTCATCGCCCTGGCGGTGGGGATCCTGATCGGCGCCGAGTTCGGCGGCGACGCGCTCAACAACACCCGTCGCGACCTCGAGCACAGCCTCGTCGGCAACCTTCAGGACGCGCGTTCGCGGGCTGACGAACTGAACGCCGACCTCAACCGCTCCGATGAGTTCGCCGAACGCGTCTACCCGGTGCTGGTACGGGAACGGCTACAAGGCAGGCGCTACGCGATCGTCGCCCTCGGTGGGTTGCCGAGCCCCGTCACCGAGGAAGTCGAGGAGGCGTTGGGGCCGACGGGAGGCAGGTTGATTGGGGTGGGGGTGGTGCGCGAGCCGGTCGACGTCAACGGGCTCGCCGAAGACCTCGCCAAAACCAGGCTCTCTGCACTTCGCACCGACCCAGACGCCCTGACCGAACTCGGCACCGGCCTCGGGCGCCAGCTTGTCATCGGCGGCACCCTGCCGGAAGTCGTCCGCGGTCACCTCTTCTCGCGCGCCAGCGGCAGCTTCGGCGGCCTTGACGGGGTGATCGTGGTCCGCGACCAGCCGGAAGAGATGGGCACCGTCCTGCGCGAAAAGACGAACCAGCTGGAGACGGCGCTGGTGGGCGGAATCGCCGCCACCCGCCGGCCGGCGGTCGGGGTGGAGACCTCCAGCGACGACTCCTCTTCGATCTCCTTTTTCCAGGCGAGCGGCCTGGCCAGCGTCGACGACGTCGACCTGACGGCCGGGAAGCTGGCGACGGTCTTCGCCCTGCTCGGCGCCGACGGAAGCTTCGGCGTCAAGGCGAGCGCCGACCAGCTGCTGCCCGACCTTCTGACCGAAGGCGAATAGGGCGTGTACTGGGTCGGGCTGCCGCTGGCCTTCGCGATCTCGCTGTTCATCGTCCCGGCCGGCGCCCGCGGGCTGCGCGACGCCGGCCTGGTGCGGGAGAACTACCGCGGCGCCTTGCTCGCCTTTCCGCTGGGGGCGGTGCTGGCGACGACTGCGCTGGTGGCGCTGGCGCCGCTCGCCTTCCTCGACGATCGCGCCGACCTCGACCTGCTGGAGCCGGAGCTGCGCCGTTGGTTGCCCTACCTCCTGGGGATCGCCTTCCTCGGTTTCCTCGACGACTCGCTGGGGCGAGGGGAGGTCGCCGAGACCCCCCGCGGCTGGCGAGGCCACTGGGCTGCGTTGCGGGCGGGTTCGCTCTCGACCGGGGCGATCAAGGCGATCGGGGCGCTGGCGCTGGCCGCCTACGTCGTCTCCGGCCGCGGGCTCGAAGACTGGCGTTACCTCGCCGACGTGGCGCTGCTGATCCTGACTACTAACCTGGGCAACCTGCTCGACCTGCGGCCAGGACGGGCGGAGAAGGGGCTGGTGCTGCTCGGTGTCGGCCTCTGCCTCGGCGCCTGGACCTTCGAGCCGCTGGAACTGCTGGGAATCTTCGTCGGCCCGGTCCTGGTCGGCGCCTGGCTGACCCTGGGCGAGCGGGCGATGCTGGGAGACACCGGCTCCAACCTGATCGGGGCGGTCGCGGGGGTGTGGTTGCTGACGAGTTTGGGGGCCGACGCCCGTCTCGTCGCCCTGGCGGCGGTCCTGGCGCTGACGATTTACGGGGAGTTGCGGTCTATTTCGAAGACGATCGATTCGGTTCCGCCCCTGCGCTGGCTAGACTCGCTCGGCAGAGCATGAGTCCAGGGAGCAAAGGCGACACCAAGTTCATTTTCGTCACTGGCGGCGTCGTCTCGGCCCTCGGCAAGGGGATCACCGCGGCGGCGATCGGGCGTCTCCTCGTCTCCCGCGGCTACCGGGTGGCGCTGCAGAAGTTCGACCCTTACATCAACGTCGATCCCGGGACGATGAGCCCGTTCCAGCACGGCGAGGTCTTCGTCACCGAGGACGGCGCCGAGACCGATCTGGATCTCGGGCACTACGAGCGCTTCACGGACGAGAACGCGACCCGGGCCTCGAACGTGACGGCCGGTGCCGTCTACAACTCGGTGATCAAGCGGGAGCGGCGCGGCGACTACCTCGGCGCCACCGTCCAGGTGATCCCCCACATCACCAACGAGATCAAGCAGAAAATCCTCATCGTCGCCGAGTCCCAGGCGGTCGACTTCGTGATCACCGAGATCGGCGGCACCGTCGGCGACATCGAGTCGCTGCCCTTCCTCGAGTCGATCCGCCAGCTCTACACCGACCTCGGCCCGAAGCGGGCGATGTTCGTGCACCTGACCCTGGTCCCGTACGTCGGTCACGCCGGCGAACTGAAGACGAAGCCGACCCAGCACTCGGTCGTCGAGCTGCGCCGGATCGGGATCCAGCCGCACGCTCTGGTCTGCCGCTCCGAGGGACGGCTCGATCGCGAGATCCGCGGCAAGATCGCCCTCTTCGCCAGTCTTCCGGTCGACGCGGTGGTCTCCGCCCACGACGTCGACAACATCTACAAGGTGCCGCTCGTCTTCCGCGCCGAGGGCGTCGACGACCTGGTCCTCGACCACTTCGGGATGGAGGCGCCCTCGCCGGACCTAGCCGAATGGGAGGAGATGGTGCGCCGCGCCGACTCCGCCAGCGGCGAGGTGCGGATCGCGGTCGTCGGCAAGTACGTCCAGCTCGCCGACGCCTACAAGTCGGTGATCGAGGCGCTCGAGCACGGTGGCTTCCACCACGGGGTCGAGGTCAAGGTCGAGCTGGTCGATTCGGAGAACTTCGATCCAGAGAAGCTCGAGGGCTGCGACGGGATCCTGATCCCGGGCGGCTTCGGCGAGCGCGGGATCGAGGGCAAGGTCGAAGCGGCGCGGATCGCCCGCGAGAAATCGATCCCTTATCTGGGCATCTGCCTCGGGATGCAGATCGCGGTCGTCGAGTTCGCCCGCCACGTCGCCGGCATGGACGGCGCCAACTCGGCCGAGTTCGACCCGGAGACGCCGTTCCCGGTCGTCGACCTGCTGCCGGAGCAGAAGGAGGTCTCCGACATGGGCGGCACGATGCGCCTCGGCGCCGACCCGGTGAAACTGCACGACGGCACCAAAGCGCGAGAGATCTTCGGCGAGGCCGTGATCTACAAGCGCCACCGCCACCGCTACGAGGTCAACAACCAGCTGCGACGCCGGCTCGAAGACGAGGGCCTGGTCTGCGGCGGCACCTCTCCTGATGAGCGCTTGGTCGAGATGGTCGAGCTGCCCAACCACCCCTTCTTCGTTGCCTCCCAGTACCACCCGGAGTTCAACTCGCGCCCGAACCGGCCCGAGCCGCTCTTCCGCGAGTTCGTCGGCGCCGCCGCCCGGCAGGCTGGCGAACGGTCCGCCGATGGCGGCGAGATCGAGGCGATCGAGGTCGAGCAGTCCGAAGTCCGCTCGGGTTAGCCTTCCAGCCGTGGAGGGATCGCGGCTGCACGACAGATTCGTTCGCTATTGCGAGATCCGCAGCCCCACCGGGGAGGAGCGGGAGATCGCCGACACGCTTGCCGCCGAGCTGCGGGCGCTGGGTCTGGAGGTGGACGAAGACGACGCGGCGGTGGCAGCGGAAGCCGGGGCGGGAAACCTCATCGCCCGCTCGGCCGGAACCGGCGAGGGCTGGCTGATGTTCTGCGCCCACGTCGACACGGTCCCGCACCGGGGGCAGGTCGAGGTGGTGGACGACGAGGGCGTCTTCCGCAGCCGCGGTGAGACGATCCTCGGCGCCGACAACAAGGCGGCGGTCGCGGTCTTCATGGAGCTGATCGCGCGGCACGTAGAAAACCCGTCGCCGCTGGGAATCGAGCTGGTGCTGACGGTGGCCGAGGAGCAGGGCCTGCGGGGGGCGAAGGCCTTCGACGCCTCGCAGTTGCGCTCGCGTGCCGGCTTCGTCCTCGACCATGCCGGGCCGGTGGGCGAGGTGGTCGTCTCGACCCCGACCCAGCAGAAGATCCTCGCCGACTTCATCGGGGTGGAGGCTCACGCCGGGATCAAGCCCGAGGACGGCAGCAACGCGATCGCGGCCGCGGCAACGGCGGTAGCGCGGATGGAGATCGGGCGCCTCGACGAGGAGACGACCGCCAACGTCGGCCTGATCCGCGGGGGCACCTCCGGCAACGTCGTCCCCGGCCACTGCGCGATCCACGCCGAGGCCCGCAGCCTCGACGCCGAGCGGGCGGCGGCGGTGGCGGGGAAGATCGCCGATGCCTGCGCTTGGGGGGCCAGCGAGCACGACTGCGACGTCGACGTGCGGATCGAAGAGCTATTCCGCGGCTATCGAGTACCGAAGGATTCGGCGGCGCTGGCTCTGGCCGAGGAGGGTCTGAGAAAAGCGGGCCTGGTGCCGCAGCGGGTCGCGATCGGCGGCGGTAGCGACGCCAACGTCTTTCGCCGCGACGGCTTCGACTGCGTCCTGCTTTCCAACGGCACCGACTCGGTTCACACCTCCGACGAGATGGTCCCGGCCCGCAGTCTCGACAAGATGCTCGAGGTCTGCGAGGGGATCGTCAAAGCGGCCGCGTCAGCGGCGTCCCAGTGGCCGGCCGCCTGAAGCTGCGACGGGGACGGGTCGTCTCGACCGGCCCGCTCGAAATCGAGCTCGAAGGGGAGCGTCGCCGCGCCTGGGCCGACGAGGCACTGCTGGGGGAGATGCGCGAGGGCGACGAGGTGGTCGTCAACACCGCTGCCCTCGACCTCGGGCTCGGCTCGGGCGGTTTCGACGTCGTGCACGTGAACCTCACGCGGGGTCTGGTGGGTGGCGGAGTGGGCGGCGCCCACGTGATGAAGCTCAACTACACCTCGCTCCAGCACCCGGTCGAGCCGGTGGAGAGAAGGGATCCGAGCCCTCGTCCTTCTGCATCTGTGCTTGTCCTGCCCTTACACGGGCACCTGGCGCCTGCGGCCTGGGCGGTGGCGCAGGCGGCCCAGGATCTGAGGCTGGGTTACGTGCAGACGGGGGGAGGGGCGCTATCAGGGTCGTTTTCCCGCGACGTGAAGGAGCTGCGCGAGCGCGGTCTGCTCGTCGGCCACTTCACCGCTGCTCCTGCCTATGGAGGCGAGCGCGAGGCGCTGGGCACCGTCGGCGCCCTCGACGCCGCTGATTCCCTCGGTTGGGACGCGGTCCTCATCGGACCCGGTCCCGGGATCATTGGCTCCGAGACCGCTTACGGTCACGGCGGGATGGCCGCACTCGACAGCGCCCATGCCGCGCTCAGCCTTGGTCTGCCGACCTTGATCTCCCCCCGCCTCTCCAGCGCCGACCCCCGTAAGCGCCATCTGGGCCTCAGCCACCACACCCGCACCGTCCTCGAGCTGCTGCTGGCTCCCGTTGACGTCGCGGTGCCGGATGGGGAGCCGGAGATCGCTTCGGCGCTCGAGCCACTCGGCCACCGGACCCTTGTCGCTACTGCCGACCTCGATGGCTACGGAGCATCGGGCCTGCCGACGACGACGATGGGCCGTAGCCTCTCCGAAGACCCACTCTTTTTCGCCGCGCCGCTCGCTGCCGGCGCCGTGCTCGCACGGTCCGTTGCGGGCCAAGGGTTGTAACCGCGCGGCGAGAACTCAGCGGTCATGGCGATCGCGATCAAGCCGCAGGCGCCCGCCGCGGCGGCGAAACCGGGTGCCGATGCGCGCTTCGAGAGCCTTGTTCTCGACTTTCTCTCCTACCTGGAGCTGGAGCGCGGCCTCTCGCGGAACACGCTGAACGCCTACCGCACCGACCTCCTCCAATACGGCGAATATCTCTCTGCCCACGAGCGCGATGCGCTGGAGGCGAGCGGGGCCGACATCGCCGACTTCCTCGCCGAGCTGGCGACGGGGGAGGGACGGCCGGCCTGTTCGGCGGCGACGATCCACCGCAAGGCGGCCTGCCTACGCTCCTTCTACAAGCACCTGCGCCGCGACGAGCTGATCGGCGACGATCCGACCGCGGCGCTGAGCGCGCCGCGACGCTCGAAGAAACTGCCTCACGTCCTCAACTACTCCGAGGTGCAGAAGCTGCTGGCCTCGCCGAAAGGGAGCGAGCCCACTGCGCTGCGCGACCGGGCGCTGCTGGAGGTGATGTACGCCTGTGGGCTGCGCGCCTCGGAGACGATCGGACTGGAGCTGGGGGACGTCGAGCTGCGCGAAGGCTTCCTGCGAGCGCGCGGCAAGGGCTCGAAGGAGCGCTTGGTCCCGCTCGGCCGCCAGGCGATCGCGGCGATCAACGGATACCTGCGCGGCGGCCGGTCGAAGCTGGTCGGCGATCGTCACGAGGCGAAGCTCTTCGTCAACTTCCGCGGCGGTCCGCTGACTCGCCAGGGCCTGTACAAGATCGTCCAGCGCCACGCCCGTGACGCCGGCCTCGCCGGCAAGATGAGCCCGCACACGCTGCGCCACAGCTTCGCCACCCACCTGCTGGCCGGCGGCTGCGACCTCCGTGCCGTGCAGGAGATGCTCGGCCACGCCGACATCTCGACCACGCAGATGTACACGCACCTCTCGGGCGACCGGCTGAAGGAGGTCTACTTCAGCGCCCACCCCCGCGCCAGCGAGTAGGCCCCCGTCATCGAGTAGAACTCAGGCCATGCCCGAGCTGCCGGAGGTGGAGACCGTCGTCCGGCAATTGGAGCCGGAGGTCGAAGGGCACCGGATCGAGCAGCTCGAGGTCCTGGACGAGCGCTGGTCGCGGCCGGTGCCGCCGGAGGAGCTGGGGGCGGCGGTCAGCGGCGGCACGATCGAGCGCCTCGGTCGCCGCGGCAAGTACATCCTGATGGGGCTCGACGGCGAGCGGACGCTGGTCATGCACCTGCGGATGACCGGCAACCTGATCCTGCGCGAGGGAGAGGAGATGCTCGACCCCTCCGAGGGGCGGCGGCTGTACGAGAGCGAGCGCTCGACCGAGGAGCGGCACCTGCGGGCGCGCTTCGTCCTCGACGATGGCCGCGAGCTCTGGTTCACCGACCCGCGCCGGTTCGGCGAGGCGTTCCTGCTCGCCGACGACCAGTTGGAGGCGCGATTCGACAAGCTCGGCGTCGAGCCCTTTTCCCCGGAGTTCACGCCGCAGGCGCTGGGGAAGATGGCGGCGGGGCGGAAGGCGCCGTTGAAGTCGTTCCTGCTCGATCAGTCCGGCGTCGCCGGCGTCGGCAACATCTACGCCGACGAGGCGCTGTTCCGGGCCGAGCTGCACCCGCTCTCTCCTGCCGGCTCGATGAAGCCCGAGCACACCGAAGCGCTGCGCGACGCCGTCATCGCGGCGCTGGAGGCGGGGATCGACGCCGGGGGATCCTCGATCGACGATTACCGCGATGCCCGCGGCGAGAAGGGGACGATGCAGGACGAGTTCCTCGTCCACACCCGCGAGGGAGAGGACTGCCATCGCTGCGGCGGGACGATCGTCCGCATCGTCGTCGGCGGCCGCTCGACCTACTTCTGCCCGGGCTGTCAGGTGCGGTTGCGGCGCCGGCCGAAGCGTCGACGCACCCGTTCCTGAGTTTCCGTCCGATCCATCGGTCATCTTTGATTTCGTGGCCGGATCTACGGTCAAGACTGAGGCGGTTGTGCTGCGCAGCATTCGCTACGGCGAGGCTGATCGCATCCTCCACCTCTACTCGAAAAGCCGCGGCCGGATCGGGGCCATCGCCAAGGGGGCGCGCAAACCCCGATCCCGCTTCGGCGGCCGCCTGGAGCCGTTCTTCCGCCTCGACCTGATCCTCCACGAAGGCCGCGGCGACCTGATGACGGTGACCAGCGCCACTACCGTCGAGGGCTACCCGCGGCTGCGAAGCTCCGGCGCGGCCCTCACTGCCGGCGCCCGCGCCTGCGACGCGGTCCTGCGGCTGCTGGACGCCGCCGAGCCCAACCCGCCCGCCTACAGCCTCCTCTGCCGCTACCTGAGCCTGCTCGACGACCCGAGTGAGGCGTGCGCGGCGGAGCTCGAAACCGCCCTCTCATTCCGACTCAAGCTCGCGCTCGTCGCTGGCTTCGCACCCGAGCTGGCGTCGTGCGCCCGCTGCGGAGAGGCCGACCATCTCGCCGGTTTTTCCGGTGCTGCCGGGGGGGTCGTCTGCGGCAGCTGCGAAGGCAGCGCCTTCCCCCTCAGCGAGGCCGCTCACCGCTTCATGGTCGAGGGATTCGCAAAGCCTCTCAGCGAGGCCCCAAGGGCCGAGGCGCCCGCTCTGCGTCAGGTGGAGCGGGCGATCACTGAAACGCTCGAGCACCACGCGCACGTACAACTTCGCGCCGCGGCCTAGGCGACGGGGAGGGCCTCCCCGGACCCTCCCCGCTGTTGTCCGGGGCGGCCCTCCCCGTCGCCTACCAGCGCGCCCGTATGATCGGCACGTGCCCCCCACCGCCGCCTTCGATGACCGCATCTCCGCCTGGGAGGAGGAGTTTCTTGCTCCGCGGGCGACCCGGTCCTATCCGGCGCAGCGCCAGCGTGAGGAGGCGGACAGTCCCTTGCGGACGCCGTTCCAGCGCGACCGGGACCGGATCGTCCACTCGAAGTCCTTCCGGCGGTTGAAGCACAAGACCCAGGTCTTCGTCGCCCCCGAGGGGGACCACTACCGGACCCGCCTCACCCACACGCTGGAGGCCTGTGGGATCGCCCGCACGGTCGCTCGGGCATTGCGGCTGAATGAGGACCTGACCGAGGCGATCGGGCTCGGCCACGACCTCGGCCACCCGCCCTTCGGCCACGCCGGCGAGGAGGCGCTTGACGCGGCCCTGCGCAGCGCCTGCGGTGGCGGCTTCCGCCACAACGAGCACTCGCTGCGGGTCGTCGACGTGCTCGAGCGCGAGGGCGAAGGCCTTAACCTCACCGAGCAGGTCCGCGATGGCATCCTCAACCACACCGGCTCGCGCAAGCCCGCGACGCTCGAGGGCCAGATCGTCAAGCTGGTCGACCGCGTCGCCTACATCAACCACGACATCGACGACGCCCTGCGAGCGGGGATCCTGCGGCCCGAGGACCTGCCGACGGAGGAGATCGAGCTGCTTGGCCCAACCGGCTCGCAGCGGATCGACACCCTGGTCCGCGACCTCGTCGACCACTCCGAAGGGGCGGAGGAAATTGGGCAGGGGCGTGAGGTCGGAGGGGCGATGCTGCGCCTGCGCAAGTTCATGTTCGACCGCGTCTACCTCGGGCCGGAGGCCCGCAGCGAGCACGCCCGTGTCCAGCGGACGATGCACGGGCTCTTCGAGTACTACCTCGCCAATCCGGGCGAGGTCCCCAGCTACGACCCGACGGCGGGCGACCATCAACGGGTGACCGACTACATCGCCGGGATGACCGACCGCTTCTGCATCGCCAAGTTCACCGAGCTCACGGTCCCGGAAGAGTCGAGGTTCTGATGGCGCTGATCTCCCAGGACAGCGTCGAGCGGGTGAAGCAGGCGGCGGACATCGTCGAGGTGATCTCCGCCCACACCGACCTGCGGCGGCAGGGGGCTCGCTACACCGGCCTCTGCCCGTTCCACGACGAGCGCACGCCCTCGTTTTCGGTCGAGCCGACCGAAAAGCTCTACCACTGCTTCGGCTGCGGGGTCGGCGGCGACGTGATCAAGTTCGTCGAGGAGAAGGACGGGCTCAACTTCGCCGAGGCGGTGGAGCTGCTGGCAGACCGCTACGGGGTCGAGCTGGAGCGCGAGCAGGAGGACCCGCGGGCGGAGGCCAAACGTCAGCGCCGCCGCCGCCTCGAGCAGCTGCTCGACCGCGCCGCCGCCTTCTACTCCAGCTACCTCTGGGAGTCCGAGGAGGCGGGCAAGGCGCGCGACTACCTGGCGCGTCGGGGGCTGCGCGAGGAGGTGCTGCGGAGCTTCGGCGTCGGCTACGCGCCGAGCGCCTGGGACAAGCTCCTGGTGCGGGGGCAGCGGGCCGGGTTCAGCGTCGAGGAGCTGCGCGGGGTCGGGCTCACCCAGCAAGGCCGCAGCGGCGGCGACTACGACCGTTTCCGCGAGCGGATCATGTTCCCGATCCGCGACCGGCGCGGCCGCGTCCTCGGCTTCGGCGGCCGGGCGATGCGCGAGGACCAGGGGGCCAAGTACGTCAACACCGCGGAGACCGAGTTCTTCCACAAGAGCCAGATCCTCTACGGCGTCGAGCAGGCGAAAGCGGCGATTGCCAAGGCCGGCCGCGCCGTAGTCGTCGAGGGCTACACCGACGTTCTCGCCCTGCACCAGTCCGGGATCGAGGAGGCGGTGGCGGTGATGGGGACCGCGATCACCGACGAGCAGGTGGCGGCGCTCTCGGGGATGGTCGACGAGGTGGTCCTTGCTCTCGACGCCGACGCGGCCGGGCAGGAGGCGATGCTGCGGGCCCAGCGGGTTGCCGCCGGACGGCGCATGCGGTTGCGGGTGGCGGCGATGCCGGCGGGCGAGGACCCGGCCGAGATGATGGCGGCGCCCGAGGGTCCCGAGCGCTTCCGCGCGCTTCTGCAGGAGGCCGAGGAGCTGACCGCGTTCCAAGTGGGGCTGATCCTCGGTCGCACTGACGTCGGCTCGCCGGTAGAGCGCGACCGGGCGCTGGGCGAGGTGGCGCCGGTGCTGGCGGGGATGGGGGAGACGGCGGGACGGGAAGACCTGGTCCGGCGCGTGGCGGAGCGGCTCGACCTTGACCCGGCGATGGTGATGGGAAGGGTGGTCGCCGCGACTCCGGCCAGCGGCGGGCGGGAGCAGCAGCCTTCTGCGCCGGCCCCGCAACGGACCGGGAACGCCCCGCCGCCCCGGCGCCAGGGTGAGCTGACCTCGCGCGAGCGCCGCGAGCGGGCGCTGCTGGCGATGTGCATCGCGATCCCGAGCGAGGGCAGGGAGTACCTGGCGCGCCTGACCGACTCCCACCTCTCGCCGACCGGCCTGCGGGCCGCCACCTGGCTGCGCGAGCATCCGGAGGACCCCGCCTCGAACCTCCCGCACGACGACGCCGAGCTTTCCGGCCTGATCGCCGAACTGGTGATCATGTCCCGCGAGGAGCCCGCCTCCCACGAAGCGATGGAGCTGAACTTCCTCCTCCTCGAGCAGCGTCGCCTAGAGGGCGAGATCGCCGCCGCCGGCGAGCGCGGTGACTACGAGCGCCGCGCCGCCCTCAGCCGCGAACGCGCCGCCCTGGTTCAGAGGATCGCCCACGCGGAGCGCCCGGCCGGCAGCGTATAGCCAACTCCGTCCGCATTTTTCTGTCTGCATCATCTGAGAAAATGCAGCCATGGAGAAGGAGTTCCTAGAAGGGTGCTTGGCGGAGGGAATGTCCCTGGAAGCGATCGGCAAGCAGGTCGGCAAGCACGAATCGACGGTCAGCTATTGGCTGAAGAAGCACGGGCTGGAGGCGGTTCGAAGTGAGACCCACGCTCCGAACGGGAAAGTAGATCCAGAGCGCTTGGCTCAGCTCTTGGAGCAGGGGGCGTCTATTCAAGAAATGGGCGATGAGTTCGGGGCGGGGCGGTCAACCATCAGGTACTGGCTCCGCAAGCTCGGTCTCGAGACGGAGCGGTCAGCGCGTCTGAGGGAAACGCGTGCCGCCTGCAAGGAGGGCGTGAAGCGGGCCTACTTCAGATGCCGCAAGCACGGCCACACTGCGTTTTATGCGCGACCCGAAGGCGGATTCCGTTGTGGACGCTGCAGTTCTGAAGCCGTCTCGAAGCGGCGACGGTCACTGAAGAGGAAGCTTGTAGAAGAGGCTGGAGGACGATGCGCGCTCTGCGGGTTCGACGGCCATCCGGCGGCCTTGCAGTTCCATCACTTGGATCCTTCAAACAAGTCGTTTCATTTGTCCGAGGGAGGGCTCAGCCGTGGGATTGCGCAGAGTCGCGCTGAGGCGGAGAAGTGCGTGCTTCTGTGTGCCAACTGCCATGCTCAAGTCGAGGTGGGGGTCAAGAGCGTGTCCACCGCTGACCGCTAAAGTTCTCAACGCACGCCCCTTTCCGGGGTAGCGCAAAATTGATCCGGGGTAGCTCAATTTGGCAGATGCGCTCGACTGTTAATCGAGAGGTTGTGGGTTCGAGTCCCACCCCCGGAGCTTCTTAGGCGGTTGCGATCTTCTGCAGCGCTAGTTCCTCGACTAGCTCCGCACCGCGCGCGGCCCCGTCGTTTTCTCGCCCCCAAACCGCTATCTCCTGCGCCTTCGCCTTGAAGCTCGGCTCGTGCAGCAATCGTTGCGCCGCCCACCGCAGCGGCGCCGGCTGGCAGAGGCGCCACGGCAGGGACAGGCCGGCGCCGGCCCAGGCAACGCGCATCGCCGTCTCGCTCATGTCGCCGATGATCGGGCAGACGAGGACTGGGGTGCCGGCGCCGAGGGCGCGGGCGACGGTGCCGTGGCCGCCGTGGGAGACGACGAGGGAGGCGGCGGGCATCAGCTGGCTATAGCTGAGCCATTCGACCAGCTTGGCGTTGGCGGGCACCTGGATCGGGTGTTGGGGGGCGACGCGGTTGGTCGTCGCCACCACCCGCACCGGCTCGCCGGCCAGGGCGGCCAGCGCGGTTCGCACCAGGTGGTTGTCGGAATCGTGGGCGGTGCTGGGAGCGACGAGGACGAGCGGGCCTTCACCGGGCGGCAGCTCGATGTCCGGGTGGGGCAGCTCGAAGGTCATCGGGCCGGTGATCTCGACGCCGGCCGGCCACTGCCGCGGGTACTCCAGCTGCGGGTAGGTGGCGACCAACGCCAGGTCCGGGCTGATGCCGCCGTGGAAGCGGTCGATCGGCGGCAGGTCGAGGCGGCCGCGCTGGACGTTGAGGTCCCGCCGCCCCTGTTCGAGACCGACCCGCAGCGCCCGGTCGTGGCCGTAGCGCCAAATCCTCCGGCCGAGCCCGGTTCGTGGTGGCCGCAGCCCGATCGCGAAGAAGGGGAGGCCGGGCTCGACGACGGGGTAGATGTGCGGGATCAGGGTCGCGAGCGGGATCCCCGCCCGCTCGGCCGCCAGGGTGGGGGCGAGGGTGAGGATGTCGCTGACGACGACGTGGGGCCGGAAGTCCTCCAGCAGCGGCATCAGCGCCCGCGCCGCCTCGGCCGCGTGCTGGCCCTCCTCCGACTCAGGGTCGGGCGGCGGGAACATCCGGTATTCCTCCGCCGCGGCGAAGCCGAGTCCCTCGCCCTCGACCGCCTGCCGCCGCTCCTCCCAGGTCTCGATCACGACCTCGTGACCGCGTGCGGCCAGCGCTTTGCCGAGCGCTATCGCCGGAAAAACGTGCCCGGCGTCGCCGAAGGCGGCGACCAGTGCTCGCAGGCGCTCGTTCACGCCCGAATCAGCCTCAGGGGGTATCGAGTCCCTCGCCAGGCCTAGTGAAGACGACCTCCGGGACGTGGCAGTTGCGTGAAGTCCGCAACAGGAACCGCACCGCCTCGCCGAGGTCCTCGGGGCGGATCATCTCCTCGGGCGGGATCTGGCCCTGGACGAACTCGGTCATCGGCGTCTCGACGAACCCGGGCGCCAGTGCCGTGCACTGGATTCCCGCGTTGCCGGCCTCGCGGTGGGTCGACTGGGTGAAGTTGATCACCGCCGCCTTGGTGGCCGCGTAGATCGAGAGCCAGGCCTGGCCGCCCTTGCCGGCGATCGAGGCGGTGTTGACGATCAGCGCCTTGCCGTGCTCGGCACCGGCCTCGCGCAGCATCGGCAGGCCCTCGCGGGTGCCGAGGATCAGCGCCCGCAGGTTGACCGCGAGCTGCATGTCGAGGTGCTTGGTCTGGATCTGCTCCATCGGTGCCCCGATCCCGACGCCGGCGTTGTTGACGAGCACGTCGAGCCGCCCGAACTTCTGGCGGTGGGCGGCGAAGATGGAGACGACATGGTCCTCCTCGGCCATGTTGGCCGGGATCGGCTCGACCTCGAACCCTTCGCCGCGCAGCCCTGCGGCGGCTTCCTCGAGCTTCTCCGGCCGGCGGGCGGAGACGGTGAGGGCGTAGCCCTCTTCGCCAAGCGTCTTCGCGATCGCCAGGCCGATCCCGCTCGATGCTCCGGTCACCAATGCCGCTCGCTCCGCCATCTCATCTCCTTCTCGTCGAGAACCCCGGGCACCCTATCTCTCCATAACATGCCGCCGATGCGCGCCCCCCGCATGCTCCTGGCACTGCTCTGCCTGCTCGCGATCGGCGCCTTGGCGAGCGGCTGTGGCGGCGATTCGGAACCGGATGACTCGACCGCAAACGCGTCAACCAGCACCGAAAGCCGCCCCGCGCCGCCGAAGTCCGAGTTCCCCGCGACCGAAGGGCGGACCCTGCGGCAGGTGCTGAAGGCGGCCGACGGGCCCATTGAGTGGGTCGTCGACCCAGCGGCCGAAGTCTTCTATCCGGGCGAGAACCGCTACCCCTTCGGCGTCTTCGACCGCGAGGAGGGAGAGGTGACCGACGCCGAGGTCGCGCTCTATTACGCCAAGGTGCCAGAGCCAAAGCCCAGGGCAAAATCGAAGTCCGGCAACCGCGGACCGGAGGCCAAAGCCGAAGCCCAGGCGCTCGACCAACCGGCCGTGGGGCCGTTCCCGGCCTCGATCGAAAGCCTGGCGGTAGAACCCGCTTTTCGCGCAAAGTCGACCGTCGAAGACCCCGACGCTGCCGCCGTGGTCTACTCGAGCGAGCTCCCTTTTCCCGGTAACGGCGAGTGGCGGATCGCCGCGCTCGTCAAGGAAGACGGCGAAATGAAGGGGACGCCGCTGCCGGGCGCCGCTGTCGTCGGCGAATTCCACCGCATCCCGAAACCCGGGCAAAGGGCGCCGGTTATCCATACGCCGACGGCGCAGGACGTCGGTGGGGGTCTGTCGAAGATCACGACTCGCCTCCCCCCAGGCACTCTGAACAAGGTGGATTACGCGGAAGCGTTGGGAAAAGAACCGATTGTGCTCTTGTTTGCGACCCCGCAGTTCTGCCAGAGTCGGGTCTGCGGCCCCGTCGTCGACGTGGCGGAGCAGGCAAAGCTGGAATACGGAGACGAGGCGGCCTTCATCCAGATGGAGATCTACAAGGACAACGACCCCGGGCGGGGAGTGCGCCCCCAGGTGCGGGCTTTCCACCTGCCCACCGAGCCGTTTCTCTTCACGATCGACCGGCGGGGAGTCGTCCGAGACGCGGTTGAGGGAGCATTCGGGCTCAAGCTGATGCACGAAGCCGTCGACAAGGCGATCGCACCATGAACGAGAAAGCCGCCACCGAGGAGGAGCTGCTGCAGTCGTTCGCCGAAGAGGCGAAGCGGCGCTGCGACGTGATCTCCGCCGGCCTCGCCACCGGCTCCAACGACTTCGAGACGATGCGCGCCGAAGCGCACGCCCTCAAGGGCACCGCCAGCGTCGTCGGCCTCCGCCGCCTCGCCGAGCTCGCCGGCCTGATGGAGTCCGACCTCGCCGAAGCGAAGAAGACCGGCACGATCCGCGGCGGCCGCGACCACCAGATCGCCGACGCCGCCAAGGCCCTCGCCGAGGGCGCCGCCGCGGCCGCCAAGGGCGAAGAAGAGCCACCAGACGTCGGCCGCTCCCTCGCTCAGCTCTTCAGCGCCTGACTCCGTCCCTCGCGGTACGCTCGCCCTGCGGGGCAGTAGCTCAGTTGGTTAGAGCAGCGGACTCATAATCCGTCGGTCCCTGGTTCGAGTCCAGGCTGCCCCATAAACACGCGCGTACGAACCTCCGCGCAAGAGCAATCCCGGTCTGGCGTTTATGTTCTGCTCGTTGCTTTTTCATGTGCTCGCGGATCGGAGGCTGATCAGTGTCGACTGGCGAAGAGAGAGGCCCCTTCTGGGAGCGCGGCTGGTTCAAAGGGGTGGTGGCCGTGGTCGGCCTCGTTGCCGCGATCTGGGCTCTGATCGGTGCCCCGCGCCTCTGGGATGTCGTCGCCGGCGCCTTTTCCACCGACCCCCCGGTGAGCTATACGGAGGTGGTGCTCGACACCTCCTCGGCGATGGGCGAGGAGTTCGCGGGCAACGGGGAAACGAAGCTCGACGCCGCGACGCGCGCGATCCGTCAGGCGGTGGGGGAACTCGACAACGAGGGGCTGGCGCTTCGTCGCACCAGTTCCGAATGCGGAGGTTCCAGCGAGCTAGTCGTCGATTTCGGCAGCGACCAGGCCGACGAGGTGGCGGGGACCGCGCAGGAGCAGCAGCCGAGCGGCAGCCCGAACCTGACCAGCGCCGTAATCGCCGCCCTGGACGATTTCAAGACGCCCGAGCGCGTCGATGGGCCGCCCTCGACCAAGAGGGTACTCGTGTTCACCGCCGGCGTGGACGAGTGCTTCGAAGGAGATGCGGCCGAGAAAATAGGGGCTGAATTGGAGGGCGCGGAAATCAGCAAGTCGAGCAGCCTGACGCTGATCGCCCTGAAGTCCTCCGACCAGGATCTGAGAAGGCTGGAAGAACTCGAAAGAGCTCTAAGGGGTTACGCCTATGTCGAATCCCGCACTCCCGAAACGGTCGATGAGCTCGACGAAGCGGTTGAGAACGTGGTCGAAGTCGACGACCAGGCCGAGAAGCAGCTCGAAGAAACCGAAGAAGACGAAGTCGAAAAGACCGTCAGCGGTTAGGGCCGGACGGAGTGGGACAGGTACCGCGCCACCGCTTGCGCTCGGTTCGCCACCCCCAGCGCTCGCAGGACCTTGCGGACGTGCCATTTGACGGTGCTCTCGGTGAGGTACAGACGGGAGGCGATCTCGGCGTTGCTGAGGCCTTCGGCGACGAGGGCGAGGATCTCGATCTGGCGGGGGGAGAGGGCCTTGGTGAGTTCGTCGCCACGGGAGCGTTCGGGGAAGCGGTGGAGCTCGGCGGCGCGGCGGCCGAGGTCGCTGGCGGTCTGGTGGAGGACCTCGGCGGCGGCGCGGACCTCGGTTATGTCCTGGACGGTGCCGGTGAGGCGGAGCGGACGGCCTTCGCTGTCGGCGGTGAGCTCGGCCCGGCTGTGGATGCGGCGGACACGGCCGTCGGGCCTGATGATCCGGTACTCGTAGTCGATCGGCGCGCCGCTCTCGACCGCATCGCGCATCACCTGCTCGACCATCTCGCGATCGTCCGGATGTACGTGCTGGGAGCCCCCTTCGTATCGCCCGTCGAAGTCCTCTGCCTCGATGCCGTAGACGTCGTAGAGCCCTTCCGAGCAGGTCAGCTGCTGACCGGGGATGTCCCACTCCCAGCTGCCCATCCGCGCGATCCGCTCCGCCTCCGCCAGCCGTGCCCGGTTGCGCTCGACCTCTTCTTCGACCTGCCGCTGCTCGGTGATGTCAGTGACGAGGACGAAGAAGCCGCGCACCTCCCCCGCGACGACGTCGGGGATGTAGGAGGCCTGGGTGTAGCGGATCTCCCCGGAGGGGGTGGGGATCTCCCGGTGGAAGAGCTGCGTCTCGCCGCCCAGCGCGCCTTCGATGTAGGGGAGGGCGTGCTCGTAGAGCTCCGGTCCCAGCAGCTCGCGCATGTGAGTTCCGCGCATCTCCTCAGGGGATTTGCCGAAGAATTCGATATAGGCGTCGTTCGCCATCCGGTTGCAGAGGTCGCTGTCCCAGTATCCGACCAGCGCCGGCAGCGCGTTCAGCATCGCCTGAATGCCTTCCGCCGAATCAGACGGCTGCCGGTGCCAGTCTCGCTTTTCCCCCTTCTCTCCCATGACAAGAGGATGAACTAGTCGCAGGGCGGGCTCAACCATCCGCGCGGATGAGTGACCCGGGTCTATCGTCTAAATCGTGCTCGACCGCGGCGGAAACCAGGCGCCTCGCCCCTTTCGGCGCCGGTCAGCCAGCCGGACGAGCACCCTCCCCGCCGAGGCTCAGGGGCAGCGGCCGGCTGCCCATCCCCTGCCAGCAGCCGGTCGCGCCGCCTCGGAAGCCTTGGCTAGACAACGGTCAGTTGCAGGATGGCGCCGATCGCTCCACAGCTGAGGACCACGTAGAGCACAGTCAGTTTGCCGTGCCAGCGGTTGAGGGCGAGGAAGGCGCCGATCGCCAGCGCGGCGGTGTAGGCGTCGACGACGCTGGCGTCGAGGATTTCCACCGTGACTGCGGCGATCAGGCCGACGACGCCGGCGGCGACCCCGAGGAGGAACAGGTGCAGGCGGTCGTTTTCGGCGATCGCGACGAGCTGGCGGTGGAAGAAGATCGGGAAGCAGAAGGCGGGGATGAAGATGCCGAGGGTGATCAGTAGCGCCCCAACCAGGCCACCGGCCAGGTAGCCGACGAAGGTGGCGAAGATGATCAGCGGCGCGGGGAGGATGCCGCCGATCGCGAGGCCGTCGACGAACTGGCTCTCGCTGAGCCAGTGGTGGCCGCCGACTGCGCTGTCGTGAAGGAGCGGGACGACGGTGTAGGCGCCGCCGAAGGTCAGCAGCCCGGCCTTCAGCCCCTCGAGGAAGATTTCGCCGGCGAGGGAGATCGTTATCGCTCCGGCGAGGATCGGAAGCAGCGCAGTGGGTCCGAAAGAGAAGGAGCCCGCCCGGTCGAGCCAGCGGCGAGCGTTGCGCCAGACCTCATAGGCGAGCCCGCCCCCCAGCAGGACCAGGACGAAGCTGGCGTCGGCGAAGAGGGTGAGGGCGAAGCCGGCGCCCGCGATCAGCGCCAGCGGTACGTCACGGATGAACGATTTCCCCAGCCGGACCAGGGCTCGCGCCACCAGGGCGCCGACCGCCGCGCTCAGCCCGTAGAAGAGGGCGTCGAGGTTCTCGGCGATGTCGGCCTCGACGTACAGCGCCGAGAGGCCGAGCATCAGCAGGAAGCCGGGCAGCATGAACCCGAGGCCGGCCATGAAGCCGCCGAGCTTGCCGCCCCGCTGGCGGCCGAAGTAGACGCAGAGCTCGTGCGCCTCGGGCCCCGGCAGCACCTGGTAGACGGCAAGCAGGCGCTGGAACTGCAGCTCGGAGATCCATTCCTCCTCGTCGACGCACTCGCGCTTGATCATCGCGATCTGCGCCGCCGGCCCACCCCAGGCGAGGCAGCCGAACTTGAGGAAGCGGGCGAAAATGGCAGTCGGGGATTCCAAGGGGGTCGTTTGTCTATCGCAGCGGGGGGTAACCGCACAGTGAGCCCGATGTCGCGCCGTCTCGCTTAGGTTCGAGCCGATCTTGGGAACAGCGACCGCGGAGTGGCGAGGTTGACGAACCTCGGACCTGGCCGTGAGTCACCGCAATTTCAAGATCCAACTACTGGAGGACCGATGATGGCTGACGGAAGCGTTGGCGAAGCGCAGGAGAAAGCGCAAGAGGTCGCCGGCCAGGCGCAGGAGAAAGCGCGCGAGGCGGCGGGCAATGCGCAGGAAAGCGTTCGCCGGCAGATCGATGACCGCTCCACCAAAGCCGGGGAGCAGGTGCACAGCACTGCCAAAGACCTGCGTTCGGTCGGCGAGGAGCTGCGCAAACAGGGCAAGGACAGGCCGGCGAAACTCGCCGATCGTGCCGCTGAGCAGACCGAGAAGGTCGGCTCCTACCTCAAAGAGCGAGGGCCCGACGAGATGCTCGAAGACGTCGAGGACTTCGGCCGGCAGCGCCCGTGGGCGGTGCTCGCCGGGGGCATGGCGGTCGGCATCCTCGCCGCGCGCTTCCTCAAGGCGTCGAGCCGCAACCGCTACCAGCAGCGCAGCGGGATGGGCACCAGCTCACCCGCCCAGGTGCCGCAGCGGACCAGCCCCGAGCCGGTACGGCGCGCCGCCGTCGAGCCGGTGGTAAGCCCGCCGCCTGCGACCGCGCAGCCGGCCGTTCCCTCCGCCGCACCGTGAGCACCATGAACGGCGAGAGCAATGAGCTGCGCTCGCACTCCACCGGAGAGCTCGTCAAAGAACTCTCCGAGCAGACGACGACGCTCGTCCGCAAGGAGATCGAGCTGGCCAAAGCCGAGCTGAGCCAGAAAGGCAAGGTGGCGGGCGAAGGCGCCGGCATGTTCGGCGGCGCCGCCGTCCTCGCCCTGTTGGCGGCCGGAACGCTGACGACGATGATCCTCGCCCTGCTCGACAAGGCGATGGACCTCTGGGTTGCCGCCCTCATCGTCACCTTGATCTACGGCGCAATCGCCGCGGTCCTGGCGCTGACCGGGAAAGACCGCGTGAAGAAGGGCATGCCACCCGCCCCCGAACAGACCGTCGAAACCGTGAAGGAGGACGTGCAATGGGCCAAGAACCGAGCCAAATCCGCCAGGAGATAGAGGAGACGCGCGCCGAAATGGGCGATACCGTCGACGCGCTCGCCTACAAGACCGACGTCAAAACCCGGGTAAAGGAGTCGATCTCCGACAAGCGCGAGCGCTTGATCGAGCAGGTCCAGGGAACGACCCACAAAGTGGGCGAAGCGACTCCGGACGGGGGGGAAGTCAAAGAGGGCGCCCGCCAGGTCGTCGGGGTCGCCCAGGAAAACCCACTCGGCCTCGCGCTCGGCGGCCTTGCCGCCGGCTTCCTCGCCGGGATGATGATCCCGAGCACCAGGATCGAGGACGAAAAGGTCGGCCCGGTCGCCGACCAGGTGAAGGAAACGGCGGTCGAAACCGGCCAGGAGGCACTCGACCGCGGCCGCGAGGTGGCGAGCCAGGTCGCCGAGCAGGCGGTAGAAGGGGCCAAAGAAGTGGGCCAGGAAGCGATGCAGACCGCCAAAGACGCAGGCCAGGAGCAGGCCGAGGAGCTCAAAGACAGCGCTGCGGAAAACGCGCAGGAAGTCAAAGAGCAGGCCCGCACCTGAGCGAATTGGAGCGAGCCCCCCGGTCGGGGGGCTCGCCCTGAGCTTGGGTACCGGCTAGTTTTTACGGGCGATGGCCCAGTGGAACGACGGCCGACGGTTCGGGGGGAAGGTTGCGCTGGTCACCGGAGCGGGAGGAGCTCTCGGTGGCGCGGTGGCGCGGGCGCTCGGCCGCGAGGGAGCAACGGTCGCGCTCGGGTATCGCTCATCGGAGGATTCGGCCCGGGCCGCGCTGGAGGAGATCGAAGGCGCCGGTTCGAGCGGTCACGTCGGCCAGATCGAGGTAACGGACTCCGAGGCGGTGGACCGTTTCGTCGCCGAGGCCGCTGAGCGCTACGGCCGCATCGACGTCGTCGTCAATGCCGCCGGACGGATCGATCCCGAGGACGCCGTCCGCTTCGCCGAGTCGAAGGACGACGCCTTCGCGACCCTGCTCGACGTCGACCTGCTCGGGACCTTCCGGGTCTGCCAGGCGGCGGTGCCGCACCTGCAGCGGACCGGCAACGGCGCGATCGTCAACTTCTCCGGCTCCTACGGCAACGGGATCGACCAGGAGAACGTCGTCAACTCGGTCGCGGTCACCTACTGCGCCGCGAAGGGGGGTGTCCGCGCCCTCACCTCGGCCCTGGCCCGCGACCTGGCGCCGGAGATCCGCGTCAACGCCGTCGCTCCGGGCCCGATCGCGGCGAACTGGGAGGACGACTGGGAGATCCCGAAGGAGCACATCGACGAAGCGCTGGCGATGACTCCCCTGGGGAGGATGGGTAAGCCGGAGGAGATCGCCGAAACCGTGCTCTACCTCGCCTCCGACGGCGGCGGGTACACGACCGGGCAGGTGCTCGAGGTGAGCGGCGGCTGGATCCTGGACGGGTGACGAAGGAGGGAACGAAGATGGCTGAGATCGACGTCGACCTGAGCGCGCTGCTGCCGCCCGACCTGCCGGACGGCAACCACGCGGTCGCCGAAGGCAAGGAGATGGCGAAGGGCGTCGAGCGCGCCCGCTCCGCCTACTGCGAGGAGAAGGGCGTCGGCTCCGAGCGCGAGTGGCGCGAACGCGCCCGCGAGCAGGGCATCCCCTGCACCTGCATGAACGTCGGCCTCGCCACTTGGGCCGACACCCGCGAGGCGCTCGGGTTCATCTACGAGGACGCCCTCTCCCGCGGGGTCCGCCCGCCCGATCGCTTCAACCTGATCGCCGAGCGGCGGATGGGGCTGCCGAAAGACAAACGCGCCGAGGCGCCGCAGGAGACCGGGCCGGTGATGATGACCGAGCAGGACTGGTGGGAGCTCGCCCACACGGTGCCGATCCAGCCGGAGGCCGCTGACAACACGATCGGCGGCCCGGGCTCGGTCGAAAACGCCCTCGACGCGCTGCAGGCGGGGATCACCACGATCGGCGTCCTCTCCCAGTACTCCTGGCGCTGGCCCTACTTCGACGACGACGTCACCCAGACGATGGTCACCCTGCAGGCCGCCGGCCTGCTGGCCGCCTTCAAACACGAGGGCGTGGTCTTCGACTCCTACCTCGAGGACGGCTACCCGGGGGTCTTCCACGACTACGCCAACTACATCGGCTGGGCGATGGTCGAGCGCTACATCAGCGAAGAGCTGATCGGGGCCGCCTACTCGCCCTCGTGGGGCGGCCTCACCCAGAACCCGGTGATCAAGTCGGCGGTGACGCTGGCCCTCTACGAGGCCAACCCGGACCGGGTCCCGCTCTCCTACGTGCAGGGCGACACGATCGGCAACACCGAGGACTTCGACGCCAACATGGCGGTGCTGAACACCGACGTCCTGTTCACGAAGATGACCGACATGCGCTACCGGCTCGGCTCGGCGCCGATCGCGGTGCCGGTGACCGAGACCGAACGGATTCCCACCTGGCAGGAGGTGGCGACCGTGCAGACGATCAGCCGGCGGCTCGAGGACTACGTGCCGATGGTCGAGCCGGTGGTCGACTGGGCGCAGATCGAGGCGATGCGCGACGAGCTGGTCCGCGGCGGGCGCGCCTTCTTCGACGCCGCGATCAAAGGGCTCGACGCTGCCGGGATCGACGTCCGCGAC
This sequence comes from Solirubrobacterales bacterium, assembly GCA_035535295.1. Taxonomy (GTDB): domain Bacteria; phylum Actinomycetota; class Thermoleophilia; order Solirubrobacterales; family 70-9; genus VAYN01. The sequence continues at coordinate 155,032 of DATLQI010000035.1, forward strand.
CCGGCGCAGCTGCTGCTGGTCCTGAAACGCCTCGGCTCGACCCGCTGCGAGGAGCTGTTCGGCGCCGGCGAGCCGGACCCGGAGTTCCCCCGCGGCCGCCGCCCGGTGCTGGAAACGGACCTGGTCAGGAACACGATGGAAGAGCGGGAGCGGCTGCTGGTCGAGCTGCAGGGCCGGCGCGAAGAGGAGGCGATCCGGGGGATGAAGGTGCTCGTCACCTCGACCGACGTCCACGAGTTCGCCGAGTTCCTGCTCTCCTCGACGCTGGCGGCGGTGGGGACCGAGGTGATCGACTTCGGCATCAACCGCGATCCCGAGGACATCGTCAAAGCCGTGATCGAGACCGACGCCGACGCCGTCGTCATCACCACCCACAACGGCGTCGCCCGCTCCTTCGGGCGGCGGCTGATGGAGGACCTGCGCGGTACCGGCTCGGCCGAGGTGCCGGTCTTCATGGGCGGGGTGCTGAACGAGGACGTCGAGGGCTCGGACATCCCGATCGACGTCCGCGGCGACCTCAACGCGACCGGGATCGAGACGCCGGGCACGATCGACGCCCTCGTCGACGCCCTGATCGACCGCCGCCGCGCCGTCCCCGCCTGACGGTGGGCCTCGTCGCGCTCGCCGACTTCGGCAGCACCTACACCAAGGTGAGGCTGGTCGACCCGGACGAGGGGCGGCTGTGCGGCGGGGGAGAGGCCCCGACCAGCATCGAGACCGACCTGATGGACGGTTACGCGGCAGCGTTGGATGCGGCCCGTGCCGACGCCGGGACCGGCGCTGCGATCGATCACCGCCTCGCGGTCTCCAGCGCCGGTGGCGGTCTCAAGGTGGCGGCGGTGGGACTGGTCGCCGACCTCACCGCGGCGGCGGCGCGGCAAGCTGCCCTGAACGCGGGAGCGCGGGTCGAGGCGGTTGTTTCGGGCAGCCTTGGGGAGGAGGAGCTAGGCGCGCTGCGGGCGGCGCGGCCCGAGATCGTCCTCTTCGCGGGTGGGACTGACGGTGGCCAAGCGGAGTTGGTGCTGGAGAATGCCCGCCGCCTTGGCGATAGCGGGATCGGCGGTCACGCGGTGGTTGCCTGCAACGCTGAGGTTGCCGAGGAGGTGGCGGCCCTGCTGCAGGCATCCGGGACCGAGGCCGTGGTCGCCGGCAACGTGATGCCGGAGCTGGGGCGCCTCGAGGTTGAATCGGCGCGGGAGGCGATCCTGCGCGTCTTCCTCGACCACGTGATCGGCGGCAAGGGCCTCAGCGCCAGCCCGGAGTTCGAGCGGATGGTGAAGCTGCCGACCCCCGAGGCCGTCTTCGAAGCAACGCGGCTGCTGGATGACGTTGTCGTCCTCGACGTCGGCGGCGCCACCACCGACGTCCACTCGAGCCGCAGCGCCGAGATCGTCACGCCGGGCATCGAGGACCCGCTGCTGCCGCCGCCGCTGGCCCTGCGCACGGTCGAGGGGGACCTCGGCCTGCGGTCCGGGGCGGGGGGAGTCTTGGTCGCTGACCAGCGCTGGATCGTGGAGGAGGCCGCTGTCGAAGAGGCGGCCATTCGACAAGCTGTCTCGATTAGGGAGCAGGATCCAAAGTGGCTGCCGGAGGATGAGCGGGGGGAAGAACTGGAGGCGCTGCTCGCCGTCGGTTGCGGCGCCCACGCGCTGCGGCGGCACTGCGGGACGATGCTGCTGGCGCGAGGGGAAGCGGGGCCGCCGACGCTGGTCCGCGACGGGCCCGACCTGAGGGAGGCGGGCCTGTTTTTGGGTACCGGTGGGGTTTTCGCCCACCGGAGCGACGGCGAGGAGATCCTCCGCCGGGTGCTCGAACGCCGCGCCCCGCGCTCGCTGGCACCGGAGTCCCCGCGGCTCAGGGTCGACGGGAGCTATGTGCTGGCAGCGGCTGGCCTGCTGGCGACCGAGGACCCCGAGGCGGCGCGCCGCATGCTTTACCGCGAGCTCGCTCTTTCCAAAAACTAGACACTATGACTAATTCGGATTAGGGTCAGGGCCGCGGATCGTCGGGCCGATCCCGCATCATCCCCGGGAGGGGAGCCGAGGGAGACGATGTTCAAACGCCGTCAGAAGCAGCCGATAACGCGTCTTTTTTACGCGGGGGACGTCCACGGCTCGCGCGTCTGCTGGAAGAAGTTCGTCAACGCTGCCGCCCATTACCCCGCCGACGCCCTGGTGATGGGGGGGGACCTGACCGGCAAGGCGCTGGTCCCGATCGTGCGCGAAGGCGACGGCTCCTATGTCGCCCGGGTGATCGGCGAGCAGCGGTCCGCCTGCACCGCCGAGGAGCTGGACGAGATGCAGAAGGCGATCTCGACCAACGGGATGTATCCGCTGACTGTCGACCCCGAGGAGGCACAGCTCCTGGCAGAGGACTCGGCGCGGCGGGAAGAGGCTTTCGAAAAGGTGTTGCTCGACGAGCTGCGCCTCTGGATCGGGTTCGCCGACGAGCGCCTCGGCGGCACCGATACCAGTGCCTACGTCATCCCCGGCAACGACGACCCCTGGTCGATCGACGAGGTGCTCGCTTCCGGAGAGAGTGTCGTCGCCTGCGACGAGCGGGTTGAGATGCTGGGCCCGCACGAGCTGGTCTCCTTCGGTTACTCGAACCGGACCCCCTGGCAGACGCCGCGGGAGCTCGACGAAGAGGAGATCTACCTGCGCCTGAAGCGACTGGTCGATCAGCTCGAGACGCCGGAGCGGGCGGTCTTCAACATCCACGTGCCGCCTTACGAGAGCAGCCTCGACACCGCCTTCGAGGTCGACGACGAACTGCGCTACGTGATGAAGGGCGGGCGGCCGCACGAGGTGCCGACCGGCAGTCGCGCAGTGCGACAGATAATCGAGGAGACGGAACCGTTACTGAGCCTGCACGGTCACATCCATGAGAGCAAGGGGGTGACGAAAATCGGGCGAACGGTGGCAATCAACCCCGGTTCCGATTACGGTAGCGGTCACCTGGATGGTTGCCTGGTGCATTTGGAACCTGACCGTGTGGTCAATCACTACTTGGTCTCAGGATGAATCGACGCAAAGGGAGAGAAGGGGAGAGAGATGGCTGAGTTGGGGGAGCGTCCTGTAGCGCCAGCGAGCCCGCAGGGAACGTACGCGCGCAAAGCCACGGGTCTGGTCCGGGAAGTTTCACCGTTCTCGACCTTCGTCTTCAACATGGCGGGCCAGCCGACGGCGATCTTCCTCGCGGTATCGATCTTCTTCACCCTCGGGCTGTTCCCGGGCGGCTCGATCTGGCTGGGGTTCGCGCTGGCGCTGGTCGCCGCCGTGATCATCTGCGTCTGTTACGGCCTCTTCGCCTCCGCGATCCCGCGCAGCGGCGGTGACTACGTGCTGGTCGGCCGCATCACCCATCCGGTGATCGGCTTGATCTCCTCGTTCTTCTGGACCTCGGGAGTGATTCTCTCGATCGCCTTCGTCGCCCTCGCCTTCGTCACCGTGGCACTTGGTCCCTCGCTGACGGCGGTGGGCCTGGTCAGCGAAAGCAGCTCCCTCGTCAACGCCGGCGAAGACGTCGCCGGGAGCCAGGGGTGGCAGATGGGGATCGGATCGGCCTTGATCGTGCTCTCGGCGATCCTGCTCGGTGGCGGCTGGCGCTGGACGACGCGGATCATGAACGGCTTCTGGGTGGTGATGATGCTCGGCCTCGGGACCGTGTTCCTCGTCCTCCTCTTCAAGAGCCACGACGGCTTCGTCAACAGCTTCAACCAGTTCGCCCAGACGACGACCGGAGAAGCCGACACCTACGGCTCTGTGATCGCCAACGCCAAAAAGGAAGGCGTGGACACGAGCCCGGCGTTCAGCCTCGACAACTTCTGGCCCACCTGGGCGGCGATCTGCAGCCTTTCCCTCTACAGCTGGCTCTCGCTCTACATCTCTGGCGAGGTGAGGCGGGCGAAAGACACCACCCAGATGAAGGTGATGAGCCTGGCGGCGGTCGTCCACATCGCGATCGCGGCGATCCTCGCGGCGATCTTCTTCTGGAAGTTCGGTCACGACTTCTTCGTCGCGATCAACAGCCTCGGCGAAAGCTACCCCTTCGCGGCACCGCCGTACTACACCTTCCTCACCTCGATCGCGGGCAGCAGCACCCTGCTCGCCTGGTGGCTCTTCCTCACCTTCGCGATCGCCTATCCGCTGCTGATCCTGCCCAACATCACGATCGCCGTTCGCACCTTCTTCGCCTGGGCGCTCGACGGCATGCTGCCGTCCCGCTTCGCCCGGGTCTCCCCCCGCACCCACGCTCCGCACAACGCGCTCGTCCTCACGGTCGTCCTCAGCATCCTCGTGCTCTGGTGGGCGGTCTCCAACAACGAAGGCTTCCTCGAAGTGCTGTTCGAGGCGGTGCTGCTGCAGGCGATCACGATGATCCTCCTGGGCATCTCGGCTGTGCTGCTTCCCTACCGGCGGCCGGAGATCTGGCGCGCCTCGGCGACGACCCAGCGCGTCTTCGGCATCCCGATCGTCGCGATAGCCGGGGCGTTGGTCGCGGTCATCCTCGCCGGGATCTTCTACATCTACATGCACTACCCCGACCTCGGGGTCGACAAGGGCCACTTCTTCCGCGACTGCGGGATCATCCTAGTGGCCTCCTTGCTGACCTTCTTCGTCGCCCGCGGCGCCCGTAAGAGCCAGGGCGTAGACGTCGACAAGCTGGCCGCGGAAATCCCACCCGAGTAGTGACCGCAGCGAGCCAGGAGCCGCTTGCGGACCCCGTTCGCGAGGGCACTCGGATCGCGGAGAGCGCCGGCGCCGCCGAAGTCCCGCTGCGCCTGCTCGGCGGGGTCGCGGTCGCCGTCCTCTGCCCGAGCAGCCAACAGCCGCCGTTGCGACGGGGGTATGCCGACATCGACCTGGCCACCAAAGGCTCGGCGAAGAAGGAGGTGACGGAGCTGCTGGGGTCACTCGGATATGTGGCGGATCGGGAGTTCAACACCCTCCACGGTCACCGGCGACTTTTCTTCTGGGACGAGGGAAACCAGCGTCAGGTCGACGTCTTTGTCGATGAGGCAAACCTTTGCCACCGGATCGACCTGCGTAAGCGACTGGAGCTGGTTCCGCGGACTTTGTCACTCGCGGACCTGACGGTGTTGAAGCTGCAGGTCGTGGAAACCAACGAGAAGGATTACCTGGACCTCTGCGCGGTCTTCGCCGACCACGACCTCAGCGAAGACGACACGGGGGTGAACTCAACCTACATCGCGGCACTGGGCGCCGCCGACTGGGGGCTCTGGCGAACCCTGGGAATGGTTGCCGAGCGAACCGCACAGTTCGCTCGAGATCTGCCCGCCTTCGCGGCCGCGGAGCAGGTTGCGGGCCGGCTGATGCGACTGCGAGAGGAACTGGACACGGTTCCCAAGACGCGGGGCTGGAAGCTGCGCTCTCGGATCGGGGATCGCAAGCGTTGGTATGAACTACCCGAAGAAGTGCACTAGCCGTGGTCGTATCACAACTATTGGATAGTCTCGCTGGTGTGAAGGGGCTGACCAATCGCCTCGAGAGGGGGCAAAAGTGACTCGTCCGCGGCGCGGGGAGCCGCGCGCGAGGACGAAGATCATCGAGGCGAGCCGCAAGCTGTTCGCTCGGCGGGGCTTCTCCGAGACTTCGATGGGCGACATCGCCAGGGCGGCGCAGGTGGCCCGGGCAACTGTCTATAACAACTTCGACGACAAGCAGGACATCCTCGCGGCGATCATCAGCGACTACATGACGGGATACGCGCGGATCGCGCAGCGACTGCGGGAAAACGCCCGCTCAGGCCAGACTTCGTTCGAGCTGATCCAGGAGATGGTGCGGGAGGCGCTGGGCTGGCGAGTGAAGAACGCGGACCTGCGCCCGATCGTTGCCGTAGCCCGCAACCTCCGCGGCAGCGGCTGGGAGGAGGCGAACAAGGCTGCTGACGATGCGCTGATCAGCTGGATCATGGCGGTCCACGCCGCCGACGAAGACGCCGGTCTGATCCGCAAGGACATCGACCTCGAGTTCGGCGTTCGCGCCGCCTACAACATGATCGAGTCGATCCTCGCTTCCTTCGACGTTACGGCGAGTCAGGAGGAGATCGACGAGAAGGCATACCAGCTTGCGCTTCTGCACTGGTACGCGATCTGCTCGGTGCCGCCGAACGAGGCGCCTCGCAGCCCGCTGGGGAGAAAAAACTCCCTCGGCGAACCGTAGACAGCCTGTCTAATCTTTAATAGTGTGGGTGGGCTCTTGTCCGCTCCAGATCATTCCGCGGGGGATCTGGATCATCTGATCCACCCCTTGACCGATCATTCCCAGCTGCCCGACACGGGTCCGCTGGTGATCGTCCGGGGCGAGGGATGCGAGCTGATCGCGGAGGACGGCCAGCGGCTGATCGACGGTTTGGCCGGTCTCTGGACGGTGAACCTCGGCCACAGCCGCGAGGACCTGGTGGAGGCCGCGCACGAGCAGCTGCGGACCCTGCCGTACGCGGCCACCTTCGGCGGCGTCTCCTCGCCGCCGGCGATCGAGCTGGCGGGGAGGATCGTCGAGCTGGCGCCGCCGGGCCTCAGCGGCGTCTTCTTCGTCAGCGGCGGCAGCGAGGCGAACGAGACCGCGATCAAGCTCGCCCGCCGCCACTGGGTACGGCGCGGCAAGCCGGGCAAGTCGGTAATCCTGGCCCATGACCGCGGCTACCACGGCCTCGCCGGAGTGACGACGACGGCGACCCGGCTGCACCCCTACCACGCGGAGTTCGGCGTCGAGGCGCCCGACATCGTCGAGGTCCCGGCCCCTTACACCTACCGCTGCCCGGCCGGGGTCCCGTGCGAGCCCGAGAGCTGCCCGGTCTGCCAGGGGAAGAGGCTGGAGGAGAAGATCGAAGAGCTGGGCGCCGAGCGGGTGGCGGCGGTGATCGTCGAGCCCGTCTTCGGCTCGGGAGGCGTGATCGTCCCGCCCTCCGGCTACCTGGCCCGCCTGCAGGAGATCTGCGACCGCCACGAAGTGCTGTTGATCGCCGACGAGGTGATCACCGGCTTCGGCCGCACCGGGACCTGGTTCGGCTGTGATCACGAAGGTGTCTCACCGGACCTGATCACCTTTGCCAAGGGAGTAACCAGCGGCTACGTCCCGCTCGGGGGCGTCATTGTCAGCGACGAGCTTTGGGACGAGTTGCGCGATCCGGCCCAGCGCCCGGGATACCTGATGCACGGCTTCACCCATTCGGGCCACCCGGTCGCCTGTGCCGTTGCCCTCGCCAACCTCGAAGCGATCGAGCACGAGGGGTGGCTGGAGCGTGTGCAGAGCGCGAGCGCGACCCTCGCCGAGCTGATCTCCCCGCTGCGCAATCACCCGGAAGTCGGAGAGATCCGACAGGCGGGGCTGATGGCAGGGGTGGAGCTGGTCTGCGACCAGGAGAGCCGCCAGCGCTGGCCGATCGAGACCGGACGCGGCCGCCGCGCTGCGTTCGCGGCGCGCGAGCGCGGCCTGCTCACCCGCGGGCTCCTCGACGACATCCTCTGCCTTGCACCGCCGTTCACGATCTCCGACGAGCAGCTGCGGCGCTCGGTGGAGATCCTCGGCGACGCGATCGAGGCCACCGGGGATCTCCACTCACGAGACGGTTCCTAGGGCAGGTACTTTTCCGCCTGTTCCTTCGCTTCTTCGAGGCCCTTTTCGGCCTTGGCCTGGCCTTCTTCGATTCCCTTTTCGGCTTCCTTCTGGGCCTTTTCGAACTTCTTCTCGGTCTTGTTGTCGACGCCCTTTTCGACTTCTTCGCGGGCTTCTTCGAGGCCCTTCTTGGTCTTTTCGACGCCTTCGTCGACTGCTTCTTCGGCCTTCTTGGTCCCTTCTTCGACCTGCTTTTCGGCCTTCTCGCGGATCGTGCTGCTTTCGTCGTCGCTGCTGCTGCCGCAGCCGGACCAGACGACTCCCCCTGCGGCGATTGCCAGCACAGCGAAGAGCGAGGAGAAGGTGCGCAGCTTCTTGCTCATGTAGTTGCTCCAGATCGGTTGCTGGTTAACGTGGTGCGGCAGTGAATCAGACTGAGCCGGACAGCTTCGAAGCCCTGGTGGCCGACGCGATCGACGCGCTGCCGGAAGAGTTCCAGCGCCTGCTGGAGCGGGTCGCGGTCGTCGTCTCCGACCTCGGCACCGAGCGGCGCGCCTACGGCGAGTACTTCGGCGACGGCGTTGCAGCGGAACGCTATGAGGACAGGATCGCGATCTACCGCGACACGCTCGAACGCGATTTCGGTCACGACCGCGAGTTGCTCGCGCGCCAGGTCGAGCAAACGCTGCGCCACGAGCTCGCTCACCATCTCGGCTGGGACGAGGGCGGTGTCGGCGGCCTCGGCCTCTAGGCCGCTACCGCACCAGGCATTCCTGGAGCAGGGCAGGAGGGTTGATCGACTTGTGCCCTTCGAAGCGGAAGTTCGCTCGCGCGAAGTTGAAGACCCCGCCCGGAAGGGACTTGGGGGCGCTGCAGGCAGCCGAGACGTAGCTGCGGCGCTGGCCGCGGAAGGAGTACCGCCGTCCGATCGTCAGGTCGATTTCGGTGACCGAGCCGAGTCCGCCCGCGAGCTTGGGGATCTTGGCCCGCAGGATGGTGCCGAACTGCTTCTCGTTCAGGTGGCCGATAGTCAGCGGCACCACGAGGGTGAAGCGCACGGGGGTGCTGGCGAAGAGGTGGAGGACCAGCGCCTGCTTGCCGTGGCGGCGGCTGTTGAAGGCGAGGATCCTCCCGCTCGTCGGGATCTCTCTCCCCAGGGAGACCACCGCTTGGAAACTGCCCTTGCCGACGAGGGAGGGGCGGCAGCGCGCGAGCGCGGTGGCGGTGCTGGTCGACTGCAGGCTCGGAGCGGAGCAGGTCTGTAGGCCCTTCGCGTCGAGCCGCCCGTTGCGGTGGAGCTTGATTTCGAGCCAGCGCAGCGCCGGAGGGTGGCTGCCGTCGGCGGTTGCCACCTTCCCTTCGATCTTGACCGAGACCGGTGCTGGCTTGTCCCGGGGGAGGGTATGGGGGGCGAAATCGGCGTCGAAGGTGACGCGCAACCCATCCTTCTGAACGGTCTCAGCGCTCGCGATCGCGCTCCCGCCGACGGCGAGGAGGGCGATCATGATCGGGGTGACTACACGGTGGCGCATGCTTCCAGAGGCGAGTCTAGGCACTCGTTTTCGCGGCTAAGGTTGAGCGATGGTTGAGGCTGCGGGGGAAATAGATCAAGACTTCGCTTCGCTGCTCCGAACTCAGGCCGGCCACTGCGCCCGACTGGGCTCGCCGTTGTACGCGGAACTGCTCGAGCGCGCCGCCGCCGACACCGAAAGCGATGGGCCCCTGGCCAACGTCTTGCGCGGTCACGAGGACGACCCGCCCGCCTCGATGCTGGCCCTGCGCCTGCTGGGTGCGGTGCACAGGCGCTTCCTGGAAGGCGAGTTGCCGGACATGCGGTGGCTGACCTTTCGAAGAGCGCTCATCGATGACGCCAAAGCGGTTCGGGACCTGCTCGACCACCCGGTGCAGACGAACGAAGTCGGTCGCTGCGCGGCGCTGCTGCCGGGGTTCCTGGCGGTGGTCGAGAGCGCTGGGTTGCCGTTGCGCCTACTCGAGGTAGGCGCCAGTGGCGGACTCAACCTGCGCTGGGACCACTACCGCTATGAGGCCGACGGCTTCAGCTGGGGGGACCCCGAATCGCCGGTCCGAGTCGAGTTCGAGCTGAGCGGCGAGGCGCCGGCGGCGCGGCCGGTCGAGGTGGTCGAGCGACGTGGTTGCGATCCCAATCCAGTCGATCCCTCGAGTGAGGAGGGTCGCCTGGCGCTGCAGTCTTTCGTCTGGCCCGACCAGGAGGCCCGGGTACAACGCCTGCGGGCTGCGCTGGCGGTGGCGGAGGAGGTGCCACTCGAGGTTGAGCAGGCTCCTGCTGCTGGATGGATCGCGGAGCGACTCGCGGAACCCGCCAAGGGAGCTGCGACGGTCGTCTTCCACTCGATCGTCATGCAGTACCTGCCGGAGGACGAACGTCGTCAGTTCGAGCGCAACGTGCGCGAGGCCGGTCGGGTGGCCACCTCCAACTACCCGCTCGCCTGGCTGCGGATGGAGCCGGGAGGTGAGATGGCGGAGGTGCGGCTGACTTTGTGGCCCGATGGCAAGGAGTGGTTCCTAGCCAGGGTCGGCTACCACGGCAACCCGGTTCGGCTGGCCGGCTGAGGCTTCAGTCACCGCGGTCTTCGGGGTGCGTCACTCGTTCGGCCCGCTGGCGCACTTCTTCGCTTGCTTCCCGCGTCGCCGCGAAGGCCTCCTCTTTGGCCGCCGCCAGGCCCTCGCTCGGCTTGCCGCCGACGACGTCGCGGAAGGCTTCCTTGAAGCGCTCGGTGCGGCGGTCGGGTGGGAAGCGCGCTTCGGCGCGAGCCTGCTTCGCCGGCCGGCGCTCGCCGTAGCGGCGCCGCGCCCAGGCCGAATGGGGCTTGCCGAGGCGGCACGCCCCGTAGAGGGCGATGGGGAAGACGAAGAAGCCGATGCAGCCGTGCATGATCCGGCCCTTGGCGAAGCAGATTGCGACCAGGGCGAAGACGACGAGGGCGCTGAGGGCGGTGCCGAGGATCGCGCTAACGTCCCCGTCTTCGATCGTGAACGGGGTGAAGCCGAGCAGCGCCAGCAGCATCAGCGCCGCGGCAATTACGGTGGCGTCGATCGAGCTGCGCCCCTCCTTCGCCCAGTAGACGTCGTCGAGGTAGACCCAGAGGGCGAACTCGTCGATCGTCAGGCCGGCGCCGATCCCGAAGGCGAAGGCGCAGATCTCGGTCCAGGGGCTGTTGCCGAAGGCGGCAAACCCGCCGGCGCCGGCGGCCATCATCGTGACGATTCCGAAGACGAGGTGGTGGAGGTGGACGCCTGAGTCGCTGACGATGCTGCCCGGCCACCAGGGCACCCGCGGGCTGCGCTGCAGCCGCGTGCTCATGCGGATGAAGGCGAAGGAGAGGAGGAAGCCGAGGAGGACGAGGTAGAGCCCCTGCAGCTCGTGCTCGGAGATCCGGTCCCAGAAGTCGGCGAAGATCGAGACGGTGGTCATGCCGGCGCCGGAGCCGCGTGGACGGGTGGGGCGGTGCCCTCCTTCTCCCGCATGAGATCAACGGTGAGGAGGACGGCGGCGACGGCGAAGATCGGAGAGAGGGCGAGGTCGGAGACCGCCTCCGCCAGCCAGGTGGCGACGAAGGTGTGGCCGAAGAGGCCGTGGACGAGACCGGCGAGGAGGTGCCCGATCCCGTCGCCGATGACTTGGATCGGCAGCAGGACCCAGAGGACGAGCCAGAAGTTGCCGCGGACCAACCGCATGCTGCGCGCCAATGCCCCCTTGGCCGAGCGCTCCTCGAGCTCGACTACCGGCCCGGCAAGGGCGAGCCAGACGAAGGCGAGGAGGCCGGGGACCAGCCCCAGCAGCAACCCGACGGCCACTAGTGCGACATAGGCGAGGTCGACGGCGATCAGTCGGCCGTAGTTGAGACGGGCCGCGATCTCGCGCAACGGCGGCGGCTTCTCGCCGTGGGCGTGGGTGAGGGAAATCGCGATCGCCCCGCTGAAGAAGACCTCACCGAGGAGCCCGGTGGCGGTGATCACTCCCACCGCGAGGACGAGGGCGGCCAATTTGATCCCGCTGGTGACGTCGAGCGAGTCGAGGTCGACGTCCATCGTCAGCGCGTCGAGCAGGGCGAGGGGAACGAAGACGACCAGCGCGAGGGCGAGAAGCGACGGGGTCCAAGCCCGATAGGTGCGCCAGATGCGCGCGTAGGTCGAACCGAGGCGGCGCGGGAAGCTCACCGGCGTCGATCTCGACGGCCGGCCGGCCTCCGCCCCCGCGCCTCCAGCCGCGCCTGGCTCGATTCGGAGGCGGGGACGCGGCGGAGGTTGCCGAGCTCGGGGACCAGCAGCTCTTCGGCGCAACGCCGGTGCCAGTGGTGGTGGTCTGTGCCGCCGAGCCGGCGCACGAACTGGACGACGGTGTGCTCCTCGCCGACCGGGATGTCGCCGTGACAACCGGGGCAGTGGTAGCGCTTGCGGGCGATCCCGCGGATCAGCCAGACCTCGTCGCCCTCTTCGTTCAGCCCGGTGAGGCTCCAGCGCATGCTCGGGAGGCCGTCGAACTGGCTCATCGTCAGCGGCGCCTCGACATCCAGGCGAAGCCGGCAGCCATTGCGACGTTGGCGACCCCGGCCAGCTGCAGCCCCAGCTTCGCTCCTGGTCGGGTCACCGCTGGCGAGGCCGACCAGAGCGCGTCGGTGGCGATCTCGGTCCCGCGCAGCCAGGCCAGCGACTGCCAGTCGGCGGCGCTGCCGCGGCGGTCGGCGACCAGGTGGGCGGCGGCGAAGGTGAGCCAGATCGGCCCGCAGCGGCGGAAGAGGTGCTTCGCGTCGGGCGAGGGCTCGTCATGGCCGAGCACCTTCAGGGTCGCCGCCGGCGCCGCGATCGCGGCGCTGCCGAGCAGGAGATCGAAGACGATCATGTTGCGGTTGGTGAGGCGCAGGGCTGTTTCTAGCGTCATGTTCGACGAATCCAACCAGAAGCCGGAAGGGAAAGGGTCAGGTTCGGCGAAATGGACCGCCGTGACCAAGACCGCAACGAAGTCCCCACAGCTCAAAAGCCTTTCCGACTACATCCAGGAGCGCTTCGACGAGTTCTCGCGCTCCCAGAAGGACGTCGCCCGCTACATCGTCGACCACCTCGACGAGGCAGCCTTCCTCACCGCCGAGGAGCTGGCCCGGAGAGCGAGCACCTCGTCCTCGACGGTGGTGCGCTTCTCCCAGGCCCTCGGCTTCGAGGGCTACCCGGAGCTGCAGCAGGCCGCGATCGAGGAGTACCGGACGACGATCGCCGCCAGCAGCGCCAACGGCGGCGCCCTTTTCTCCTTCGACCACTCCGAGCTGGAGGGATCGCTCAGCGCCGACTACGCGAACCTCGAGGAAACGGCGCGCAAGCTGACCCCTGAGCAGGTCGAAGCCTCGATCGAGGCGGTCGCCACCGCGCAGCGGATCGTCATCGTCGGCGTCGACCAGATGGCCTTCTTCGCCAGTTACCTGCGCCACACCCTCAGCCTGCTCGACATCCGCGCCGAAATCGTCGCCAGCACCGGCGGCGAGTCGCTGCAGCGACTGGGCCGGATCGACGAGAACACGCTCGTCATCACCCTCTCCGCCGGCCGCGCCCACCCGCTGCTGCTGCGGGCGATGAAGCTGGCCCACCACCGCGGCGCCCGCACCCTGGCGATTTCCGACGCGACGATGTCGGAGGTCGGGGAGCACGCCGAGCTGACCCTCTACTTCTCCTCCAACAGCCCCAGCTTCACCCGCAGCCACACCGCGCTGATGGCGCTGGTGCAGGGCATGGCGCACGGTCTCTACGCCCGCGACGAAGCCGCGCACAAAGACCGCATCCGCGCGTACAAACTGAAGTAGCGGCGTCTGCCGCAGAGGCAGGGCTGTCGCGCGCGTCCGGTAGGTAATCTGGACGCGATGACCGAACGCGCGACGTTTCGACTGAAGACCGGCCTGGCCGAGATGCTGAAAGGCGGGGTGATCATGGACGTGGTCACCCCCGAGGAGGCGAAGATCGCCGAGGAGGCGGGCGCCTGCGCGGTGATGGCGCTGGAGCGCGTCCCCGCCGACATCCGCCGAGACGGCGGCGTCGCCCGCATGTCGGACCCGGCGATGATCAAGGGGATCCAGGAGGCGGTCTCGATCCCGGTGATGGCGAAGGCCCGGATCGGCCACTTCGCCGAGGCCCAGGTGCTGCAGTCCCTCGAAGTCGATTACGTCGACGAGTCCGAGGTGCTGACCCCGGCCGACGAGCACAACCACATCGACAAGTTCGCCTTCGCGGTGCCGTTCGTCTGCGGCGCCACCAACCTCGGCGAGGCGCTGCGGCGGCTCGGTGAGGGCGCGGCGATGATCCGCTCCAAGGGCGAGGCCGGGACCGGCAACGTGGTCGAGGCGGTGCGGCACATGCGCGAGATCACCACGGGGATCAAGCGGCTGGCCCAGCTGGGCCCGGAGGAGCTCTCCTCCGAGGCGAAAGAACTGCAGGCTCCGCTCGAGGTCGTCAAAGTCGTCGCCGAGGCTGGCCGCCTGCCGGTGCCGCTCTTCTGCGCCGGCGGCATCGCCACCCCGGCCGACGCGGCGCTGATGATGCAGCTGGGCGCCGAGGGCAACTTCGTCGGCTCGGGCATCTTCAAGAGCTCCGATCCGGAGCGGCGGGCGCGGGCGATCGTCGAGGCGACCACTCACTTCAACGACCCCGAGCGCGTGGCGGCGGCCTCGATCGGGCTCGGCGAGGCGATGCCGGGTCTGGAGATCGCCGGTCTCGCCGCCGAGGACGCCCTGCTGCAGAACCGCGGAGCCTGACCTGAAGGTAGGCGTCCTCGCACTCCAGGGCGACTTCGAGGCCCACGCGAAAACCCTGCGCCAGCTCGGGGCCGAGCCGCGCGAGGTGCGGGTCCCGGATGACCTCGAGGAACTCGACGCCCTGGTGATCCCGGGGGGCGAGAGCACGACGATCGGCAAGCTGATCGAGTCAGCCGGGCTGGAGCCGGCGCTGCGCGCCCACCACGAGGCGGGTCGGCCGATCCTCGGCACCTGCGCCGGGCTGATCGTCTGCGATGCCGAGCACCTCGGCTTCCTCGACGTGACGGCGAGGCGGAACGCCTTCGGCCGTCAGCTGCAGAGTTTCGAGGCCGACCTCGAGGTCGAGGGGGCGGGGGACGAGCCGCTGCGGGCGGTCTTCATCCGCGCCCCCTGGGTCGAGCGCTGCGGGCCGGAGGTGGAGGTGCTCGCCTCCTACGAGGGGCATCCGGTGGCGATTCGAGAAGGGAGCGTGCTCGCCTGCGCCTTTCATCCCGAGCTGACCGACGACCCCCGGTTCCACGCGATCTTCATGGCGATGACCACGGCTGCCCGCGAACGGGCGGGGGAGGAGGTAGGGCGATGAGCGGTGGCGATCCCCGGGTCCAGAACCTGGCGAAGATCCTGGTCGGCTACTCGACCGCGGTGAAGGAGGGCGACGTCGTCGCAATCGACGGCGAGAGCGCCGCGGCGCCATTGCTGCTGGCGGTCTACGAGGAGGTGCTGCAGGCGGGTGGCCACCCGATGCTGAACGTGGCGCTAGAGGGCCAGATCGCCGCCTACTTCAAACACGCCTCCGACCGGCAGCTGGAATGGATCTCCCCCTTCGCCGAGTGGATGGTCGACAACGCCGACGTGCGGATCGCGGTCGGGGCCAGCACGAACACGCGGGAGCTCTCCGGAGTCTCGCCCGAGCGGCAGACCCTGCGCCAGTCGGCGACCGGCGACCTGATGACGCGGGCGATGAAGCGCGCCGCCGAGGGCGAGTTCCGCTGGTGCTACACCCTCTTCCCGACCAGCGCCTACGCCTCGGAGGCGGAGATGAGCCTGGCCGACTACGAAGACTTCTACTACGGCGCCTGCCTGGCGACGGACTCAGAGCCGCTGACAGCCTGGAACCGCGCCTCCGAGGAGACGCGGCGGCTGGCGGACTGGATCGAGGGCCACGAGGAGGTACGGGTGACGGCGCCGGGGACCGACATCAAGCTCGGGATCGCCGGGCGCAAGTTCATCCCCTGCATCGGCGACAACAACATGCCCGACGGCGAGTTCTTCACCGGCCCAGTCGAGGACTCGGTGGAGGGGGTTGTCTGCTTCCACCTGCCGGCAGTGATCGGCGGCCGCGAGGTCTCGGGGGTGCGTCTGCGCTTCGAGGCCGGCAGGGTGGTCGACGCCTCGGCCGAGCGCGGCGAGGAGTACTTGCTGAAGCTGCTCGACACCGACGAGGGGGCGAGGACGCTCGGCGAGCTCGGGATCGGCACCAACTACGGGATCGGCAAAGGGACCCGCGAGGTCCTACTCGACGAGAAGATCGGCGGCACCGTCCACATGGCGGTCGGCGGCAGCTACCCCGAGTCCGGTGGCGAGAACGAGTCCGCCGTCCACACCGACCTCGTCTGCGACCTGCGGCTAGGGGGCAGGCTCGAGGTGGACGGCGAGGTGATGCAGGAAAACGGGGAGTTCGTGGTCTAGGTCGCTACTGGTCCGGCAAGGGCGATCCGGCGAGGAAAAAGAACCAGAGGGTCAGGGCCAGGGCGGCGAGCATCACGGAGGCCATCAGCACCGCCTCGACGACGGTCACCGTGCTGGGCGCCGGGCCGGTGTCGCGCATGCTCTTCAGCCAGGTCGGCCGGATCGGGGCGAGGCGATTGGTGCCGGTGATGCGGATGTAGAGGTTGTTGAGACGGCCGATCAGCCAGGCGACCACCAGGAAGGTGAGCAGGATCCCGATCACGACCACCGCATAGGGGCCGCCGGCCGGGAACTGGGTCTCGGAGAGCTTGGAGGCGATGTAGACCCAGCTGAGGGGGATCGCGGTCCAGAGCGAGAAGGCCGCCAGCAGCATCGCGACGAAGACCAGCGCCGCGGCCAGGCCACGCCCCGCTCCGTAGGTTCTCTCCTTCATGGCCATCTGGCGACTTCATAGAATGGCAGGCGATGTCCGGGCACTCCAAGTGGCACTCGATCAAACACAAGAAGGGCGCTGCCGACGCTAAACGCGGCAAGCTCTTCAGCAAGCTCGCGCGCGCGATCACGGTGGCGGCGCGCGATGGCGGCGGCGATATCAGCGGCAACCCGACCCTGGCGACGGCGGTCCAGAAGGCCAAAGAAGCCTCGATGCCGAAGGACAAAATCCAGAAGGCGATCGACGTCGGCACCGGCGCCGGCTCCGATGGCGCCGCGATCGAACGGATCGTCTACGAGGGCTACGGCCCCGCCGGCGTCGCGGTCTTGGTCGAGGCGCTGACCGACAACCGCAACCGCGCCAGCGCCGAGATCCGCCACGCCTTCTCCAAGCACGGCGGCAACCTCGGGGAGCCCGGCTCGGTCGCCTGGATCTTCGAGAAAAAGGGTGCGATCGTGGTCGACGGGAGCCGCTACGGCGAGGACGACCTGATCGGCGCAATCGACGCCGGCGCCGAAGACGTGCGCGAGGACGAGGACGAGCTGCGGGTGATCTGCGAGCCCACCGACCTCACCGCCGTGCGCGAAGCGATCGAGGGCGAAGGCATCGAGGTCGAGTCGGCCGGCCTGGTGACGGAGCCGAAAAGCACCGTCGAGCTCAAAGGCCACGACGCCGAACGGGTCCTGAAGCTGCTCGAGGCGCTCGATGATCAGGACGACGTCGACGAGGTCTACGCCAACTTCGACATCCCGGCTGAGGTCTTGGAGAAACTCGCCGCCTAGAAGGCATCCGACGCGGTTTCTTGAATCACTACCCATGCAGGTAGTGATGGGCATAGATCCTGGTGCGGCCAACCTCGGCTTCGGCATCGTCCGCGTCGAGGGGAACCACATGGTCGCCCTCGACGGCGGCGTGGTGGAGACCACTCCGGACCAGCCGATAGAGCGGCGCCTGGAGCGAATTCATCGCTCTCTCGCCGAGCTGCTCGCCTGGCACGAGCCGGTGGCGATGGCGATCGAGGAGGTCTATTTCGGCAAAAACGTGCGCTCGGCGATGGCCGTCGGCCAGGCGAGCGGGGTCGCGATGCTGGCCGCCGCCGAACGCGGTATCGGCTGCTTCGCCTACACGCCGCAAGCGATCAAGATGGCAGTTTGCGGTTCCGGCGCGGCAGGCAAGCGCCAGGTCCAGCGGATGGTGGGGACCCTGCTCGGGCTCCCCGAGCCACCGGAGCCGGATCACGCCGCGGACGCCTTGGCGGTTGCGATCTGCCACGGCGGGGGTAACGGTCACCGGAGTGCGGTCAACGTCGCCCGGGAGCGGGTCGCCGGATGATCGCTGCGGTTCGCGGAGAGGTCATGGTGCGGCGGCCCGACCACGTCGTCATCGACGCCGGTGGCGTCGGCTATCGACTGGCGGTGTCCTCAGAAACCTTGAAAGCCGTTCCCGCGGCGGGCAACGACGCTTTCCTCCATGCCGAGCTGATCTCCCGCGACGACTCGCTCGCCCTCTACGGCTTCTCTTCCGAGGAGGAGCGGGACCTCTTCCGGTTGTTGATCACCGTCAGCGGCGTCGGCCCGAAGGTCGCGATCGCAACTCTCTCTGGCGGCAGCGCCCGCGACCTCCTGCGGGCGATCGCGGCCGGGGATGCCAAGCGCTTTCAGGCGGTTCCGGGGATCGGCAAGCGCACTTCGGAGCGGATCATCGTCGAGCTGCGCGAGAAAGTGGCGGGAGCGCTGGAGGAGGAGGTGGCGCTCGCCGGCGAGGGAAATGGCGATCCGCGCTCGCTCGCTCGCGACGGCCTCGTCAACCTCGGCTACGCGCCGCTCGAAGCCGAGCAGCTCCTGGATGGCGTCGACGGGTCGGAGGCCGAGGATTTGGTCGCGGCGGCACTGCGCAAGGCCGCGGCGGCGAGGAATGCGGCGTGAGCGAGCCACCCGACATCGGCGGCAACCGGATCCGCACTCCCGGGATCGAGAATGAGCCGGTCCCGGTCGACGCCGAGGTCAAGGTCCACGACGCCCGCGCCGAGGCACCGGACGAGGACCTAGACCGCTCGCTGCGACCGCCGACCCTCGAAGACTTCGTCAACCAGACGCAGGTAACCGACCAGCTGGCGATCTTCATCGAGGCGGCGCAGAAGCGGGGGGAGCCGCTGGATCACGTCCTTCTCGCCGGCCCGCCCGGGCTCGGCAAGACTTCGCTCGCGCACATCGTCGCGGCCGAGCTGGCCGTGCCGATGGTGCAGACCGCTGGGCCGGCGCTCGAGCGCAAGGCCGACGTCGCCTCGTTCCTCACCGCCCTGGAGCCGGGCAGCGTCTTCTTCATCGACGAGATCCACCGCCTCGGGCGCGCGGTCGAGGAGACGCTCTACCCGGCGATGGAGGACGGCGAGCTGCCGGTGGTGCTGGGCCAGGGCGCCGGGGCACGGACGGTGACGCTGCCGCTGCCGCCTTTCACGCTGGTTGGCGCCACCACGCGGGCCGGCCTGTTGACGACGCCGCTGCGCGACCGCTTCGGCGTTTCCCACCGCCTCGAGTACTACGCGACCGAGCACCTGGCGCTGATCGTCCAGCGCTCGGCGGGCATCCTCGGGGTGGAGATCGACGCGAGTGGGGCCGAGACGATCGCCTCGCGCTCGCGGGGGACGCCGCGGGTCGCCAACCGGCTGCTGAAGCGGGTGCGGGACTTCGCCCAGGTCAAGGGGAGCGGCCGGATCGGCGCCGCGGTCGCCGCCGACGCCCTGGAGATGCTCGAGGTTGACGAGGGCGGCCTCGACCGCAGCGACCGGGCTCTGTTGGAGACGCTCGCCACGAAGTTCGGCGGCGGTCCCGTCGGCCTCTCAACGTTGGCAATCGCGATCGGCGAGGAGCAGGACACGATCGAGGAGGTGCTCGAGCCCTATCTCCTCCAGCAGGGCCTGCTGAAGCGGACGCCGCGGGGCAGGGTGCTGACGCAGCGGGCCTATGAGCACCTCGGGCTCCCCGCCCCCGAAGGCGCGGCGAGCCTCTTCTGAGCCGGGCAAGCTAGCCTGTCGACCATGCCGTTTTTCATCTGTCCGAATTGCGGACACCGGGAGGTGAGCGGGGAGCGGACCGCGGGGTTCAGTACCCGCCCGAAGGGCTGCTCGAAATGCGGCTTCGGTTTTGTCTTCGAATTACTCGACGATTATTATCCGGCTCCTAATGCTGCCTTTTTCGTTTGCGACAAGCAGGAACGCGTGATCGACGCCGGCAAAGGCAGCTTCGAGCTGACCGGACTCACCGACGAGGACGTGATCGGTCGCCCGGTGCGAGAGGTTCTCGGCCTCGACTGGATCGACGGCGGCGACGGCGGCACCGAGGCGGACACCGACGGCAACGGCGTCAGCGATCCGATCGAGACCTCATTGGAGTGGGGCGTGCGTTCGCTCGGCAAGCGGGTCTCGGTCAATGCGGAGGGCGATCTGCCGGCGAAGGCGGTCGCCGACGTCTTCCCTGCCTACGACGACGACGGCGGCCTCCTCCTCGTCCTCACCCCGGAGGGCTGAGCGGATGGGAACCCGGCGCGGCCACCTTCTCGTCCTGCTCCTGGTTCTGGGGCTGGTGACGATCTCCGGCATCGTCATCGCCAGCAAGGAAACGAAGCTCGGCCTCGACCTCCAGGGTGGCCTCGAGCTCATCTACCAAGGCCAACCGACCGAAGCCGGTGCGGAAATCAGCGGCGAAGACATCGACGACTCGATCTCGATCATCGAACAGCGGATCAACAAGCTCGGCGTCTCCGAGCCGGAGGTCGCGCGTCTCGGTGTCGACCAGATCACCGTCAGTCTTCCCGGCGTCACCGACGCCAACCGCGCCGCCGAACAGGTCGGCACCACCGCCCAGCTCTACTACTACGACTGGGAGCCGAACCTGATTGGCCCCGAGAAAGCGATTGGCGGCACGCCCGGGAGGGAACCACCGGAAAAGCTGGTCAAAGAATCGGAAAAACGCTGGGAAAAGGACGGCCGCAACGTCAACAAAAACGAAGTGAAAAGGCTGATCTCCTACGGCGCCTACCCGACCGCCTACGACGCCGTCAAACTCGCCTCCGAACAGGAGCCGGTCGAAAAATGCGAGGACTGCTCCGTTGCCAGGCCCCGCTACTACCTCTTCGACAAAACCGATCCCAGCGAAGCGCTCGCCGGGCCGGAGCTGGCGAAAAAAGACCTCTACGTCACCCCGACCGGCAAGAAACTCCCCAAAGACGGGCTCGTCCTCGAAGTGCCACCGGGAACGGTGGTGGTTTCCGAGCTGCCGACCGACGAAAACGAACAGGTGATCGAAGATGGCGAACCGGGTTGGTACGCGCTCAAAGATCAGCCCGCGCTGAGCGGGAACGACCTCGTTGATCCAGAACAGACCTACGACGAAAACAACGAACCGGTCGTCAGCTTCAAATTCACCGACGAAGGTCGCGAGGCTTTCCAGGAAGTCACCCGCCAGATCGCTCAGCGTGGGAAGGCCCGGACGCTCGGCTCGGTCAGCCCCGAAGAAGCCGCGGTCCTCTCCGGTCACTTCGCCGTCGTCCTCGACAACGAAGTCAAAACGCGGCCGATCATCAATTTCGAAGAAAATCCCGACGGGATCGACGGTCGCACCGGCGCCCAGATCGGCGGTGGCTTCAGCGGCGTCGACGAGGCCCAGGAACTGGCGACGACCCTGCAGATCGGCGCCCTGCCGATCAACCTCAAGCTGATCAGCCAGACCCAGGTCTCGGCCACCCTCGGCAGCGAAGCCCTCGACCAGGGCGTCAAAGCCGGCGTCGTCGGGCTGGCGCTGGTGATCATCTTCCTGCTCCTCTACTACCGCTTCCTCGGCCTCGTCGCCTCGATCGCCCTCGGCGCCTACGCGGTGATCTTCTTCGCCCTGATCGACCTGATCCCGATCACCCTCACCCTGCCGGGGATCGCCGGCCTGGTGCTGACGATCGGCGTCGCGGCCGACTCCAACATCGTCATCTTCGAGCGAATAAAGGAGGAGGTGCGTGCGGGCCGCTCGATGTCGAGCGCGATCGCCGCCGGCTACAAACGCGGTATCAGCACGATCATCGACGCCAACGTCGTCACCCTGCTGACCGCCTTCATCCTCTTCGTCCTCGCCACTGCCGGGGTCAAGGGCTTCGCCTTCACCCTTGGCGTCGGCACGATCGTCTCGCTGCTGACCGCGGTGGTCTTCACCCAGGCGCTGCTCGGCAGCATGAGCCGTTCGCGGCTGCTGCGCTCGCCGAGTGTCCTCGGCGCCGCCGGCGAGGGCAAACGCTGGCACTTCGACTTCATGGGCGCGAGCCGCTGGTTCTTCTCGATCTCGGGCGTGATCCTGATCATCGGCGGGCTGGCGCTGGCGACGAAGCAGCTCAACTTCGGGATCGACTTCGAGTCGGGGACGCGGATCACGGTTGCGGTCGAAGGCAAGACCGATGAGGAAGGCGTGCGGCAGGCGCTGAATGAAGCCGGGATCAAGGGCGAGGAGATCCAGGCCGTCAACGACAAGGCCTTCCCGGGCAAGGACGTCTTCCAGATCCAGTCCCACCAGCTGGAACCGGATCAGGTCCGCGACGCCGAAACCGCGCTCGCCTCGGAATTTGGGATCGTCGAGGACGGCTTCGACAGCACCAGCGTCGGCCCGACCTTCGGCCAGCAGGTAGCAGACAGCGCGCTGAAGGCGCTGATCTTCTCGCTGCTGGTGATCGCCGGCTACGTGGCGCTGCGGTTCGACCCGAAGTTCGCGATCCCGGTCCTGATCGCGATCTTCCACGACATCTTGATCACGGCGGGCGTCTACTCGCTGACCGGAAAAGAGGTGAGCAGCGGGACGGTCGCCGCCTTCCTCACCATTTTGGGTTACTCGATCTACGACACGATCATCGTCTTCGACCGGATCCGCGAGAACGTCCCGCGGATGCCGCGCGCCGCCTTCTCGCAGATCGTCAACCGCTCGATGAGCGAGGTCTTGACGCGCTCGCTGGCGACCAGCTTCTCGACCCTGCTGGGGGTCGCGTCCCTGCTCGTCTTCGGAGGCGCCACCCTGCAGGACTTCGCCTTCGCGATGCTGGTCGGGATCGCCTCCGGGACCTACTCCTCGATCTTCATCGCCTCGCCGGTGCTGACCGCATGGAAGGAACGGGAGCCCGGCTTCGTCCGCCGTCGCCTGCGGATCGCCGAAGTCGAGGGGGGGCAGGTTCCGGCTTACGCCGACGAGATCGAGACGGCGAAATTGGGCCGCGACGACGAGCGGGAAGGCGACGCCGCCGCTCCGGTGGAGGCGCCGGTAGCTGAGGTCGCTCCAAGCTCGGTCGCGACGGTCGAGCGTGAGGAGGACTCCGGCAACGGCACCAGCTCGCGGGACAACGGCGATACCGAGGCGGCCGCGACCGCCTCGGCCGAGCGACGCCAGCGCAATGCCGAGCGGCGCGCCCGCCGTCAAGCCCGCCGCAAGCATGGGAGGTCTCGCTGATGGCACTGCTCGTCTTCTTCATGATGGGGATTGCCCTCTGGCACTTCACGGTCTTCCTCCCGGACCGCTTCTGGCAGGGGATCGTTGGGGCGTTCCTGGGCGCCGTTCTGGGCTCGGTCATCTTCGGCCTGATCGTTCAGGAGATCAGCGGGAAAGACCTCGGGGACACCGATCTCTCGACGGCCCTGATCGCGGTCCCGGGAACGTTGATCGGCCTGGCGATCGTCTACGCGATCGGCGTTCGCTCCGAAGATCACGTCGGCTGAGATTTCGCTGCAGTTTCGGCCGCTTGAGCAACTCTTTTTCTGTCCGAAGCTGAGAGCAGCCTGAAAGGGTGCCCCCAGCTACCGCTCCATTCATCGCCGAGCCGTATGAGTACGCGGAGGCGCGCGCCCTCGCCGACGAGCTCGAGGTCAGCGAACCGGTCGCGGTGACCCTGGTGCGGCGCGGCTACCGGACGCCGCAGCAGGCGCGGGCCTTCCTCGCCGCTGACGAGTCGCATCCGCCGGAGGCTTTCGCGGGAATGGACGAGGTTGTCGAGCGGATTCGGACCGCGATCGAGGGAGGTCGGCGGATCACCGTCCACGGCGACTTCGACGTCGACGGGGTCTGCGCGACGGCGCTGACGGTCTCGACGCTGCGGGGGCTCGGTGCCGAGTGCGATTGGTTCATCCCCAACCGGATCGAGGACGGCTACGGGCTCTCTGACGAGAACGTGCGGCGCCTGTCGGAGCGGGGAACGGGCCTGCTGCTGACCGTAGACTGCGGGATCACCTCGGTCGCGGAGGTCCGGGTGGCGCGGGAGCTGGGCATGGAGGTGGTGGTCACGGATCACCACCAGCGGGCGGCTGAGCTGCCGGACTGCTTGATCTTGCACCCGGAAGTGAGTGGGTACCCGTTCGCGTCACTGTGCGGGACGGCAGTGGCCTGGAAGCTGGCTTGTGCGTTGGGCGTCGAGCCTGCAGTGCACCTGGATCTGGTGGCGCTGGCCACGGTGGCCGATGTGGTGCCGCTGATCGGCGAGAATCGCTCGCTCGTCAAGCGGGGGCTGCCGGAGATCAGGCGCGGTCGCCGAGCGGGCATGCGGGCCTTGATGGAGGCGGCGAAATGCGAGCCGGAGCGGTTGGATGAGAGCGATCTGGGATTCCGCTTGGCGCCGCGGATCAATGCGGCGGGAAGGCTGTACCGGGCGGATGCCGGCGTGGAGCTGTTCCTCACGGAGGACGAGAAGCGGGCCGAGGCGATCGCGATCGAGCTGAGCAAAGCGAACTCGGAGCGGCGGGCGACCGAGCGCGAGGTCGACGCGGCCGCGGAGGCGGCGCGGCGGGAGTTGCCGGAGGAGCTGCAGGAAGCGCGCGGTTACGTGGTGGCGGGCGAGGACTGGCACCCGGGCGTGGTCGGGATCGTCGCCTCGCAGATGGTCGAGCGGCATCACCGGCCGGTGGTCGTGATCTCGCTCGACGAAGAGGGGAACGGGCGCGGATCGGGGCGCAGCATTCCCGGTTTCGATCTGCTCGCCGCGCTGGAGGCATGCGCCGAGCACCTGGAGGGGTTCGGCGGGCACCGGGCCGCGGCCGGGCTGCAGATCAGCGCCGAGAGCCTGGAGGGGTTCCAGGCGGCCTTCGCCGCGCATGCCAATGAGGTCCTCAGTCCCGAGGATCTGCGGCGGACCGAAAAGGTCGACGCGATCGTCGGCGGGGTCGGCCTCGGGCTGGAGTTGGCGGAAGAGCTGAAGCAGCTGGCGCCGTTCGGGATGGGCAACCCCGGGGTGCGGCTGCTGGTCCCCTCGGCCCGGGTCAGCGACGTGCGGGCGATGGGGGAGGGCAAGCACGCCCGCTTCAGCCTCCACAGCGGCGCCCACCGGGCCCTTGGGGTCGCCTTCGGCCGCTCCAGCCTCGGGGTCGAGGACGAGGACGTGCTCGACGCCAGCGTTCGCCTCGAGCTCAACCACTGGAACGGCTCGGTCGAGCCGCGGGTCGTCCTACGCGAACTCCACCCGCTGGAGGAGCCGGAAGCCGAGGAGCCAGGTCTCCCACACGCGTGCGCATGCGACGAAGCCACCTGGTGGGCTCGCTTCGAAGTCGAGCTATCGACGGACCCAACCGCCGAGTCCGTGAAAAACCTTGTAGAGCAAGGAAAATCACGGACTCGTGAGGGGGCGCGGCAGTTGGTGGAGGGGAACGCGCCGGTAACGGTGGTCTTGGCGGAGCTCGTTTCGAGTGGGGCGGGGGTGCTGGCGGTCTGCGCGGATGCTTCGCGGCGGGCTGCGTTGGCGAATGGGGCTACCGGGCTGGCTCGCTTCAACGGGGGGACGGCGCTGATCGCCTGCCATCGCTGTAGCGACGAGGAGATCGGGCGGCTCGTCGACCGTGCTTCCTCAGGTCTGGCGCTGACCGACTACGCGGCGCTGGAGCGATGCCCGGAGCTGGCCGCGGCCTTCGAGCACGTGGTTCTCGTCGATCCGCCTCGAAGCGAGGGGGACCGGATGCGCATTGGATCGCCCTGCGCCGAAGGCGGCTTCCTCCACGCCCCTTGGACCGAGGCGGAGCTGGAGTTCGCGGGGCGGGCGCTGGCCGAGCAGTGGGCGACGCGAGAGGGGGTTGCGGCCACCTATCGGACGCTGCGTCAGACCGGCGATGCCCGCGGCAGGCGGCTGCGGGAGGCGCTTGCGGGGGCCGGCAGTCATCCGCTTTGTCCCGAGGCTTCAGCACGCCGCTTCCGCGTCCTCCGCGAGCTCGGGCTGCTGCAGGGATCGCCGCAGGGCGGCGCAGGGGTGGTCCGGGTCGTATCCTCCGTAAGGACGGATCTGCAGCGCTCGGCTGCTTTCCGTGCCTACAGCGACCAGCTTTCGGAGGCCCAGCGATTTCTCGGAAAAACTCAGCTGCCGTAGAGCACAAGGAGCTCCTCGCCGATCTCTTCGCGGTGATCGAGGAGTTCGACTCGGCTGCGACCGAGCCGGGCAACGGCAACGGCGTCTCCGGTCTCGGCGCCTCCGACGGGGGCACCGCGGTGGCGGTGGCGACGATCGACCGGGCCCGGGTCGAGCGGGCCTTCGACTTCGCTTGCGAGCGCCATGCGGACCAGCGTCGCTACTCCGGCGACGAGTTCATCACCCACCCCGTGGGGGTGGCCCAGATCTGCGCCGGAATGCGGCTCGACACCGAGACGCTCTGCGCCGCGCTCCTGCACGACACGGTCGAGGACACGACCGCCAACCTGGAGGAAATCCAAGCCGAGTTCGGTGACGAGATCGCCCAGCTGGTCGACGGGGTCACGAAGTTGACCGGGATCACTTTCGAGAGTCGCGACGAGCGGCAGGCCGAGAACTACCGGAAGATGATGATCGCGATGGCCACCGACGTCAGGGTGATCCTGATCAAGCTGGCCGACCGCCTCCACAACATGCGCACGCTCGGCGCCCTGCCGAAGCAGAAACAGACGCTGAAGTCCCACGAGACGCTGGAGATCTACGCGCCGCTGGCGCACCGGCTGGGGATCCACGCGATCAAATGGGAGCTCGAGGACCTCGCCTTCGCGACCCTGCACCCGCGCAAGTACAAAGAAATCAAGCAGCTGGTCGCCCAGCAGCGCGACGAGCGCGAAAACTTCGTCTCCGAGGCGGGCGAGTTCCTCGCCAGGGAGCTCGAGCAGGTCGGGATCGAGTCGGAGATCTCCGGCCGCGCCAAGCACTTCTACTCGATCTACACGAAGATGGCGAAGAAGGGCCGCGAGTTCAACGAGATCTTCGACTTGACGGCGATGCGGGTGATCGTCCACTCGGTCAAAGATTGCTACGGCGCGATCGGCGTCATCCACTCGCTCTGGAAGCCCCTGCCCGGGCGCTTCAAGGACTGGGTGGCGATGCCGAAAGCCAACATGTACCAGGCGCTGCACACGACCGTGATCGGGCCAGAGGGCAAACCGCTGGAGATCCAGATCCGGACCGAGGAGATGCACAAGCTCGCCGAGTACGGGATCGCCGCCCACGTCGCCTACAAAGAGGGCAGCAAAGGGGATCCCGAGCGGGAGAAGATGACCTGGTTGCGGCAGCTGGTCGAGGCCGAGGGCGAACAGGACCCGACCGAGTTCCTCGAATCGCTCAAGGTCGACCTTTTCGAGGACGAGGTCTTCGTCTTCACCCCGAAGGGTGAAGTCAAGAACCTCTCGGCTGGTTCGACCCCGCTCGATTTCGCCTACGCCGTCCACACCGACGTCGGCCACAGCTGCGTCGGCGCCAAGGTCAACGGCTCGATCGTGCCGCTGCACTACCAGCTGCGCTCCGGCGACATCGTCGAGGTCCTGACCGCGAAGCAGAAGCGCGGCCCCTCGCTCGACTGGCTGAAACTGGTGCGGACCAACCGCGCCCGCAACAAGATCCGCTCCTGGTTCAAAGAGGAGCGGCGCGAGGACGCCGAGCGCGACGGCCGCGAGAAACTCGAGGAAGCGCTGCGCACGCGCGGGATCCCGATGCAGAAAGTCTCCGGCTCGGCCCTGCTGGCGGACGTGATCCGCGAGATGGGCTTCCGCAAAGGCACCGAGTTCTACATCGCCCTCGGGCAAGGCAAAATTTCGGCCAAGACCGCCGCCAACAAGCTGATGCAGCGGCTGAAAGCGGGGGAGGGGGTCGAGGAGCCCGCGGCGGGGGCGCCGGTCGGTCGCGAGGATCGCGCCCGCCGCACGAAGGACGCCTCCAACTACGGGATCATCGTCAAGGGCGTTGAGAACGTCGCCGTGCGGCTCGCCAAGTGCTGCCGGCCGGTGCCTGGCGACGAGATCGCCGGCTACGTTTCGCTCGGTCGCGGGATCACGATCCACCGCACCGACTGCAAAAACGTCAAGGCCCTCAAAAGGGCTCCCGAGCGCTTCGTCGAGGTGCGATGGGAGGGCGAAAACGAGGCTTCATACCGGGTCGAGCTGCAGATCGACGCCTACGACCGCACCCGCCTACTCGAGGACCTCTCGCGGACCTTCTCGGAGGCGGGGATCAACATCATCGGCGCCTCCTGCACGACCAACCACCCGATGGTGAAAAACAAGTTCGTGGTCGAGGTCGGCGACACCGAGCAGTTGAAGCACTGCATCAGCCGCCTCCGCAACGTCGACTCGGTATTCGATGCGTATCGGGTCACCCCGGCCGCTTGAGGCGGCAGACCGGGCGGGGTAGATGTCATTAGCCGTCGCAGTCACCGGCCCTACGGGCGAGATCGGGAAGCCCTTGATGTCGGAGTTGGAGGGCCGACCTCAGGTGGGGGAGGTGCTGGGTATGGCCCGGCGGCCTTTTGATCCTTCAGAGGAGGGGTGGGAGAAGGTCGCCTATCGGCGCGGCGACATCCTCGACCGCGGTGCCCTGGCGGCGCTGTTCGACGGCGTCGACGTCGCCGTCCACCTCGCCTTCGCGATCTTCGGCAGCCGCGAGGAGACGCGCAAGGTCAACCTGCAGGGAACCCGCAACGTCTTCGAAGCGGCGATCCGCGCCGGCGTCAAGCGGCTCGTCTACGCCTCTTCGGTCGCCGCCTACGGCTTCTATCCCGATAACCCGCAGCCACTGACCGAGGACGTCCCCGCCCGTGGTTCGGAGAGCTTCTACTACTCGGCCCAGAAGGCGGAGCTGGAGGACCTGCTCGAGGAGCTGCTGCTGGGCAGCGAGGTCGACCCCTACGTCTTTCGCCCCTGCATCGTCGCCGGGCCCCGGGCGACGATGTTGGTCGAGCAGACCGTCGACGCCGTCCGGGCCGGGGATCCGGTGCCGCTGGTCCGCAGGGGCGTCGAAAAGCTGCCGCTGGTGGCCCCGGTCCTGCCCGATCCCGGCATCCCCTTCCAGCTCGTCCACCATGACGACGTCGCCCAAGCGCTGGCGGCGGCGATCTGCGGCGAGGGCCCGCCCGGCGTCTACAACCTCGCGGGCGAGGGCGAGATCCGGGTCGGCGACCTCGCCCGCGCCCTCGGCTGGCGGTCCCTTCCGGTTCCCGGGCCGGCGGTGAGCCTCGGCACCGCGGCCGCGCGTCGGCTCACCTTTGCGTCCTCGAAACTCGAGTGGGCGGCGGCGCTGGACACTCCGGTTCTGATGGACACCTCGAGAGCTCGGCGCAAGCTGGGTTGGAAACCGCTCTACCATGCCAAGGAGACCCTGTCCGAAACCGTGGAAGCCGCGCGCCGGCAGGGTCTGCTCGACTAGCTGTCCAGCATTTCCTTCTGGCGCGAGAGGGTGAAAATCGGATAGAAAGGAGGCTGGCTAGTTCGCCAAACCAGTCGAGAGGGTAAGCGTTGACCGTGACCATGACTGTGGGAGGAATCGAGGTGGCCCGGGAGAACGGGGAGAAGCGGCAAGTGACGGTCGTCCTCAGCCGTCTTGCTTTCGAGGGCCTGACGAGCGGCGTCGACGTCCCGGTTGCGGCGGCGATGGCGGGCGCTCTCCGCTGTTACCTCGGGGAGAGGGGCTCGCAGCGGCCTGCATGGCCTTACCCCGACTTCCTCCGCGGCAGCGAGACGGAGAAGGACGCCTCGGTCGAGCTCGAGCTCGATACGGAGCTCTGGCGCGAGTTCGAGGGCGAGGCGGAGCGGCAGGGAGTCTCGGTCGAGCAGCTCGCCGAACACGCGGCCTTCTACTTTGCGGCCGAGCTCGACGCCGGTCGTGTCACCCAGCGGATCCTCGACGAGCTCGAATCAGGCGAAGGCGGGACCCGCGACTAGCGGCTCTGGGGCGAGCCGACCACCGGGGCGGCCCCGAGCTCGCTCAGGTTGGTGCGCAGCGAGCGGCGACCGCGGTGGTGGAGGCCGTGGACCGAGCTCTCGCTCTTGTCGAGCGTGTCGGCTATCTCCACCGGCGAGAGGCCGACGATGTGTCGCAGCACCAGCACCTCGCGCTGGTCCTCGGGCAGGGCTTCGAGCGCCTCGCGCAGGGCGCGGCCACGGTCGAGGGCGGTCTGGGCGCGCCCGGTGTCGGCGAGCCTCACCTCCTCGGTCGGGATCGCACGCTTTGCCCGCAGGTGGTCCAACGCCGCATTGCGCGCGACACGGAGGATCCAGGCGTCGAACGGCACCGCCCGCTCTTCGTACTTGTTGATCGCCTTCATCAGCTTGGCGAAGACGTTCTGGGTGATGTCTTCAGCCTCGTGGTGATCGCGAACCAGCCCGTTTACGAACCGGAGGACGTCGTCGGCGTAGCGAACGTACAGGTAATGCAGTCCCTCGGATTCTCCTGCCTTGGCCCTACTCACAGCCTCCTGCGTCAAATTGCCGGTTCCGTGGCTCAATCCGGAGCCCTCGGACGCGCTGCTCATTGTGGTTCTCCCTCATGCTCACCGCATGCACTCCAAACTGGGTTTTCAAAAAAATATGCAAACTGGGGAATCGTATAAACGTCCAACCCGCATATCGCGGGCTAAATTTCGCCGAAAGCTGATCACCCTTGCGGCGAAATGTCAAAGACAAAGTTCGACTATTAGGAGCGCCTGGCTCAATTTTCCTGCAAACGCGCAGTTTTGATCAAAAAAGTAACGGTGTGACACAAAAGGCTGAAGTTAGGAGGATTCGCCGAAACCGGTGAAATGTTGCCCACCCTCGCCGAGTTCTTTAGATCGGATGGTCAACGTCGAACTCGGAAAACTCGCCTGTACTGGACTCGAAGGCCACTTCGGCAACCTCGAGGCCGGCGCCCGGAAAGCACTGTTGCACTATGTGTACAAGCTCAAGGCCGGGCGCCAGCCCGTCGCGGCGCCGCGGTTTCTCAAAGCGCCCCTCGACCCCGCGGCAAAGTTCGACCTTACGCTTGACCGCGAAACCGAAGCCCGGCTCGCGCAGGAGGCCTGTCGGCAACACACCACGGTGAGCCGACTGGCGACCCACGCAGTGATGGTCTACCTAGCCGAGCTGGAGTTCCTCGGCGTCGTCCCCCGGCACCGGGAGACAGCGCCGAACGGTGAGAACGGACCCTAGTCCGCGCCGGCGATCGGGGCCGAGAGGCCTGAGCGAGCGGCGCCCAGCGCATCGGCGACGGAGCGGACCGCGACCGGCTTGCCCCTGTTCTGCAGCGACTCCTCGAGGGCCTCGAGGCAGAGCACGATCTCGAGCCCGAGGTGGGCGTTGGAGACCGGCGTCGTGCCCTCGCGGATCGCCGTGGCGAAGTCGCTCAGCTCCTGGCCCAGCGGCTCGGAAGCGGGGACGCGCGGCGCCACCATGTCGCCGGT
Organism: Solirubrobacterales bacterium; assembly: GCA_035535295.1. GTDB lineage: Bacteria > Actinomycetota > Thermoleophilia > Solirubrobacterales > 70-9 > VAYN01. Next base: position 186,169 of record DATLQI010000035.1, read on the forward strand.
GCGGTAGGTGAGCCGGTACTCGCCGAAGTTGGCCGGAGGCTCGGCGAAGTCGAGCCCGCGGTCGTAGATCCGGACCGAGTCGTCGGCGGCGGTGTCTTCGTACTGGACCATGCGGCGGCTGCCGACGACGACCATCTGCCGCATCTTCCGCGGCGCCAGCCAGGAGAGCTGGACGTTGGCCTGGGTCCCGCCCTCGAAGCGCAGGGTGAGGAAGGCGGTCTCGTGGACGCCGTCCTGGAAGACGCTGCGGCCCGTGGCCGAGACCTCCAGCAGCGGCCGGTCGAGCCAGTGGAGGAGGATCGAGAGGTCGTGCGGGGCGAGGTCGAGGACGACCCCGTCCTGCTGGTAGAGGCCGAGGTTCATCCGCGAGGAGGTGATGAAGTAGATCTCGCCCAGCTCGTCGCCCTGGATCAGGTCGCGGACGGCGTTGACCGAGGGGCTGTAGACGAAGGTGTGCCCGGGCATCATCACCAGGCCGAGCTCCTCCGCCACGGCGATCAGGGTCGCGGCCTCCTCCGCCGTCCGCGCCAGCGGCTTCTCGACCAGGACGTGCTTGCCCGCCTCGAGGGCGCGGCGGACCAGGTTGTAGTGGGTATGGGGCGGGGTGGCGATCGCCACCGCCTCGATCCGCGGGTCGGCGAGGGCGGCGTCGAGGTTGGGCTCGATCCAGATCCCGGGATGGCGGCGGCGAAAGTCTTCGGCGCGGCCTTCGTCGAGCTCGCAGAGGCCCATCAGCCGGAACTCGGGGCGCTCGACGACGTTGCGGACGATGTTCGGGCCCCAGTAGCCGTAGCCGACGACCAAGGTTCCAATTGCTCCTGCTGGATTCACTCTGCTCCCTTTCGACTGAGGACTACCCATGGGGTCTTGAGAAGGATCGAGAGGTCGAGGCCGAGCGTGCGGCGCTTCGCGTACTCGATGTCGAGGCGGACCATTTCCTCGTAAGTGCGTTCGCTGCGGCCGCTGACCTGCCAGTAACCGCTCAGTCCGGGCTTGACGGAGAAGCGCTGGCGGTACCAGGCCGGGTACTCGGCGACCTCGTAGGGGATCGCCGGTCGCGGCCCGACCAGGGTCATGTCCCCCTTGACGACGTTGAAGAGCTGCGGCAGCTCGTCGAGGCTCCAGCGCCTGATCCAGCGCCCGACGGGAGTGATCCGGTTGTCGACGGCGAGCTTGTAGAGGTTCTCGCGGCCGCCGTCGGGGCGCTCGTCCTCGCCCTTGATCAGTGCCGTCACGTACTCCTTGTGGCCGCGTGGGTCGGCGTCGACCCGCATGCTGCGGAACTTGTAGAGCGTGAACTCGCGTTCCCGGTAGCCGACCCGGCGCTGGCGGAAGAAGGCGGGGCCGCGGCTGTCGATCCGCACCGCGAGGGCGACTCCGATCAGCAGTGGGCTCAACAGCAGGATCAGTGCCACGGCGAAGACGACGTCGAAGAGCCGGCGGAGACCCTCCGCCGCTCGGCGCCGGGCTGCGCTCCCGGTGAGCGTCTCCTCGCGGGTCAGTCCGTGGGCCTCCATCGCCCTAATCAACGGTGCCGGGGACAGAACACTTGCGCTCCGCCACCCGCGCGGCCGAAGTCCGCGGGATTTGGCACCCGGGCAGCCAACTTTTTTCCGTGGCGGCGAAAAGACGCGGGCCGTTCGTGCGTTGATTACGCATGGCAGCCCGAATCGTTTCCGTGATCGGCTCCCGCCCCGAGATCGTGCAGGCGGCGCCGCTCTCGCTCGCCTACTCGAGTTGCGTCGAGGAGATCCTCGTTCACACGGGGCAGCACTACGACCCGGGGATGTCCGATTTGCAGATCGCCGACCTGCACCTGCCGCTGCCGGAGTTCAACCTCGGCGTCGGTTCGCTGCCGCCCACCGCGGCCGTCGCCGTCGCCGAGGAGCGGATCGGCCGCGTAATCGCCAGTCGCGAGCCCGACGCGGTCCTGGTCCGGGGCGACACCCACGCGACGATCGCCGGGGCCCGCGCCGCCGTGGCGGCCGGGGTGCCGCTGATCCACGTCGAGGCTGGCCTGCGCAGCTACCGCCAGGACATGCCGGAGGAGGCCAACCGGATCGAGACCGACGAGCTCTCCGACCTGCTCTTCGCTCCCTGCGAGCACGCCCGCGACGTCCTCCTCGAAGAGGGCGTGAAGGGTGCGGTCCACGTCACCGGCGACGTTCTCGCCGATGTTCTCCTAGCGACGATGCCGCGGCTGCCGGAGCGACGCGAGGAGGGCGAGTACGTCCTCGCCACCGCCCACCGCAACTACAACACCGACTCCGCCGAGCGACTCGGCGCCGTGCTCGACTGCCTCGGTGCCGCTGGGCACCGAGTGATCTTCCCGCTGCACCCGCGGACGCGGAAGAGCATCGAGACCTGGAACCTCGAGGTGCCCAGCAATGTCGAGGTACGGGACCCGGTGACTTACACCGAGATGCTGACCCTGGAGCGCGACGCCGTGGCGATCGCGACCGACTCCGGCGGCGTCCAGCGCGAGGCCTACCTCTGGGGGGTGCCCTGCATCACGATGCGTGAGGAGACCGAGTGGATCGAGACCGTCTCGACCGGCTGGAACACGCTGGTCGGGGTCGACAGCGGGAAGTTCCGCGCCGCCCTCGCCAAGCCGCTGCCGAGCGAGCGTCCGCCGATCTTCGGCGACGGCCGCGCGGCCGAGCGGATCGCCGAGCTGACCGTCGCCCACCTCGATCGCTCGCGGGAGGAGTCCCTTGTCTGAACAGCTTCGAGTCGGCGTCATCGGCTGTGGCCGCATGGGCGCCTTCCACGTCCGCAACTACGCCCAGCTCGATTGCGCCCAGCTGGTCGCGGTTGCCGACCCCGACCCCGAGGCTCGGGCCCGGGCGCTCGCCGGCTCGCCGGCGCTCGAGTTCTCCGACTGGCGCGACCTGATCGAAGACGCCGACGAGCTCGACGCGATCTCCGTCGCCTGCCCCTCCGAGCACCATGCCGAGGTCGCGCTGGAGGCGCTCGCCGCCGGCCTCCACGTCCTCGTCGAGAAGCCGATCGCGACCACGCTGCCCGACGCCCTGCGGATGCGCGGCGCCGCGATCGAAGCCGACCGCAAGCTGATGGTGGGACACGTCGAGCGCTTCAACCCGGCGGTGGAGAAGCTGCGCGAGCTGGTCGCCGACGAGCGCCTCGGCCGCGTCTACCGGGCCCACACGACCCGGGTCGGGCCGCTGCCGACCCGGATCCAGGACACCGGCGTGGCGATCGACCTCGCCACCCACGACCTCGACGTGATGCAGTACGTCCTCGACAGCACGATCCACGAGATCTACGCCGATGGCGGCCGCTTCCAGCACGGCTCCCAGGAGGACCTGCTCACCTGCCTGGCCCGCTTCGACGCTGAGGGCGAGGCGCAGACGTTGGGGTTGCTCGACGTCAACTGGCTGACCCCGGAGAAGAAGCGGGAGATCGCCCTGATCGGCGAGAACGGCTTGCTGCGGGCGAGCTACATCACCCAGGACGTCTGGTTCGTCGAGTCGACGACGGCGCCGCTGCAGTGGGACGGGCTCTCGGTCCTGCGCGGCGACGGCGAGGGCGCCGCGGTGCGCTTCTCGCTCGCCAAGGCGGAGCCGCTGCGGGCCGAGCTCGAAGCCTTCTGCCGCTGCGTCCTCGACGACACGCCGGAGCCGGTCAGCGCCCACGACGGCGTCAAGGCCCTGGCCGCGGCGCTCGCGGTGCGCGAGTCGGCCGCCGTTCGCCGCCCGGTCGAGCTGCTCGACATCCCCGTCCCACGGCCCCTGGAGGTCTTCGCATGATCCGCTTCGTGATCCCGGCCTACAACGAGGCCGAAAATATTCCCCGGCTGCTTTCCGACCTGGCTCCGGTGGCGCGCGAGCTGGGAGCGCGGGTGATCATCGTCGACGACGGCTCCACCGACGGCACCGGCGAGGTGATCCGCGAACACGCCCAGGACATGCACCTGGCCGTCGTCACCCACACCGTCAACCGCGGCCTCGGCACCGCGATCAACACCGGCATTCGCTCGGCCCTGAAGGAGTCCTCTGACGACGACGCGATCGTCACCCTCGAGGCCGACACCACTTCCGACCTCTCCGACCTGCCGCGGATGCTGCAGCTGTTCGAGCAGGGCAACGACGTCGTTCTCGCCTCGGTCTACGCGCCGGGCGGCAAGATCGTCGGCGTCGCCGGCTGGCGCCTGGCGGCGAGCAAATCGGTCTCCAACACCTTCCGCTACCTCGGCGGCTTGCGCGAGATGCACACGCTCTCCTCGCTCTACCGGGTCTACCGGGCGGGGACGCTGCGCAAAGCGGCCGACACCTACGGCTACCTGCTGGTCCGCGAGCCCGGCTTCGCCGCCAACGTCGAGCTCTTGCTGAAGCTCTTCAACGCCGGCGCCAAGGTGGCCGAGGTGCCGACGACGAACGACTGGACGACCCGCAAAGGCGAGTCGAAGATGCAGCTGAAACCGACGGTGCTCGCCTACCTGCGGGTGATGGCGGCGCACCTGGTGGGGCGGATCCAGCCGCCGCCGGTCTCGCCGCTGGCCGAGGCGACGGCGCCGAGGGGCCTGCCCGAGCCGGCCGCCGCGACGGTGACCGAGAGCGTCTCGGCAGGCAGGCCGGCTCCGGCAGCGCGGTTCTGATGAGCGCTGCCGCCCCGCGGATCGGCGTCGTCGGCGGCGGTGTGCTCGGCGTCTCTCTAGCACTGCGCCTTGCCCAGCAGGGCGCGCGGGTGACGGTGATCGAGCGCGGCCCCAGCCTCGGCGGCCTCGCCGGCACCTTCGACTTCGGCGGCCACGAGGTCGACCGCTTCTACCATGTGATCACCCCCGCCGATCAGCGGATGATCGCGATGGCCGAGGAGGTAGGGCTTGGCGATCAGCTGCGATTCACCCCGGTCGGCGCCGGCTTCTTCTCGAATGGCGAGATGCACGACTTCAACGGTGTCGGCGACCTGCTGCGCTTTTCCCCCCTGAGCCCGTCTGCGCGGCTGCGGCTGGGCTGGTTCGTCGCCCAGTGCCAGCTGCGTAGCTCCTACGAGAAGCTGGAGACGATCCCGCTCGAGACCTGGCTGCGGCGGATCTGCGGCAACCAGGTCTGGGAGCGGATCTGGAAGCCGCTGCTCGACACCCGCTTCGACGGCGACCCCTCGGGACTGCCGGCCACCTACCTCTGGGCCCGCACCCGGCGGATGTCGGGGGCGCGCAACGGAGGCGGCAAAGGCGGTGAGGAAATGGGCCACATCGTCGGCGGCCATCAGCGGTTGATCGACGCGATGGTGGCCAAGGCGCGTGAGCTCGGGGTCGAGGCGCGGACCGGGGCGCCGGTCACCGGGCTCGCCCTGGCCGAGGACGGATCGGTCACCGGGGTCGAGCTGGAGGGCGAGACGCTCGAGTTCGACCTGACGATCCCGACCCTGCAGCCGCCGGCCCTGCGCTTCCTGCTTCCCGAGCGCCACCAGGGACTGCTGGCGCCCTACCCCCAGCGCTGGCTCGGCGTCGTCTGCCCGATCGTCAAGGTGCGGCGGCGGTTGCTCCCTTACTACGCGATCAACATCACCGAGCCGACGCCGCTGACCAGCGCCGTCGAAACGACCCAGGTGCTCGGCACCGACCACACCGACGGCCTCGAGCTCGTTTACCTGCCCAAGTACTGCGACCCGCAAGCGCCCGAGCAGAGCGAGGATGACGAGTCGGTCTACCGTCGCTTCACCGATTACCTCGCTCGCCTCTCTCCCGGGTTCAGCCGCGACGAGGTCGTTGACTGGACCGTGCAGCGGGCGAAGCTGGTCGAGCCGGTCCATCAGGTGCGGCGCGGCGAGGAGCAGCGGGTGGCGCCAATCTGGTCTGGCGTCCCGGGCCTGGCACTGGCCTCCAACGCGCAGATCTACCCCTACCTCCTCAACGGCGACTCGGTGATGGGGTTCGCTGAAGAGGTGGCGAGCGAAGTCGCCGAGCGCTTTGGGCTTTCCGGCCAGCCGGCGGCCGAAAGTGCGAGAAAAGGACTAGTCGGCGCGTTGAACCCCTAGAGGGTCGGTTGCCACCGGGGCCTGGCTCTCTCCAACGAAGCCATGTACCAGGTAGAAGCCTCCAAAGCCCTGCTGAAGCCGCGGCTCTGGGCCGCCCGCTCGGCCCGCCTGCGGGTCCCGCGCAACGTGGTGATGCTCGGGCTCGTCAGCCTCCTCACCGACGTCTCCTCGGAGATGGTGGCGACGGTCCTGCCGCTCTACCTCGTCTTCAGCCTCGGCGCCAGCCCGCTCGTCTTCGGGGCGATCGACGGCACCTACCGCGGCGCCGCGGCACTGGTCCAGGTCGCCAGCGGGTTCGCCTCCGACCGCTGGCGCCGGCCCAAGGGGGTCGCCGGCCTCGGCTACGGCCTCTCGGCCCTGGGGAAGGTCGCGCTTGTCGCCGCTGGCAATACGCTCGGCGGGATCGGCGCGATCGTCGCCGTCGACCGCGTCGGCAAGGGAATCCGTACCGCACCTCGCGACGCGCTGATCTCGCTCTCCAGCGCCAAGGACCGGCTCGCGACCTCATTCGGGGTCCACCGGGCGATGGACAGCGCCGGCGCGATGCTGGGGCCGCTAGTCGCCTTCGGCATCCTCCTCGTCGCTCCGGCTCGCTTCGACGCCGTCTTCGTCGTCAGCACGCTCTTCGCGATCCTCGGCCTTGCCGTCCTCGTCCTCAACGTCCAAGGAAAGCCAGACCGGGCGCCGCGCGACGGCGCCGCTCCCTCGTTCCGGGCGGCGCTGCGGCTGGTGATCGAGCCGCGTTTCGCGCCGCTCCTGATCGCCGCGGCGGGCCTCTCGATCGCCAGCGTCTCCGACGCGATGATCTACGTCGGCCTGCAGCGCAGCATCGACTTCGACCCGGCCCTCTTCCCGCTCCTCTACGTGATGACCGCGATCGCCTTCATGGGGCTGGCGATCCCGGTCGGCCAGCTCGCCGACCGGATCGGCAAGGTGCCGGTTTTGCTTGCCGGTCAAGCCCTCCTCTTCGTCGCCTACGGTGTGCTGATGATGAGCTCGGTCGGCTATCTCGCCCTCGCCCTCAGCCTGCTTGCCCTCGGCGGCTATTTCGCCGCCACCGAAGGGGTGCTGACCGCCCTCGCGGGGGCGCTGCTGCCGGAGCGGCTGCAGGCGAGCGGGATCGGCCTGCTGATTACTGTCATCAGCCTCGGACGCCTGCTCTCCTCGCTGCTCTTCGGTGCGCTGTGGTTCGCGGTCGGCCTGCAGGCGGCCGTCATCTGCTTCGCCGCCGCCCTGGCGTTGGCGATCGCCCTGGCGGCCCCGCTGCTGCGCCGCGCCCAGAGCGCGGCTCTGGATGGATAGCCGCGGCGGCAAGATCACCGTCCTCCTGGTCGTGCTCTGCGTGGTGCTCGGCGGCGGCTACGTCGTCTATGCCGCTCTCGGGCCGAGCCAGACCACGACCGACGCCAAGCCCACGGCGGGCGGTGTCGCCGGAGTTCCGGTCATGGTCCGCGCCGTCGATCCCACCAGCCCGACCCTGAACGGCGGCGTCTTCGTCGTCGAGGACGGCAAGGTGCGCCGGCGCTCGAAGGACCTGGCCTGCGAGCGCGTCTACTACGCCGGTGGCCACGGCATCTGCATGGGCGTCGCGCCCTCCGGCGTCGACTACACCGCCAGCACCTTCGACTCGCAACTGCAGCCGCAGCACGAGATCCGCCTGCTGGGACTGCCCTCGCGCGCTCGCGTCTCCGCCGACGGCCGCTACGGGGCGATGACCGTCTTCGTCGCCGGCGACTCCTACCTCGGATCCTCGACCGCCTTCTCGACCCGGACGACGATCCTCGAGATGGCCAGCGGCAAGCAGGTCGCCCAGCTCGAGCAGTTCGAGGTGACGAAGGGCGGGAAGCCCTTCGACGCAGTCGACTTCAATTTCTGGGGCATCACCTTCGCCGACGACTCGAACCGCCTCTACGCGACCCTCGCCACCGGCGAGCACCACTACCTGGTCGAAGGCGACATTGCCGCGAAGTCGATGCGAGTCCTGCGCGACGGGGTCGAGTGCCCCTCGCTCTCACCCGACGGCGAGCAAATCGCCTACAAGAGCCGGATCGGCGGCGAGAACCGCTGGCGCCTGCACGTGCTCGACGTCGCCACCCTGAAGGACCACCCGGTGGCCGAGACCCGCTCGGTCGACGACCAGGCCGAGTGGCTGGACGACCAGACCCTCGCCTACGCGGTTGGCAACGACGTCTTCACGGTCCCAGCCGACGGCAGCGGCGAAGCGCGCCTGCTGGTCGAGGACGCGAGTTCCCCGGTGCGGCTGGAACCCGGCTCAGCGGGCGCATGAGAGCAGGGGCTGCAGGCGGTCGCGGCCCTCGCTGAGGATCCGGCGCGGGACCGCCAGGGGTCGGCGGCGGGGTGGGGGGACGAGATCGGGGTCAACCGCGTCGTCGGCGGGGGCCTTGGACTCGGGGGCCATCTCGCGAGCGGCGGTTGCGATCTCTCCGAGCGAGCACCAGCGCACGGGCCCGAGGCGTTCGACGTCGGCCGCCGCCGCGGCGAGGACGTCCAGCCCCTCGTCGAGGTCGTTCTGGTGGCCGTAGAGGATCAGCGGCTGGCCGAGGAAGGCTCGCAGCGTCATCTCCGGCAGCGAGCGGCCGACGAGGGGGTGGCGGAGGAGGACGGGCAAACCCTCGGCGTCGTCGGCCGGGCGCCATCCGACCAACGGGCCTGCCTCAGGCGGATGCGCGAGCCATGAGCGGCCGCCGTCGCCGAGCCAAGGGTAGGGCTGGGTCGCCGTCAGCGCCTCGAACCCACAGCGGCGCAGGGCGACGGTGGCCGTCTGGGAGCAGCGCTCGTGCGGAGGGACCATCACCCGGTCGATCCCGAGGCCGGTGCGGCGTTCGAAGGCGCGGACGCGGCGCAGCGCCTGCGCCGCCTGGGCCAGCGCCTCGGCGTCGTCGTGGAGGCGGCCGAGCTCGTCGCCGTAGTGGTCGTTGCCGTGGACGAGCAGGGAGAGGGCGCCGCGGCTCTCCCGCAGCGCTCGCAGCGCGCCGGGATGGGCGTACCAGCCGTCGAGCGGGATCGTTGCCAGAGCGGCGTGATAGCCGTGGTCACGGGCATGCTCGCCGAGCTCGGCGAGCTCGACGAAGCCGTAGGAGGGCCAGTGAAGGTTGGGGTCGTCGAAGAGGAACGCCGCACGCAGGACGGGTGGCTCCTCGGCCTGGTCGGCGGTGAGCTCGCGGAGGAAGTGGACGAGCGGCAGCAAGGCGGCGCTGCGGTGCTCGCAGAGCCGCTCCCGCAAAGTCTCCTCGGGGCCGAGCTCGTGCGGGAAGACCAGCGCCGTCTGGAGGCGATCGCGGCGGGTCCAGGTCGGGATCCCGCGGCTGCTGGCGATCACCGTCTCCCGCTCGGGGGACGGTGCCGCGATGGCGAGCGCGCTCTCGAGCCGGTCGTCGGGGAGCTCGGCTCCGTGCAGGCGGCGGGTGAGGGCGGCGGCGGTGCCGAGCTGCTGGCACGCCTCCCTTCCGGCCTCGAGCGGCTCGGGGGCGAGCAGACGGAGCGCCGGCAGGCCCCGTGCCTCGGCAACCTCCGCCTCTTCGCCGTCTCCGATCACGAGGACCGCGTCGAGATCTCGCAGCTCGCCCGCCCCGCGTGGCGCGAAGCTCACCGGGAAGGCTTCCTCGAGAGCGGCCAGTAGCCGCTGCGAGCTGCGATGGGCGGAGGCCGGGAAGACGCCGACGGTCTGCCGGGCGGGGCCGTTCACTGGCGCGGCGGGGTCAGTTCGTAGATCGCGAAGGAGGTCGCCGGGTTGGTGCCCCCAGCCGGTTCGCCGTTGCCGAACTCCGCCACGGGCGGTCCTTCGCGCTCGATTCTCGCGGCGAGGAGCCTGTTGTAGTCGCCGCCGAAGTAGCTGGACCCGTAGCCGTCGAAGCGCCGGTTGCTGACCACGGCGTAGCGGACGCCCTCGGCATCGATCCGGGCGATCGCCGCCAGCTCGTCGGCGCGGGTGTCGAGCAGGCCGGGGAGGAACATCGGGTTGTAGAGGGCGGGCGGGCGCCCGGTCATGAAGTTGATGCCGGCGTCGGAGGGGACGGCGAGGAGCGGTTCCCCCGGCTCGGAGTGGGAGGAGATGAAGTCGATCGTCTCCTGCAGGGCCGGGGCCGCGGCGGCGGTGGTGACGAAGCTGCCGCGGGGGGTGTCGACGGTGGCGTCGTCATCGCGGTAGAGGCCGACCTGGGCGTAGGCCGCGAGACCGACGGCCACCGCCGCGAGGACCGCGTAGGAGACGGCTCGCGCCTGCGGCCAGCGCTCGGCCAGGCGCTGGTGGAAGAGGGCGAGCAGCAGCACCAGCGGCGCTGCGTAGTAAGGCGCGTAGGAGGCCTCGGCGGTGAAGGCGTCGTAGGCGCGGGCTCCGAGCGCCGCCGCGACGGCGACGAGAGCGAGGTCGAACCCCCAGGAGGCGGAGAACGGGGCGGACGCGCGGCGCAGGAAGCGGAGCGCGACCATGGCGGCGACGGCGAACCCGAGCGCCGGCAGCCAGCTCATCCCGATCAGCAGATGCGAGGTCTCGTACTGGACCCCGTCCCGCGCCGTCGGCCAGATCCCGAAGAACCGCATCGTCAGGTCGGCGAACACCAGGACCCCGAGAGCGAAGGGCAGGGGAAACAGCGCCCGCAGCCGCTCGCTCCGCGTGCCGGCGCGGGAGAACATCACCGCGCTGGCGATCGCGGCCGCCAGGAGCCCGCAGTAGACGACCGCGCGGACCAGGGTCTCGACGAAGCTCTCGAGGTCGAGCGGCGCCCACTCTTGCTGGGAGCTGAGGCCGCCGACCCGGAGGAAGTCGACCGGCCAGAGGTTCTCGGTGAAGAGGTTGGCGGCGCCGGCGTCGGCGGCGAGCCAGGCCAGCACCGGCACCGCGACGAGCGCTGCGGGCAGTGCCACCCGCGGCAGCGCCCGCAGCGCCTGTCGGGTGCCGTGCTGGCGTCCCTCTCCCAGGAGGTAAGCGGCCGCGGCGAGGATCGCGATGCCGGCGAATTCGGGCCGGGTCAGGCAGGCGCAACCGATCGCCAGCCCGGCGAGGCCGAGGCGGCCGCGGCAGAACGCGAGCAGGGTCAACAGGGTGAAGAGGACCCCCAGGGTGGCGGAGCTGGTGTGGGGGAGGACGAAGTTGAAGGCGGTGCCGGAGAAGCCGATCGCCAGGACCACGCTGGCGGCGAGGAAGGAGGGGAGCGGGCGCAGCAGCTGCCGCGCCAGGGCGTAGAAGACTCCGACGATCGCCGCCGCCTGGCAGAGGCCGAAGGCGAAGGCGGTGGTGAAGCCGGTGCCGAAGACGGCGAACGCCCCGGCTAGCGGGTAGACCCCGGCCGGGCCGTAGAAGTAGCGGACGTCGCGGTAGGGCTCGCCGCCTTCGGCGATCGTCGCGGCGACCGTCAGCTCGTGCCCGGCGTCGATCGAGGGGACGCCCCACTTGCGCCAGCTGAGGGTGGCGAGCAGGGCGAAGATCAGCGCCAGGGCGGCGGCGGCACGGGCGTCGGCGTTGGCGGCGAGCGCCTGCCCGCGCGAAGCGCTTCCGACCCGGGCGGCCGGCGTGCGGACGGCGACGTTCATGCCGAGGCGGGTCGCAGCGCGCCGAGCAGCAGGCGCACCTGTTCGGGCGCGAGCCAGGGGGTCAGCAGCGCGTAGAGCAGCGAGCCGAGGCCGAGCGTGACCGCCGTCCCGGGCAAGCCGCCTCCCGCGGCCTCGCCAGCGAGGGCGCCGATCCCGAAGCAGATCGCCGCGGCGAGGACGAACCGCAGTCCGTCGCGGACCAGCTCGCGGGCGATTTCGTCGCTGGCCCGTCCGGCGCCGACCAGAAGCAGCGTCACCGCGAAGGTGGCCGGGGCGACGAAGAAGGCGCCGACGACCCCGTTGATCCCGAAGAGGGCGCCGCCGAGCGCGGTGGCGGCGACGTGGAGGAGGACCAGGGCCGGCGCGAGCACGTTGACGAGCTTCGCCCGCCCGAGCGCGAACATCGCCGGCAGCAGCAGGTTGACGAGGAGTGCCGCCACCGTCCAGGCACCGAGCAGGGCGCCGAAGACGCGCAACTGGTCGACCGCGGTGGCGTCGAAGCTCGCCGGTAGGACTTCGCCGACCAGGGTCGCGCCGCCGGCGACCAGCGCCGCCAGGGCGGGGGCGACGATCAGCATCGAGTAGCGGAAGCCGGCCGGCACCGTGTCGGCGATCACCTCGCGCCAGTCGGCGAGGGCGCCGCGCCGCATGTCGGCGATCCGCGACATCCCCAGCGCGAAGCCGGTGGCGGCGACCAGGTAGCTGGCGAAGAGGTAGGCGTAGGAGAGGACGGTGGCGCCGCCCTCGCCGTAGTTGCTGGCGAAGGCGAGGGTGATCACGTAGAGCCCGTTGAAGGCGAGGTAGACCGCGGTGCTGCCGAGGACGAGGAGGACGGCACGCAGCCACCCGCCCGAGCGTGCGGCGTGCGCCTCGGCGCCCGGCGAGCGGCTGGCGCGGACCCCGTCCAGCATCGCGACGCTGGTGACGACGGCCATCGCCAGCATCGACCAGCCGAGCGAGAGCTCCCCGGCCGGGCCGGAGACGGCGAGGTAGACGACGAGGCCGCTGAGGGCGCCGGCGATGTAGGCGCCGGCGATGCGGTCGAAGCGGTCGCGAACCGCGAGCACGGTGGCGCCACCCGCCGCCCAGAGCTGGAGGATCATCGCCAGCCCGAGGATCGGCAGGGCCGATTCGGCGACCCCGCGGCCGGTCTCGGCGACGCCGGGGGCCAGCAGTCCCGCCAAGGGTCCGGCAAGCGCGATCGTCCCCAGCGCGACCGGTACGGCGATTGCGACCAGTGCCGCGGCGAACTGGCGCTGGCTCAGGCGCGGGCGCTCGCCGACCAGCATCGGCGCGGCGGTGACCCTGATGCTCTGGCTGAAGACGCCGAAGCTGGTGTAAAGCGCGAAGGCGACGAAGAAGCCGTCGGTGCGGGCGTTGACCCCGAAAGAGCTGAGGTAGAGCAGCGCCTGGATCCCGGAGGTGGCGCCCATCGCGAGAGTAGCCACCGCCATCGCGACTCCGGCGTGCGCATGCTTCTCACGCATGCCCTCCCGTGGGGCGACGGGCTTCGTGTCGACCCGTGGGGAGGTCGCGACCGCGGTGGTACTCATACCCCACCAACGGTTCAGACCGCTCGATTCTTGTCCTCGGTTCAGGGTCCGTAGCGTTCGTCACCCGGCGCCCAATCGACCCCGATGCCGCTCTCGAGGCGGTAGTCGTCCTTCGCGGGGTTGGCGAAAGGCGGTGAGCAATCGCGGCGGGAGCCGCGGCTCAGCCGCGGCAGGGTCCCTTCCCACTGGCAGACGAGGCCGCCCCGTTGCCGGAAGTGGGGCCAACCGCCGCTCCAGTCGCTCCAGGCGCGGAAGATCGCGTTGCCGTCGAAGGAGACGCGGCCCAACGGTCCCTCGCGCAGGGCCAGGGGGGACTCGTTGCTGGCGGTCCAGATCGTGTTGTTCTTGACCGTGATGCCGCGGGTCGGGCCGAAGACTTGGACGATCAGGGGCGGGCCGCACTGGCTCTCGGGGGGGTCGCAGGGGGCGCCGTTGCGCACCATCAGGTTGTCGGCGAGGACGATCCTCCGCACCGGCCCGGGCTGGTCGTTGACGAAGAAGCCTTGGCAGCGGTTGTCGTGCAGGTAGTTGCGGCGGAAGTAGAGGCCGTCGCCACCCCAGACCGACTGCAGGCAGTCGGAGTGGTTGCCGTTCTCGCGGACGTTGGTGATCTCGTTGCCTTCGACGAGGACCCCGTAGGGGTCGCGGTCGCCGCTGTCGTGGTAGCGGTTGAGGCGGATCGCGTCCTCGCCGAAGGGGCCGACGAAGCGGTTGCCGGCGATCGTCGTGTCGGAGATGTAGGTGGTAGTGGTGGGTCCGGCTTCGACCCCGAAGTAGCCGCCGCTGATGCGGTTGTGGAGGACCGAGATCTTCCGCGAGCCCGGCTCGATCGTGATGTCCCCGTCGACGTCGAAATCGGCGAGGGTGAGGTGCGAGCCCCGCAGGGTGGCGCCGGCGATCGTCGCCTTGCCGGGATGGGCGGCGCGGACGGTGACGCCGGCCTCGGAGGAGGTGACCGCGATCCTGAGCTCGCCGTAGCTGCCGTTGCGCAGGCAGAGCACCGTCCCCGGGCCGGCGGCCGTGGCCTGCGAGCGCACTGCCTCGAGGCTGGCCAGCGTGGCGTCGCAGAGCTCGTGCTCCCCGTGCCGGGCGTTGGAGGCACCTCGGGCATGGGCGTTCCCCTGCCTGCCGTCGTCGCCGAGCAGCAGCACGATCGTCGCCGCGATCGCGGCCAGGGCAAGGACGAGGACGGGCAGGGATCGGCGCGAGAAGCTTCTGCTCACACCCTGATCAACGATCAGGGACCGTAGTGAACTTCCGCGGGCGCCCAATCGACGCCGCGATTGCTGCCGGGGATGCGGTAGTCGTCGGCGCTCGGGTTGGCGAAGGAGAGGCTGCAGGCCATCGTCTCGCCAGGACGGGAGGAGGGCCAGCTGCCTTCGCGGACGCAGTGGGTGTTTTCGCTCAGCGAGATCCCGCTCATGTTGGTGTCCGTCCAGAGCCGGTAGATCACGTTGTTGGCGATCTGGGTGTCGGCGCCGGTGCTCTCGCGGAAGGCGGCGATCGAGTCGTAGCCGTCGCCCCAGATCGTGTTCCGCTTCATCTTGAAGGCCGAGTAGGGGCCGAAGACCTGGAAGTACATCGGCTGCCCGCAGCTGGTCAGCGGCGGCCCGCAGGGTTCCTCGTTGCGGAGGAAGAGGTTGTCTTCGACGGTGATCCCGTTGATCGGACCGGAGACGCCGCCGAGGCTGGCCTGGTCCTTGACGAAGAAGCCTTGGCAGCGGTTGTCGTGCAGGTAGTTGCGGCGGAAGACGATGTGGTCGCCGACCCAGACCGTTTGCAGGCAGTCGGAGTGGTTGCCGTTCTCGCGCACGTTGGTGATCTCGTTGCCTTCGACGAGGATCCCAACCCCGTCGCCGTTGGCGTCGTGGTAGCGGTTGAGATGGATCGCGTCCTCGCCGAAGGGGCCGATCAGTTCGTTGCCGATGATCTTCGTGTCGTCGCAGGTAGTGGTGGAAGACGGACAGCCGTCGATCCCCTGGCCGCCGCCGGTGACCCGGTTGTGTTCGACCGTCATCCCCTTGGCGCCGGGTTGGATCGTGACGCTGGAGGTGGAGACGAAGCGGGCCAGGGTCAGGTTCGATCCCTGCAGGCTGGCGCCGGCGATCGTCGCTTTGCCGGGGTGGGCGGCCCGCAGGGTTACCCCGGGCGCCGCCTTGTTCGCTTCCAGGCTGACCTTGCCGTAGCTTCCGTCGGCGAGACAGACCACCGAGCCAGCCGCGGCGCCGGCGACGCTCGACTGGGCGGCGGAGACGCTGGAGACGGTGGTGTCGCAGGTTTCGTCCGGGGGCGGTGGCGGAGGCGGGGGCGGTGCCGTTTCGGCTTCGACCGTCCAGCTGCGGGAGGCGGGGGTCGAATCGACGTTGCCGGCGACGTCCTTGGCCCGGACCGAGAAGGCGTGAGAGCCGACGGCGAGCCCGGAGTAGGACTTCGGCGAGACGCAGGAGGCGAAGCTACCGCCGTCGAGCTTGCATTCGAAGCTCGCCCCGGCCTCGGTCGTCGAGAAGGCGAAGGCGGCACTGGTGGCGGTGGTGGTCCCCGAGGGACCGCTCTGGATCGAAGTGTCGGGCGGGGTCGTGTCAGCTGGCGGTTCTTCCACCGGCGGCGGGGTTTCTTCCACCGGCGGTTCTTCCATCGGCGGGGGCGGCGGGACCGCGATCGTCCAACTCCAGGTCGCGGGGGTGGTGTCGACGTTGCCGGCCTTGTCGGTCGCTCGCACCGCGAATTGGTGCGATCCGGTGAGCAGACCGGTGTACGCCTTCGGCGCCCTGCAGCGGTTCCACCTGCCGCTGTCGATCTTGCAGCCGAAGGTGACGCCGCTCTCGTTCGAGCTGAAGCCGAAGCTGGCGCTGGTCAGAGCGGTGAGTGCGGCGGGGCCGCTGAAGATCGTCGTCTCCGGCGCCGTGGCGTCGCCGCCCGGGGACGGCGCCTTTCTGGTCCCGGAGGTGCCCGACGTTTCCGTGGAGCGGGTTCCGCTCGTTCGCAGAGGGCTGACCGCGGTCGCTTCGTCGATGTTGATGCGCCCGCCGCCGCTCTTCGCTCTGGCGTGGACCTCGTCGGCCTTGCCGACGAACGCGTGCAGCGGTCCGCGGCCGAACGCCAGCGAGGCAAGAACGCCGAGCGCAACGAGCGCGATGGCGCTGGCGAGAGGCACCGCGGCGCGGCGCGATTGGATCGTGCGACTGATCGGAAGCAACGTCGGCTCCTTTGGCATGGGCTGATGAATCGGCACCCAGCCACCCCTTAAGAACTTCTTCCCATCTCGTACCGACAGATGTACGAGTACAGGACGGAGTACCCCGGCTACGGGTGACAAAAACCGCCATGTAGGAGCTGCCAGCCGTGGCCAGGCACGACTTAGGCGTGAAAGAAACCTGCTTCAGGGGCGGGAGTCGCGCCCCTCGGTTGGTCTACCGGGCCGCGAAGTGCTGGGCGATCTGGGTCCCGGTCAGGGCCTGGTTGTAGATCGCGACCTCGTCGAGGACACCGGCTCCGAACAGCGAGCTGCCGTTGCGGGACATGAAGTTGAGGGTCGAGCTGGCGAAGTTGCCGGCCCCGGTCCCGCTCGATCCCTTGACGAAGGAGACCGCTTCGCCGTCGACGTAGGGAAGGATCTGCTGGGCGGCGATCGCGGTCGTGTTGAGCACGAACGCGTAGTGGTGCCAGGCCCCGGCCGAGGGACGGGTGAAGTAGACGTTGTTGCGGGAGCCGTTGCGCCCGAGCGCGACTTCGAAGCGACTGCTCGAGGTGGTCGAGTTCGGGTTGACGACGAAGGCGCCGTTGTTGTTGGTGTTGTTGGCGGTGAACTCGAAGGCGAGGTCGTCGTTGTTGGTGTTCGAGGTCCATTTCATCCAGAACTCGAGCGTCACTTTCGAGGTGCCGGAGAGGTTGACCGAGGCAGCGGCGTTGTCGTTCGTGCCGTCGAAGCTCGCGGCCGTGTTCGGGTCGAGGGTGAGGTTGCCGGCGGCGCCAAGGGCGACGCCGTTGCGCGCCGTTGCCGTGCTGCTGCCAACCGAGTCGGCCAGCGACGTGCCCGACGTCTCGCCGAGGCGCCAGTAGTCGACCAGGCCGGCGGTCGAGCGGACCGCGTTCTCGTAGGGCCCGCGGACGGTGACGGTGCGGGTGGTCGTCCCCGTCGCACCGAGGTTGTCGGTCACCCGCAGCCCCACCGTGCGGTTGCCACCGGTTGCGTAGGAGCTACTGGCGGTCGCGGTGGTGCCCGTAGCCGTCTCGTACGTGCCGTTGCCGTCGAGATCCCACTCGTATTTGGCGATCGTGCCGTCGGCGTCGCTGGAGGCGCCAGCGTTGTAGCTGACGGTCTGGCCGGTCAGAGCGGGGTTCGGCGTCGCCGTGAAGGAGGCGATGGGGGCGCGGTTGGTGACGGTGAGCGTGCGGGTGGTGGTCGCCGTCGCCCCGTTGCTGTCGGTGACCCGCAGCCCGATCGTCAGCGTCGCCACAGCGGCGTAGGAGCGGCTGGTCGAGCTGGTGGTGCCGGTGCTCGTCTCATAGGTGCCGTTGCCGTCGAGATCCCACTCGTATTTGGCGATCGTGCCGTCGGGATCGCTGGAGCCCGAGCCGTTGAAGGTGACCGTGGTCCCGGTCGGCGCCGGGTTTGGCGAAACCGTGAAGGACGCCGTCGGGGCCCGGTTGGTGACGTTCAGTTTCACGCTCGCCGTCGCCGTCGCCCCGCTGTTGTCGGTGATGCGGAGGCCGATCGTCCTTTCGCCTGGCGTCGCGAAGCTGCGGCTGATCGTCGCCGTGGTCCCGGCATTGGTCTCGTAGGTCCCGTTGCCGTCGAGATCCCACTCGTATTTCGCGATCGTGCCGTCGGGATCATTGGAGCCGCTGGCGTTGAGGCTCACCGCAGTCCCGGTCGGCACCGGGTTCGGGGTGGCGCTGAAGGACGCGGCCGGGGCGCGGTTCTGGGCGGTAACGGTGCGGGTCGCAGTCGCCGTGGCGCCGCCGTTGTCGGTCACGCGGAGGCCGACGGTGCGGGCGCCGGGCGTCGCGTAGGCGGTGGTCGCGCTCGCCGTCGCGCCGGTGGTCGTCTCGTACGTGCCGTTGCCGTCGAGATCCCATTCGTATTTGGCGATCGTGCCGTCGGGATCGCTGGAGGCGGTGGCGTCGAAGGTCACCGTGGTCCCGGTCGGCGCCGCTTCGGGCGTCGCGGTGAAGGAGGCGGTGGGCGGCGCGTTCTGGACGACCAGGGTTTTCGTCGCCGTCGTGACGCCGCCCTCGTTGTCCGTCACCCGCAGGCGGACCGTCCGTTCCCCGACGGTCCCGTAGGAGCCGCTGATCGCCGCCGTGGTGCCGGTGTCGGTCTCGTAGGTGCCGTCGCCGTTCAGGTCCCACTCGTATTTGGCGATCGTGCCGTCGGAGTCTTTGGAGGCGGAGGCGTCGAAGCTGACGGTGGCGCCGACCGAGGCCGGGTTGGGGGAGATGGCGAAGGAGGCGGACGGGGGGCTGTTCTGGATCGTCACCGTGCGGGTGGTTTTGGCCGTCGCGCCTTTGCCGTCGACCACCTTGAGGCCGATCTGTCGATCGCCTGCGGTGGGGTAGGCGCGGGTGACGCTGGCGGCGTTGCCGGTGTCGGTCTCGAAGCTGCCGTTGCCGTCGAGGTCCCAGAGGTAGCGGGAGATGCTGCCGTCCGGGTCTTTCGAAGCAGCGCCGTTGAAGGTGACGTTGGCGCCGGTCAGGGCCGGGTTGGGCGAGGCCGAGAAGGAGGCTTCGGGGGCGGCGTTGGGAATCGAGAGGGCGAATTGGTCGGCGATCTCGCTCGCGCTCAGAGCCCGCCCGAACAGCGCCACCTCGTCGAGGTCGCCGGCGCCGAAGAGACCGCTGCCGGCGCGCGACATCATCCAGAGGGTGGCGTCGGCGAACGGTTCGGCGCCGGTGCCGCTCTCGACCTTGGTGTAGGCGACCGGCTGGCCGTCGACGTAGGGCACCACCTGTTCGGACGCCTGCGCCTGCGTGTCGAGGACGAAGGCGTAGTGGTGCCAGGCGCCGGCCGTGGGCCGCGGGAAGACCGAGACGTTCCGCGACGAACCCATGCCGATCCCGACCGCGAAGCTGCCGTAGCTGCTGTTGGGGTCGATCAGGAAGCCGCCCGGGGTGCCGTTGAAGTTGTCGGTCAGCTCCATCGCCAGTTCGTCGTTGTTGGCCCAGGCGTCCCACTTGAGCCAGAACCCGACCGTCACCGCCGTTTTGCCGCCGAGTTGCACCGGCGCGCTGGCGGCGTCTTTGACCCCGTCGAAGCTGATCGCGGTGTCCGGGTCGCCGCTGAGGGCGCCGGCGACGCCGAGGGTCGGTTCGCCGCTGACGCTGCCGGGGTGCGAGCCGGCGCTGTCGAGCAGGGCGGGGCCAACCGCCTCGCCGAGGCGCCAGTAGTCCAGCAGGCCCGGGGTCGCCGTCACCCCTTCGGCGTAGCTCGGCTGTTTGGCCCCTTCTTCTTCGCCGGCTTCGCCTTCGACCGTCAACACCCGCACCGCCGTGCCGGTGGCGCCTTTGTCGTCGGTGACCCGCAGGTGGACGCTGACCGCCGCCGCTTTCGCGTAGGTGCTGCTGGCGGTGGGCGTGGCGCCGGTACTGGTCTCATAGCTGCCGTTGCCGTCGAGGTCCCACTCGTATTTGGCGATCGCGCCGTCGGCGTCGCTGGAGGCCGAGGCGTCGAAGCTCACCGGCGCGCCGACTTTGGCCGAGCCCGGCGCCTGGAAGGTCGCCGTCGGCCGTTTGTTGACGCTTTCGCTGTTGAAGTGTTCGGCGACGGTGGCGGCGCTGAGGGCGCGGTCGTAGATTGCCACCTCGTCGAGGTCGCCGGCGCCGCGCAGTTCGCTTGCCGCCCGCGACATCAGGTAGAGGGTCGTTTTGGCAAAGGTCGGAGCGCCGGTGCCGGTGTCGGCCTTGGTGTAGGCGATCGGCTGGCCGTCGACGTACGGAATCACCTGTTCGGTCGCCGGGGCGGTGGTGTCGAGGACGAAGGCGTAGTGGTGCCAGGTCCCGGCCGAGGGCCGGGTGAAGAAAGCGGTGTTGCGAGAGGCGCCGCTGCCGATCCCGACCCCGAAGGTGCCGCCGAACTGCGGTGCGTTCGGGTCGACGAGGAAGCCGCCGGGGACGCTGTTGAAGTTGCTCGTGAACTCCATCGCCAGGCGGTCGTCGTTGGCGTAGGTATTCCACTTCAGCCAGAACTCGACCGTCGCGGCGCCTTTGCCGCTGAGGTCGACGGGGGCGCTGGCGGCGTCGTCGACGCCGTCGAACCGGACCGCCTTGTCGCTGTCGTGGGGCACGCCGCCGGCGACGCCGAGGGTCGGGCCGCCAACCGAGGTCGCGGTGCTGGTGCCGACGAGGTCGGCGAAGCTGGTGCCTGAGGTCTCGTTCAGGCGCCAGTAGTGAGCAAGCCCAGGCGTGTCGAGCACGGTCGGGCTGTAGTTGCTGACCACTTCTTCTTCGGGCGGTTCTTCGCCTTCGACCGTGACCGTGCGGGTGGTGGTGCCGGTCGCCCCTTCGTTGTCGGTGACCCGGAGGCCGACAACGACGTTGCCGCCGCTGGCGTAGCTGCGGCTCGCGGTCGGGGTGGCGCCGGTGCTGGTCTCGAAGCTGCCGTTGCCGTCGAGATCCCATTCGTATTTGACGACGCTGCCGTCAGGGTCTTTCGAGGCGGAGGCGTCGAAGCCGACCGATTCGCCGACTTTGGCGCTGAGCGGGGCGGTGAAGCTCGCCTGCGGGCGATGGTTGGCGACGTCGCTGTTGAAGTGTTCGTCGATCGTCGCCGCGTCGAGGGCACGGTCATAGACCGCCACCTCGTCGAGGTCGCCAGGGCCCCAGAGCTGGTTCGCCGCTCGCGACATCAGGTACAGCGTCGAGTTGGCGAAGTTGCCGGCGCCGGTTCCGGAGTCGAGCTTGGTGTAGGTCACCGGTTTGCCGTCGACGTAAGGGGTGATCTGCTGGGCCGCTGGCGCCGCGCTGTCCATGACGAAGGCGTAGTGGTGCCAGACGTTGGCCGAGGGCCGGGCGAAGAAGACGTTGTTGCGGGAGCCGCCGAGACCGAGGCCGACCCCGAAGGTGCCGCCGAGCTGCGGCGCGTTCGGGTCGACGAGGAATCCGCCGGCTTCTTCGTTGAAGTTTTTCGTCAGCTCCATCGCCAGGCGGTCGTCGCCGCTGAAGGCGTTCCACTTGAGCCAGAACTCGACCGTCACCGCGTGGGTTTTGGAGAGGTCGATGGCGGCGCTGGCGGCGTCGTTGACGCCGTCGAACCGGGCCGCTTTGTCGGCGTCGTTGGGGATGCCGCCGGCAACGGCGAGGGTCGGTTCGCCGACGCTGGTCGCCGTGCTGGTGCCGACTTTGTCGGCGAAGCTGGTGCCGGAGGTCTCGTTCAGGCGCCAGTAGTGGGCGAGGCCGGGGGTGCTGAGCACGGTCGGGCTGTAGTTGCTGACCCCGTTGCTGACGACGGTGATCGTCGTCGTCGCGGTGCCGGTCTTGCCGCCGTTGTCGGTGACCCGCACCTTCACTTCGACTTCGCCGGCGACGGTGTAGGTGTGGGTGGCGCTCGGGGTCGTCCCGGTGTTGGTCTCGAAGCTGCCGTCGCCGTTCAGGTCCCACTCGTATTTGGCGATCGTGCCGTCGACGTCTTTCGAGCCGGCGGCGCTGAGAGTCACGGCTTCGCCGGTCAGCGGTGCGTTCGGCGTCGCCAGGATCGCCGCCGTCGGCGGCTGGTTGTTGATCACCGTCAGGGTGCGGACGGCGAGGTCGCTGGCGCCGCCGTTGTCGGTCACCCGCAGGCGGACGCCGACTTCCGCCTCGCTGGTGTAGCTGCGGGTCGCTTTCGGGTTGGTCCCGGTGCTGGTCTCGAAGCTGCCATCGCCGTCGAGGTCCCATTCGTATTTGACGACGGTGCCGTCGGGATCGCTCGAGGCGGAGGCGTCGAAGGTGACCTGGGTGTTGGTTTTGACCGGGTTCGGCGTCGCCGTGAAGCTGCCGTTGGGGGCACGGTTGGAGCCGCCCGGGTCGAGGGTGATTCCTGCCGGCGTTTCCGGCTGGGCCCCCATGTCGGAGAGGACGTTGTAGGTCGCTTGTTCGATCCGGTCGTCGGCTTCTTCGGAGAGCCCCTCGGCCCATTGCATCGTGCCACTGGCGAAGACCAGGGCGCCGCTCGGGGCGGTGTACTTGACCGCGTTGACCGTACCCGGCTGGCCGGGGGGCGGGGTGGTGTTGCGCAGCCGTCCCTCGTCCTGCAGCCAGGAGTTGTCGGCGGCGGTCTGGACGTTGCTGTTGGAGAGACGGATCACTTCCGCCGGCTGGCGCGAGACGTACTGCGCCTGGGTCGGGACCGCGTCCCACTCCCAGCCGACGAGCCTGGTGCCGATGCTGGTCGTGGTGTTTTCGGAGACGCCGGTGTTGCGCCAGATCCGGTCGGCGGCGAACTCGTCGCCGGCGTTGCCGGCCGGGACCGTCAGCGGGAAGCTTTTCGAGTCGTTGTCGCCGACGTACATCACCCCGAACAGCTGGTTCTCGGGCTTGTCGGGCCCGACGCGGCCACCGGGCGGCGCGGCGGGGTCGCCGGGCGGCGCGCCGTTGTCGCGGAAGGTGGTCGTCGAGTTTTGGGGGTTGTCGTCGGCGGTCCCCGCTTTGCCGTCGAGCCCGAGGGCGTCGTCGGCGGTCCCCTGGAGGCCGTCTGGGCCCCAGTCGTTGGCGCTGACCGTGCCGTTGCCGGAGGAGCCGCTGCCCTGGACGGTCTTGTAACAGACGAGGGTGCGGTTGCCGTCCTCGTAGCGGACCTTCCAGTAGGCGGTGTTGGCGCTGAAGGAGGCGATGTTGACGCCGGCGTCGCGGGCGGCGAGGAAGCCGTCGAACTGCGGCAGCGACCAGTACTCGGAGTGGCCGGAGACGACGATCGTGTCGTGATCTCGCAGCTGCGACGGTTCGTTGTGGACCTGGACGTCGTCGCTGTAGGAGACGTCGTAGCCCTGCTTCTCGAGCCAGAAGAGGAGTTCGAAATCGGGGCCGAGGAACCAGTTCAGCTGCGCCCCGGCCTGTTCGTAGGGGCGGTTGAAGGAGACCTTGACCGCGCGGTCGGTGCCGGCGACGGTGTTTTCGCCCGCGTAGCCCCAGTAGAGGGACTTGCCGCCGAAGAGGTTGTAGGCCTGGTAGCTGGCGACCGGGAGGACATAGAGCAGCTTCGAGGGCGTCGCCCGTTTGTCGTCGCGAACCGTGAACACGACCTGGGTCTGGTCGCCGGTGGAGGCGGTCAGCTTCGCCAGGTAGACGCCGGAGGCGGGCAGGGCGCTGCCGGGGATCGTGTAGGTGGTGGCCCAGTTGCCGCAGTCGACGAGCCCGGTCGTGGGGTCCATCGTTTTGCAGGTGTAGTCGTTGTTGATCGCGACGTTGGAGGCGCTGTGGACAAGGCGACCACCGGTGCCGCCGTAGTAGCCCATCCGGTAGACCTGGATGTTGACCGTCCGGGTCGACGAGGTCGGCCCGTTGCGGCCGATCTTGAGGACCACGCTTTCGCCGAGGTCGACGCTGGACCGGGTCGGGAAACCGCCGAGGTTTTTGCTGTATTCGTTGACCTGCCAGGCCGAGGACCCGGTTTTGCACTGGTTCTCGTTGACGACGGGGTTCGGGTTCGGGCAGACCGCGGCACCGGCCTTTGCCGGCCCGAGGAGTGCAGTGAGGAGGATCAGCCCGATCGCGCAGGCGAGCAGTTGACGCACAGTCCAATTTTCCCAGCTGAAGGTCGGTCGAAAGTCCCAAATACGGCCGGTTCTGGCGCTCATCCGAATCAAGTTCCTCCTACGGCCCACTGGGGGCCGTGCGGCGCACACGCAGCACGCCGATCGGGTTGCTGGGGATTGGCAGGACCCGCCGCGTCAGTTGCGCGACGTCGTCCCAGACGAGGGGGAAGAGGCTGCGCAGGGCAGCCAGGTAGACGGCGCCGCCGACGGCGCCGACGGCAAGCAGGAAGATGGGTATCGGTGCTTCCAGTCCCCGCGCCAGCTCCGCCGCGGGGAAGGCGACCCCGAGCAGGAGCAGGCTGCAGGCGACGGCAGGAAGCAGGTCGGTGACGAGGCGGCGGACCGGGATTTCGAGGACGCGGCGAAAGAGGACGCCGTAGACGGCGAGGAGGAGGACGAGGTGGACGCCGACGACGCCGAGCGCGAGGGCGGTGATCCCGTACGGCGCGACCACCCAGGAGACGAGGAGGTAGAGACCTAGCAGGGCGAGGTTGAAGGCGAGGAGCGCCCGCGGCTTGCCGGCGGCGAGCATGATCTGCGGGTAGCCCGTGAGGACGGCGGCGATCATCCCGGCGACGCAGAGGATCTGGACCGGGCCCGCGGCCGGCGCCCAGCGCTCGCCGAAGAGCCAGGGGACCAGGTCGGGGGCGACGACGATCAGCAGCGTCAGCAGCGGCAGCAGCACCGCCGCGTGGATCCGCGTCGCCCGCTCGTGGAACCTGCGCAGCTGGCCGAGGTCGCTGGTCCGCGAGTAGACCGGGAAGGCCAGCCGGATCATGATCCCGCTGATCTTTTCCTGGTAGATGACGCCGAGCTGGAAGGCGCGCCAGAAGATCCCGACTTGGGCCGCGCTGAGGCGCACGGCGGCGACCGCGAGGGTGGCGTTGGTGATCGCCACCGAGGTGAGGCCGGCGCCTGAGGCCGGCGCCCCGAAGGCCATCACCTCCCCCAGCGCCCCGCGGTGCCAGAGCGGCGCTGGCGGCGGCGCGGCGAAGAGGAGGAGGACGGTCGTGACCAGGGAGCCAGCGAGGGCGCCGAGGACGATCGCCGGGGCATCGAGCCCGGAGCCCGCCGCAAGTCCGACGGCGGTCGCGGATCCGATTCCCAGCGAGAGCATTTCGATCAGGCTGATGCGGCGGAAGTCGAGCCGGCGCCAGAGCAGGCTGCGGGAGACGGCGCCGATCCCGGCCAGCAGGAAGACCGGCGAGATCATCACCAACAGGCGGGCCGGTCCCTGACCGAAGAGCGGTTCGCCGATCGGGCGGGCGAGGAGGATGACGAGGCAGGTGAGGAGGGCGCCGACGAGGAGGCTGGCGAGCATCGCCGCCTCGCCGTGGGCGGGCTCGATCGTCTTGCGTTGGACGAGGGCGCTGCCAAACCCCTCGAAGGTGAGGATCACAGCCAGCGGCACCAGGATCAGCGGCACCACCGCTTCGCCGAACCCCGAGGGGGGGATGAGGCGGGCAAGGGCGATCGCCGCGGCGAAGGTGATCGCCTCGATCCCGATCCGGGCCGCGGTCGTCCAGCGCACGCCGGCGACGGCGGCGCGCTTCAGCTCCTCCTGGGAGATCTCCTCCCGGTCGTGATCCGGTTGCCTCACGCAAGACCAACGGCTGATGTGGCGGGCGACTTGCGCAAGCGTTGGCCGCTCACACGCGTTTCTCTAGTGCGGATGAGCGCGAAGCACGCGATCTACACCTTCGACGACATGACCTGGGCGGCGGCGCAGCGGCGCGGCATGTGCTTCCCCCAGGACCAGTTGGTGCTGGCGATGCTGCGCGAGCCGGCGATCGAGCGGCTGCTGATCTGCGACCGTCCCCGCAGCGCTCCCGTCAAGTGGGTCAAGGACCTGATCGAGCGCCCGGCCCGGTTCGAGGCGAGCGAGCGGGCGCGGCTCTGGCAGCCGCTGCGCCTGCGGCGCCAGGACCCAACCGGGATCGCCGCCCTGCGGCGCGCCTATGCCTCTTACGACGAGCGGCTGCGACGGGTGGCAGAGCGGGCGGGCTTGGAGCGGCCGGCGGTGATCACCTCGCAGCCGCTGCTCGCCGGCCTGGCCGAGCTCGAGTGGGCGGGGCCGGTGACGCTCTACGCGAGCGACGACCTCGCCGCCCACCGCGACTATCAACCCTGGCGGGACGGCCTGCGGGCGGCATACCGAGCGGTGGGGGAGCGAGGCCGCCGGGTCTGCGCGGTCAGCAACGCGATCCTCGAGCGGATCGACCCGCAGGGTCCGGCCGCGGTTGTCCCGAACGGGGTCGACCCGCGGCTGTGGGTCGAGCCGGGGCAGGCGCCGAGCTGGTTCGGCGGACTGCCCGGGCCCCGCTTCCTCTACGTCGGCACCCTCGACGACCGGATCGACGTCGCGGCGTTGCGGGCGGTGGCGCGGGCCTGGCCGCGGGGCTCGGTCGTCCTCGTCGGGCCGCTGGTCGACCGCTCGCACCTGGGGCCGCTCCTGGCCGAGCCGAACGTCGTCCTCCACGGCCCCGTCTCTCGCGAGGGAGTCGCCGCCCTCGCCCATGCCGCCGACGCCTGTCTCGTGCCTCACCGCCGCACCCCGCTGACCGAAGCGATGAGCCCGCTCAAGCTCTACGAGTACCTCGCCTCGGGGACGCCGACCGTGGCCACCGACCTCGAGCCGGTGCGCCGCGTCGACGGCCCTGTCCTGCGGGTGTCGCCGGGCGGGGACTTCGTCGCCGGCCTGCGACTGGCGCTCGCTGCCGGGCCTGCCGCCGAGGCCGACCGCCGCCGCTTCATCGCCGCCAACTCCTGGTCGGCGCGGACCGCCGAGGTGCTGGCGCTAGCGCTCGGCGACGAGGTGCAGGCAGTCCCCCTCGAAGAGGCGGTCGCTGAGAAATAGGAGTGGGGCGAGCGCCCAGGCGAGGAGGCGGAAGCCGCGCCCCTCGTAACGAAGGCTCCCGACCGTCGCGTACTGCAAGCTGCCGAGCGGGCTCGGGCGCATCGAGGCGGCGGTGGTCTCGACCGGGCGCAGGCCGGCGGCCTCGACCAAGGCCGCCAGCGAGCCGCGGTCGAAGTGCTGGAGGTGGCGCGGCAGGTCGAGTTGGAACCAGGCGGAGCCGAAGAGGCGCCGGTGCCAGCTGCCGAAGTTGGGGACGGCGATCGCCAGCAGGCCACCAGGCTTCAACAGACGGGCCGCGGCGGCGACGGCCGCGGCGGGGTCGTCGATGTGCTCGAGCGAGTGGTTGAAGAGGATCGCGTCGAACTCGCCCGCTCCCCAGGGGGCGTCGGCGAGGGTTCCGGTCACGGCTTCGACCCCGTTCGCCCGCGCGTGCTCGGCCGCGGCCGCCGAGGGCTCGATCCCGGCGACGCTCCAGCCGCGGCGGGCGAAGACGGCGGCGAGGTCGCCGACGCCGCAGCCGACGTCGAGCAGGCGGCCCGGGGGGCGCTTCCAGACGCGGCGGTAGGGGCCGAAGCGGGCCACCAGCTGCCGCTGCAGGTCGCCGACTCGTTCGCCCAGAGAGGGGCGGCCGCTGAGGTTGGGCTCATAAGCGCTGTAGCTCTCCGGGTAGTAGGTCGCGAAGTCCTCCGGGCGCAGCCGCGGGTGGGTGAAGGCGAGACCGCAGGCCGGGCAGGCCAGGACCTCGAAGTGCCCCGGGGCGCCGGTCAGCCGGTCGTGGCCTTCCAGCAGCACCGCCGGGCGCTCGCTCACCGTCCCGCAGCCCGGGCAGGCGCTCACAGGCTCAGCCTTCCGCTGCGGTCGTGCGCGAGCACGAAGACGATCGCGCAGATGAAGCAGAGCAGGTAGGGCAGCTGCGGGAAGGAGAGGAAGTCGAGCAGGGCGCCGCTGACCAGGGCGACCCAGACCGACGCCGAGGCGGCCATCGCCGGCGGGCCGCGGTCGGGGTCGCCGGAGCGGGCGACGCGGTTGGCCTCGAGGAAGGAGGTGAGGAGGATCGAGAGGTAGGCGACCAGGCCGAGCAGACCGACCCCGATCGCCAGGGTCAGGTAGAGGTTGTCGAGGATGCGGTGGTGCTTCTGGTCGTAGCTGCCGTAGCCGCGCCCGAGCAGGGGGTGCTCGGCGAGGTCGGGGGTGATCGCCTCATAGTCGCTGACCCGGTCCTGGGTGGTGTCGACTTGTTTGACGGAGCCGGGGGAGAACTGGTCGACCACGCCGCCCAGCGCACCCGGCGCGGTGATGTGGACGACGACGAGCAACACCGCCGCCAGCGGCGTCAGCCGCAGCATCTGCCGCGGCCGGTAGGCGACGAGGACGAGGACGCAGACCAGCGGCCCGATCATCGCCGTCTTCTTCTGGGTCGCGACCGCGCCGGCGATCAGCAGAACGACAGCCAAGCCGTAGAGAAGGCGCTGCGGGCGCTCCTTCGCCTCCAGCAGCCAGGCGAAGGCGAAGGGGAGGGTCATCGAGAACATCACCGCGGTGGCGAGGGGATGGACGCTGGGGCCGAAGATCTGCTCACGGCCGATCGAGTCGATGCCGCCGATCCCTTCCGGCCGCACGTAGCCCGGGAAGAGCGGCCCGATCCAGTCGTGGAAGGGATTGATTCCGAGCCGGTACTCGACCACCACGGGGACAGCGGTGAGGCAGGCCAGCACGAGCATCGCCTTCAACATCTTTGTCACCTCGGAGGCGCGGATGATCGAGGCGGCGAGGACGAAGAAGACGCCGTAGGAGACGAGCAGGGCGAGCTGCTTGGTCGCCAGGTCCATCTCGCCGAGGCGGACGAGCGTCTCCCCCTGGGCGACGATGCTGAAGGCGGCGATCGCGGTGAAGGCGGCGAAGGCCCAGTGGATCGCGCTCAGCCGCAGCGGCCAGCGATGGCGGACGGCGCGGACGCTGAGGAACCAGACGCCGGCGAGGAGGACCAGCATCGGCCGGTCGAGGGTGGCGTCGACCGGCCCGCCCACCGGCAGCTTGACGCTGTCGAAGGGGACCAGCCAGAGCATCGCCACGAACGAGAAGAGGGCCCAGGGGAGGAGCCTGGTCGTCCGCGGCCAGTCGGCGGTCTGGCTCGCCGGCCGCAGCAGCGCCCGTTCGCTCGCCCGCCGCGTCGAGCCGACGGGCTGCCCGAGCAGAGGGCCGGACCCGGTCGTGGCCTCCATTAGCGCAGCGGCGTCGTGGCGGGCGGAGCCAGCGGCTCGTCGGACTCGTCGCTGGCGAGGCGGGGATCGAAGGGGTCGGGGTCCTCAACCGGCTCGAGCGGCGCCGGCGCCGGCTTGGGACGGTCGAGCTTGTTCAGCGCCCGCCAGCGGGCGACGAAGGTCGGCAGGACGAGGATCGCCGCGCAGCCGAAGACGAAGACGAGGAGGAAGGCGAGAAACATCAGGATCATGTTGTTGGAGCCGCCGAGGGTGCCGCCCTCGGGGGCGCCGAGCTGGCGCACGGTGACGCCCTGTCGCACCGGTTTGCCGCTGGCTCGCAGGGTGTCGACGTAGTTCTTCAGGGTTTGGAAGGAGGCGCCGGCGAGGGCGACGGCGCGCTCGGTGGTAGCCGCCTGGGCGGAGACGGTGAGGATCGGGACGCCTTCCTGGGCGGTGAAGACGAGGCGGTTGCCGGCGCCTTCCTGCAGCAGTTCGTCGGCCCGTTCGCCGGAGGGCTGGGCGGCGTATTCGTGCTGGCCGGTGGCGGGGCTGAAGGGGCCGCTGGTCGAGATCGCTTCCGGCGGGATCCCGACGAGCTTGGCGATTTCCTCGCGCGCCGCGAGGCTGCTCAGGTACTGGCCGTAGATTTTCGCCCGCGTCGCCAGGGCGTCGAGTTCGCCCGCTTCGGCGCCGGTGACCAGGGTCGAGTCGGTCGAGTCGACGAGGATCTGGCTGGAGGCGGCGGCGACGCTGAGGGAGCGCTTTTCGAGGCTCGGCGGGGCCGGCGAGAAGCGGTAGGCGGAGAGGATCGCGGCGAAGAGGGCGAGGAGGAAGACGATGCCGACCAAGACCTTGCGCTGCCAGAGCTCACGGACGATTTCGACGAGGGCCATCGAGCTATGAACGCATGAAAAACGTAGGAACTTTCGCCGTCGTTACACGATCGCGCAGCTCGCGCGCGACGAAGCGGCGGTACCGCTCGTCCTCGACCTTGCCTTCGCGGCGCAGGGCGGCGCGCGCGTAGCCGTAGAGGAAGGCGATCCCGGAGAGGACGCGGGGCCGCAGGCAGGCGACCTTGAGCGAGCGCAGCGCCACCCACCAGGGGCTGTAGCGGAGGATGTAGGCGCACTGGCCGTGGCGGGCGCGGCCGCGCAGGGCGCCACCGCGAGTGGCGACCGGCCGGTGGTGGAGCGCCTGCAGCTCGGGTAGCGAGCGGGTCTCGAAGCCGCGCATGCGGGCGTAGGTCTCGTCGATCGTGTCCCAGCCGAGGCGCTCCTGGACGCCGCCGATCGCCTCCAGGCACTCGCGGCTGTAGAGCTTCAGGGCGCCCCGGACGTGGTTGGCGGGGACCTTGGTCGGCCGCCAGTTGCTCCCTTCGCGCTCGAGCAGGACGCCGCCGGCGATCCCGAGGCTCGGCTCGACCTCGAAGCGCTCCAGCAGCCGCTCCAGGTAGTCAGGGCGCAGCTCGACGTCGGCGTCGAGCTTGCCGACGTGGGTGAACCTGTCGCGATCGACGCTGGCCAGGGCGGCGTTGAAGGCGACGGCCTCGGCGGCGACGGCGAGCCCGTCCTCTCCCGGGGCATGGCGTCGAGGGGGTGCCTGGAGCGCTCGCAGGAACGGGACCTCCTGCGCCAGGCGCTCGAGCAACCGCGGGGTCTCGTCCCCCGAGCCGTCGTCGACGATCAACCAGAGGTCGGGGGGCCTGGTCTGGGCGGCGACGGCGCGGACCGTCCGCTCCAGGTGGGCGGCCTCGTCGCGAGCGGGCGTGATCAGCAGCAGCCGTGGCACCTCAAGCGCTCCGCGAGCGGTCGACCAGCCCGTCGACGAGGTCGAGATACCCCTCGCGCTGGCGCCGCCACTCGATCTGTGCGAGCCGCTCGGAAGCCCCTTCGGCTCGAGCGAGCGCGCTCTCGGGGGCGCGGGAGACGCCTTCGATCGCCGCCGCGAAAGAGGCGACGTCGGCGGGTTCGGCGAGGAGGACGTCGTCGCCGAAGTAGCGCTCGATCACCGGCAGGCGCGAGGCGACGACGGGCAGGCCCATGTGCACGTACTCGAGCAGCTTCACCGGCAGCAGCAGCTCGGTGAACTCGTCGCAAAGGGTGGGGACGACCCCGAGGTCGGCTTCTTCGAGCCGAGCCGGGATCTGCTCGACCGGGGTCGGTTGCGGGGCGACGTGGATCCCGTCCGGGGAGAGGTCGGCGGCGAGAGCGGCGATGCGACGGGCCGCCTCGGCGTCGGAGCCGTAGACGTCGAGGCGAACGCGCTTGCCCTGGCTGCGCAGTTGCGCCACCGCCCGCACCAGCGTCTCTACCCCGAAGCGCTCGGCGAGGCCGCCGTGGTAGACGACGCGCAGCTCCTCGCCGTTGGGCGCGGCGGGTGCACGCCGCTCGCCGAAGACCCGCTCGTCGGGGGTGTTCATCACCACCTGGGTCCGCGCCGAGGAGACGTGGCGCCCGGCCAGCAGCTCGCGGGCCTCCGGGGTGACGAAGACGAGGCCGTCCGCCATCGCGGCGCTGACCCGCTCCTCGGTGCGGACCAGGCGTACCAGCAGGTGGCGGGGGGAGCGGTCGAAGAGGGTGGCGAAGAGCTCCGGGAAGGTGTCGTGGAAGTTGAGGATCAGCGGCGTCCCCCGCAGCTTCGGCCGCCAGGCGGCGAAGACGAGCGCGTCGGGCATGTTGTGGATCTCGATCAGGTCGAAGGGTTCCTCCCGGTCGAGGGCGCTGACCTTGCGGGCGGCGCCGAGCAGAAAGCGCAGGTTGCCTTTGAGGTAAGCCCCGGCGCCGCCTCGAGGCTTGCCCGCGGCAGCGCGGTGGAGGGCGATCTGGCCGTTGCCGACCGGGATCTCCTCCTCGTCGTTGATGCAGACGCAGTCGACGCGGTCGCCGCGTTCGGCAAGGGCGCGCGCCTGGCGCTGGATCCGCGAGTCGACGACGAAGTCCGAGTAGTGGACCATGCAGACGCGGAGGCCACCGCGCCGTGCCTGCGCCGGAGGCGCCTCAGCTATCTGCCGGGACTTCAAAACTCTCGACCGCCGCGACGATCTCCGCGATCTGCGAGTCCT
Source organism: Solirubrobacterales bacterium (assembly GCA_035535295.1). Classification (GTDB taxonomy): domain Bacteria; phylum Actinomycetota; class Thermoleophilia; order Solirubrobacterales; family 70-9; genus VAYN01. The sequence continues at coordinate 218,121 of DATLQI010000035.1, forward strand.
CGATCGCCGGGAAGATCGGCAGGGAGCAGTTTTCGGAAGCGAGCCGCTCCGCCACCGGCAGGCTGCCGGGGCCGAGGCCGAGGTGGGCGTAGGCAGGCTGCAGGTGGATCGGCGTCGGGTAGTGGACCGCGCTGGCAATCCCGCTGCTGTCGAGGTGGTCGCGCAGCGCGTCCCGCTCGGCGCAGCGGACGACGAAGAGGTGGTAGACGTGGTCGCTGTCGGGCGCCGCGGGCGCGGGGGAGGCGACTGCGGTTCCTTCCAGTCCCTCGCGCAGTGCCGCCGCGGCCTCGCGCCGGCGCTGGTTCCAGTCCGGGAGATGGCGCAGCTTCACCTCGAGGATCGCCGCCTGCAGGGTGTCGAGGCGGTGGGTGCCGGTGGCCAGCTCGTGATGATGGCGGGTGCCCTCGCCGTGCGAGCGCAGCAGCCGCACCTTGTGGTCTAGCTCCGCATCGCTGGTCACCAAGGCCCCGCCGTCGCCCCAGCCGCCGAGGTTCTTGGTCGGGTAGAAGCTGAAGCAGCCGGCGTCGCCGAGCGAGCCGACCGGGCGGCCGCGGTAGAGGGCGCCGTGCGCCTGGCAGGCGTCCTCGACGACCGCGATCTCGCGCTCGCGGCAGAGGGCCAGCAGCGGGTCCATCTCGACCGGGCGGCCGAAGAGGTGGACCGGGATCACGCAGCGCGTCTTCGGGGTGAGGGCGCGGGCGACGATCTCGGCCGTGATCAGCGCGGTCTCCGGATCGACGTCGACGATCACCGGGGTGGCGCCGACGGTGCTGACCGCCTCGGCGGTGGCGATGAAGCTGTAGGTGGGGACGATCACCTCGTCGCCGGGGCCGATCCCGAGCGCCCGCAGGGCGATCTCCAGCGCCGCCGTGCCGGACGAGACCCCGACGGCGTGGTCGGTGCCGCAGAAGGAGGCGAAGGCCTCCTCGAACCGTTCCAGTTCGGGCCCGAGGGTGAAGGCGGACTTCGCGGCGATCCGCTCGACAGTCTCCATCAGCTCGGCGAAGAGCTCGGGGAAGGCGCTGTCGAGGCGGATGAAGGGGACGCTGGTGCCCTCGGTGGCGGCCAGCGGCAGGACGGGGTTCGTGGCGGTTGCGGTGCTCAAGTGATGACCTCGTTGGGAGTTGGTTGATCGAGCTCTAGGAAGAGGGCGGCGGCCTCGCGGCGGGAGCGGACGCCGAACTTGGCGAAGGCGGAGGAGAGGTGGCTCTTGACGGTGCTTTCGGAGAGGAAGAGCTGCTCGGCGATCTGCGAGTTGGTCAGGCCCTTGGTGACGTAGGTGAGGACCTGGCGCTCGCGGTGGGAGAGGGTGGGTGGCTGGACGCTGGCGCGCAGCTCCCGCGGCACCACCGACTGGCCCGAGCCGACGGCGCTGACGGTGACCGCCAGGGTCGACTCGATCATCGGCTCGAAGACGATCGCGTCGGCGCCGGCATCGAGGCCACGGCGGACGCCGGTCCCGGTGGCCGGGGGGGAGACGGCGACGATCGGCAGTCCCTGCAGCTCGCGGCGAGCGCGGCGCAGCTTCGCCATCTCTGCCGCCAGGTCGAGGTCGCAGACGAGGATGACGATCGTGGTGTCCTTCTCGCCGAGGCTGTCGAGAACCTCAGGCCCTGCGGCGAAGAGCACGGCGGCCTCGCGCAGGGAGGTCTCGATGCGGCGGCGCAACTGCTTCGACTCGGTGCCGAAGACCACGCAGGTGTGATCGGACGAGGCCCGAGGGTCGACGGCGGGTTCGCTGAGGACGGCCACGGATCAACAACGGGCGAGGCGATCGAAAGCTTGCGCGCCGCGGCGCCGTTGGAAGGGCGATGGGTGAGACCCGCGCAACCGCTCCGGTGAACGACGCCCCTCACCGACTGCTGAACCACGTCAACTTCGGTGAGGGGGTGGTGGTGCACGCCTTCACCAACCTCTACGGGTGCGCGATCGGCGCCGGTACCCGGATCGGGACCTTCGTCGAGGTCCAGCGCGGGGCCGCGATCGGGGCGGCCTGCAAGATCCAGAGCCACACCTTCATCTGCGACGGGGTCCGGATCGAGGACGAGGTCTTCGTCGGGCACGGTGTGGTCTTCGTCAACGACAAGCACCCGCGGGCGACCAACGCCGAGGGCGGGCTGCAGGACGAGTCCGACTGGGAGCTGCTGCCGACCGTGGTCGAGCGCGGCGCCAGCATCGGCTCCGGGGCGACGATCCTCGGGGGCGTGCGGATCGGGGCCGGGGCGACGGTTGGCGCGGGGGCGGTGGTCGTCGACGACGTCGAAGCGGGAGCGACCGTAGTCGGCAACCCGGCGCGCCCCTTGCCGGCGAGGAACCCGAGCTCAGCGCCAGTGCTGCAGTAGGTCTTCGTCCGGCACTTCGCGGACGGCGCGGGCCGGAATGCCCATCACAACCGTGCGGGCAGGAACGTCAGAAGTGACGACAGCACCGGCGGCGACGAACGCCTCCTCGCCGATCTCGATCCCCGGGCAGATCGTCGAGCCGCCGCCGACCCGGCAGGCCCGGCGCAGCAACGGCCCTTCGAACTCGAACTCAGCACCGTGCCGGTTCATCGTGTTGTCGTTCGTCAACGTCACCCCAGGCCCGACGAAGACGTCGTCCTCGATCCGGGTGCCACCGGTGATGTAGCAGCGAGTCTGAATGCTGACCCGCTCGCCAACGACGACGCCAGGATCGACCGAGACGTAGCTGCCAATCGTGGAGCCCGCCCCGATCACCGCCCCGCCCCGAATCTGCGCGTGGTCCCCGACCCGCGCCCCTGGGCCGATTCGAACCCCCGAGTGGATGATCACGTGCCCCCCGATCATCGTCCCCTCGCCGATCACGACCTTGTCGCCAATTAGTAGGCCTGGTGCAAGGTCGGAAGGGAGAAGGGCTGGGCTCGTCATCGCGGCGGCATCCTAGCGGCGCGCCTGGGTGTAGTCCGGAGCCAGCCAGCCCTTCCGAACTTTGGGGGGCTATAGCCCCCTCAATCTCGGAGAGGTGAGATTGTCGCGGCTGGAGCGCGCCCGACCTGCACCCTTACCTGCTTAGTGAGGGTGCAGGTCGGGCGCGCAAGTTCGCGGCCGTTCTCATGAGGACGTCCTTCACGTGGGCCGGTTCGTACTTCACTTGGTAGTGAGAGAAGCGAAGCGGGGTCAAGCCATGCGCCACATGTGTCTGAAAACGCAGCGCGTCCCGACTCTGCGCCGACGGAGTCCGGTGGTAGCGCCAGCCGTCCGTCTCGACGACCAGCCCGAGATCCGGCCAGAAGAAGTCCACCTCGAACTTGTTGACGACGTGTTTGGTGAGCTGGACCGGTATCCCAGCGGCTGCGGCAAGAGGGCGAAAGAGTCGTTCGAGCTCATCGTCAGAGAGGCGGAAGGTGTCCTTGTCGAGGATTTGACGCAGCGGTCTTACACCGGGCTCGCCTGGTCGATCTCCGAGCGCCTTGCGCAACGCGTCCGTGTCGATCACGTCGAGCTTGTCGGCCTCGTTGACCGCGCGCTCGAGATCGCGCGGTCCCATCACGGCGACGAGATCGAGAAAGGTCTGTACTGGCTGGGTAAGGGGGATGCCCCGGCGCGTGGTGATCTCTGCAGTAGGTAGGGCGGGCCGGCGATGGCAGCGCAGGCCGGGAAGCCGAGCTTCGGAGGAGCGTCGGACGCTGACGTCTATGTAATCCGCGTGCTCCGTCGCCAACCCCCAGAGTGCTGCGGCACTGCGATGGCTCAGAGCAGCACCGGGGCCGCAAGCGAGCACCGCCGCGATCCAACGCCCCTCTCGCTCAAGGTGTGGGCGTCCCACCGCGTACACGCCACGGAATACAGGGTGCAAGCGTCCCTTGCTGACGCGGTGTTTGATCGCTTCCGCGCTGAACCCGAGGTCGAGGAGGTTCTTGCGCGTGAGCACACCGTGCTGCAGCCGAGCTAACCGCCAGGCTGCCTGACTCTGACCCTCCGAGATTTGGGGTGCCATAACCCCCCAAGGTTCGGAGAGGCTCGAACTCTCCCCCTACCCAGCCTGTTTTCCGAGGTTCGGAGACGCAAGGTGCGCCTTCCGGCGCGCGTTGATTCCTCGTATGCACGACGTCTGCGCAGTCATCGTCTCGCACAACGGCAAGCGCTGGCTCGACGCCTGCCTCGGCAGCCTCTACGCGAGTGCTGGCGATATCGACCTCGACATCGTCGTCGTCGACAACGGCAGCGACGGCTCCGCCGCCTACGTCGAGGAGCAGTTTTCCGCGGCTCGCACGATCAGCTGTGCCAACCGCGGCTTCGGCGCCGCCAACAACCGCGGCCTCGAGACGGCGGACGCGCGTTACGTCCTCTTCCTCAACCCGGACACCGAATTCCTCGGCGGCGATCTCGCGGAACTGCTCGCCGCCCTCGACCACCGTCCCCACATCGGCCTCGCCGGCGCGCGCCAGGTGGGGACCGGGGGGGAGCTGGCGCCGAGCATGCGGCGCTTTCCCTCGACGCTCAACATGCTCGCCGAAGCGCTCGCGGTCGAGCGGGTCCCGCTGCTGCGGCGCTTCCTCGGTGAGCGGGTGCTTGGCCCGGCGCGCTACGACCGCGAAAACCGCTGCGACTGGACCTCCGGCTCCTTCATGCTCGTCCGGGCCGAGGCCCTGCGCGCCTGCGGCGGCTTCGACGAGCGCTTTTTCCTCTTCTCCGAGGAGACCGACCTCTGTTGGCGCCTCAAGGCGGCCGGGTGGGAGGTCGCCCATCTACCCCAGGTGACGATCCGCCACTACGAGAGCGAGCGCTCGGCCACCCCGCCGATGGAAGCGCAGTCCGCCTACGCCCGCCTCCAGTTCGGCCGCAAGCACTTCGCCCACGTCGCGCCCTATCGCTTGGCGATGGTTCTGCGCTACGCCCTGCGCGCTCGCCGGGAGGCCGCTCGCGCCGCTCTGGAGACGGTGCTCAAAGACGAGCCCCCGCTCGTGCCGCCGCCGACCCCGGCCGAAGCTCAGGCGACGATCGTCAGCGCGCTCGGCGCCACCCGCAGCTCGATGCGCTCGCGCTCGCCGATGTAGTCACCATCGACCTGAAGCGGGAACGGCCGCACCGTCCCGTCTTTCGCGACCGAGGCCGTCTCGACCAAGGCGTGGGTGACGTCGTCGAAGTGGACCACCTGCTTGTGGCGGGCCGCGGGTTTGCTCTCGCTGAACAGGCGGGTGATTAGCGTCGGCATGTCACGCTGTGCTGCCCGCTTCAACACCCCAATCGAGAGCGTGCCGTCGTCGATCGCGATCCCCTCGCAGACCCGGATCGGGTGGGTGGTGAAGTAGGTGAACGGGTCGGAGTTCTGGACGATCGTGGTGATGCCCTCGACCGGCTCGGCCCCGTCGACCGTCGTCCGCACCCGCACCGGGTTGAGGAGGTACTTGCGGTAGAAGCTGGAGATGCCGGCCCAGCTGTAGTAGTAGGGCCCGGCGTTCCCCTTCAGAGTGGGATTGCGGTCGACCCGCTTGACGACGCTGGCGTCGAGGCCAACCCCGCAGGAGAAGACGAAATAGCGGTCGTCGACCATCCCCAGATCGATTTTGCGCGGCTGCCAGTCGTCCGCGAGCGTCAGCAGGTGCTCGGTCGCGTCGACGACGTCGTTCGGCATCCCCAAAGTCCGGCAGACCACGTTGGTCGACCCCCCCGGCAGGATCGCCACCGGCAGGTCGGACCCCGCGAGCCCGTTCGCGACCTCGTTCAGCGTTCCGTCCCCGCCGAAGGCGACGACCACGTCATAGCCCCCGTCCCGCGCCTCCCGCCCGATCTCGGTCGCATGGTTCTGCGCCTGCGTCGAGACCGCTTCGACGTCGAATCGCCCCTGCAGCGCGTAGACCACCAGGTTTTTCAGCCGATCCGAGACCGTCGTCGCATACGGGTTGACGATCAACAGCATCCGTTTCTTGGCCGGCTTGCGGCGGCGGAGAGCGCTCATGCGAGGGCGGAGGGTATTGGGCGCAGCTTTACTAGAGGGTTTCTAAATACATAGATAGGTTCGAGCCATAGTCATCCGACTCGCGAAGGAGGCGAAGAAAGTGCCAGTGGAGACGAAGCGGTTCATCGAGCTGATGCGGACCCGGTTTCGGCACGACGTGGTGGACGAGTTCTGGGGTCCGCTCGATCCCAGGGTACGGACCAGCGCGCTGCGGCTCGCATATGCGGTCGTCAGTCAGGCCGAGATGCTGGAGATTGCCCAGGAGGGTCTTGGAACCAGGCTACTGAAGGGGTTCGACGGCGAAGTGCCGGAAATTTGCCCGCCGTGGCCGCCGTGGCCGATCCCTCCGATCGGCGAAGGGGAAGAACCGCGGCCTGGGGAACCCGAACCGATTGGCCCCGAGATTTTTGGCGCCGCGTTGGTCTTCTCGGCCCAGTTCGCGGCCAACGAGCGGATCGCCGGTCTCGCCACCGAGATCGGCGAGAGCATGGTGGGTTAAGCCTGTTCGACATCTGTCTCGCCTAGTCTGCCGCCGGTGATCGACCGACGGGAGCTGGGCGCGATCTTCTTCGGCGGAGCGGTGGGGGCGCTGTTGCGGGCCGGGCTCGCGGAAGCGTTTCCCGCCGAGGCGGGGGAGTGGCCCTGGGCGACCTTCGCGGTCAACATCGCCGGCGCCGCTCTGCTCGGCTACTGGTTCACGACCCTCTCGCACACGAGCTACCGCCGCCCGCTGCTGACCACGGGGTTCTGCGGCGCCCTGACCACCTTCTCGACCGTGCAGCTGGAGCTGGTGGAGATGATCGACGCCGGGCGGGTGGGGCTTGCGGTTCTCTACCTCGGGACCAGCCTCATCGCCGGCCTGGCGGGGGCGCAGGCGGCGACCGCCTTCGGGCGCCGGGAGGGGGCGGCGTGAGCTGGTTGGTCTGGGTCGGCGTCGCCTTCCTCGGCGGCTGCGGCGCACTTGCTCGCTTCGGGCTGACCCTGTTGGTCGCCGACCGCCTGCATCCCCACCTGCCGGTGGGGACGCTCGCGGTCAACGTCAGCGGCGCCTTGTTCCTCGGCCTACTGGCGGGGGCCTCCGTCGAGGGTGACGCGCGACTCCTGCTCGGGGCCGGCCTGCTCGGCTCCTACACCACCTTCTCCACCTGGATGGTCGAGACGCAACGGATCGGGGAGGCTGGGCGGCGCAGGATCGCGGTGACCAACGTCCTGCTCAGCATTGCGCTGGGCCTTGCCGCCGCCGCCCTCGGTCGCGCCCTCGGCCAGCAGCTCTAGCTACGTCGCCTCGTAGCGAATTACGGCGCCGTCCTCGACTTCGCGCACCCGGCCCTCGTTGACGAGGAGGTCGGCGTGGCCGATCACCTCGGAGAGGGTGAGGAAGGCCTGGGTGACCGCGACGTTGCCCCACAGCGCCTGCGCCAGCTCGTAGGCGTTCCGCGGCCGCTCGGCGATCAGGCGGTGGATCTTCTCCTTGCGCCGGTCATAGCCGGCGAAGCGGGAGTCGATCAACTCAGCGTGACCGGTGATCGGCTCGCCGTGGCCAGGGAGGACGATCTCGGCCGGCATCTCCCGGGTCTTCTTGAGGGAGTCGATGTAGGTGACGAGCGCCTGGGGGCGCTCGGTCGAACCGTCGAGGGGGCGGGCGAGGAGGGGGTTGGAGGAGATCTTCGGCAGCAGGTGGTCGGCGGCGAGGAGGATCTTCCGCTCCTCGTCCCAGAAGACCGTGTCCGACGGGCTGTGTCCGGGCCGATGCAGGACTTCGAGGCGCCGGTCGCCCAGCTCTAGGGTGCCGCCGTCCTCCAGCGGGCGCGTCACGGTCACGTGCGAACCCCAGCCGCGGAAGCTGCGGGAGACGCTGCGCAGGGCCACGGTCACGTCCTCGGGGATGCCGTTGCGCAGCATCACCTCGACCGCGAACTCGTCCTCCAGCTCGGCGTCCTCCTCGAAGGAGCCGAGTCGCCGCGCCGCCGCCCCCAGTGCCGCCACCTCGGCGCCCGAGTGCTCGACCAGGATCTCGACCAGGCCCAGATGGTCGATGTGCTGGTGGGTGACGACGATCAGCTCGAGGTCGGCGAGGTCATGGCCGCGCTCGGCCAGCCGCGCCGTCAGCTCGTCCAGCGCTTTGCCGGAGTTCGGCCCGGTGTCGACGAGCGTTAGTGGCTCGTCCTCGACGAGGTAGCAATTGACCCGCCCGACCGCGAACGGGGTCGGGATCGCGAAGCGATGGATGCCGGCCAGCGCCGCCTGCTCGAGCGCCTGCTCCGGCGTCGCGGTCACGCTCGGATCAGCCCTAAGACCTCGTCGCGCCGGCGTTCCATGTCCTCCCGCGAGACCAGCGACTCGAGGTTCAGCCGCAGCAGCGGCTCGGTGTTGGAGGGGCGGACGTTGAAGTGCCAGTCCTCGTAGTCGATCGAGACGCCGTCGAGGTGGGTGACCTCGGCGCCCTCGCCATAGCGCTCCTCGATCTCCCGCATCTTTGCCTCCTGGTTGTCGACCTCGGAGTTGATCTCGCCGGAGATGAAGTACCTGGAGCGGAACTCCTCCATCAGCTCGGCCAGCGTGCGGCCGTCGAGCGAGAGCAGCTCCAGCACCAGCAGCGCCGGGATCGTCCCCGAGTCGGCGTTCCAGAAGTCGCGGAAGTAGTAGTGGCCGGAGACCTCGCCGCCGAAGGCCGCGCCCTCCTCGCGCATCCGCGCCTTGAAGAAAGCGTGGCCGACGCGGGAGAGGTCGGAGCGGCCGCCCTCGGCCGCGACCAGGTCCGGCACCGCCCGGCTCGAGCGCGGGTCGTAGAGGATCGTCGCGCCGGGGTTCTTCTGCAAGACCGAGCGCGCCAGCAGGGCGCAGATGAAGTCGCCGTCGCAGAAGCTGCCGTCGCCGTCGATGAAGAAGCAGCGGTCGGCGTCGCCGTCCCAGGCGATCCCGAGGTCGGCGCCGGTCGACTTGACGCGGTCGATGATCATCCGCCGGTTCTCCTCCAGCAGCGGGTTCGGCTCGTGGTCGGGGAACTCGCCGTTGGGGACGAAGTACATCTCCTCCAGCTCCAGCGGCAGCTTCTCGAGAATCGGGCCGACCATCGGTCCCGCCATCCCGTTGCCGCCATCGACCACGACCACCATCGGCTTCACTGACGATGCATCGATGAAGGAGAGCGCGTGGGCGTGGTACTCGTCCCAGACGTCGACCTCCTCGGCGGAGCCGCCGCCCGGCGCCTCGCCGAGCCCGGCTTCGATCTCCGCCTTGACGTCGCCGATTCCGGCGTCGCCGGAGAGCGGCAGCGCCCCCTCGCGGACGAGCTTCACCCCGGTGTAGGCCTTCGGGTTGTGCGAGGCGGTGACCATGGCGCCGCCGTCGAGCTCCCGCGAGCCGACCAGGTGGTAGAGCATCTCGGTCGCGACCTGACCGGCGTCGACCACGGTCGCGCCCTCGGCGACGAGCCCCTCGCGCACCGCGGCCGCCATCGCCGGCGCGGTCAGCCGCATGTCGCGCCCGAGCCCGACTCGCAGCTGGTTCGGCTCCTTCCCCCGCAGCCGTCCCAGCACCCGGGCGAAGGCGCGGCCGATCGCCTCGGCGGTGGACTCGTCCATCTCCGACCCGTGCAGGCCGCGAATGTCGTACGCCTTGAAAATTCCTGGCGGGGCCAGGGGGGACTGGTCGCTCAAAACGCTCCTTTCAGCGCTTCGTAGCTCTGCTCGATCGACTGCGGCATCACTTTCGTGTCGGCGATCACCGGCATGAAGTTGTTGTCGCCGGCCCAGCGGGGGACGACGTGCATGTGGATGTGGTGCTCGACCCCGGCGCCGGCGACCCGGCCCTGGTTGAAGCCGACGTTGTAGCCGTGCGGCTCGTAGACCTGCTCGAGCCGGTCCATCGCCCGCTGCGCCAGCTCCATCATCTCCGCCAGCGTCTCCGCTGGGATCTCCTGCAGGCGGCCGACGTGCTCGTACGGCGCCACCATCAGGTGCCCGTTCGTGTACGGGAAGAGGTTGAGGATGAGGAAGCAGCGCTCGCCGCGGTGGACGATCAGGTTCGCCTCGTCGTCCTCCGCCGCCGGCTTGGCGCAGAAGATGCACTCCTCCTCGATGTCCTTGGACGCGTCCTTCACGTAAGCGAGGCGCCAGGGCGCCCAGATGCGGAAATTTGCCACGGGCGGCGCATCCTATGGAAGCGGGCCGTTGCCGGAGGCGCTTTTACAGCCACTTGCGCCGGCGGAAATAGGCGACGGTGCCGACCAGGACGATGGCCATCACCGCCAGGACGGTGAAGAAACCGGCCTCGTGGCCCTGGCTCGGGACCCAGGTGTTCATCCCCATCACGCTGGCGATCAGGGTCAGCGGCAGGATGATCACGCTGATCGCGGTCAGCACCCGGAGGATGTCGTTGAGGCGGTGGGAGATCACCGACTCGTTGGTCTCCTCGAGCGCCTCGGCGACCTCCTTGTAGTTCTCGAGCATGTCCCAGATTCGCTCGTGGGCGTCGACGATGTCGTCGAAGTAGATCTCCAAGTCGAGATCGGAGGCGAGGTAGCGCTGCTTGACCCTCTCCAGTTCGCGCAGGACCGGCCGCTGCGGCCGTACGACTTTGCGGAAGTTGATGATCTCCTGCTTGACGTTGGAGATGTCGCGGACGACTTCCTCGGCCCGCTCTTCGAAGATCTGGTCCTCGAGCGCGTCGAGCTTGTTGCCGATCTTGCGCAGCATCGGGAAGCAGTAGTCGAAGCTGTCGTCGACGAGCCGGTAGAGCAGGTAGCCGGAGCCGCGCGAGAAGAGCTGTTCACGCAGCTCCTCTTTCGCCCGGCAGCGCTCGAACAGGTACTCGACCGGCTGCAGCGGCATGTTCGGGATCGTGACCACGTAGTCGGGCCCGACGAAGACGTCGAGCTCGCCGGCGCCGAGCCGCCCCGCCTGGGGGTCGAAGACCGGCAGGTGGAGGACGATGAAGAGGTAGTCGTCGTAGACGTCGATCTTCGGCCGCTGGTTGCGCGAGAGCACGTCCTCGAGGTCGAGCGCGTGGAACTCGAAATGCTCCTCCAACCAGCTCCGCTCCAGCGATCCCGGCCACTCGATGTTGACCCAGCGCAGGCCATTGGAGTCGATCTGCTCGACGTTCGGCTTCAGCGGCTCAGGCGCCGCAGGCTGAGAGACGAGCTCGCCGCGCCGGCTGCGAGGCCGGGGCAGCCTCGGTTTCGGAAGGTTCGGCATCGGCCAGCCCCCTCGTGATCTCGTGCGGCAGAGTCATCGTGCCGCCTAGGTTAGACGGGCGCCGTGAAATACGTGGATTGCAGCCTGCAATGGTTGTCAGGCGTCACCCCTTTCCTGTATCTTGGCCTGTACATAAGCGCCACATCTAGAGGGGTGGAGGGACTGGCCCATTGAAGCCCCGGCAACCATCTCGGACCGCAAGGACCGAGACAGGTGCCAACTCCAGCAGGTCGCAAGCCAAAGGCCTGGAAGATGTGGGGGATGTCCGATCCGGACCTCGCCCCACAGATGGCGAGGTTTTTTCGTAAGTGGAAAAGAGGATCGGATGTCAGTAGAGAGCCTGAAGTGCAAGGAGTGCGGGACCGCCTACGAGCTGGACGCCCGCTACGTCTGCGAGAACTGTTTTGGACCGCTGGAGGTCGCCTACGACTTCAGCGGGCTCGACGCGGCGGAGGCCAAGCGGCGGATCCAGGCGGGGTCGCAGGGGATCTGGCGCTACCGCGACTTCCTCCCCTTCAAGGGCAACGCCAGCGACCCGCTCGAGCCGGGATTCACTCCCCTGCTGAAGGCGAGCCGCCTGGCGGAGCGACTCGGCGTCGACGCCGAGATCTACATCAAGAACGACGCCGCCAACCCGACCCACTCCTTCAAGGACCGGGTCGTCGCGGTTGCCGTCGCGAAAGCGAAGGAGCTCGGCTTCGACACCGTCGCCTGCGCCTCGACCGGCAACCTCGCCAATGCCGTCGCCGCCCACGCCGCCGCGGCCGGCCTCGACTCCTACGTCTTCGTCCCCGCCAACCTCGAGGAGCAGAAGCTGCTCGCGACCGGCGTCTACGGGACCAACCTGGTCGGCGTCCGCGGCAACTACGACGACGTCAACCGCCTCTGCACCCAGCTCGCCGAGACCCACCCCTGGGCATTTGTCAACGTCAACCTGCGGCCCTACTACGCCGAGGGCTCGAAGACGCTCGCCTACGAGACCGTCGAGCAGCTCGGCTGGAAGCTGCCGGACCGGGTCGTCAGCCCGATCGCCTCCGGCTCGCTCTTCACCAAGCTCGGCCGCGGCTTCCAGGAGTGGCTCGACCTCGGGCTGGTCCAGGGTGAGCAGCCGACCTTCAATGGTGCCCAGGCCGATGGCTGCAGCCCGGTGGCGACGGCCTTTGCCGAAGGCTGGGAAGTCTGCAAGCCGCAGCGGCCCGACACGATCGCGAAAAGCCTCGCGATCGGCGACCCCGCCGACGGCCCCTACGCGGTCGAGCAGGCGCGGCGCAGCGGCGGCGGCGTCGACTCGGTCTCAGACCAGGAGATCCGCGAGGGGATCAAGCTGCTGGCCGAGACGACCGGGATCTTCACCGAGACCGCCGGCGGCGTCACCGTCGGCGTCTTGCGCAAGCTGGCCGAACGGGGCGAAATCGCCGAGGGCGAGCGCGTCGTCGTCTACATCACCGGCGAGGGGCTGAAGACGCTCGACGCCACCCGCGATACGTTCCAGATGCACGAGATCGACCCCGCCCTTGAGAGCTTCGAGGCCGAGTTCCCGCAGGAGGTAGCCGTCTAATGGCCACCAATCCCACGACCGAGCACACCCGGATGACGCGCATCGTCTTCGCATCTCGTCGTCCTCGGGTTTGCCCTTGCTACCAGCAAGGGCTGCACCCTGCGTCCTCGATCTGCTCGACCCTGCGCGCCCCCGGGCGCACTCGGTCGTAGAATCGGCGGCCATGTCAGTCACCGTGAAGATCCCGACCCAGCTCCGCGCCGCCACCGGCGGCCAGGCCGAGCTGGAGGCGGAGGGCGCGACCGTCGGCGAGGTGCTCGACGCCGTCTTCGACGCCCACGACGGTCTGCGCGACCGCATCACCCAGGACGGCGACCTGCGCCGCTTCGTCAACGTCTACGTCTCCGGCGAGGACATCCGCTTCCAGCAGGGCCTCGAGACGTCGATCAACGATGGCGACGAGGTAACCATTTTGCCTGCGGTGGCTGGCGGCTGATCACCTTTACGACCTTTGGGCCCCCATAGGGGCCACAATCTCGGAATCGTGAAGCCACCCGTCGTCATCCTCTGCGGCGGCCGCGGGACGCGGCTGCGCGAGCGGACCGAGTCGGTACCGAAGGCGCTGGTCGAGATCGGCGGCCGGCCGATCCTCTGGCACGTGATCCAGATCTACGCGGCGCAGGGGTTCAGTCGCTTCCTGCTGGCCACCGGCTACATGGGCGAAGCGGTGGCGGAGTTCGCCGCGGCGGAACGCTGGCCGGAGGGGGTCCTGGTCGATTGCGTCGACACCGGCCTCGATACGCCGACGGGAGGACGAATCGCGGCGCTGGCGGACGGGGTGCGGGGACAGCGCTTCTGCGTCACCTACGCCGACGGGGTCGCCGACGTCGACCTCAACGCCCTGCTCGAGTTCCACGAACGGCACGGAGCCCTCGCCAGCGTCACCGTCGTCAGGCCCGATCTGCAATGGGGCGTCGCCGAGCTCGACGGCGAGGCGGTGACTGGCTTCGTCGAGAAGCCGCGCAGCGAGCACTGGATCAACGGCGGTTTCTTCTGCTTCGAGCCGGGCGTGCTCGACTATCTCGACGCCGAGAGCGTGCTCGAGCGCGAGCCGCTCTCGCGTCTGGCCACCGACGATCAGCTGCGGGCCTTCCGTCACGAGGGCTTCTGGGACTGCATGGACACCTACAAGGACGCGGTCGTCCTCAACGACCTCTGGACCGCTGGCCGGGCGCCCTGGCGGATCTGGGACGCGGCGGCGGTGGAGGCGTGAAGCGCTCGCTGGTCACCGGCGGCCATGGCTTCGTCGCCTCCAACCTGGCGCGGGCGCTGCTCGAACGCGGCGACGCCGTCTCCGTCCTCGACCTGGCGCCGCCGCCCAGTTCCGGGCTCGTCCTGCAGGGGATCGCCGCCGAAGTGCAGCTGCTGGAGACGGATCTCCGGGACGCCGAGGCGGTCGACGCGGCGATCGCCGCCAGCGAGTTCGACGTCGTCTTCCACCTCGCGGCGCAGACCCTGGTCGGGCCGGCGATGGCGGACCCGACCCAGACCTTCGAAATCAACGTTCGCGGCACCTGGAGCCTGCTCGAGGCCTGTCGCCGCGCCGACGTGCCGGCGGTGATCGTCGCCTCCTCCGACAAGGCCTACGGCCCCAGCGAGGTACTGCCCTACCGCGAGGACATGCGCCTTTCTCCCGCCTCCCCGTACGAGGCGAGCAAGGCGGCCGCCGACGCGATCGCCCTCAGCTACCGGCCCGCCTACGGCCTGCCGGTGGCGGTGACCCGCTTCGCCAACATCTACGGCGGCGGCGACCCCAACTTCTCGCGCCTGATCCCGGAGGCGATCGCCGCCGTGCTCGACGGGCGGCGGCCGCAGATCCGCTCCGACGGCAGCCCCGAACGGGACTTCCTCTACGTCAGCGACGCCGTCGCCGCTTACCTGGCGGTGGAGAGCGCGGTCGGCGCTGGCGGCCCCGGTGCGGGGGAGGCGTTCAACGCCGGCGGCGAGCGACCCTTCTCGGTCGCCGAGGTTCTGGAGACGATCGTCGAGGTGTCGGGCGCCGACCTGGCTCCGGAATACCTCGGTACCGGCAACCCCGACGGCGAGATCGACCGCCAGTTCGTCGACTCGGCCAAGCTGCGGGAGGCGACCGGCTGGGCGCCCGAGGTCGAGCTGCGCGACGGCCTGATCCGCACCCTCGACTGGTACCGCGACCACGCCGAGCTGCGCCCGGAAGCGACCGGCGCGGCAGGCTAGGCTGGAGCCCCATGTGCGGGCGCTTCACCAACACGACCAAGGACACGAAGAAGATCGCCGACCGCTTCGAGGTCGAGCTGGAAAAAGCGCTGGAACGAAGTGGTGCGGGGGGCCCGGCGAAAGAGAGCGTCAAGGACGGAGGAGAGGCGAAAGCACCTCCCGGGTTCGGCCGCTACAACGTCGCCCCCACCCAGGAGGTGCTGGTCGTCCGCGCCTCGCCCGAGCCCGAGGAGGCCGAGCAGGGGAAGCGTGAGGCGCGGCTGATGCGCTGGGGCCTGGTCCCGGTTTGGGCCAAGGACCTCAAAGTCGGCTACCGGATGATCAACGCGAAAAAAGAGAACCTGATCAAGAGCCGCGCCTACGGGCCGCTGCTCGACAAGTACCGGCACCGCTGCCTGATCGTCGCCGACGGCTTCTACGAGTGGATGAAGGCCGAGGACCCGAAGCAGCCGCGCCAGCCCTGGCACTTCCAGGTCGACGGCGGCGAGCCCTTCGCCTTCGCCGGTCTCTGCACCCGCAAGGAGTGGTCCGACCCCGAGGAGCGCGGCTACGACGACGGCTACCTCTACACCTGCACGCTGGTGACGACGACCCCGAACGAGGTCGTTGCCCCGGTCCACGACCGGATGCCGGCGATCCTGCCCAGCCCCGAGGCCGAGGCGGCCTGGCTCGACCCGAAGCTGAGCGCCGAGGACGCGGTGGCGATGTGCGGCCCGCTCGACGCGCGGCGGATGTCCAGCGCCCCGGCGAATCCCGCCCTCAACAAGGTCGGCAAAGGCATGGCCGAGGGACCGGAGCTGCTGGTGGCGCCGCAGGAGACGTTGGACGTCTAGCTACAGTGTGGGGCGTGAGGGGGGCGCTTGTATTTCTCTGTCTGCTGTTCTCTCCGGCCGCCGCTTCGGCCGCGACCGAGCAGATCCAGGACGGCAGCTTCGAGACCGGCTCATCGGCCTGGGCCTTCGAAGGGGGCGGTGAGCGCTGCGAAGCGATCAGCTCCTCCTGCGGCGCCTTTCCCGCTGCCACCGGCAGCTTCTACGGCGCCAGCAAAACGCTGACCAGCGTGCCCGCGAACACCGGCGCCTACCCCGTCGGCACGATCACGCAGCTGGTCTCGGTCCCGGAACTGCCGGGATCCCTCTCCTTCAAGGTCCGGGAAATCCGCGACGTCGGCGCGATCGGAAAACTCGAAGTGCTGCTGAAGGTCAAGTACGCCGGCGAAACGATCAACGAAATCGCCTCGGCAGCCGACACCTTCGGCGCCGTCGTGGTGCCGATACCGGCTCCACTCGCGGGTGCGAGTGCGCGCCCGCTCACCTTCGAGTTCACCTGCTTCAACAACACGATGATGAGCGAAGCCTGCGCGCGCTTCGACGTCGACGACGTCTCGCTGATCTCCGGCACTGGCCCCGTCACGACCGATGAGGAGAATCCCCAGCCGGGGGCGCCTCAGGACACGACTGCGCCGGAGACCGCTCTCGGGCAGATGAAACGAGTGGTCACGGTGAAATCAGCCGGGCAGCGCCGAAAAGTGAAGGCTCGCTTTACCTCGGAGGCGGGTGCGCGCTTCGAATGCAAGCTCGATCGAGGCCCCTACAGGGTCTGTGTCTCACCGAAGACCCTGAAGCTCAAGGTCGGCAAGCACGTATTCCGGGTCCGGGCTATCGATTCGGCGGGGAACGTGGATCCGGCGCCGGCCAAAGCGACGATCCGGGTGAAGCTGGCGCAGACCTAACCCTCGTCGCCTGCTTCGGCTTCCTCTTCCGCTTCTTCCCGTTCTTCCGCTTTGAGTTCTTCGGCTTCTTCGTCGATCGGGGGCGAGCGGTCCGGCAGCGCGGCCTGGGTCTCTACCGTCGCTTCTTTTCCGGTGCGGGTCTCCAGCATGCAGCGGAACTTGGCGGAGGGGATGTCGGTGGTCCGCCAGATCGTGAAGAAGGGGAGGGCCAGGTCTTCGGTCGGTTTGCCGGCGATCAGGTACTTGATCCGCTCTTCGCCGATCTTGAACTCGGGCCATTCGACCTTCACGCCCTGTTCGGTGGTGAAGCGCTGGGGGCGGTCGGGCACTTCGAGTTCGGCGAGTTCGCCGCCGTGGGAGCTGAAGTCCATCCGCACCGCTTCGGGCACTTCCTGGCTGTAGATGCCGTCTTCGGAGGAGCGCGGGTAGGTGGCGCGCAGGTCGCCGCCGCTCTGGGCGACTTCGGTGCCTTTCGGCGCCTTGATCGTGCAGAGGGCGCTGCTGTCGCCGATCGGCGCGCCGGCGGAGACGTTGAAGACCGTGGAGACGATGTAGAGCGAGTAGCCGCTGACGTTGGTGCCGGTGGCGCGGATGTTGGTGTCGGTGAGCTGCATCTCGCCTTTGCCGCCGGGGACCGGCACAGCCTTGGAGTCCGGCCCCTTCGCCGATTGCACCCATTCGAGGCTGGCCGCTTCTCCCTCGCCCTTGCCGGTGCTGGCGAGGGCGGCGACGAGGCAGGCGACGAGCCCGACCGCGATCACGATCAGGGCCCCGCGGGGCGGGCGGGAGTCCTGGGAGGAGGTGCCTTGGGGGGCGGCGCTCACAGCGCGACAGTATTGGAATCGGTCACGGAATCGCCGGCCTGCGATACCTCGACCGGCCTTCGGGGTACGTTCCCCCTGTGGCAGGGAAAGTGACGCGTCTGAAGATGACCGAGGTGAGGCCCCGCGCGGTCGAGGTCCACGGGCGGCCGATGAACTTCATCGAAGCCGGCTCGGGTCCGGTCCTGCTGCTGATCCACGGGATGGCGGGGACCTGCGCCAACTGGGAAGCGGTGATCGAGCCGCTGGCAATCAACCACACCGTGATCGCCCCCGACTTCCCCGGCCACGGCTCCTCTGCCCCGGGCGGCGGCGACTACTCGCTCGGCGCTCTCGCCAGCGCCCTGCGCGACCTGATGCTGACGCTCGGTCACGAGCGGGCGACCCTCGTCGGCCACTCGCTCGGCGGCGGCGTCGCGATGCAGTTCACCTACCAGTTCCCGGAGATGGTCGAGCGCTTGGTGCTGGTCTCCAGCGGCGGCCTCGGCCCCGACGTCAGCCCGATCCTGCGGGCGGCGGCGCTGCCGGGGGCAGAGCTCTTCATCTCGGCCACGGCGGGAGTCGGAAGCAGGGTCGGCTCGATCGTGGGCCGTGGCCTCGGCCTGCTCGGCCTGCGCCCCAACGCCGACCTCGCCGAAGTCACCCGCGGCTACGCGACCCTCACCGACCCCGACCGCCGCAAGGCGTTCGTCGCCACCCTGCGCTCGGTCGTCGGCATGGAGGGCCAGCGAGTCGCCGCCCTCGACAAGCTCTACCTCGCCGAAACCCTGCCCATCCTCATCGTCTGGGGCGAGAACGACCCGATCATCCCTGCCGATCACGCCCGCGAGACCCACGCCCAGCTTCCCGACAGCCACCTCGAGGTCTTCGAGGACACCGGCCACGTCCCCCAGCTGGAGCGCCCCGGCCGCTTCATCGCCGCCCTCGAACGCTTCCTGGCGGAAACCGAGCCCGCGGAGTTCGACGCCGCCGAGTGGCGAGCGCGCTTCAAGGCCGCCGAGAACTAGCGCAACACAAGAGACGCGCCCGACAGGATTCGAACCTGTGGCCTACAGCTCCGGAGGCTGTCGCTCTATCCAGCTGAGCTACGGGCGCGTGTCCGCAGCTTAGCGGTGGCAGGATCGGGGGCGCGCCGGTCATTTGTTCCGGATAGCGGCACAAAGGACCGGCGCGCTTTGAACTTCGCGTAGGCTCGCCGCCGATGGATTTGGCGGTGACTTTTCTCGGGACCGGGGGCTCGGTGCCTTCGGCGCGGCGTTCGACGGCCAGCGTGCTGGTGGCGCGCGGGGGGGAGCGGCTGCTCTTCGACTGCGGGGAAGGGACGCAGCGGCAGATGCAGCGCTCGCTGGGGCTGGTGCAGGCGGATGAGATCTATTTGACGCACTTCCATGCGGACCACGTGCTGGGGCTGCCGGGGCTGCTGAAGACTTATGACCTCACCGATCGCCAGGTGCCGCTGAAGATCTACGGGCCGCCTGGCCTCTCCGAGCTCTTCCAGGTCTTCTCTCCGTTTCTCGGCCGGCTCAAGTACACGCTCGACCTGATCGAGCTGGGGCCGGGGGATGTTGTTTCTCACGAGGGATACGTGATCGAGCCCTTCGAAGCTGCCCACAGTGGGCGTGCCAACGGCTACGTGCTGGTCGAGGCGGAGCGGCCCGGGCGCTTCGATCCCGCCGCAGCCGCTGCGGCCGGTGTGCCGGAAGGGCCTGCTTACGCGGCGCTGCAGCGGGGCGAGACCGTCGAAGGGGAAGCTGGTCCGGTTACTCCGGATCGGGTGATGGGGGAGAGCCGCGCCGGTCGCACCATCGTCATCACCGGCGACACGGCGCCCAGCCCTGCCACCGTCTCCGCCGCGGCCGACGCCGACCTGCTGATCCACGACGCCTCCTTCGCCGAGGAGGAGGCGCAGCGCGCCGCCGAGACCGGCCACTCGACCGTCGGCCAAGCAGCCGCCGTCGCCGCCGAGGCCCACGTGAAGCTGCTCGCCCTCGTCCATATCTCCTCCCGCTACCACGTCGGCAAGGTGATCGAGGAGGCGAAGGACGTCTTCGAGCCCACGGTCGCCCCCAAAGACTTCGACCTCATCGAGCTGCCATTTCCGGAGCGAGGTGCCCCTCAGCTCATTCCGAACGGAGCCGCGGACCGGGACGGGTCGGGGTAGGCCCTTCCCGGAGCCTCCCCAGCTGTTCTCCGGGAAGGGCCTACCCCGACCCGCCGCCGCCCCCGCTGCTACATTGAGGCCGTCCTTTAACCAGGTCCCGTGAGGCCAGGAAGGAAGCCACTGAAGTGAACGAGAAGGTCGTGCTGGAGCACGACGATCTGAGGCGAACGCTGCGGCGGATCGCCCACGAGATCGCCGAGAAGAACCCGGACTCGGAGCGCTTGGCGGTCGTCGGCATCCACACGCGCGGCGCCGTGCTGGCCCGCCGCCTCCACGTCTTCCTCGGCGAGCTGACCGGGTCCGAGCTGCCTATCGGCGACCTCGACATCTCCTTCTACCGCGACGACGTCGGCGCCAAGGCGCCCACCGAGCAGCCGGTCGTCCACGCCTCCCACATCGACTTCGACCTCTCCGACCGCACCGTCGTCCTCGTCGACGACGTCCTCTACACCGGCCGCACCGTCCGCGCCGCAATCGAGGCCCTCTTCGACTACGGCCGCCCCCAGCGCGTGCAGCTGGCGGTCCTCTGCGACCGCGGCCACCGCGAGCTGCCGTTCCGCCCCGACTACGTCGGCAAAAACCTGCCGACGGCGCGCGAGGAGCGGGTCAACGTCCGCCTCGAGGAGATCGACGGCACAGACGAGGTGACGATCTCCGAACTCGACCCCGTGGAGGTGGGCCGATGAAACACCTGCTCTCGATCGAGCAGCTCTCGCGCGAGGAGATCGAGGGGATCCTCGACCGCGCCGAGAGCTTTGCCGAGGTTGGCCGCCGCGACATCAAGAAGGTGCCGACGCTGCGCGGCCGCACCGTCGTCTCGCTCTTCTACGAGTCGAGCACCCGCACCTCCAGCTCCTTCGACCTCGCCGCCAAGCGCCTCTCCGCCGACGTCGTCTCGGTCAAGGCCGCCGGCTCCTCGGTCGAGAAGGGCGAGTCGCTGAAGGACACGATCGCCACCCTCTCCGCCTACGACCCGGCCGCGATCGTGATCCGCCACCCCTACGCCGGCGCCGCCCAGATGGTCGCCGGCTGGACGGCGGCCTCCGTCGTCAACGCCGGCGACGGCAAGCACGAGCACCCGAGCCAGGCGCTGCTCGACGTCTACACCCTGCGCCGCAAGCTCGGCTCGCTGGAGGGGGTCCGAATCTGGATCGTCGGCGACGTCCTCCACAGCCGCGTCGCCCGCTCCAACCTGATCGCCTTCACCCGGATGGGAGCCGAGGTCACCGTCTGCGGCCCGCCGACCCTGATCCCGCGCGGGATCGAGGAGCTCGGCTGCGACGTTTCCTACAGCCTCGACGGAGTCGGGGAGGCCGAGGTCGTCTACGCGCTGCGGATGCAGAAGGAGCGGATGAGCGAGAGCTTCGTCCCCTCGCTGCGCGAGTACGCGGCGAGCTTCCAGATCGACAGCCGCCGCCTCGAGCCGCGCCAGCTGCTGATGCACCCCGGCCCGGTCAACCGCGGCGTCGAGCTCTCCGGCGAGGCGATCGACTCGCCGCAGTCGCTGATCACCGAGCAGGTCGCCGCCGGCTTGGTGGTGCGGATGGCGATCCTCTACGAGCTCCTCGCCGGTGCCGAGGGGGCGCCGAGCGGCGAGGGCGAAAGCAGCAAACCGACTCCGATCGGGACCCCCGCATGAGCCTCACCGACCTCCTCGACGTGCGCCCGGGGGAGAACGCGCACCTGATCCTGCGGCGAGCGACGGTGCTCGACCCCGTCGCCGGCATCGATTCCGTCCACGACGTCGTCGTCCGCGACGGCGAGATCGCCGCGCTCGCCTCGCCGGGCGAGGCCGACGGCGAGGGCGCCGAGGTGGTCGAGGCTGAGGGCCTGCACGCGTTCCCCGCCTTCTTCGACCCGCATGTCCATCTCCGCACCCCCGGCCAAGAGCACAAGGAGGACGTGGAAACCGGGACCCGCGCCGCCGCGGCCGGCGGCTACTGCGGAATCATCGCGATGGCCAACACCTCGCCGCCGGTCTCCACCGCTGCCGACGTCGCCGCCCTGCGCGAGCAAGCCCGCGCCGGCGCCTCGGTTCCGGTCGGCTTCCTCGCCACCGTCAGCAAGGACATGGAGGGTCACGAGCTGACCGAGATGGTCGAGCTGCGTGAAGCCGGCGCCCTCGGCTTCTCCGACGACGGCCTGCCGATCGTCGACGCCGGCCTGATGCGGCGGGCACTGCAGTACCAGCACCTCTGCGGCGGCAACATCGCCCTGCACGAGGAGGACCCGGGGCTCTCCCGCGACGGCGCCATGCACGAGGGGCCGGTCTCCGCCGCGCTCGGCCTCGCCGGCATCCCCTCGGTCTCGGAGTCGACGATGGTCGCCCGCGACGCCGCCCTCGCCGGCTACGAGAGCGCCCGCATCCACGTCCAGCACCTCTCGGCCGCCGAGTCGGTCGAGGTCGTCCGCGCCGCCAAGGCCGCCGGGGTGCGGATCAGCGCCGAGGCCAGTCCGCACCACCTCTGCCTCACCGACGAGGCGGTCCGCAACCTCGACCCGCACCGGGCGAAGATGAACCCGCCGCTGCGCGAAGAGCGCGACCGCCAGGCGCTGATCGAGGGCCTGCGCGATGGCGCGATCGAGTGCATCGCCACCGACCATGCCCCGCACCAGCCGGAGGAAAAGGACGTCCCCTTCGAGCAGGCGGCGATGGGGGTGACCGGCCTCGAGACCGCCTTCGCCGCCCTGCATACCGAGCTGGTCCTGCCGGGGGTGATCGACCTGGCGCTGCTGGTCGAGCGGATGGCCGGGGGGGCCGAGCCCTTCGACCTGCCGCGGCCGAGCCTGGCGCCGGGCTCGGAGGCCAACGTCGTCCTCTACGACCTCGGTGCCGAGTGGACGGTGGGGGAGGACGGCTACGAGAGCCGCTCCGCCAACTCATGGTGCGCCGGCCAGACCCTCACCGGTCGCGTCCTGATGACCGTCGCCGCCGGAGCGGTCGCCTTCCGCCTGCGCTCCTTCTCATTGGGAGTCGCCGCATGAGCGCCTACCTGTTGCTCGAGGACGGGACCCGGCTCGATGGGCTCGCCTGCGGCCACGATGGCGCGGTCACCGGCGAGGTCGTTTTCAACACGGCGATGACTGGCTACCAGGAGTCGGTCACCGACCCCTCCTACGCGGGCCAGATCATCGTCTTCACCTACCCGCTGATCGGCAACTACGGGGTCTCGGCGACCGCGATGGAGTCCGACCGCGTCCACGCCCGCGGCGTCGTCATGCGCGACGCCAAGAACCGCGAGGACGTTGCCACCGCCGAGGGCGGCTGGCTCGACTGGCTCGGCGACTGCGGCGTCCCCGCCGTCTCCGGCGTCGACACCCGGGCGCTGGTCCGCCACCTGCGCGACAAGGGCTCGATGCGCGGCGGCATCTTCCCGGCCGAGACGCCGGAAGCCGAGGCGCGCGAGCGGATCGCCGCCGAGCCCGCGATGGCCGGCGCCGACCTCGCCCGCACCGTCACTCCTGGGGAACCGGTCCGCTTCGAGGGCGAGGGCCCGCACGTGGTCGGGATCGACACCGGCGTCAAGCTCAGCATCGTCCGCCAGCTGCGCGAGCACGGCTGCCGGCTGACGCTCCTTCCCTGCACCAGCTCGCCGGAGGAAGTCCTCGCCGAGGACCCCGACGTCGTCTTCCTCGCCAACGGTCCCGGCGACCCGGCTGCCCTCGACTACGTCGTCGACACCGTCCGCGGTCTCCTTGGCCAGAAGCCGGTCTTCGGGATCTGCCTCGGCCACCAGCTGCTCTGCCGCGCCGTCGGCCTCGAGACCTACAAGCTGCCCTTCGGCCACCGCGGCGCCAACCACCCGGTCAAGGACCTGGAGACCGGCCGCATCGACATCACCTCCCAGAACCACGGCTTCGCCGTCGTCGGGCCCGGCGGAGAGCCGAAGATCGAGGGCGACGAACCGGTCCGCTGGGACACCGACTTCGGCGTCGCCGAGCTCTCGCAGCTGAACCTCTACGACCGCACGGTCGAGGGCCTGGTTCTCCGCGACGTCGCCGGCGCCACCGTCCAGTACCACCCCGAGGCCGGCCCCGGCCCGCGCGACGCGAGACACCTCTTCGACCGCTTCCTGGAGCTCGCCGCGTGATCTGGCCGCCGCCGGAGGTTCCGCTCGAAGGGAGCCTTGTCCGCCTCGAGCCGCTGATCGAGAAGCACCGCGAGCGCCGGATGACGCTGCAAACCGGCGCCTGCCGGCGTCCTCGGTCGCTCGCGTGCAGAGCACGCCACGCTCCCTGCGTCCTTGGCAGGCTTGGTTTTCGCGTCCCCGGCAGGGGCGTGACCGCTTCGGGCTTGAAGCCTTCTCGGAATTCGCGCGTGCGGCTGGCGGATGCCGGACCGAGCGGGGGTAGGACGCAGGGAGCCCGAATAGCAGCGCTATTTGGGCGACTGAGGACGACGCCCCGCGAAGTGTGTCCGGCGCCGCAAGGCGTGCGTGCGGGGAAGCACATGCTGATGCCGGTGACCGGCGTCCGCGACTCGGCCTACTTCTCGGTCGTCGACGACGAGTGGCCGGCGGTCCGTCAAAACCTGGAGAAGCGCCTGGCAGGGGCGCGGGAGGTCGAGAGTGCCTAAACGCGAGGACATCGAGAAGATCCTTCTGATCGGCTCCGGCCCGATCGTGATCGGCCAGGCGGCCGAGTTCGACTACTCCGGCGTCCAGGCCTGCAAGGTCCTGCTCGAGGAGGGCTACGAGGTCGTCCTCGTCAACTCGAACCCGGCGACGATCATGACCGACCCCGAGTTCGCCACCCGCACCTACATCGAGCCGCTGCTGCCGGGGCCGGTGACGAAGATCATCGAAAAGGAGCTCCCCGACGCGCTGCTGCCGACCCTCGGCGGCCAGACCGCGCTCAACATCGCGATGGCGCTCGACGAGGACGGGACGCTGGAGCGGTTGGGGGTAGAGCTGATCGGCGCCAACGCCGAGTCGATCAGCCGCGCCGAGGACCGCGAGAAGTTCCGCCAGACGATGACCGCTGCCGGTATCCGCATCCCCTGGTCGGTCACGGTCGAAAGCCTGGGGGAGATGGAGTCCCGCCTGGCCGACGGCGAAATCACCCTGCCTGCGATCGTCCGGCCCGCGTTCACGATGGGCGGCCAGGGCGGCGGCATCGGCCGCACCGAGACCGAGCTGCGCCAGGTCGTATCCGAGGGCCTCGCCGCCAGCCCGATCAACCAGGTGCTGGTCGAGGAGTCGGTGATCGGCTGGGGCGAGTTCGAGCTCGAGGTGATGCGCGACCGCAACGACAACGTCGTGATCATCTGCTCGATCGAGAACGTCGACCCGATGGGCGTCCATACCGGCGACTCGGTCACCGTCGCCCCGGCGCAGACCCTGACCGACCCGCTCTACCAGGACCTCCGCGACCAGGCGATCAAGGTGATCCGGGCGATCGGGGTCGAGACCGGCGGCTCCAACGTCCAGTTCGCGGTCGACCCCGAGAGCGGCGAGATCGTCGTCATCGAGATGAACCCGCGCGTCTCCCGCTCTTCGGCGCTGGCCTCCAAGGCGACGGGCTTCCCGATCGCGAAGATGGCGGCGAAGCTGGCGGTCGGCTACGCGCTGGAGGAGATCCCCAACGAC
Organism: Solirubrobacterales bacterium; assembly: GCA_035535295.1. Classification (GTDB taxonomy): domain Bacteria; phylum Actinomycetota; class Thermoleophilia; order Solirubrobacterales; family 70-9; genus VAYN01. The sequence continues at coordinate 243,294 of DATLQI010000035.1, forward strand.
ATCACCCGCGCCACCCCCGCCTCCTTCGAGCCGACGATCGACTACGTCGTCACCAAGATCCCGCGCTTCGCCTTCGAGAAGTTCCCCGGCTCCGAGGGCCGCCTCTCCACCTACATGCAGAGCGTGGGAGAGGCGATGGCGATCGGCCGCACCTTCCGCGAGTCCTTCGCCAAGGCGATGCGCTCGCGCGAGCTCGACAGCGCCCCGGAGATCCCCGAGTCCGACGAGGAGCTGCTGGCGAAGATCGCGACCCCGAGTGCCGAGCGCTTCGATCTCGTCCTCGCCGCGTTCAAGCGCGGCCTGGAGGTCGAGGCGGTGCACGAGGCCTGCATGGTCGACCGCTGGTTCCTGCGCGAGCTGCAGGCGCTGGCGACCGAAGGCGACGGCACCGACGGCCTCGCCCGCACCTACAAGGCGGTCGACACCTGCGCCGCCGAGTTCGAGGCGGCGACGCCTTACTACTACTCAGGCCACGAGCGCCTGCGCCACGACGGCAGCCCGCCGGCGAGCGAGATCCGCCGTGGCGACAACGACTCGGTCGTCATCCTCGGCGCCGGCCCGAACCGCATCGGCCAGGGGATCGAGTTCGACTACTGCTGCGTCCACGCAGCGATGACCGCGCGCGAGCTCGGCCGCGACGCGGTGATGGTCAACTGCAACCCGGAGACGGTCTCGACCGACTACGACACCTCCAACCGCCTCTACTTCGAGCCGCTGACGGCCGAGGACGTGCTCGCGGTCTGCGAGCAGGAGCGGCCGGAGGGCGTGATCGTCCAGTTCGGCGGCCAGACGCCGCTGAAGCTGGCCCGCAAGCTGGAAGAAGCCGGCGTGCCGCTGCTGGGTACGCCGGTTGACGCGATCGACCTCGCCGAGGACCGCGGCCGCTTCGGCGAGCTGCTCGAGCGCCTCGGGGTCGAGGCGCCGCCCTACGGCACCGCCTTCTCGGCCGGGGAAGCGACCGCGGTCGCCGAACGGGTCGGCTTTCCGCTGCTGGTCCGGCCCTCCTACGTGCTCGGCGGCCGGGCGATGGAGATCTGTTACTCGACCGAGGACCTCCAGACCTACCTCGCCAAGCACGTCAAGGCCGACCAGGAGCACCCGCTGCTGCTCGACCGCTTCCTCGAGAACGCGATCGAGGTCGACGTCGACGCCCTCGGCGACGGGGAGGAGGTCTACGTCGCCGGGATCATGCAGCACGTCGAGGAGGCCGGCGTCCACTCCGGCGATTCGGCCTGCGTGATCCCGCCGCTCAGCCTCGGCGAGGAGATGTTGGAGAAGATCCGCGCCACCAGCGAGCGGATCGCGCTCGAGCTCGGCGTCATCGGCCTGATCAACATCCAGTACGGGGTTGCCGGTGGCCAGCTCTACGTGATCGAGGCCAACCCGCGCGCCTCCCGCACCGTCCCCTTCGTCTCCAAGGCGATCGGGGTGCCGCTGGCGAAGCTCGCCTGCCGGCTGATGCTGGGGGAGAAGCTGGCCGACCAGGAGCTGCCCGATGGCCTGCCCGAGCACGTCAGCGTCAAGGAGGCGGTCCTGCCCTTCGCCCGCTTCGCCGGCGCCGACTCGGTGCTGGGGCCGGAGATGAAGAGCACCGGCGAGGTGATGGGGATCGCCGCGGATTTCCCGACCGCCTTCGGCAAGGCCCAGGCGGCGGCCGGAGTGCGGCTGCCGGAGTCGGGTTCGGTGTTCATAACCGTCACCGATACCGACAAGGCCGCCGCCACCCAGCTCGCCACCCGGTTCCACGACTTGGGCTTCGAGGTCATCGCTACCCACGGGACCGCCCAGGCAATCGAGCGAATGGGAATTCCGGTGACGCGGATAAACAAGTTGCAGGAAGGCTCGCCGCACGTCCTCGACCTGATCCGCAAGTCCGAATGCGACCTCGTGATCAACACCCCGACCGGCTCCGGGGCCCGCACCGACGGTTACGAGATCCGCACCGCCGCCGTCCGCCAGGGAATCCCCTGCGTGACGACGATGACCGGCGCCACCGCCGCCGCCCGGGCGATCGCCGCCGGCAAGCAGGGCGAGGCCGAGGTCCGCTCGCTGCAGGAGATCCACGACGGGCAGGCAAAGGCCGCGGAGGCGCGATGACCGCGCCGTTCGGCCGCCGGCTCTGCGAGGTCGCGGAGAACGAGGTCTCCGGCGGCTACCGGATTTTTTCCCTGATTGACCGCGAGGGCCCGGTGCCGGAGCCGGGCCAGTTCTACATGCTCGCCAGCGAGCGCAGCTGGGGGGAGGGCGGAGGCCGTCCCTTCCTGCCTCGGGCGATCTCGGTGGCAGAGGCCGCTTCGGCCAAAGACGGCGTCCGCCTCGATTTCCTCGTCGAGGGTGTCGGCCCCGGCACCGACCGGCTCTGCGACCTGAAGCCCAGTGAGAACGTCTGGGTCACCGGCCCCCTCGGCAACGCCTTCTCAACCCCGAAGCAGGTAAACCCCGATGCCGCAGGCGCGATCCTCGTCGGCGGCGGCATCGGCATCGCCCCGATGGCGATCTGGCGCCGCCACCTGGTCGAGAAAGGCATCCCCCTGCGAGTTCTTCTCGGCTTCCGAAACGAAGCGCACTCCGGAGGACTGAACGAGCTCTTCTGCGCCGGAGGTGCTCTCTGTCCGGATGTGCGACTGGCCACCGAGGACGGCCATGCCGGTCACCGGGGCTACGTCACCGATCTCCTGGAGACGATGCTCGCCGGCGACGACGCCGGCTCCGCCGTCGTCTACTCCTGCGGCCCGCCGGCGATGCTCGAGGCGGTGCGGGCAATGTGCGGCGAGCACGGGGTCGCCTGCGAGCTAGCGATGGAGTCGCCGATGGCCTGCGGGTTCGGCGCCTGCTTCGGTTGCGCGGTGCCGACGCCCGAGGGCGGCTACATGCGCCTCTGCGTCGACGGCCCGATCGTCCGCGGCGATGCCGTGCTGGAGGTGGCGCATGCCTGAGTTCTGCGGCATCGACCTCTCCCACCCGATCATCAACGCTTCAGGCACCTACGACGCGATCGCCGCCCGCAAGGTCTTTGGCGACGACCTGCTCGACGACTTCCCCTTCTCCGCCTTCGTCTCGAAGACGATCACGCCGGAGCCGCGGGCGGGAAATGCGCCGCAGCGGATTTGGGAGACGCCCGCCGGGATGATCAACTCGATCGGTCTTCCTAATAAGGGCCTCGAGGGGTTTCTCGATCAAGACCTGTCGCAGCTAGCCGAACTGCCGGTGCCCCTGATCGTCTCAGCGATGGCGACGAACCGCGAGGACTTCTCGCGGATGATCGATGCCATCGCTGCAAGGGACGAGGTCGCCGCAATCGAGCTGAACGTCTCCTGTCCCAACGTCCACTCGGGATTGATCGTCGGCGAGAACCCTGACGAAACGGAGGCGCTGCTGGATGCGCTGCGACCTCTGACCGAGAAGCCGATGATCGTGAAGCTGACGCCGAACGTCGCCAATCCCGAGGCGGTGGCGGTCGCCGCCGAAGAGGGCGGGGCAGACGCGGTGTCTTTGATCAACACGCTGAAGGCGAGCGCGATCAACCCCCTAACCCAAGAGCCGGCGCTGGCCGCGGGCCACGGAGGGCTTTCCGGGCCTGCCGTTCGGCCGATCGCGCTGCAGCAACTGCGAGCGGTTAGGGCCGCGATAGAGATCCCCGTGATTGGGATGGGCGGCGTGTCCAGCGGAGCCGATGCAGCCGAGTTCCTGGCGGCGGGAGCAGCCCTGGCGGCGGTCGGAACCGAGAACTTCCGCGACCCCCGGGCGGGGTCGCGGATAACAAAAGAACTGCAAACCGGCGTGTCGGGACCGACTCCACGCCTAGCACTGCTCGACCTCGACTAGAGGTTGAGACGAATTTTGGGAGATTCTGCGGTAGTCACCTTGCGCGGCCCCGAGCCGCGGCTATACTCGCCGCCCACATGACGGCCTCGCCAGTCAAATCTTCGCTCGCCGCGCCCGAACGGTCCCTCGATCAGAGGATGGAGGCACTGAAGCGGGCCAACGACATTCGCACCGCGCGGGCGAAGCTGAAGAAGGATCTGAAGGCGAACCGGGCCAGCATCCAGACGATCCTCCTCGACCCACCGGAGTACGTCCTCACCGCCAAGGTCTTCGACATGCTCCTCGCCGTACCCAAGTACGGCCGGGTGAAGACCAACCGGATCCTCAACCAGTGCCGGATCTCGCCGTCGAAGACGATCGGTGGCCTCTCCGAGCGCCAGCGCGCCGAGCTCATCAGTCAGTTGCGTCGTTAGCGACCGCCGCAGCGGTCAGTATCCGCGGCCGGCATGGCCAAAGTCTTCGTCATCACCGGCCCCTCGGGAGTGGGCAAGGGAACGCTGATCAGGGAGCTGTTGAAGGAGGTCCCGGACCTCGAGCTCTCGGTCTCGGCGACCACGCGGCCGCCGCGGCAGGGAGAGGTAAACGGCCGCCACTACCACTTCCTCACCCCCGAGGAATTCGAGCGACGCAAAGAGGAGGGTGACTTCCTCGAGTTCGCCACCTATAGCGGCAACCGCTACGGCACCCTGCGCAGTGAGGTCGAACGACGGTTGGCGGCGGGGCACTCGGTGGTCTTGGAGATCGAGGTGCAGGGCGCCCAACAGGTGCGGGCGGCGGAGCTGGACTCGGTGCAGATCTTCATCGCCCCGCCTGACCCCGCCGTCCTGCGCGAGCGGCTCGCCGGCCGCGGCACCGACTCGGCCGAGGCGATCGACGAGCGCTTGAAGGTCGCCGAGCAGGAGCTGGCGGTGCAGGGGGACTTCGACCACTGCGTCGTCAACGACGATGTCGATCGTGCCGCCGCCGACCTCGTGGGCGTCGTCCGCCGTGAGCTAGACTCCGCCGCCGAATGATCAAACCACGCGTAGACAAGCTGCTCGAGCACGCCGACTCCCATTACGCCGCCGTCGTCGTGTCGGCGAAGCGGGCTCGTCAGATCAACAGCTACTTCCACAACCTCGGGGAGGGCGGCTTCGGGGAGTATCCGCCGCCGATGGTCGAGACCAATGCCGAGAGGAACTACCTCTCGATGTCGCTCGAAGAGCTCGCCGAGGGCAAACTGAAATACGAGTACCGGACTTAGCGGTCTCAGCGCCCCGCCAGCAGCGGGGCGCTTTCATTAGGGGCCGATGGCACGGCTTCTCCTAGGCGTGAGCGGCGGGATCGCCGCTTACAAGGCGCTTGAGCTGGCCCGGCTGGCGACGCTGGCCGGCCACGGCGTGCGCGTGCTGATGACCGAGACGGCGACCCGTTTCGTCGGTGCCGCCTCCTTCGAGGGCATTGTCGGCGCCCCGGTCCTCACCTCCGAGTTCGAGCGCGACCCGCTGCGCGGCGCCTTCCCCGGTGAGGAGCAGCTCGGTCACGACCCGATCGGTCACCTCGAGCTGGCCGGGCGCTGCGACGCTTACCTCGTCGCCCCGGCCTCGGCCAACACGATTTCCAAGCTCGCCGCCGGAGCTGCCGACTCGATGCTGACCACCTCCTTCCTCGCTTGCACGGCGCCGCGGCTCATCGCTCCGGCGATGAACGACCGCATGTACGCCGACGCGGCGACGCAGGCGAACCTGGCGGCGCTGCGCGAACGCGGGGTGGAGGTGATCGAGCCCGACGAAGGCAAGCTCGCCTCCCGTGGCGAGTTCGGTCGCGGTCGCCTGCCCGATCCCGAGCAACTGCTGGCGCGGGTCGAAGCCGCGCTGCCGACTGGTGACCGCCCCTGGGACGGACTGCGGGTGCTGGTCACCGCTGGCGGCACCCGCGAGCCGATCGACCCGGTCCGCTTCATCGGCAACCGCTCCAGCGGCCGGATGGGGATCGCCCTCGCCACCGCCGCGGCGAAGCGCGGGGCGGAGGTGACGCTCCTTGCCGCCAACGTCGCCCTTCCCGCTCCCGCTGGCGTCAACCGCATCGATGTTGAGACTGCCGCTCAGCTCGCCGCCGCCGCCGAGGAGGAGTTCACCAAGGCTCACGTATTGCTGATGGCGGCCGCCCCGGCCGACTTCCGCGCCGCTGCGCCCGCCGAGGGCAAGCTGCAGCGCTCGGAGCGCCTCGAGCTATCGCTGGAGCCGACGGAGGACATCCTCGCCGCTCTCTCCTCGCAGCGCCGCGAGGGCCAGACCGTGGTCGGCTTCGCCGCCGAGCACGGGGGGGAGGCAACCGAGCGCGCGCGCGGCAAGCTCGAGCGCAAGGGGGCCGACATGATCGTCCTCAACGACGTCTCCGACCCGGAAATCGGCTTCGAGAGCGAGCGCAACGCGGTCATGCTGATCACCGCGGAGGGCGAGAACGAGGTCCCGATCGACTCCAAGGACGCCGTCGCGGAGGCGATCCTGGATGAAGTCGCCCGCTTGCGGGAGAAAGCAAGCCGGCCGAGAAGCTGAGCGGGCTATACTGGCCGCAAGCTTTTTTGTCCTCTAGGTGTGTCGAGAAGTGGGCCTGGCCCACTTTTTTTACGCCTCCACCCCGAATCACCCAGGCATGACCGAGCCCACCGAGCAAGAGATCCAGGAGCGGCTGTCCGAGCTGGACGGCGGCGTCGAGCTGGTCGCCCTCGAGAAACCGAGGAGCGACGCGCTGCGCCTTTTCATCGACCACCCCGATGGAGTCGACCTCGCACTTTGCGAAAGGGTCACGCACCACCTGAAGCACTTGTTGGTCGATTATTCGCTCGAGGTTTCGTCCCCTGGTCCGAAGTACAGCCGCAACGCCACCGCTTCCGAGAGCAAGGAGTCCCCGCAGTGACCAAAGAGATCGTCGACGCCGTCAAAGCGCTGGAGCAGGAGAAGGGAATCTCCGCCGACAAGTTGATGGACGCCCTCGAGGACGCCCTCCTCTCGGCCTACAAGAAGACCCCCGGCGCCGCCAAATACGCCCGCGTCGACCTCGACCACGAAACCGGCGACTTCCGCGTCTTCGAACTGATCCTGCCTCCCGAGTTGGAGGAGAAGCTGCTGGCCGAAGCCGCCGAGCAGCAGGAGGAGCCGGAAATCGATCCCGAGACGGGGGAGATGAAAGAGCCGGAGGACCCTGAGCTCGACCCGGAGATGATCGCCCCCTACGAGGACCAGATCGAGACCAAAGACGTCACCCCCGAGGACTTCGGCCGGATCGCCGCCCAGACCGCCAAGCAGGTGATCCTGCAGCGGATCCGCGAGGCCGAGCGGCAGATGATGTACGACGAGTACCAGGACCGGGTCGGCGAGCTGATCACTGGGATCATCCAGCAGTCGGACAAGCGCTACACGCTGGTCCAATTGCGCGAGCGGGTCGAGGCGCTGCTGCCGAAGTCCGAGCAGGTCTACAACGAGCGCTACGACCACGGGATGCGGGTCAAGGCCGTAATCACCGACGTCTCCGACTCGACCAAAGGCCCGGCGATCGTCGTCTCCCGCCGCAGCCCGGAGCTGATCAAAAGCCTGTTCGAGCTCGAGGTGCCGGAGATCGCCGACAAGCTGGTCGAAATCGTCGGCGTCGCCCGCGAGCCCGGCTACCGCTCGAAGATCGCCGTCGTCTCCCACGCCGACGGGGTCGACCCGGTCGGTGCCTGCGTCGGCCCGCGCGGCTCCCGCGTCCGCATGGTCGTCTCCGAGCTGCGCGGCGAGAAGATCGACATCATCCCCCACAACGACGAGCCCGCCCGCTTCGTCGCCAAAGCGCTCTCGCCGGCGCGGGTGCGCGAGGTGATCGTCGACGACGAGGAGCGCCAAGCGACGGTTATCGTTCCCGACGACCAGCTCTCGCTGGCGATCGGCCGCGACGGCCAGAACGCCCGCCTCGCCGCCCGCCTCACCGGCTGGCGGGTCGACATCAAGTCCGAGACCGAGTTCGCCTCCGAAGAACAGGAGATCGAGGTCGAGGGCGAGGAAACCTTCGATGGCCGCTGCATGGCGGTGCTCTCGAACGGGCGCCGCTGTCCGAACGCGGCGATCCCCGGCTCGACCTACTGCGGCCTGCCGCAGCACCAAGCGCTCTCGCGCTTCGAGACCAGCCAGACGGCCATCCTCGCCAACGTCTCCGAGGCCGAGGTGGCGATCCTCGCCGACCCCGACGCCGACGAGGGCCAGGTCGAAGAGATCGTCAACCGCGCCGCCTCCGAATTCGTCGAGCCCGAAGAGGAGACGGCAGAGGCAGCGGACGAGGCGGCTCCTCCGGAGGAGACGGCCGACGAAGTCGCCACCGAGGAGGCCATAGAAGAAGACATTCAGCAGGAGGCGACCGAAGCCGAGGAAGTCGATGGCGAGACGCTCGGGGACGATGACGAAGCGGCAGAACCGGTCGCTGAGGAGGCGGAGCAGGCTTAGTGGCAAAGAAACGGGTTCACGAGATCGCGAAAGCACAGGGCGTCAGCTCCAAGGAGCTGCTCGCCGCCCTGAAGGCGGCCGGGGTGGAGGCGAAGGCCGCTGCCTCCAGTGTCGAGGAGGCCGACGCGCTGAAGGCGATCTCCGCCGCGAAAGGCAACGGCGGCGCCGAGGCGAAAAAAGCGCCCGCCCCGCAAGCCGCGAAACCGGCAGCGCCAGAGGCGCCGAAAGCCGCGCCTCAGCAGCCCGCGGCAAAACCCGCCGCTGCGCCCAAAGCCCGTAATACGTCGACCAAACCGGTGCGCCCGGCCGGTCCTCAGCAGGGCGCTGGCGGCGCTGGCGGCGGTGCCTCCTCGAAAAAACGCCGCGTGGTGATCGACTCGCAGGCTTCTCGTCGCGAGCAAGGAGGTGGTCCGCCGCCGCAACGACCGCCGCGCCGACGCGGGGGGCGTCGTCGCCGACCGTTGCTCGAGGAGCCGCCGGCGAAATCCGATACCCCTGACGAGCCCGAGGCCTCGAAAGTCAACTCCGGCGCAACCGTGCGCGAGGTCGCCGAATCGTTGGGACTGGCCCCGGCCGAGGTGATCAAAAAACTGATGATGATGGGCGAGATGGCGACGCTCACCCAGACCCTCACCGACGACTCGATTCGCGCGATCGCCGACGAGTACGACCGCAAGATCGAGATCGTCACCGCCGCGGAGGAGGAGCCGGAGGCGCCGAGCTTCGACGACGACGAGGCCGACCTCGAGGATCGCCCGCCGGTGGTGACGATCATGGGCCACGTCGACCACGGCAAGACCACGCTGCTGGACGCGATCCGCAACGCGAAAGTCGTCGAGACCGAGGCGGGTGGGATCACGCAGCACATCGGCGCGTACCAGGCGGAAGTGGACGGGAGGCGGATCACGTTCCTCGACACACCCGGTCATGAAGCCTTCACGGCGATGCGCGCCCGTGGCGCGAAGATCACCGACATCGCGGTGCTCGTCGTCGCCGCCGACGACGGTGTGATGCCGCAGACGAAGGAGTCGATCTCGCACGCGCGCGCCGCCGAGGTGCCGATCGTCGTCGCCGTGAACAAGATCGACCTGCCCGACGCGAACCCCGACCGCGTGCTCACCGAGCTCGCGATCGAAGGCCTTCAGGCCGAGGAGTGGGGCGGAACGACCCAGGTGGCTCGGGTC
>DATLQI010000036.1:0-86936 GCA_035535295.1 Solirubrobacterales bacterium
CCCACGCCTCGCGGTTTGCACTCCGACGATCCGCTCACCTTCGAAGATCCCGTCGACCACCCCTACCCCGCTCCGAACCTCGACTCCCTCCGCCTCGCAGGCCGCCAGCAGCGCCCGCATCAGCGCCCGCGGATCGATCGCCGCCTCGCCCGCTGCGAAGACGCCACCGTGGAACGACGGCGTCAGCCCCGGCTCGAGGTCGCGGCAGCGCCGCGGCGCCAGCCACTCCGCCTCCAGCTCCAGCGAGCGCTGCAGGTCGTGCACCCGCCGCAGCTGCGCCGCCTCGTCGCGGTCGAGGGCCACGTGCAGAGCGCCCAACCGCTCGTAGCCAGTGCTCGCACCCGTCGCCGCCTCCAGCTCGGCGACGAACTCCGGGTACAGCCGCGCCGCCGCCAGGGTCAGCTCCAGCAGCTCCGGCTCGCCGAAGGTCAGCTCGCCGACCGGCGCCAGCATCCCGGCCGCGACGCGCGTCGCCCCTATCCCCGGCTCGCCGCGCTCCACCACGACCACGTCCGCCCCGCGCTGCGCCAGCCGCCAGGCGCAGGCGAGCCCGATGACGCCGCCGCCAACGATCACCACATCGAAACCGCGCTTCTCAGTCAAAGCCTTTGCCTCCGCCGGCATTACCCGGATCAGGTCGAAACGGTCGGCGGCCTCGATGCCACCCTCTCAGCCCTCGCGGGCTCCCGTGTGCCTCCGATGCTACCCCTCCGCCGCGGCCGGCCGGGGGGTCTGTCCATAATCCAGGCATGAGTTTGTCGCTACCCGAGGGCGACGGCCCGCTGCGCCGCGAGCGGCTGCGGACCGCTCGCCTCTACTTCGTCTGCGAGGCGCGCCCCGTCACCGACCTCGAATCGCTGTTGCGCGCGGCCCTCACCGGCGGGGCCGACATCGTCCAGCTGCGGGAGAAGGAGCTGGGGCGGGCGGAGATCCAGCGGGCGGCCGAGACCTTCCGCCGCGTCGCCGACACCTTCAGCGCCCTCTTCATCCTCAACGACGACCCCGAGCTGGCGCGCGCCTGCGACGCCGACGGGGTCCACGTCGGCCAGGACGACGTCAGCGCCGAGCAGGCGCGGGAGCTGCTGGGACCGGACGCGATCGTCGGCCTCTCGACCCACTCCGAGGAGCAGATCGCGGCGAGCGAGGATCGCCCCGTCGACTACATCTCCGTCGGCCCGATCTGGGAGACGCCGACGAAAGAGGGGCGCCCGGGCGTCGGGACCGACCTGATCGCCCATGCCGCCAAGCACGCCCCCCATCCCTTCTTCGCGATCGGCGGCATCGACACCGGCAACGCCGGCGAGGTCGTCAAGGCCGGCGCCGAGCGGCTCTGCGTGGTGCGGGCGATCCGCGACGCCGCCGACCCCGAAGCTACGGCGGCAGAGCTGCGGCAGGCCTTCGCCGCCGGCGAGAAGGGCGTGGCGCCGGGTGGCTGAGGTGTGCGGTGTCTGAGGTGTGCTGTGTCTGACGACAAGGTCAAGCGCAAGCAGCGCGGCAGCGGCAGCGAGCGGATGGCCCGCGGCTACGCCCGCGCCGAGCAGCGCAACCAGGAAGCGCGCGAAGCGCTGGAGCCGCTGGCCGAGGGCGAGCGGCCGACCGTCGTCACCGTCGGCGCGATCGTCTCCGCCCTGATCGTCCTCTCGATCGTCGTCGGCTACGCCGCCGGGGTCGAGGTCAACGGCGAACAGCCGAAACTGGCCCAGGTGGTGGCGCCGGCGGTGATCATGGGGATGATGGCCTGGGGGATGTGGCACGCCCGCTACTGGGCCGTGCTCGGCTTCCAGCTCGTCCTCGTGATCGTCCTCTTCAGCGCCTTCTTCGGCCTCGTCGTCGGCGCCTCCAGCGTCGGCCAGATCCTCGGCACGCTGGCCCTGCTCGCGGTCGCCGGCACCTTCTTCTACTTCATGGTCAAGGCGATGGCCCGGATCCAGATGCCGACCCGGGAGCGCCAGTGAGCATCCTCACCATGCTCGGAAGCCGCCTTCTATAGGCTCAAAGCGCATGGCCGACTCCTTCGACCAGATCGTCATCGGCGGGGGCCCGGGCGGGTACGTCGCCGCGATCCGCGCCGCGCAGCTGGGCCAGAAGACCGCGGTCGTCGAGCGCGACAAAGCCGGCGGGCGCTGCCTCAACTACGCCTGCATCCCGGCGAAGACCGTCCTCCGCACCGCCGAGATCTTCCACGAGGCGCAAGCCTCCGCCGAGCTCGGAGTCGTCGGCAACGACGTCCAGCTCGACTGGGGCGCCCTCCACAAACGCCGCGAGGACGTCTCGGCGACGCTCTCCGGCGGTGTCGAAGGGCTGTGGAAGAAAAACAAGATCGAGTTCATCCATGGCGACGCCTCGCTGACCGGCGACGGCAACGTCAAGGTCGGCGACGAGGTCTACGAGGCGAAGGCGGTGACCCTCGCCACCGGCTCGGTGGCGCTGCCGATCCCCGGCGTCGAGTTCGGCGGCCGCGTGGTCGAAACCTGGGGCGCCTGGTCGCTGCCCGAGCGGCCGAACCGGATCGCCGTCGTCGGCGCCGGCGCCTCCGGGGCCGAGCTCGCCTCCGCCTACGCCCGCTTCGGCACCGAGGTGCTGCTGATCGAGATGCTCGACCAGATCCTCCCGGCCGAGGACAAGGACGTCGCCCGCGTCGTCGAACGCGTGTTCAAGAAACAGGGGATCGAGATCTCGACCGGGGCGCCGGTGGAGAACGTCGAGGCCGGCGACGGATCCGTGAAGTTCACCTACGGCGACAACAGCGCCGAGGTCGACTACCTCTGCATCGCCGGCGGCCGGGCCCCCGACACCGAGGGGCTGGGGCTGGAGGAGGCCGGGGTCGAGCTCGAGGAGGGCGGCCGCAAGATCAAGGTCGACGAGTACGGGCGGACGACGAACCAGAAGGTGTTTGCGGTCGGCGACCTCGTCAACCGCAAGGCGCTCGCCCACAAGGCTTCCGAGGAGGGCGTCGTCGCGGTCGAGGCCGCGGCCGGCGTCGAGACGCACCCGGTCAACCAGGAGCTGATGGTCGGCGCCACCTTCTGCCAGCCGCAGGTCGCCAGCGTCGGCCTCACCGAGGCGCAGGCCAAGGAGGCCGGCCACGAGGTGAAGGTCGGCAAGCAGAAAATCTCCGGCGAGGGCGCCGGCGTCGTCTACGACGACAAAGACGGCCTCGTCAAGCTCGTCGTCGACGCCAAGTACGGCGAGGTCCTCGGCGCCCACGTCGTCGGCAACCGCGCCTGCGACATGATCGCCGAGCTGGTGGCGACGATGGCGCTCGAGGGCGGCTACCAGGAGCTTTCGCGGATCGTCCACCCGCACCCGACGGTGTCGGAGGCTGTGCTCGACGCGGCGCGCGCCGTGGATGGCTGGGCAATCCACGCCTAGTCGCGTGAGCCGATCCACCTTCTACTACGACCTCGGCTCGCCCTACGCGTACCTCTCGGCGGAGCGGATCAGCGGGCTCTTCGCCGAGGCGGAACTGGAGCAGCCGGAGTGGCAGCCGGTCCTGCTCGGCGGGTTGTTCCGTCGCTTCGACCGTGGGTCCTGGGCGGAGACGGAGGCGCGGGCGGAAGGGATCGCGGAGGTCGAGCGACGCGCCGCCGAGTACGGGCTACCGCCGATCGCCTGGCCGAAGCCGTGGCCGGGGAACACGCTGGTGGCGATGCGGGCGGCGACCTTCGCCAAGCAGACCGGCCGCGCCGTCTCCTTCTCCCTCGCCGGCTTCCGCCAGGCCTTCGCCGCCGGCCGCGACCTCAGCGACGCCGACAACGTGACGATCGCGGGCGCCGCCTGCGAGCTGCACCCGCGGGCGCTGCTGAAAGCGGTCGAAACCGAAGCGGTGAAGGGAGCGTTGCGCGAGGCGACCGACCGCGCCGGCGACCTCGGCGTCGAAGGGGTGCCGGCGGTCGTCGTCGGCGACGAGGTCTTCTGGGGCGACGACCGTCTCGAGGACGCGGTGGAGGCGGCAGCACGCAGCTAAGGTGAGAGGCGATGGCAGATTTGCCTGACGCCGCCACTTGTTACGAGCTGCTCGCGCGGATGGCGCTGATCCGCCGCTTCGAGGAGGAGGCGGGGCGGCAGTACCAGCGGGCGCGGGCCGGAGGGTTCCTGCACCTGGCGATCGGCGAGGAGGCGACGATCGTCGGCACCACCTCGGTGATGCGCGACGAAGACTTCCTGATCGGCACCTACCGCACCCACGGGCACGCGATCGCCCGCGGCACCGAGCCGCGGCGGGTGATGGCGGAGCTGTTCGGCCGCGTCGACGGGACCAGCGGCGGCCGCGGCGGCTCGATGCACATCTTCGACGCCGAGAAACGGTTCATGGGCGGCTACGGGATCGTCGGCGGCAACCTGCCGATCGCCGCCGGCATCGCCCTCGCCTCCCAGTACAAGGGCGAAGACGCGGTCACCGTCTGCATGTTCGGTGACGGCGCCTCCAACACCGGCAACTTCGGCGAGACGATGAACCTGGCGGCGCTGTGGAAGCTGCCGGTCCTGTTCATGGTCGAGAACAACCTCTACGGGATGGGGACCTCGGTCGAGCGCCACTCGGCCCAGACCGACCTCTCGAAGAAGGCCGAGGGCTACGGGATCAGCGGCGAGCGGCTCGACGGGATGGACGTGGTCGCGGTCCGCGAGGGGGTCGCCGAGGGGATCCGGCTGGCGCGTGAGGAGCAGCGGCCGACCCTGCTCGAGGCGTTCACGTATCGCTACAAAGGCCACTCCGCCGCCGACCCCGAGGTCTACCGCGAGCGCGAGGAGGTCGAGGAGTGGCAGGAGAAAGACCCGATCGAGCAGTTCGCGCGGCGCTGCCTGGAGGCCGACGTGCTGGGCGAGCGCGAGGTGAAGCAGGCACGGGAGGCGGCCGAGGAGGCGGTGAAAGCGGCGGTGAAGTTCGCCGAAGAGTCTCCCGAGCCGGCGCTCGACACGATGTACGAAAACCTCTACGCCCAGACCGAGCCGGGCGGCTGGTACGCGGTCGACGAGCGCAGCCCGGAGCCGCACCGCGGCGAGGACGAGGCGCACATGCCTGAGGCCGCGCGGGAGCTGGCCGAGGCCGGCGCCGCCTATGCCGGGCAGCCCGAGGGACCGCGGCCGAACCCCGCCGCCCAGGGCGACGTCCAAGAGGGCGAGGCGGAGGGGGTCGAGGCGCCCGACCGCGGCGACGTCTCCCCCGGCGAGGAGGACGAAGGCTGATGGCGACGCTGCGGATGCGGGAAGCGCTGCGCGACGCGATGGCGGAGGAGATGCGCGCCGACGAGGCGGTCTTCGTGATGGGCGAGGACGTCGGCGTCTTCCAGGGCGCCTTCAAGGTGACCGAGGGGCTGCTGGAGGAGTTCGGCGAGCGCCGCGTCCGCGACACCCCGATCTCCGAGAACACGATCGTCGGCACCGGCGTCGGCGCGGCGATGAACGGACTGCGGCCGATCGTCGAGCTGATGACGGTCAACTTCAGCCTCCTGGCACTGGACCAGATCGTCAACCACGCCGCCGCGATCCCCTACATGTTCAACGGCGCTGTTCGCGTGCCGCTGGTGATCCGGATGCCGGGCGGTGGCGGCCACCAGCTCGGCCCCACCCACTCCCACAGCTTCGAGGCGCTCTACCTGCAGGTGCCGGGCCTGCTCGTCGCCTGCCCCTCGACCCCGGCCGACGGCAAGGCGCTGCTGAAGGCGGCGATCCGCGACGACAACCCGGTCGTCTTCATCGAGCACGAGTCCTTATATGGGACGCGCGGCGAGGTGCCCGAGGGCGAGAACGGGACCGAGCCGCTGAAGTTCGGCGAAGCGGCGGTGCGGCGCGAGGGCTCCGACGTGACGATCGTCGGCGTCCTCAAGATGGCCCACGTCGCCGAGGGCGCGGCGAGCCAGCTCGCCCACGAGCACGGTGTCGAGGCCGAGGTGATCGACCCCCGCACCCTGCGCCCGCTCGACCTCGACACGATCCTCGCCTCGGTCCGGAAGACCAACCGCGCCGTGATCGTCGAGGAGGGCTGGCCCCACGGCGGCGTCGGCGCCAACCTCTCGACCCTGATCACCGAGCAGGCCTTCGACTACCTCGACGCCCCTGTCCAGCGCGTTACCGGCGCCGACGTCCACATGCCCTACTCCAAACGCCTCGAGCAGGCCGCGATCCCCCACGAGGAGCACGTGGTCAAAGCCGCGCTAGCCACCCTCGAGGGCACCCGCTAAGCCGCCGACGGGACGAAAGTAACCCTATATGGAGGGAAATCGTCCCGTCAGCAGGTCTTGCTGGCGCCCGTCGCCGCGTTCCAGGCTCGGCCGACGCTGAAGTCGGCGGCGACGCGGAAGATGCCGGGGCGGCTGGCGCGGGCGACGGTCCAGTCGCCGCGGCGGAGGATGCAGCCGTGGCCGCGGGCGATCGACCAGTAGGGGGTGAAGCTGACGCGGACGAGGAACTTGCCGGGACGCTGGACGTCGAGGGCGAAGCCCTGGTGGCCGAACCAGAGGGTCTCGGCGGCGGCGCCGTTCATCGGCGCGACCAGCGGCTTCGGGTCGCGCACCTCGTAGATCCGCCAATGCTCGGAGCGGAAGCGCAGGGTCAGGTAGGAGGGGCCGCTGAGGATCAGGCGGCGCTCGCGGACCGAGGAGTAGTCGAGGGGCGCGTCGGGCAGGGCGACGTAGGAGATCGCGTTGGCGCGCAACCAGCGGCCGTAGCTCGCCTCGGTCAGGGCTTTGTCGTCGTAGAAGAGGTCCTCGCGGGTGGTGTCGAGCTGGCGCAGCCAGCCGCGGCCGAGTTCGAAGCGGTCGGCGAGGTAGGCGGACTCCCAGTGGTTGGCGGTCGGCGGGACCTCGATCCGCGCCCCCGCCGCGCCCTCGTCGCGCAGCCATTTCGCCACCGGGTGGAAGTAGGCAGAGGCGGTCGAGGGGTCGCCGACCGAGCGGGCGATCTGGGTGACGCTGGCGGTCAGCTGCCAGTAGAGGCTGCCGGCGATCGCCAGCGCCAACAGCGGCGCGAAGAACCAGGTCGGGACGGTCGGGCGCGGCCGCCGCGAGAGCAGGACCGCGGCGAGGACCGGGCCGCCGAAGAGGGCGCCGAGCCGCACCGCGTTGCCGCCCATCGCGTTCGGCACCAGCCAGATCAGGGTCGAGGCGAGGGCGTAGGCGACGAGCACGCGTCGCAGCTGCCGCTCCTCCTCGCGGACGCCCTGGGTGAGGACGAGGGCGCCGGCGCACCAGAGCGGGATCGCGACGTAGGAGGAGAAAACGAAGGGGAAGTGGCCGCCTTCGGGGAAGGCGAGGTTCGGCGCCAGGACCAGGCCGAGCGCCAGGGCGCTGGCGGTGAGGGCAATGCGGCTGGCGCGGCGCCCCGCCTCGACGGCACCGGCGAGCAGCACGCCGGCGAGGAATGCGCCGGCTACCGGGCTCGCCAGCGGGCAGGCCGCGGCGGCGGCGAGCGCCAGCGGCGCCCGTCCCGTCTGCAGGCAGCGCAGCGCCGCGAGGCCGAAGGCGACGCCGAGGGCGAAGGTGAGCTGGCCGTCGGCGAGCAGGGTGACGACGCCGGCGCCGAACCAGAGCGTCGCCCAGCGCGCCTCGACTCCCCAGCGGTCGCGGACGAGGCGGTCGAAGAGGTAGGAGGAGGAGACGACCGCGAGGCCGCCGACCACCTGCGGCCCTAGCAGCGCCGCCAGCGGCGGGAAGAGCAGGCTGTAGGTGAGGGTGTAGTGGCCGCCGTACCAGCTGCCGTTCCAGATCGCGAGGCCGGCGCTCTCGAAGAGCTCGGTGCGGAAGACCTGCGCGGCGAGGTCGCCGACAGGCGGGCTCCAAAGCAGCATCAGCAGCGCCAGCGCCGAGGAGAGCGCCACCGCCGGCAGCCAATCGGGTCGGAGGGGTTTGGACTGGACCATGGGTCGGCGCTCACAGGATAGGGCCGCGCCCTGCAACGATTCGTGAATGAGCGGTGAGATCCTGGTCGCGCGCCGCGGCATCGTCCCTTATGAAGAGGCGCGCGAGATGCAGAAAACGCTGGCGGAGAAGCGCCAGCGCGGCGAGATCGGCGACGTCCTGCTCCTGCTCGAGCACCCGCCCGTCTACACCCGCGGCCGCCGCTCGAAACCGGAGGAGCTGCCGATGGGAGCGGCCTGGTACGAAGCGCAGGGGATCGAAGTCCGCGAGACCGACCGCGGCGGCCTCGTCACCTACCACGGCCCAGGCCAGCTGGTCGCCTACCCGATCGTCGACTTGCGCGGCTACGGCGACGACGTCCACCGCTACGTCCGGGGTCTCGAGCGGACGATGATCGAGGCGCTGAAAAGCGCCGGCGTGCGCGCAAGCGTGATCGAGGGCCTGACCGGCGTCTGGGTTCAAGGCCGACGGGACGAAAACGGTCCTATAAGGACCGGAATCGTCCCGTCGGCAAGGGGGCCACGCAAGATCGGGTCGATCGGGCTCCACGTCAGCCGCGGGGTGACCACGCACGGGCTCGCGGTCAACGTCAACAACGACCTGCAGCCGTTCGAGTGGGTGGTGCCGTGTGGGATCGAGGGGGTCTCGATGACCTCGCTCTCGCGCGAGCTCGGAGCCGAGCAGGACCTCGACGCCTTCGCCGACGCCCTCGTCGCCGCCTACGCCCGCGTCTTCGAGCGCGAGCCGGTTGCCGCCGACGGGGTCGCCGCTTAGGCTGCCGCGACCATGCGCCGCCTGATCCGACTCCTAGGCCTGCTCGCCGTGGCGGCGGCTTGCCTGCCGGATGCCGCCGCGGCCGCGGCGCCGATCCCGGTCACGAGCCTCGGCAGCGACGGGCCGGGGACGCTGCGGACGGCGATCGATGTCGCCAACGCGCAGGCCGGCCCGGACTCGATCGAGATCGAAGTGACGGGGAAGATCCCGCTCGAGAACAAGCTCCCGCAGATCGAAGGGGACCTCGCGATCGCCGGCCCCGGTCCCGAGAGCCTGACCGTGGGGCGCGCGCCCCTGGGGGCGATGTTCCGCATCTTCGAATTCGACAACGGCGTCACCGGCACGCTCACCGGCCTGACCGTCACCGAAGGAAACTCGGGCGCGGGCGGGGGGATCCTGAACAAGAGCGGCAGCCTCACCCTGACCCGGGTGGCGGTGGTGGCCAACGAATCGGTGGAAGAACTAGGAGAGACCCCCACCGGCAGCGGCGGCGGCGTCCACAGCATCGGGCCGTTGACCCTGCGCGAATCCGTCGTCAGCGAAAACCGCGCCGTCTCCATCGACGGCTCGGTCGAAACCGCGGCCGGAGGCGGCGGGATCTACGCCTTCGGGAAACTGACCATCGACCGCAGCACGATCAGCGGCAACGTCGTCGAAGCGCTCGGCGAAACCGGCTCGGTCTTCGCCGTCGGCGGTGGCATCGACGCGATGGGCGAAGCAACGATCGAACGGAGCACGATCAGCGGCAACTCGATCCTCGCCGACGGAGCGGGCACGACCTCGGCCGACGGCGGCGGCATCGCCGGGAACAAAGCCGAGCTGACGAGCCTGACCATCACCGGCAACTCGGCCTCCGCCGCGGAAGTTTTCGCCGCCAACCTCTACCTCGCTGACAGCCAGGCCGTTCGCAACACCCTCATCTCCAATCCGGAGGGGGACGCCGAAAGCTGCTTCGGGACGCTCGTCTCTGGCGGCTTCAACCTCGACGAAGACGGCAGCTGCGGGTTCACGAAATCAAGCGACCTGGTCGAAGTCGTCGCCGGCCTCGATCCGATGCTGAGGGACAACGGCGGGCCGACTCCCACCCACGCGCTGCTCGAGAACAGCATCGCGATCGACCGCGGCAACTCCTTCGGCAGCGGCGTCGATCAGCGCGGCCTCCACCGCCCTAGCGACTTCCCGGAAATCAGCAACAAAGAAGGCGGCGACGGGTCCGACGTCGGCGCCTTCGAGCTGCAGGCGCCGCCAGCGCCGAGCGTCGAGCCGGCGCGGGTCACCGAAGTGGCAGCCGACACGACGCCGCCCAACACCCGCATCGTCCGCGGTCCGGCGCGCCTCGGCTTCAAGCGCCTCGCCAAGTTCCGCTTCGCCGCGAGCGAGCCGCAGTCGAGCTTCCAGTGCAAGCTCGACAAGAAGAAGTGGCGCGCCTGCCCGAACCCCTTCAAACGCTCGGTCAAGCCGGGCAGGCACCTCTTCAAGGTGCGGGCGATCGACCGCTTCGGCAACGTCGACCAGACCCCCGCCCGCTTCGGCTGGCGGGTGAGGCCGCTCAGCTAACGTAGGCGTCGGTGTCCAGCACCGAGCGCATCCACGTCACCCGCTCCCGCGCCAAGCCGGGCGGGACCGCCGCCGAGGCCGAGGGCACCGTCCCCTTCCGCCGCGCCCGCAAGCCCCCGTGGCTGAAGGTGCCGGCGCCGGGCGGGCCCAACTACCGGCGGCTGAAGGAGAAGATCGGCAGCGACAACCTGCACACGGTCTGCGAGGAGGCCAACTGCCCGAACGTCGGCGAGTGCTGGGAGCGCGGCACGGCGACCTTCATGATCCTGGGCGACGTCTGCACGCGGCGCTGCGGCTTCTGCAACGTCCAGACCGGGAAGCCGACCTGGAACGACCCGCTGGAGCCGCTGCGGGTGGCGAACCAGGTGAAGGCGATGGGGCTGCGCCACGCCGTCGTTACCTCGGTCGACCGCGACGACCTCCCCGACTACGGGGCGAGCGCCTTCGTCGGCGTGATCCGCTCGATCCGGATGCTGGCGCCCGAGTGCAAGGTCGAGATCCTCACCCCCGACTTCCGCGGCCAGGAGATGCCGCTGGCGAAGGTCGTCCACGAGCGGCCCGACGTCTTCAACCACAACGTCGAGACGGTGCCGCGCCTCTACCCGATCGCCCGCCGCGGCTCCCAGTTCCTGCGCTCGGCCCGGGTGCTGCGGATGGCGAAGGAGATGGGCGGCGAGGAGGTCGTGACCAAGTCGGGCCTGATGGTCGGCCTCGGCGAGAGCTTCGAGGAGATGGTCGAGACCTTCGGCCTCCTGCGCGAGCACGAGGTCCAGGTGCTCACCGTCGGCCAGTACCTGCGCCCGACCGAGAACCACCTGCCGGTCGTCCGCTACTGGCACCCCGACGAGTTCGCGGCGCTCGAGCAGGCCGCCTACGACCTCGGCTTCGAGTCCGTCGCCGCCGGCCCCCTGGTCCGCTCCAGCTACCACGCCGACCAGAACCTGCCCGAGAGCCACCGGGCCGAGAGCCTGTTGGCCTGATCAGCGCCCGCGAAACCGCGAGACTCGTGCCTTGACCCGATCCCTGAACCTGGGATTGCCGCCCGCCTCGAGCATCTGCACGTGGTGCTTGAGAAGCGCGAGTTCGACTTCCAGCTCCGTCATCCCTTCGCGCTCGGCGATCGCCTTGATGTCGGACTCCTCGACTTCCTCGGCCTTGATTTCGATCTCGACCCCTGGGCTCTCCTCCTTTGACTGAACCAGCTTCGGGAACTCCTCTTCCCGGTACTCGGGCAGCTCGGTGCTGGAGGAGTTGGCGATCACCCAATCTCCCTCGGTCTTCCCCGCCGGCTCAACCTTCACCTTCGACTGGACTCCGATCTCCTCGCTCTCCTGGCCGGAGGTCGGTCGCAGCCTTTTCGCCCCGCTGATCACCCGGCGCCAGGTGGCCTCGGGGTTGGCGTTGATTTCCCGCAACCGGCGCAGCTCGCGGATCCGTTCCTCGGCGATCAGGGCCTGGCCGACCGAGGGAGCAATCGAGAGCTCCCCCCTTCTCGGCCCGAAGATTCGGGTGATGCCCCAGAGGGCGAGGCCCGAGAAGAAGGCAACGGGCAGGATGGCCCTCGCCAAATCCTCGGCGTCCTTCTGCCAGTTGGCGTCCGGCGCGGAGATCTTCTGCAGCTCCACGCAACCCAGCACCAGGCAGAGGGCGGCGAGGGTCATTGCCGCGACGGAGAGGAACTTCCGGTTCGCCTCCAGCGAGACCGCCAGACGGTTGCTGGCGAGCAGGATCATGAGCACCGAGAGGAGCAACAAGCAGCTCGCCAGCGCAGCGCGGAAGATCGTGTCGCCCCCCGTGTGCGGGAGCAGGACGACCAACCCCAGGGCCAGCGCCGCCAACCCGAACAAGGCGAGGTACTGGCGGGTGACCGAGTTGAGCGCTTCCCGCGCTCGCCAGACCGCGTCCAGCGAGAGGAGCCAGCTAGTGACCAGCGGGATCAGCGCGGCGGTGGCGACGGCGGCGCACACCGCCCAGGTCGCCTGTGGCTTGGTGCTGAAGGGCTTGATGTCCGTGAGGACGGCGGTGGCGCCGGCGCAACAGAGGCCGGTCACCAGCAGCAAGATGCGGGCGCCGCTGAGCAGCTTGCTCTCGGCCTTTTCGTCCGACCCGACGATCAGGGCGCCGAGCAGGGCCGGGACGATCAGGAGGACGCCGGCGGCGATCTCGTTGTGGCTCTTGCCGTCGCCCACCAGCCAGTTCGGGTTGAGCGCGACCAGGGCCCAGAGCATCACCGTCGTGATCGTGCCCATCAGGACCCAGAGGATCGGGAACGCGTCGCTGCTGATCCCGACCGTCGCCCGCAGCACCACGTCGCCGACGTCGCGCCCACCGGGCAGGTAGAGGTGGGCGGCCCTGCTCCCCATCGTCTTCCTGGCCGACCGTTCCAGGTCCTTGCGCTCCTCCTTCGCTTTCTTCTCGTCGCTCTGAGCCGGCGGCTGACCCTCGTCGGTGGCCGGGCTCTCCCGCTCTTCCCTTTCCCCCTTTCCGTTCTTGCCGCCTTCCTCGTCGATCGTCACCCGCACCCCACGGGGTTTCAGCCCCCCGGGGCAGGTCATCTCGAAGTGGTAGGAGTCGCAGCGGCGCGTGTAGATGGTCGGGAAGTCGAACTCGATCGGCATCCAGCCGAGCGGCTGGGCCAAGCGCTCGCCCAGCACCGAGAGGCTTGCCCGCCGTGCGGTTTGACCGTACTTCGCCTCGCCCGTGTCGAGGACTTGCTCTTCATCGGCGAGCTGTCTGCGGCGGTGTCGCCGCCGCCACCAGCGCAACCGGTTCCGGGGGAGCTTCAGCTCGCCGAAATGCCAGCGGAGCAGGGGGCGGCGGGAGAGCTCGGTGTCGTGGCCGACCTCGATCACGCGGCGTTCCCCCGGCAGGCCCCGCAGCGGCACCCAGACCAAGGAATGGTCGACGAGGAGTTCGAGATCCTCGATCAGTCCTTCCTCCCGCCAGACCTTGCGGATCCCTTTGTCGAGGTTGTGCTTGAGCTTGCTGAGAATGACCGAGGCGATGTAGGGGCGCCATTTGCAGACCCGCTCGAACACGAATTCCAGGCTTTCTGACGGCAGGTCGGGTAAGTCCGGGTTCTCGATCCGGCCGGCCTCGACCAGCCGGGTCGCCGCGACCGCCGCCGCCCGCCCGGAGATCTCATCGCTGAGCTTGCGATTGAGCAAAGGGACGGTGGCGCCCTGCTCGTCACGCGCTTCGAACCCGGTGCGGCCCTGTGCCTTGCGCAGGAACAGCAGCGGGAAGAGGAAGATCCTTTCCCCGTTGTGTTCGCCACAGCCGGCCTGCGGGGCGCGCGGGAGTTCGAAGTCGATCCGCAAGGTCCAGCGGGCCGTCTGGTCGGCCCTGATCGCCATCGACTCGGTATGGCGGTGGATCAGCTTGTGATGGTTCCCGAGGTAGAAGGAGGCGACCTGGCCGCTGTTGCCGTCGATCGCGGCCGGCGACGGATCTTTCGCCGGGGGCATCATTGCTCTCGGTCCGCCCGCTCGTTCAAGGCGGGCAAACTATTAGATCCAGACGTACCAAAGTAGGACTGGCCCGACAGTGAAATTTGGTGCCCGCTACTTTTTGGCGCGTGGAGGGATCGTCCGGCGACTGGCAGAGCGGGGACGAGGAGAGCTTTGTCGTCTCGCCCGAGCCGGAGTCGGCGGAGGCAAGGGAGCACTTCGAGAGCCTCAATGTGTGTCGCGTAGCCGCTATATCGGCGTTGACCGATGAGTCCGGCCAAGCGACCGAAGGGCTGGCCACTCCGCTGGAAGAGATCGGGTTTTCCCCGCCGCTCGCGGTTGGAAGATGGAATCTGGCCGTGGAAGATCCGGTCGAGCTGTTGGTCGAGCTTCAGCCGGAGATCCTCGTCGAGCAACGCGTCGATCTCTGGCGCTCCGCCCGCGAGGCCGATCCGGTCGCCACCGTCGGCTTCCTGCTGGCGGTCCTCGGCAGCCCGCTGGAGCGAGAGTCGACCGCGGCCGCGGTCGCCTTGTCGAACCTGTTGACCAAGACGGGGCTGCGGCTGGGACCTCGCCCGTTCTCCCACCTCCCGATGGACCGCGAGCTTGGCGAAATGCGGCTCAGGGAATGGTCGCCAGCCCGCTGGCGCCAGCGCTTCATGGAACTCGCAGGCGGGTTTGTCGAGACCGATCCTCAGCTCCGACGCAGGCAACTGCTCGCATTCGTCAGAAGCCGGATCCAGCAGGCCCTGCGCTCGCGCGATCCGATTGTCGCCGCCCTGGCCACCGCAACCCAGCTGGCCTCGCAGCCGCCGACGGATGAACCGCCTGGCACCCACGGCGGCAACGGGGGAGGCGTCACTGGCGGCCACGCGAAGTCGACGATGATCCACGGGACCTGGGGGTGGAAAGGAGACTGGTGGCGTCCTGGCGCCGGCTTCCACGGGTACGTCCACGCCGATCTGCGACCCAACCTCTACTCCGGAGGGGCACGGTTCAGTTGGAGCGGCTTCTACCGGAAGGGGCATCGCCAACGCGCCGCCGTCGATTTCCGCGAATGGCAGGAAGATATTGCCCCCGAGGGGCTTCAGAGTGTCTTCGGGCACAGCTATGGAGGAGAGGTCGCTGCCCGGGCGGTGGTCGACGGGACCCCGATCGCGGAGCTGATCCTGCTCAGCGCTCCCGCCACCGCCCCGATCGTCGCGGCGCTCGACCATGGCATCCGGGCAATCGACGTCAGGTTGCGGCTCGATCCCGTGCTGGGACTCGCCTTGACCCGCCAGCGTCTTCCCGCTCACCCCAACCTGACGCCTTTCATTCTCGACAGTTGGACCTTGAACCACTCTTCGACCCATGACGAGCGCGTCTGGGCTGCGGAGAAGATCGCCTCTCGCGCCGGCATCTGAACTCAAGCTCCTCCGCCCTCCCAGCCTCCCGTCCAAAACCAACCAGGGAACCTTGCGTTTTTTGTCACCGGGCCGGTAGGTTGAAGCTGTGTCCCGCCGATTGCTGACGATCGGCAGCCTCGTCCTCGTCCTCTTCGGTGCGTTGCCGGCTGCCGCCTCCGCCACCTTCATCCCCGGTCCCCCGGGGAAGATCGCGTTCACCAGCGGGCGGGCGGGCGAAGGAGTCTCGGCACCCAACGCCGGCGACAAAGCGGCACGGATCTACGTGGCCGACTACCCGTCCGGAGCCGCCGTCCAGGTGACGACGCTCCCAGCAGGCGCAGAAGTGCGTCACCGGCAGCCGAACTGGTCCCCCGATCACACCAGGATCGCCTACGCAGCCGGGTCGGGAACGAGCTACGCGATCTGGATCTTGGACCTGCGGACCGGCAGCCAGACGGAATTCGTCCCAGCGGCGGAATCCCAGGACCGGCCCTCCTGGTCCCCCGACGGCAGCGCCATCGCCTATGGAGCGAAAGGGGACCTCTGGGTCAAGAGCTTGGCGCCGGGCTCAGAAGCGGTGCAGATCACGAACACGGTGGGCATCACCGAGGAACGGCCGGTCTGGAGCCCGGATGGCAACGCCCTCTACTACAACCGGGGCATCCCTCCGTTCAACAGCGGGACGAAGCGGGACCTCTACAAGAAGAGCCCGGTGACTTTGGGAGGCGCCGAGACCCCGATCCTGGCGACTGAAGAAGACGAGTGGCAACCGTCGCTGTCCCCGGACGGGAACACGCTTTGCTTCACCCGCGGCCCGATGAGCTCAGCCGCCGATACCTACTTGGTGCCCGTTACCGGCGGCTTGGTCACGCCGTTCGCGACCTCCTCCATCGGGAACATCAACTGCGTCTGGTCCCCCGATGGACAGCACATCATCTACACCCTCGGGGTCTTCACGGAAGGGGATCTCGCCGAAAAGAACCTCAGCGGCGAATCCTCTCAGGTGCCCGCATCCTGGAAAGCGGCCGAACACTTCGACGGCAACGCCGACTGGGCGACCAACTTCTCGCCGACCTGCGAGGACCGGAACGTCTCGATCCCGGTCAACGGCTTCGTCTCGATCGACTTCAGCTGCACCGATCCCGACAACGGCGCCGGCAAAGAACCGCCGCACCCTGAGGCGATCGGCGATCCCTTCCTCGAAGTCGTGACGCCGCCCGCGCACGGGACGCTGAGCGGGCTCTCTGACCGCAAGGTCATCTACACGCCGAACAAGGACTTCAAGGGCACCGACAGCTTCACCTACACCGGCAGCGACTCCGTCTCCGACGCCAACCCGGCCAAGGTGACGATCCAGGTCGGGCAGGAACAAGGGGGCGGGGGCGACACGAAAAAGCCGAAGATCACCAACCTCAAGGTCTCGGCCAAGCGCTGGCTACTCGGGGGCAAGCTGGCGAGCGTCTCGCGGCTGCCGATCGGGACGACGATCTCCTTCCGGCTGAGCGAGCCCGCCCGCTCCACCGTCGTCTTCCAGCGCGCCCAGCCGGGGCGACGGGTCGGCGGCAAGTGCGTGAAGCCGACGGCGGCGAACCGCAGCCGCAAAGCGTGCGTCCGCTACGTCGCGGCCGGGAAGCTGCCGCCTTTCGCCGGCAAGGCGGGGGCCAACCGCGTCAAGTTCCAGGGCCGGCTCAGCCGCAGCAAGAGCCTGGCGCCGGGCACCTACCGCGTCGTGGTCCGGGCGCGGGACGCCGCTGGCAACGCGGCGAAGAAGAACGGACCGAGCTTCACCATCGTCAGCGACTGAGCAGCGCGCTCGCAACCGAAAGGACCCCGATGTCACACCTGAAGAGGCGCTTCACCATCCTCCTCCTCGCCGTAGCCAGCGCAATGCTGCTCGTGCCGGCGCTCGCCCAAGGCGCGACGACCTTCGGCAGCCGGCTCAACCACGACCCGGCCAACTCCGGCGAGTGCGCCGCGTTCGACGGCACCTGCACGATCGTCTCCTTCATCCACCCGAGCGACCCGAACGGCGACCCCTACGCGGGCGGCGCCCCGGTCGACGGCGTGATCACCAAGTTCCGCATCCGCGCCTACATCATCACCGAAGCCCAGCAGGTGACCTTCCGCGTCGCTGACATCTCGCGCGACCCCGGCGACGACAGCACCGCGCTGGCGACGGCGGCCGCCACCGGGCCGACGGTGACGCTGCAGGTGAACGAAGACGCGCTGGAAGCGCCGATCCAGGAGTTCGCCGGTCGGGTGCCGGTGAAAAAAGGGCAGCACCTGGCGATCGACGCCGGCAGATACGTGCAGGCGACGGTCAACGACAGCGGCGACAAGTTCAGCTACGTCTACTCGCCGCCGCTGGTCGACGGCAGCGGCGCCCGCGGGTCGACCGAAGCGACCGGGGAGCTGCTGGTCGCGGCGACGATCGAGCCCGACGCCGACGGCGACGGGTTCGGCGACGAGACCCAGGACCAGTGCTCGACCCAGGCGACCACGCAGGGGCCGTGCGACGTCACTCCCCCGGGGGTCAAGGGGCTGAAGGTCGCCGGCGGCAAGGTCCTCTACAACCTCTCCGAGGCGGCGACCGTCAAGTTCAAGCTGGCGAAGAAGCTGCCCGGCCGCAAGGTCGGCCGCAAATGCGTCAAACAGACGCCGCAGAACAAGGACAAGAAACGGTGTCCGCGGTTCCGGAAAGTCGGCCAGCCGTTCAGCGGCCCCGGCGCCCCCGGCCCGAACAAGGCGACGCTGCCCAACGGCAAGAAGCTGAAACCGGGCGTCTACCGCCTGACGATGACCGCAACCGACGCCGCCGGCAACACGGCAACGAAGATCGTCAAGTTCACGGTCGCGAAGAAGAAGAAATAGGCGTGCGGGCGCTTCCGCGCGAGCGGGAGCGCCCTACAATCCGCAGGACGGGGCCATAGCTCAGCTGGCAGAGCGCCTGCTTTGCAAGCAGGAGGTCGCCGGTTCGAACCCGGCTGGCTCCATGCAGGCACCTAGAAGAGAAGCTGGTTCTTCGCCGCCTTTAGAAGGCCGTCGTAGGTGACTATCTCCAGATTGGGATGAGCGCTTCTCGCGGCTCGTCTCTGCTCCTCGGAGAACTCTCTGGGATCTCGCCCAATGATCACGACCTGCTTAGGTTCGTGGCAGCGAATCTTGTACCGCTCTTCGACTCTCTTCGCCACGCTGCCGCCGTCGAACCAGCGTGCGTACTCGCGCAACTGGCTGGCCGCCTCTCTGATCGCTCCCGAGATTCCAATCCTTCCCGGCCGACCAACGAAGATCTTCTCCTTGGGCAGCTTGATGTCGATGATGTCCCACCAATCGCTATCGGCTGGCTCGGCGATTATGTCCGGCTTGTAGTGACGTCCGTCTCCCAGCGGCAAGACAACCTGGTGATAGGCCTGGGTGTAGTTGAGGCCCCTGAGGAATAGGGGGTTCCGAGTCAGGAGCTCTTCGATCGCCGACTCGTCCACATCCGGCTCATTGATCAGGTATTCGAGCTCGGAGATGGCGGAGGCGAATCGTTGCCAGTGCGCGCCCTGCCCTGATCGAGCTGGGCGGACCAAGAGCGACTCGGAACCCGTATCCAGCTCGTAGAGCGCGCCAGCATGCATCGGCACCACTTGGATCCAGTCGCCTTTCATCGTCAAGGCGACCTCGGACAAGAGGGAATGGGAGGCAATGCCCTCCAGGAACGTGGAGAGCAGCTGCTCGCGCTCTGACTGCACGTCGTCGAGCACTTTTGAGTAGGCGTCGAGGAAGCCTTGGTCGTCGAGAATGGCGTCCACCATCTCCTCGGCCTCTCGATGACTCGGTATCAGGCCGATTTCGGCTGCCACCCGTCCGTCGTCCCTGAGAGTGGCACGCATGCGATCTGCGTTGAGCTCGTTGTCGACGTCGAGAAGGGGAGTCAAGCCCGTCCCGTCTTGACTTCCGCTCCAGCCATCGGTGAAGGGGGCGAGGTCGAGCGGGCGCTTCGGAAGGGGCTTGTTGCGGGTGGGAAGGATGAGTGGTTTGGTCTTCTTGAACCGCATGAGCCCCGCTTCGATGGACTCGACCTTCTCCGGGGCCACGTAGAGGATCGGGGCGCCGCGTTCGTAGCTGATCGCCTCATCGAGCGCATCCAGGATGTCCTCATAGACGGTGTAACCGTCGAGCTGGCGCAAGTCCCAGACCATCTGCCAGTTCCGGAGCCCGACCGCCGACTGGCTGACGATTCCGACCGTGAACGGGTGAGGCGCCAGTTCCGGAGTTGCGATGTTCGCTACCGCAAAACGGTCCTCTGCCGAAAACTCCAGTTTTGACATGCCGCAGCTGGCTAGCGCCTAGTCGTCGAAGTCGAAGTCCTTCGGAGGCTTCTGCTCGAACCAGAGCTCGTCGTCCTCCGGGGCGTCCTCGAGGAAGTCCGGGGTGTCCTCGAGCACGTCCTCGTGGCCGGTGTCGGGGTCGTAGTTGGCCTGAGCCTGCGGCTGCTCGTGCTCCTCGGAGGGTTCCTCGAAGTCGTCTTCGGCTGCGGGGGCGGGGTCGTCCTCCTCGACGAGGGGCGCCTCGAGCGCCTGGTCGAGCTCGTCGGAGAGGCGCTGCTCGCTCCAGAAGTCGTCGTCCTCTTCCTCCTCCTCGGCGTCCTCGACGGGGGTGTCGGCGCGGGAGGCGTGGATCTCGGTGGCCGGTTCGACCGGGGCGAGCGGCGGCTCGGCGATCTCGGCCGCGACGATCTCCTCGTCGGAGGGGCTGGGCGCCTCGACCGGGGGCGCGTCCTCGGTCCCCATCTCGGCCTCGACGTCGAAGAATTCGGTCGGCTGCTCGGCGATCGCATGGCGCTCTTCGGTCGAGTGGCCCGCGTCGGCGATGGACGAGTCCTCGGGATCTGCCTCGGCGACAGCTGGCTCCTCGGCCTCGGCCTCCGGGACGATCTCGTGCTCCAGCGCCGGTGGCTCCTCCTCGGCCGGGGGCGCCGCCTGGGCGGCGTCCTCCGCGGGTGCGGCCGGCGCGTCGGCTGGCGGCGCCTCCTGCAGATCGGCGATGTTGATCCGGCGACCGCCGCCCTCCTCGGCCTGCGCCGCCTCCGCCTCGGGCGTGGCCATGAACTCCGTCGGCGCCTCGGCCAGCGGGTCCGGCGCGTCCGGCCGCCCCGGAGGCCCGAACGCCTCGTCCTCGAGCCGTTTGACCTCAGCCTCGTCCGCGCCATGGGCGCGCTTCAGTTCCAAATGCTCGCGTATCGCGTCGTCGAGAATGCTCATGCTCGCCATCTCCGCGGGGGAGGCTGTCAAAGACTATGCGGTTATCCTGTCGCTTGCGAGGAACTGGGAGCAACTTCCCACCCGCAAGCCCGGGGCTATAGCTCAGCTGGCAGAGCGCCTGGATCGCACCCAGGAGGTCGGCGGTTCGAATCCGCCTAGCTCCATCAGCAGAACCCCCTGCATGTCGCAAGATCGGGTTCCGGCGATCATTTAAACCGAGACCCAAATACCGCTCCCGATCGGGCAGAAACTGCCTGATCGGCCCATATGTGCGGGGTTTGGCAGCGATTGCCCTTGATTCCGCTCGCTTGGGTAGCGACTAGCTCGATGAACTGGCGGGCTAAGCCGCGGAGCGAAGACCCGGCAATTCATTGAGCATCCAGCTACGAGGCATGTCCGCGATGGCCTCACTTAACTGACCGGACCGCTCCACCAGGTCGAGCCAGCGGGGGCGGTCAATCAGCACGGTCGGAATTACAGAAAAGAGATCGAGCCAGTCGTGATCCTCGGCGCGGTGGGCGTAGGGGATCAGCGTGACCGAGACTATCTGGCTTACGGGCTCCAGCCGGTGGTTCCAGGTGACCGCGGCGACCTCGTAAGGCTTCGTCTGCCATTGCTCGCCGCAAGCGCACTGCCCGAAATAGACGGGGAGTCTCTTCCGCGGCTCGACCAGGTCTGGCCAGCCGACCAGGTCAAGACCGCCGTCGCCGCTGATGCGGTCGACCGAGTTATTTCCATGTCTTTGCCCCTCGAGCGTAAGCCTGGTCGCTAGATCCTCGGCGAGCTTCTCAAGGCGGTCGATCAGTTTCGTCTGCCCGTACCGCTCGTCGTCCCGGCAGCTCGTTCCGAAGACGCTCACGGTCGATCCGCTGGGAAGAAGCGCGGCCATCGCATGTCGGCTGGCCCGCTCGAACCCACCCGTCAGCCGGTGCCGATCGGTATCAGCGAACGCGGCGAGATTTGCCGCGGCCAACAGGAATGCATACGCAAGGCGACGATCGTCCAGCGACTTCGTCTGGATCTCGAGGACGTCCGGCTGGACCTCGAACGGATAGCCCTCTCCGTAGAACTCGGCGCGGGAACGTAGGAGCGCCCACACTTCCTCCGCCTCCTTCTGCCACTTGTCGGCCTTCACAGGCGTCCGCTGGCCCCCTTTGCGTTCGACGACCTCCTCCCGCATGTCGACGAGCCTGTCGCCGACGAAGATCCCATCGATGTCCGCCGCAGCGGCGAACTCGACCCAATCTGCGACGAGGCCCGTCCGACTACCCGTCGGCGGATCCGGAAGATTCATCATCCTCGGGCTGTTGGGACTCCGCGGCGTCGAGCGCGCTAGAGAGCTGCTCCGTCCGCTCTTGGATCACATCCATCGCGGCGGTGTGGGCAGTGGAGGGCGGTTCCGTCAGCCTGTCTGCCTGACTGACCGCGCTCCCCATCGCCTCTCCGGCCTCGGTCATCGCCTCCAGCAGCGCCTTTCCGGCCGCATCGGTCAGGCGATGGGCGCGCTCGATCGTCTCGCCTCTGCGAAATGCCGCTAGCGCCTCGTCGTTGCCGACAACGTCGGCGAGGAGGGGGAGCCGCCGGGTGTTGACCCGCGGAGGGCTCGACTTCTCCGGGTCCGACGGAGCAAGGGTCCAGTCGGCCAGCTCCTGGAGGGAGTCCGGTTTCACGTCCTCCTCACCCTCGCGCGTCCGGGCGCCGATACCCACCCAATCGGCAATCGGGTTGTACTGGAGCGCCGTCTGCAGGATCGAGAACCGCGCCTCGTCCTTGGCCTGTTTGAGCTCGACGGATTCGAAAGCCTGGAGGCTGTTGAGTAAGCGGCGGACGTAAGCCGCATTGCTCCCGATTCTCCTGGCGAGCGCCTTGTCGCTTTTGTCCTCCTGCAATTTTTCCGCTCGCTCCTGAAGCTGCTTTACGTAGCGGGCCTTTGCCAAGGGCTTCCACTCCTTCACCCCGACCACGTGGCGGTTTCCTAGGTAGTCGAGGATCTGATCTCTGCTCTCGTAGACGAGGCATGGAAGCTCTCTCAGTTCCTCCAGGTCGGCTTCCTCGGAAAGCTCATGAAACTGTGAGAGCCGCGGAAGGAGCTCCGGATCGAGAAGGACCAGCACGGCCGCAAAGCGCCGGTTGCCCTCGACCACTACGAGTCGATCATCTCCATCGTCGCGCGGCGCCACCAACAGCGGCTCGGCCGCGTGATAGCCGTTCGCCGCGATCGAGGAACCGACCGCCAGAAGGTCGGCGTCTCCGTGGAACCAAGGAAGGAAGATCTTAAGGTCGGCGGTGTCCCGGTCGGTCACGAACCGCGGGTTGTCGGGGTCGAGACGCAGGCCGTCAACCCCGATGTCGTCATTCTCGGGACGGAACTTCGTCATTTCTTAGGGCGCCCCATTCTCCCGTGCGAGATCGATGCCTAGACCAATGGTTCCGTACTGATAACTCAGGGTCCGAGCCTATACGAGAGTCTTCACGGCACAGCGTCTCGCGAACCCCGCAGCTGTCACGACGATTATGCTCTGACGAGATGAAGAGGGAGCGCAGAGGGCAGGCAGCACGTCCCGCCCCGACCGGCCGGCCGCGCGTTCTCTCGGTCTTCTCAGGCGGCGGCGGCCTCGACCTTGGCCTGGAGCTCGCAAACTTTCGGGTGCTCGCCGGGATCGAGTTGGACACCTGGGCTTGCTGGACCCTTCGGACCAACCAAGCGAATGCGGTCGAGCTGCCGAATGGGCGCCGCTATCTCGAAGGCGCGGAGGTAATCGAAAGCGACATCCGCAAGATCTCTGGGCAGGAGCTTCTCCGACGCCTGAAGATCAGCCCTGGCGAGCTGGAGTTGCTCAGCGGCGGCCCGCCATGCGTCTCGTTCAGCGTTGCCGGCTCGCGCGAGGGGCTCACCAGTGAAACGGGCATGCTTTTCGAAGCCTACGCCCGCTTGCTGCGGGTGCTGAAACCGCAGGCGTTCGTCTTCGAGAACGTCAAGGGCCTCCTCAGCGCGGCGGGGCCTGGCGGCGAGCCGGGCGGCGCCTGGCCGATTATCCTCGCCCGGCTTGAGGACGCCGGATATCGGGTGTCCTGGAAGGTCCTCGATGCTGCGGACTACGGCGTCGGTCAGCACCGAGAGAGGTTGATCGTGGTCGGCCTCAGGGGTCGCCGCGGGCGGTCGTTCGTCTTTCCTCCGGCCTCCCATGGACCCGACCGGGAGAACGCTTGGACGTCGCTGGAAACAACGCTCGGCGGACTGCCCAAGGCCGCCGGTCCTTCGAAGGTTCCCACCGTACCCAACCATCTGGAACGGGCTCACACGCCCGAGGTACGTCGGTCCTTCGCCTCCACCCCCCAAGGCGCCCGCAACGACCGCTATAAGCGGGATCGGCTGCGTTGGGAGCTACCGGCGAAGGTCGTCCGGGCACAGGGGAAGCTGAAGCCGGACGGGAGCGGCGCTCGCCACAGCAGTAGCCAAGCGATCCACCCCGATGAGCCGAGACTGCTCACTGTCCGCGAGTGCGCGCGTATCCAGTCCTTCCCGGACTGGTACGTCTTCCCACCAACCCACTGCAATGGCTATCGCGTCGTCGGAGATGCGGTGCCCCCGAAGCTGGCCCGCGCCGTCGGGGTCGCGCTGATCGCGCACCTGTCGGGACATGACGAACAACCGCCCCCGATGCGGAACGCTCGAAGGGCAGGGACCTCGTCGCCAGCGAGAAGGACCCTCGCATCGCGGACCTGATTTCTCCGCCTGCGAGCAGTCCCGGCGTCCGCCGGAGTATGCGCGCGAACCGAAGAGCTGACACCTCACCTGAGGTCCGGCTGCGCAGCGAGCTTCACAGACGAGGTTTGCGCTTCCGAAAGGACCTGCGCCTCGGTCTGGGCGAACGATTCGTCCGACCCGACATCGTCTTCACCCGGTGGAAGGTCGCCGTCTTTGTCGACGGGTGCTTCTGGCATTCATGCCCTGAGCATCTTGCCCGTCCAAAGTCGAACACGGATTATTGGACGGCCAAGCTGGCCCGGAACGTCGCCCGCGACCGTTCCAATGACGAGTTGCTGAGGTCGAGCGGCTGGAGATCGCTGCGCATCTGGGAGCACGAGCCGCCTGCCGACGCTGCGGACCGCATTCAAGCGGCTCTATCAACGACCTGAGGTAGTTGGCTCGGGTTCACCTGCGTCCGCCTCCGGTCGACCGCTGGCGGCCTCAGCTGACAACGGGTGGCCTGCCAGGCCGAAAACTCAAACCGAGCGGCAACTCAACGGGCAGAAATCCGCGTTTCTGCCAGAACACCCCGACAATCGCCACATATCCACGCATATCGGGCTCGGTCGTCAGCGAATCGCGAGCGGCGCAAAGCCACTTGCCATGCGGGATCCCAGCGGATGGCGAGTACCCCAGCAGCCTAAATCGCACCCAGGAGCTCGGCGGTTCGAATCCGCCCAGCCCCATCGGCGGAAGATCCGCACGGCGGCGTCCTCGCTGGGCCGTTGGTCAAAGTTGGGCTACGGCGTGTCTTCCTTCAGCTGGGCGATCTTGTTGGCTAGCTGGACTTTGAGGCGGTCGGCGCCGTAGGGGGAGTACTCGAGGAGCTCGTAGGATTGGAAGTCGAAGGGGATCTCGCGGGCGTCGAAGTGTTTGCTGTCGCAGAGGAGGAGGACTGGCTTTGAGATGCCGACGGCGAGGCCTACCTCGTAGATGACGTTGGGGTTGGAGTCGGTGATGTCCGCGATGACGAAGCGTGAGCGGGCGATTCCTTCCTCGATCTTTTCGATGATCGACTGCCGTTTTGCGCGAGCGGGCACGCGGTCCGCCCGGAACGGTTCCAGGCCCGCATTTTTCACCGGTTTGGCGATGTAATGATCGTAGAATTCGGTGTAGGCCTTGTCCCCGAAAGGGACCGCCATGAAGACCTGGGCGGTGTTGAGCGTCCACTCGCTCGACCCCCGTCCGTACAGGTAATAGGGGGCGCCGAGCCTGTAGCGCCTCGGGTCCTTCAGCTCCTCATCTCGATCCCCCGCAATCTGAGGCTCTTGGCGGCGCGGCAACGACTTCCGGTCAGCCGGACCTGGTCGGATCGACACCGACTCCGGCAGCGCGAGTTTCTCCAGCGGCGGCCCATTGCTGCCGTACGCTCCCTTGAGGACGACCGAAAGGGCCGAGGAGGTGCAGATGAGCTCTTTCAGCATCGACTCGAGTTTCCGTTTCGTCAATTTCTTGTCGAACTCGGCCAGCGCGTAGAAGAGGGCGCTGCGATTGATGCTTTTCAGCCGACTGTAGCTGTCGATCATGTTCGCTTTGCGGTTACTGAACACCGACATCAATTCGTCGATCGCACCGACCCGCTCGATGTGCTCGACCTCGAACAGGACGTAGTACTTCTCGGGAGCGAGGACGCGGAGCTTCACGTACTTCTGCTCGGTGTCGCTGATGATGTGCAGCGGCAAGGGGCTTTTGTCGTCCTTCACCAGCGCCAGCTCCTTCATCAAGCTGGAGGGCACGTGAACCTCGTTGTCTACGTTCAAGGTCAACTCGGACCAGTTGAACCGCGCCTCCTTGTTGCGAAAGAAGAACTCCATACGGTCGAACCGCATTTCCCACCCGTTGCGCTCAGGGGCCTGGTTCAGGCAGTCGGCCGAGCCGGCGATCAGCTTGTTGACGAGGTGGTTCGGCTTGAGCATGGCCTTACTGCCCGAGTTGCGCGTCTCCGAAGCGCTGTCGATAGCGTCGGTGTAATTCGCCAGGTCGAGGATCTCGAAGACCTGGTGGACCGGAGGACCTTGCTTCACCGCCTCCGACACACCCTCGTGCACCAGGACGTTGACGTTGTTCGCGACCAAGGTCTCCACAAGTGACTTCGCCGAGCCGGGGGAGTCTTTGACCGTCGCTTCCAGCCGCCAGAGGTCACCCCATTTTTCTGGGTCGATCGGGGTCAGCACCACCTCGTTGGTGCTGGTCAACGGCACCGCGAACAGGGTGGTGCCGGGAAAAACTCCCACTGCGGCGCGGTGGTAGAACGGAAGGCTGACGGTGTGCGTGTTGCCGTCAGCGCTGACGGAGCTGACACTGAGCGTGTCCCCTACGAACTTCAAGACGACCTCCCGGATTCGCTCTGGCCCCTGCCAGAGAACGGTGGGTACCTTATCGAACACCGATTCATACTTAGATCGAAATCTTCAGTACCGAAAAGAAGGAGTTGAATACTCAACGCCTTTTGGTAGGGTCGCTCCCGTGGGGGACGTTCAGGGCTCCCGAAGTACCGGAGCGAAGCGAGGGGATCGATGGGCCAGGAGGCAGGCGGCCGCGTCGCCGCACAACAGGGAGAAGACCATGTGGGAAGGGGGCTCCTTGGGGAGTGCGAAGGCCTCTTGGCCGCGGGAGGCGCGCTCGATCGCTGCGTCGCCGTGCAGCCGCGGGACGACGAAGCCCAGAAAGCCGACCTCCGCTTCCGGTTCGCCGAGCGGGACTGGCTGAAGAGCCCTCCCGGGCAGGCGCTGATCGCCTCCCTCCTCTCGCACCCCGCCGTCGCCACAGCGGAACAACGACGCTCGGACCTCTTCCTCAGCTTCGAGACCGAGGCGCTGCGGGACCTGGAGCGGCGCCTGGCGGGGGGCGCGGAGGCGGGGATGGAGACCGCCGACCTGCTCGAGGGCATGCCTCACGACGTCAGCCTGGTCGGGCCCAACGCCAACAAGGCCCTCCACCTCGGGCACCTGCGCAACGTCGCCCTCGGGCAGGCGCTCGCCTGCTCCCTGGAAGCGGCCGGGGCAACGGTGCGGCGCCGCAGCCTCGTCGCCGACATCGGCCGGCGCATGTGCGAAGCGATGGCCGGCTACCTGGAAGGGCACCAGGGCGAGACCCCGGAGACGAGCGGCCTCGCCGGGGACCGCTTCGTCGAGCTCTGCTCCGGCGCCTTCCGCGAAAACGCCGGCGCGGCCGCGGCCGAGTCCACCCCCGGGCCCAACCCCCAGGAGGAGGAATCGCAGGGGGACACAGCCGCGAGGTTGATGGAGGGCTGGCTGCGGGGCGAGGAGCCGGAGCGACAGCTCAGCGAGCAGATGCGGCAGTGGGTGCTGACCGGACACGAGCGCACCCTGGCCCGACTCGGCGTCTCGATCGACCTCTACGACTTCGAGTCCGACGACGTGCCCCGGGCCCGCGACCTGGTCGAGCGGGGGCTGGGCCTGGGCCTGTTCGAGCGGGAGGAGACGGGCGGCGTCGTCTACCGCAGCGATCGCTCCGAGTACGCAACGATGGTGCTGCTCAACGAGCAGGGCGCCCCCACCGAGTGCGCCCGGGTCCTCGCCGTCTGCCACCGGATGATCGCGGAGCTGGACCCCGACGTCTCCTTCCTCGAAGTCCTCGGCGACGAGTGGCGGCCGGCCCAGACGGTGGTGGCCGACCTCCTGGTCCAGCTGCTGCCCGACCACGCGAAGAAGACATACGAGTGGCTCTACTACGGGCTGGTCACCTCCGCGGGCAAGAAGATCGGCTCGAGCAACGGCGACGTCGTCTGGATCGACGACTTCCTCGACGACCTGGCCGCCAGCCCGGCGGTCGCGGCCCTCGAGCGGATCGGCGAGGGAAGCGTGCCGCGCTCCGAGCTCGCCGACGTCCTCGCCCGCGCCAGCTTCCTCTGCGCGCCGATGGCGCAGCCGCTCCCGCTCGCCGCCGAGCGGCTGTGCGAGCAGCAGGAGGGACCCGCCTGGACGATCGCCGAAGCCTGGAGCAGGGCCAGCACGGTCGATCCCGACGCCCCGACTTCCCACCTTCCCCGCGCCGGGCTCATGCAGGCGCTGGCCTTCCGCCCGGTGCTGGCGCGGTCGATCGAGCGCCGCGACCCGACCATGCTCGCCAGCTACCTGCTTCGCCTCAGCGAAGCGTTCCTGTCCGCCCCGGAGCCGGGGCCCAGCGCGCGACCGGTTCTGGAGCGGGTGCTCCGGGCCCTCGGTTTCGCGGTTCAAGCTTCTCCAGATCTTGCGCCCGTAGCTCAAATGGTCCAAGAGCCCTTACAAGGCGTAGCGAAGGTCTCGGCGTCTGTCTTCCGCAAGGAGACGGACCACCGGCCTCTGGTCGGTGGCACCGAGGTGCCCTCAAGTGAGTCAAAAGCTCATGGCACCACGCGGTCGCTCGAGAGCGAGCTGCGTCAGCGGACGGGCTCGAAGAGCGACGGCCTTCTAAGCCGTAGGTTGCCGGTTCGAATCCGGTCGGGCGTGCTCTCCGATGCGACGACCCAGGAGGCGAGCCATGCTCGAGATTGAGCTGACCGCCGACGAGGCGATCGAGATCCGCCGCCTCTGCCGCTCGCTGGGACGCGAATACGGATCCAGCGACGAGGAGGCTCTGCTGCGGGACCTCGGCCGGTTCCCGGAGGAGATGCCGGGAAGGGTGGTCGAGGCGATCGCCTCCTACATGGAGGACCCCGAGGCCGACTTCGCCCTGGTCAGCCGCCACATGATCCGCGACCACGACCTCGGCAACACCCCGATCGCCCAGAAGGACCCGATCACGACGAAGACATCGCTCGAGTACGAGATGGTCGTGATGCTCTACGGCAGCATCCTCGGATCCGTGTTCGGTTGGGCGACGCAACAGGAAGGCCACCTCGTCAACGACATCATTCCGATGGAGACCTTCGCCGACCAGCAGGTGGGCGCCAGCAGCAAAGTCGAGCTCGCCTGGCACACCGAGGACGCCTACCACCCCGGTCGGGCCGACTTCATCTGCCTCTTCTGCCTGCGCAACCCCACCGGCGCGCCGACCACGGTCGCCTCCATCGTCGACATCCAGTCGCACCGGGACCTGCCGGCATCCCTCTTCGAGCCGTGCGTGCGGATCGCGGCCGACGACGCGCAGGCGGCCGGTGCCGAGGCGGCCGGGATCGAAGACTGGACCGAGTCCGCGGTGAAGCCGACGCCGATCCTCAGCCAGAACGGCACCGGCCTGCAGATGTGCGTGGACCCGGCCTACATGTCGGTCGCCAGCGAGGACGAGGACGTGTACGAGGCGGTCACAGGCTTCTGCCAGACGATCGACGAACACCTCAGGGAAGTGGTGCTGAAGCCGGGCGACCTGCTGATCCTCAACAACCACCGCGCGGTCCACGGCCGCCGCCCCTTCAAACCGACCTACAGCGGCCGCGACCGCTGGCTGAAGCGGGTCAACGTCGCCCGCGACTTCGAGGCCCGCCGCCCCTACTGCACCGACCTCGGCCGGCGGCTGCTGGCCTAGCCATGCCCTGGTGGCCGTCCCGGTACGGCCCCGAGGACACCCGGGGCAGCGGCAACGAGCTCTCTCCCGAGCGGCTGCTGAGGGCGCTGAAGATCCCCCGCAGGGGTGAGGTGATCGAGCTGGCGCCGCCGCTCGACGCCGCCGCGCCCCGATGGGAGGGACGGACCTGGGGACAGACGCTCCTCGCCCACGGGGCCACCGCGGAGCATCGCCGCCGCTCGGAGAACGCCGACACCTACCTCGAAGAGCTGGTCGTCGGCGGCCTCCACAACGGCTGTCACGTCGACGCCCTCGGGCACAGCGGGATCGACGGCAGGTTCTACAACGGCCGCCCCCTCGAGGAGGTCTTCGGGCAGGAGGGCCTGCGGACGCTCGGGATCGAGCAGGCCACCCCCTGGATCACCCGCGGGGTTCGTCTCGACCTCCCTGGCCTGCTCGGCAGAGAGCAGCTGGAGGGCGGCTTCGTCGTCACGCCCACGCACCTCGAGGAAGCGTGCCGACGGCAAGAGGCGACCATCGAGCCCGGGGATGCGGTCCTCCTCCACACCGGCTGGGGACGCCTCTACCGGGCGGACCCCCGGCGCTACCTGGAGAGCGAGCCGGGCGTCGGCTGCGACGCCGCCCGCTGGTTGAGCGACCGTCGCGTCTCCCTCGTCGGCGCCGACAACTGGGGGTTCGAGGTCGTTCCCTCCGAGGAGGGTCGCCGCGACCAGGACTTCCCCGTCCACCAGCACCTGCTGGCGGAAACCGGCACCTTCATCCTCGAGAACGCCGACACCGGCGCCCTCGACGCGACCGAGTTCCTCTTCATCGCCTCTCCGGCAAAGATCAAGGGCGCCACGGCGGGCCCGGTCAACCCGCTGGCGGTGGTGTGATCCCCTCTCAGCGGCATCCTCCTCGACAGATATAAACGGGCGCCATGCGCTCGGGACTCGCTACTTCAGCCGCATCGCTCGAGGAGAGCGACGGCGTCACTCGGCTGAAGGACACGAAAGCGAATCGGGCGCTGCATCCGGCGACGACGCCGCAGGCCACGTTCGAGGACGAGACGCTCGTCGAGAGCGCATATCACGCCGACGAGTCGACGCTGGTCTTCCAAGGGGACGTGACCAAGCACCTGAAGCTGTTGGTGGAGGCCGGGCTCGAAGTCGACTGCATCGTGACTTCGCCCCCTTTTTACGGGCAACGGGATTACGAGCACGAGGAGCAGATCGGGCTGGAAGAGCACCCGCGGGAATTCGTCGAGAAGCTGGTCGAGGTCTTCCGCGCCTGCAAGCCGCTGTTGCGGGAGACCGGCAGCCTCTGGGTCAACCTCGGCGACACCTACTGGAGCGGCAAGGGACAGCACCGCAGCAAGGAAGCCAAGCAGGGCGCCCGCCGCTTCGGGATCCGCCCGCAGGACAAGCGCGGCGACGGCAAGTGGGCGCGGCCGAAGCAGCTGCTCCTGATCCCCCATCGCTTCGCGATCGCGATGCAGGACGACGGCTGGCTGGTCCGCAACGACAACGTCTGGGTCAAGCCCAACCCGATCCCCGACCAGGTTCGCGACCGCTGCTCGGTCTCGCACGAGTATGTCTTCCACTTCACCAAGGAGCGCTGGTACTTCTTCGACCGCGACCCGGTCGCCCGCGAAACCGCGAGCGGCAAGCAGCTACCGCCGCTGGACACCTGGCAGGTGCCGCCCGCCCGCGGCAAGGGCCTTCACCGCGCCTCCTTCTCCGAGGACCTGGTGAAGATCCCGATCCTGGCGACCACCCCGCCCGAGGGGATCGTCCTCGACCCCTTCTGCGGCAGCGGCACCTCCCTCGCCTTCGCCCACCGCCAGGGCTTCCGCTCGATCGGCATCGACCTCAAGAAGGAGTTCTGCGAACTGACGGTCGAGGCGGTGCGGAAGTCCGGCGAGCAGGAGTAACGTGCCCTTCTACCTGAGCGGTCCGACCCTGGCGGAAGCCGTCGAGCGGCTCAGCACCTGCAGGGCGAAGCCCAGCCTCTGCAACTTC
Source organism: Solirubrobacterales bacterium (assembly GCA_035535295.1). Classification (GTDB taxonomy): domain Bacteria; phylum Actinomycetota; class Thermoleophilia; order Solirubrobacterales; family 70-9; genus VAYN01. Next base: position 31,491 of record DATLQI010000036.1, read on the forward strand.
CTGATCCTCAAGCACGCGATGACGCAGGGGGACGGAACCGTCACCCTCGGCCTCGGCGACGCGACCTACGTGGCGGCGGTGGATGCACTGACCGCCGTGACGACCACCGACGACGAAGATTCGTTGCCGCCCTACTTCAACCCGTTTGGCGCCCACCGCCAACCGACCGGAGGGTGGCGGACGAAGAAATACCCCTCGAATGGCCCGGCGGTCACCGTGCCCGGGGCCGGCTGGAGCCAGGTGATCGTGATCCTCTCGCAACGCCCCAGGCGCGTCGGGTTCACCGATGACTATCTCGAACACCTTGGCCCGGTGATCATGCTGGACAACGACTTGCACCGCGAGAAAGCCTTGCCCAACCTCCACGACTGCGCCATGTGGCTGCACCGCGACCGGCCGATCCAGGAGGACGCAGTACACAGCGGAGCAGCTCTCGAACTCATGATCGACAGGTTCGTAGAGGAGACGGGTCTCTCTGCCGATGAGCGGCGACTGATCTTCTCCGGGGGGAAATGATGGCTCTGAATTTCCAGTCGCAACCTGCCTCGGCGGCCGAGTATCTCCCCTCCCCGGGCAAGGAGGCGTCCTCGGCGTCACAGGAGAACCAACTGCTCGCGGAGGAGCCGCTGGAGGCGGGCGATCCGATGCTGACGAAAGCGACCGCGCTCCTGGACCGCTACGGAGGCGTGATCTTCACCGGCCCTCCCGGGACCAGCAAGTCCTACTGGGCGAGGCGGATCGGCACGACCCTCGTGGAGGGCGACGAAGACCGGATCGCCTTCCTGCAGTTCCACCCCGCCTACCAGTACGAGGACTTCATGCAGGGCATCGCTCCCCAGGGCGACGGTACCTTCAAGCCGGTCGACAAGCCCTTCCTGCAGATGTGCCGCGATGCCTCGGAAGATCCACAGGAACGGACCTACGTGATCGTGATCGACGAGCTCAGCCGCGCCGATCCCGGCCGGGTCTTCGGCGAGGCACTCACCTACGTCGAGAAGTCGAAGCGCGGCGTGCGGTTCCAGACCGCACTCGACAGTGAAAAGCAGGTGCAGGTCCCAGCCAACCTGGCGATCCTGGCGACGATGAACCCACGCGACCGTGGAGTCGACGAGGTCGATGCGGCCTTCGAGCGGCGCTTCGCGAAGATCGCGATGGAGCCTGATAGAGCCATCGCCGAGCAGTTCCTCGAGGAAGGAGGGCTCGACGAAGACCTGCGGCGGCGGGTGCTCGGGTTCTTCGACGATGCGAACCGCCGAGCGAAGAAAAATTCCCTCGCCGCTCTCGGCCACACCTTCTTCATCGACCTAGCGGACAAAACCGACCTCGAGTCGCTTTGGGAGCACCAGCTGCGGTTCCTCTTCGAGAAGGCCTACCGGCTCAACCCCGCAGAGCTCGAGGAGATCGAAAAGATCTGGCAGCGAATCTTCCGCGACGCCACCTAGCCGTCTCTTGTCAACCTCGACCGTCCACCTCGTCAAGGAGTTCGGCACCGCGGACGTCCCGATCCAGGATCTGCTCGACGGCGAGGGAGGGCTGCGGCTCGATCCCGAGGTCGAGGGCAAGGACTACTTCACGATCCAGCTGATCGACGGCAAGGTCCGCCTGCAGGCGCGGGGCTATGTCGGGCTGATCCCCCTCAACGAGCGGGTCAGCATCGACGTCGAACCGCGGACGCCGGCGAAGAACCTGGCGCGGCTGCTGGCCATCGCCCGCCAGGTGCCGCGACCGCCGCTTGGCGTCCGCTCCTACGAGCGCGACTCGACCTGGACCGAATCCCTCCTCGAGGTTTACGCCCACGGCCTAATCGCACGCCTCGAGGAGGTGGCGTCGAAGGGTCTCCTCCAGGAGTACGAGCGCGGGCTCGAAGTGACCTCGTTCCCCCGCGGCCGGATCCTCGCCACGGACACGGTGCGCCAGCTCCGCTCTCGCGGCATCCCCCATCGCGTCGTCGCCAGTCGCTTCGAGCGCAGCGCCGACAACGCCGCCAACCGCTGCCTCAAATACGCGGCGTGGTTCCTGGCCGTGCGGCTGCGCGCGCAGCAACCCCTGCGCAGGGAGCGGCGGCTGCTGCTGAATCGTCTCGCTCCCCTCTATGAGCTCTTCGCCGAAGTCCCCCTCGACGAATCGCGCACCTTCCTCCGCGACCCCCTAGTCACCGGCTCGCTGCCGCTTCCCTCGCTGCGCTCCTATTACCGGCCCGCCGTCGATCTCGCCGCCGCCATCGTCGAAGAGCACGGGGCCAAGCTCGAGAGCCGCGAGGGCCCTTTGAACCTCCTCTCCGTAGTGCTCGACATGAGCAAGCTCTTCGAGAACTACCTCCGCAACCTCCTCGGCGGCGAGTCCCAGCGGCGCGAATGGCCCGAGCTAGTGCTCGACGGCAACGGCGCCGGCGCCTCTCTCCTCTTCGACGAGAAGCCGTCGGAGAAGGCGACGCCGGACGTCGTCGTCCGCGATCCCGAGACCGGCACGCACCCTCTCCTGATCGAGATCAAGAACGTCCCGGTCAAGGAGCACCTTTCCGACCGCTCCTCGATCGAGCAAGCCGTGACCTACGGCGTCAGCTACCGCTGCAACCACGTCGTCCTCGCCCACCCGCGCAAGAGCGCCGAGAGCTTTTGCGGGCTGCGGACTCAGGGCAGGCTCGGCGACCTGACCCTCCACCAGTACGTCTTCGACCTCGCCGCCGATCCGATCGAGGAGGAAGAGCAGCGGTTCGCGACGGCTATGGAAGGACTGCTGCCGAGTAATTCCAGCGGGGGCGGCCCGGGGGGATATGCGTAACCCGGGCCGCCCCTGCTGAATTGCTTCGCCTCCCGCTCCTCAGCCCTGGGGGGTGCAGGTGCGGATGATGTCGGCTGATGCTTTCGTGCCGTCGGCGAAGAGGGCGCTGGCGCGTGCCTGCAGCTTGCCGTCAGCGCAGCGCGCCGAGAGGACGCTGACCTTCTTGCCCTTGTAGGTGTAGCGCTTGCCGATCTTCAGGTCGAACGAGAGGACCGAACCGGAGCCGTTGGCGATCTTCGGAATCGTCGCCACCGATTTGAGGCCGTAGCGGCCACTGTGGATCTTCTTGATCTTGACCGTGGTCACGATCGCGCCCGAGATCGGTGCCGTGAAGAAGGCGTGGATGTAGAAGGTGGTCGTGCCGCCCCGCTGGCCGCCGTTGAAGACGGTCAGGGCCGAGTTGACCAGGATCGGTTTCTGTTCCGGGAACTGGACCTCGACCGTGGTTTTGCCGGAGCCGATGATCGACTTCGGGCACGCGTTCTTCGCCGCCGCGGTGGTGCGGGACTGCAGCTTCCCGGACTTGCAGACCGGCAGGCCCTTGACGAAGACGGCGCCGTTCTTGTCGGTTTCGACGATCGCCGAGGTCAGCGCCGGCGGATGGATGCCGTCCTTGGTCTCGATTTCCCCAGAGGCGCTCAGCGTGATCGGCGCCATCTTCTTCTTCGGCAGCTTCTTCGGCGCGAAGCCGCCGTCGAAGGTGAATTCGAGGTTCCCCGCTTCCACCGTCACCGGCTTCTCCGCCGTCGCGCTGCCGACCCCGACCAGCGCCACCAACACCATCGCCATCGACGCGAACGCGAGCTGCGCCCGCGTTCCCCTACCTATAGATCTCATACCGCCTCCTTGTTCATTGGGAACCGGTCCCGTTCGACTAGTCGATAGGGGAAACCCGGTGTCTTTTCGAGAGTTGCGGTCGGTTGCACCGATCGATAGATAGTTCTGGCATGAGCAGCTCGTTCGCCGCGCTCGCAGCGCGTTTCCGCACCAGGTTCCCGGAGATCGAAGCGAGCCTTGCCACACTCGTCGACCCGATCCCGGAGGATCGCGCGGCCGACCCGGCCTACCTGGAGTACATGGACTGCCTGCCAGCGACCCGCGTCGCGTTGCTCGAGTACGTGGTGGAAGCGATCGAACTGGGCGAACGCCAGAACCCGGAAGTTCCAGCCGCAGTGCTGACGTCGCCCCGTCTCGCAGCCCGCTCCGGTGTCCCCCTCGACGCGGTGCTCCGCCGCTACTCGGCCGCGAACGCCTTCCTCGTCGACATCCTCATCGAGGAGGCAGAGCGCGTCGGGGTCTCGACCTCCACCCTCCGCCGTCTCCTCCACCTGCAGGCGACGGTCTTCGACCGCCTGCTCCAAGCGGTGAGCGACGAACACGTTCGCGAGGCCAGCAGCCGACCCGCCACCATCGCGGAGCGACGCCACCGCTACCTCGAGGAACTGCTCGCCGGCCGTCAGCCCAGCGGCGAGATGGGGCTCGAGTACGACTTCGACGGCCACCACCTCGGCCTGATGGTGAAGGGCGAGGGAAGCCACGAGGCGATGCGCGAGCTTGCCGCCAGCCTCGATCGCCGCCTGCTCGCGGACGCCCATCAAGAGGAGCCAGCCTGGGCGTGCTGGCTCGGCGGCAGAACTCGGCTCGGATCGGAGGAGACCGCGCGGGCGCTGAACTCGCTCTCGCCGGACCCGGTCGTCGCCGCCGTCGGCGAGCCGGCCGAGGGAATCGCCGGCTGGCGGCTCAGCCATCGCCAGGCCAAGGCAGCGCTGCCGATCGCCGAGAGCAGAGGCGCGCGGACCCTTCGCTACGCGGACGTCGCCGTGCTGGCCTCGATCCTCCGCGACGACCTCGGGACCACCTCGTTGCGCCAGATCTACCTCGAGCCGCTGGCGGCGACACGCGACGGCGGCAAGGCAGCCCGGGAGACGCTGCGCGCCTACTTCGCCAGCGAGCGCAACATCTCGTCGACTGCCGCCGTGCTCGGAGTCGATCGCCGCACCGTCACCAACCGCCTGCGCGGGATCGAGGAGCTGTTCGGCCGCCGCCTCGGCGAGTGCACGGGCGACCTCGAAACCGCGCTGGGGATGGTCGACTGAGCCGGGCGGGTGCGCCGAGCTCGCACGCTCGCGTAGGCCTTGTCGACCTGCAGGGCAAGGCCGTAGCCGAGGATCGCCCCGGCAGCGACGTCGGTGACGTGGTGGGCGCGGCAGCGCACCCTCGAGTAGCCGATCAGCACGGCCAGCGCGTGCAGCCAGTGCCGCTGGCGGGAGGTGCGCAGCCAGCCGGCGACCGCGAAGGCGCAGGCGGAGTGGGTGCTGGGGAAGCCGGCGGCAGCGAGCCCGCCCCAGGGGACGAGACGGTATGAGGAGCCGGGACGGGGACGGCGGAAGATCAGCTTGCCGGCCGACGAGGTGAGCGCGGTCACGATCACCACGCCGGGCATCGTCAGCCAGCGCCGGCGACAGCCGCGATCGGCGAAGAAGCCGACGGGGACAAGGGGCAACCACCACAGCCGGGCCGCGGTGCGCGTGACCGAGCTCTGCCGCGCGCCTGCCACCTCTACTTCTCTCGCCGCAGGACCAGGTCGGCGATTTCGCGCAGGGGCTGGGTGCGGCCAGGCACCTGCTGCTCGATCTCCTCGAGGCTGGCCAGGCACTGCTCGTGCAGAGAGTTCGCCCGCTCCCTCGCGCGCCGCAGGCCGAACATGGTGACGTGCGTCATCCTCCCCGCCCGCCGATCGCTGCCGGGGATCTTCCCCAGCCAGCGCGCCTTGCCGGTCTCATCGAGGATGTCGTCTACCACCTGGAACAGGGATCCCAGGCTCTCGGCGAAGCGGTCGAAGGCGGCATCGGTCCTGCCGGCCGCGATCAGGGTGCCGCAGCGGACGCTCGCCACCAGCAGCGTCCCGGTCTTCAGCATCTGCAGCCGTTCGAGGTCGTCGCGGTCGCGCGGCCGGTACTTGGTCACGTCAAGGAACTGGCCGCCGACCATGCCGGCAGTGCCGGTCGCCTCGAGGACGGCCCGGAGCAGGCGGTTGCGCAGCTCGGCGGGCCCGGGTTGGTCGGCGAGGATCAGGCGCTGGGCCTCGCTCAGCAGGGCGCAGCCGGCGAGGATCGCGATGTCGTCGCCGTAGACCCGGTGCAGCGTCGGCCGCCCCCGCCGTTTGGCGTGGTTGTCCATCGCCGGCAGGTCGTCGACGATCAGCGAGTTGGTGTGGATCAGCTCCAGCGCGCAGGCGGTCGGCTGCGCCCGCTCCACCGGCGCCCCGAGGGCCTGCGCGGCGGCCATAGTCAGGATCGGCCGCACCCGCTTGCCGCCACCGAGCAGCGCGTAGCGGGCCGCCTCGGCAAGGCGCTCGGCCCCGGCCGGTGCCGGGAACTCGACCTCGACCAGCGCCCGTTCCACCTCCGCGTGCAGATCGGAGAGGGAGAGCACGGGCGCGGCGGGGCGCCGCTGCTGCCGCCGAGCGAGCGGGAAGGCGCGGTGCCCGGCGGGCGCGACGCCGGGCTCTTGAAGGGTGCCCACGGGCCTCATCACGGTTTGAACATCGCGACGTCGCCGCTGACGTTGACGCTCGCGCAGAGCGTCGCCGAAGCGCAGGAGACGCTCTTCAGTTTCTCCCCGGCTTCGTGGCGTCGAGTCCAGCTGGTGCCGCTGTTTTCAGAAGTGAAGATGCCGCCCAAGGCGTCGACCGCGACGCAGGTCGCGCCGGTGCAGGTGACCGAGGTGAGTTCGCCGGCGCCCGGCACGACCACTTTCGAGACCGTCGCGGTTCCCGCCGGCTGGGCGATCGTCAGCTTCAGGACTTCTTTGCCGCCGTCGATCGCCAGGCAGTTGGTCGTCGAGCTGCAGGAGATCCCGGTCAGCGCTTTGGTCCCGTTGACGTTGGTCGCCGCGTAGCCGGTCGCTTCTTTGACCCGCGCTTCGGTGGTTGCGACGCGGACGTTGCCGGTGTCGTCGACGACGGCGCAGAAGGAGACGGAGAGGCAGGTGACCCCCTTCATCGCCCCGCTGCCGATCACCCGCGCCGTCCAGCTGATCCCGGAGGGGTTGGTGGAGTAGCGGATGAAGCCGCCGCCCTCCTGCGCGGTGACGCAGAAAGTCGTGGTCGGGCAGGAAACCGAGCCGACGCCGTTGGCCGGCAGGAACGAGGTCGAGAAGGCGCCGCCGAGGCTGGTCGCCTTGTAGACGTTGCCGCCGCCGCCGCTGACTTCGCCGGCGGCGATCAGGCAGAGCGTGGTCGCCGGGCAGGAGAGGGCGTAGCTCGGGCTCGCCCCGGGACCCGTCCACGAGTTCCAGGTCGCCGCCGCGGTGGCGCTGACGTTGGTCGCGTAGAAGGCGTTGCCTTTGCTGTCGGAGGCGACGCAGGTGGTCGAGCTGGGGATGCAGGAGACCGCGTTCAAGCTGTTGGGCGCGTCAATCGTCTGCATCCGCGCTTCGTTCTCCCAGCGCACGCAGGAGCGGGCAGGCTGGGTCGACTGCCCGGCGCCGTTTTTGGCGGTGACCGAGTAGAGGCCTTTGCCGTTCGCGCAGCCGGCTTCGCTGGATTCGCCGTTCTGGTGGATCCAGGTCCCCGAGGAGCCGCCGCATTCGGTCGTCCCCGGAGCCCCGGCGCGAGCACAGAGCTCGACCCCGAACTCACCGAAGCCGACCGGGACCTGGGTGCCTTCGACGGTCACCTGGATCGGCGTCATCGTCAGGGTCGAGACGCCGCCCGATTCGGTCACGTAGGCGTAGGCGTAGCCGATCCTTTCTTCGTATTTGGCCCGGCCTTCGTAACAGGCGACCGCCGTGGTCGGGCACTGCGAGGAGCTCCAGCTGGAGAGGGAGCGCAGAGCCGCGGGCCCGGTGATGACTTTGCTTTCTTCGCCGGCACAGGCGATCGCGTTGCCGCTCGCCTTACCGACCCAGGAGCCGTTGGAGAGGTTTTTGGTCGAGTTCACTTTGTCGCCCGGCGGCAGCTGCACCGATATCTGGGTGTTCAGCGTTTCTTTGCCGGTGCAAGTCGACCACGAGCCGGTCGCCTGGACGACGGTGCCGCAGGCGACGCCGTGGGAGCTCAGCCCCGACACCTGCCCGGGGATGCGGCGACCCTGGGTGTCGACGGAGAAGTTGTTGACCGCGAAGTTGTTGGAGTAGACGCTTTCGTCGCAGAGAGGCTCGACGACTTCACCGGTTTCGGAGAGGGTGTTGGCTTCGGTTTCGGTGTTGAGACGCTCGAAGCCGGCCTCGTAGTCCATGCCGCCGTAGCTCGGCAGGGCGAGCCATTCGAGTTCCTCGTCGATTAGTTCCGCCAGCTCGCCGGCATCGGGACCGCCGTACATGCGGTCGTCCTGGGCGAGCCGCTTCAGCGCGACTTCGATCTTCTTCATCTGGGCGGGGGTGAGGGTGAATTTCTCCCCTTCGCCGTTCATCAGCGCTTCCAGCGCCGGGGTGATTTCTTCGAGGCCGCGGACCGACATTTCCGCCAGCGCCGGGTCCTGGGAGACCAATTCGGTGATCCGGCCCATGTGCTGTTCGTAGAGGGGCAGGAAGTGGTTGCCGGCAGCGGAGCCGAGCGCCAGCTCGCCACGGGCTTTGTAGAGAGTCGAGAGCATCGAGGCCGTCGAAGGCCCTTCCTCGGCTCCGGCCGCGGCCGATTCGATCGCGACCGCGAACGAGCACCCCGGGGTCGGGGAGCAGCTCGAGGGCGGCGGCTGGGCGGTGCCGTTGAGGCCAACCGCATTGAAGGCGCTGACGGTCTGGTTGTACTGGGTCGATCCGCCGCCATAGAGATCGGCGGCCGACTGGATCGCGCTGTTGCGCGCGTCCTCCATCGTCGAGTTGGGACGGAGGTACACCGTCAGGGTGCGGTAGAAGATTTTGGCCGAGGCTTCGACACCGATGTTGGTGGCGAGCAGGTAGTAAGCGTGACCGAAGATGGTGCTGTTGACGTGAACGCCGAAGTTGTCAGCGCAGCCCGTATACCATTCCGAGAGGTGCTTGGGGCTCGGCTGGCCCAGCACGATGTATTCGTTCGGTTCTTTGAGGCTGCGAATGGCCCCACCGGGCAGAGCAGCGCCCATTATCCAGTCGGCGCTCCCTTTTTTGAACCATTCGACGCTCTCGCCCATGATGTCCGAGAAGCCCTCGTTCAGCGCACCGGACTGACCCGAGTAGACCAGGCCGGCGGAGTATTCGGTCACCGCGTGGGTGAGCTCGTGGCCGACCACGTCCCGGGCCGAGGCGTAGCCGTCCCCGTAAACCATCTGCACTCCGTTCCAGAAGGCGTTCGCGTAGTTGGTCCCGTAGTGGGCGGTGGATTTGAGGGTCGCGCCTTTGCCGTTGTAGCTGTCGCGCCCGAACTCCGTCCAGTAGAAGTCGTAGGTGTCGCCGGAGAAGGTGTAGGCGTTGTCGACGTCCGTATCTCCGGTCGCCGCCTGGCCCTCGCTGCGGGCGAGCGTTCCCGGCAGGGTGAAGGTGTGGTTGGCGTTGTAGACGAGCCGGTTGCGGGCCTCCGTGCTCTTGTCGATGACCTGGAGGACCTTGCCGGAGACGGCGTCGATCGCGTACACACTCGAGGTTGCGTGCGGGGTGTCGACCAGCCAGACGAGCCAGGCCAGGCGCGCGTTGGGGCCGGAGACGATCGGGCCGGATCCGGCGTAGACCCCCAGGGTCGGCTCCCTGACCAGCTCGCCCCCGGGGAGCGCCGCCTTGGCGCGATCCAGCGCCGCTGCCTTGTCGATCTCGAGCGCGGTGTCGGCGACGAAGACGTCGGGGACGGTGGAGGCGCTGATGAAGTCGACGTACTTGCCGTCGGCAGAGAAGTGGACGCTGATCTCACCGCCGAACACCGGGACGCCGGCAGCCATCTGCTCGAAGCTGACGTGGGTCATGCCGAGCTGGTCGGTGGTGGAGTGCGCACGGCCAAGTTCGGCCGGGCGCGAGGAGAGACCGAAGAGGTCTCCGTATTCAGCCAGGACCGCCCTCGCCTTCTCGGCGGGCGGGTCGCCAGCGGCTGCCCCCACGGCTTTCACCGGGATCCGGGCGCTTGCGGTTCCGATCGCCCGGGTGGCGGAGTTGACCGTGACCTTGACCGCGCCGGGTGAGGTGCTGTCGGCTTCCAGCTCCCCTTCGGCTTCCTTCATGATCGGCGCGTAAGAGACCTGCTCCGGCTCGGGAGCGGAAGACCCCGCGGGCCCCATCGCGACGACTGCCAGCGGCACGGCGGCAAAGGCGAGGCCGGCGCTGGCGCGCCTGGTAACTCCCTGGCGGGCGGGATCGAGCCAACGCGGGGTGCTGGCCGACGGAGGCGCGAACAGGGCCTGGACGAGGACGTCGAGGAGCTGGCGCCGCGCCTGCGCTCCCCGAGCGCACACTTGCGCGCTGGCCCCGGCGAAGCAGCCGAGGAAGGAGAGGAGCGGCACGTGCCAGAGCAGCGAGGTGGCGTCGGGCGCGAAGTGGACGCCGAGGAGACCGCCTGCCTGCGCGTCGACCCGCGCCAGTAGCCCGACCACCCAGATGGCGATGGCGAGGATCGCCCCGGCGCGGACGGAGTTGGTCAGGGACAGCTTCACCTCGCCAGAGCGGCGCGCGGTCAGCCAACCGACAGCAAGGACGGTGGCCAGGCCGAGCAGGGGCAGCAGGTCGGCACCGGGAAGACCGGCAGAAATTCCCGCCAGCGAGCCCTGGCTGTGGGAGAGGGCGTCGGCGCTCCAGTCGACCGAGACGCCGAAGGAGCCCAGGAGGACGGTGGCGACGAGGGTCGGCAGCACGAGGAGCCCGCCGATCGCGGCCTCGAGAGAGTCGATCCGGTCGCCGGCGAGGGCGAGGCCCCCGGCGATCGTGAGAACGGTTGCGATGGCGAGGCTGACCGCCAGCACCCGCAAAGAAGAGCCCAGCGGCACCGCCCACTCCCCGAGCAGCCGGGAGCCGCCGCGCAACCAGTCCCTGCCGAACATCCCCACCAGTCCGCCGAGGGAGGAGAACAGCAGGGCGCAGGCGAGCGGCAGCAGGAACGCCTCGCTGGCGGAAAAGTCAACGGAGGTCGCCTGCGCGAAGCCGGCAGCCGTAGCGTGCAGCGGCACCAGCAGGGCGCCAAGGCCGGCGATCAGCGCGTAGGGAACTGGCATCAGGAGGGCAACCAGCCCCTTCCTGCGCCGCGAGCCAGGCGTCGACTTGACGACGATCGCCGCCGCGGCGAAGATCGAGGACCCGACCAGGAGCAGACCGGGGAAGGCCGCGAACCGCAGCTCTCCGGTGTGGTTGAAGAAGGACACGCCGACGAGCTGCGAGAGGTAGAAGGCCACGCCCGCGTTCTCTCCGGCAGCGCCGAGGGGGTTCGGGACCGCGGTGCCGCCGCCCAGGTTGAGGGCATCGATTCCGAGTGCAACCGCAAACAGTGCGGTCAGGGCGAAGGCGATCGCGAGGGCAGCTGCCCCAGCGGACCGAACGAAAATGCCGGCAAAGTCACGGTTGCGATTGCGAGAGTGGTGAGAAGGCTGCGAGTGGGTATGCATAGTCAGGTCGGCTCCGGTCGTAGGACCGGCCCAGCCTGTCAGCAGCGGAATCCCTTGTCATCGCCAAGGCGGGCGGACTTCTTGTGAGGCCGCGGTCAACGAGACGGGCAACCTTCTTATTAGTCCTGCCTAGACGATTTTCAGTAGGACTTGAGGCGGCGCTTGGCGAGGTCGCTCTGTACTCCGACGCTGCCGCCGAAGCGGGCGGTGACCTGGACAGTTGCTTTCGGGTGGCTCTCGAGCCAGGCGAACGGCACCTGTACGTGCCAGCGGCCGTCGGCGATCCGTGCCGCCCTGCTCTTCACCACCTTCTGCCCGTGCTGGCGAGCGCTGACCCGGACCGAGACGACGCCGGTGGCCTCGCCGGCGATCGTCCCCTTCGCCACCACCTTCGCTTTCGAGGACAACGCCTTGACGCTCCCTATCCGCAGCCCAGCGGGCAGCAAGTCCCCTTCTTTCGGTGGCGGCGGCGGACCTTTTTCGTCGGGCGGGTTCGTTTCGTCGGGCGGTTCTTCTTCAGGGAGGTCTTCGGCAGCCGTCACCGCCAGCGTCAGCGGCCTCGTTACCTGCATGCCGTCTTCGTCCGTGACCGTGACTTTGGCCGCGTAGTTGCAGGACGCTTTCCCGCACGCCACCCCAGTCGGCGTGCCGGAGATCTCACCCGTATCCGCGTCGATCGAGAGACCCGAGGGAAGGCCCGTCGCCGACCACTGGTACGGGCCTTCGCCGCCTTCGGCTTCGACCGTGGCTTCGTAAGGTTCGTCCTCGCCGCCGGCTGGCAGCGAGCTCGTGGTCACGACCATCCCGATCGCCACCAGCATGTGATCTCCGGTGTGATGGGCGATCGTCTCGATCGCCGCCCCATTCGGCATCGGCACTACCGTCGGCATCGGGTTCGGGTTCAAGGTTTTGGTGTTCGTCCAGCGGCCGAGCTGCCCGTACCAGTTCCAGCCCCAGGCATACAACCGTCCCGTCGAGATGAGTGCGTAGCTCGCTGAGTATCCGGCGCCAATTTCGACGACTTTGCCTGACCCATTTGGAAGCAGGACCGGCGTCGGCGTCGGGTTAGCTTCCGCGTTGTCCATGTTGATCGTGTTGCCGAGCTGGCCCGAGCTGTTGGCGCCGAAGGCGTAGACCTGCCCGCTTTCGGTCAAGGCGAGGGTGTGAGCATCCCCCGCGGCAATTTGCACGACAGGTCCAGTGGCTCCAGGGAACGTGACCAGCGTCGGCGTCGGATGGTCGTTTTCGCTGGGGTCCGGTCCGGGGCCGCTGTTTTCCTCGAACCCGAGCTCTCCGTAGCGATTTTCGCCGAAGGCGTAGACCTGCCCACTTTCGGTTCGAGCGAGGCTGTAGAAGCTGCCCGCCGCGGCTTCGACGACCGGCCCTGCCTCGTCCGGCATTTCCACCAGGGTCGGGATCGGGTTCGACCATTCGCGGGGAGGGTTGATCGTCACCCTGCCGAGCTGGCCGCAGCAGTTGTTGCCGAAGGAATAGAGCTGGCCCGTTGCGGTTACCGCAAGGCTGTGGATTCTGCCTGCCGCCGCCTGGACGACCGGTCCTTCCTGGCCGGGCAGATCCACCAGGGTCGGCGTTGGGTTCGCTTTGCCGGTGATCTGGTTGATGTTGGTTTCATTGCCGAGCTGTCCGTTGGAGTTGTTGCCGAAGGCGTAGAGCTGACCGCCCCCGGTGACGACGAGGCTGAACTCATGGCCCGCCGCCGCTTCGACGATGGGCCCTTCCTGGCCGGGCAACACGATCGGGGCGGGGACGGGGTTCCAGCCGTGCGGTCCGTTGCCTTCGTTGTAGGTCGTGTTGCCGAGCTGGCCGTGGTAGTTGTAGCCGAGGGCGTAAGCCGCACCGCTCTCGGTGACTGCGAGGGTGTGCAGCCCACTCCCCTGCATCTGCACGACAGGATCGTCCTGAACGGGCAGGGGCACCAGCACGGGGATTGGGTTCGGGTTTTGCGTTTCGACGTTGATTTCGTTGCCGAGCTGGGCCGCACCGTTGTCGCCGAACCCGTAGAGCTGGCCGGGCGCAGGGCCGGCAGGGGGACTTCCGGAGGCGGTCGCGACACCGAGGGCAAGCGCCAGGCAGGCGACGATTGCGGCTAACCTCAAGTGCCCTCGCCCGCCGCTGCCGTTCGTCCGCCTGCCCATCTCCAGTTCATTATTGCTCAATGGCAGCCCTTGTACTAAGGGAAATATGAAAGTTCGCTTTCGCATTGAGCGGTAACTGATCAACAAGCGGCGGCTAAGTGGCGCTGGCCCTCCCTCAAGGCCTCGCCCAGCAGTTCGAGAAGCGAAGAAAGTTTGTGCTGGACCTCCGGGGGCAGGGTGGTGAAGTCCTCGATCCGCACCTCATCTGACCCGATCGCGATCGCTTCCGTGATCGTGTCGCCCGCTCCCGGCGCCGCGGGGTAATCGCCGGTGATCGCGGCCAGGTTGGTTTGCACGACCTCCTCCCGCAAATGCCGCCACAAGCCGGTCTCCAACTGGAAGCGAACCGCGCACCCTTCCGATCGCAGGGTGGCGACGCCGTCGGCCCCCACCACCAGCCTGCTCGACTCGAAGCGGATTCCGCCTTCCCGGCCGTAGACGACGAGCGGCCGCCCTCCACGTGCACCACCGGTTTCGGCATCGCCGCCGCCGCAGCCGCCCAGGGCCCCGAGCGCGAGCGCGCTCAGGGCCAGCGACGCCAGCCGGCGCCTCACCTCGCGTCGAACGCGGTCACCTGCCCCGCTTTGTTAGTGGCGATGCAGAGGGAGTTGGAAGCGCAGGACACGCTGGTGATGCCGTTCGGCAGGTCGTGCCGCTGCGTCCAGTATTCCCCGGCACTCGCCGAGACGAAGACGACGCCCAGGTTGTCCACCACCGCGCACCTCGAGCTGGTGCAGGTGACGCCGGTGAATTCGTTGGTGCCGCCGACATTCCGTTTCGCCGCGGTGGCTTTCCCGGTGAAGTCGATCGTCAACCGCAGGGTGTTGCCGGCGCTGTCCACCGCGATGCAGAGCGTGGTCGACATGCAGGAGACGCCGGTAAGCGCGGTCGTCCCGTCGACGTTCGTCTTCGTCCAGGTCGCCGACTGCACCTTTTCGGCGGTGTTGGCGACGTAGACGTTGCCTTTGTTGTCGGCCATCGCGCAGAACGAGGCGGAGAGGCAGTGCACGCCCTTCATCGCCGTCGTTTCCGTGGCTTCGGACATTTCTTTCTGGGTCCAGGTGCTCGAGGCCGGCGTGGTCGAGTAACGGAACCGACCGAAGCCGCTTTCCGCCGCCAGGCAGAACGAGGCGGACGGGCAGGAGACGGCATCGACGCCGCTGCTGGCCAGGTACCCCGTGGAGAAGGCGCCGCCGAGCGAGGTGGCGTAGTAGAGGTTGCCGCCGCTCGCGCTTTTGCCGTCGGCGAGGACGCAGACCGTCGTCGACGGGCAGGCGACCGCCTGGCTCGGGCTCTGTTCGGCCGGGCCGCTCCAGAGGTTCCAGGTCGCGTTGGCGCGGGTGGTGACATTGGTGGCGTAGTAGGCGTTGCCTTTGCTGTCGCTGACCACGCAGGTGCTGGTGCTGGGCACGCACGAGGAGGCGTTGACGACGTTGCCGCTGGAGACGGTCTGCGTCAGGTTCGGCGAGACCGCTGCCGGATTGAACGTGACCACGTCACCTGCCACGTTGACCCCCGCGCACAGCCAGACCGAGGCGCAGCTGGCGCTCTTCAGTTTGTCGCCCGCTTCCTGCCGCTTTTCCCAGCTGGTGCCGCTGTTGGTCGAGGTGAAGACCCCGCCGGAGGCGTCGACCGCGACGCAGGTCGCGCCGGTGCAGGTCACCGAGGTGAGTTCCCCGGCCCCCGTTACGGTCACTTTCGAGACCGTGGCGGTCCCTGCCGGCTGGGCGATCGTCAGCTTCAGGACTTCTTTGCCGCCGTCGATCGCCAGGCAGTTGGTCGTCGAGCTGCAGGAGATTCCGGTCAGCGCTTTGGTCCCGTTGACGTTGGTCGCCGCGTAGCCGGTCGCTTCTTTGACCCGCGCTTCGGTGGTGGCGACGCGGACGTTGCCGGTGTCGTCGACCACGGCGCAGAAGGAGACGGAGAGGCAGGAGACGGCTTTCATCGCCCCGGTGCCGATCGCCCGCGCCGTCCAGCTGATCCCGGAGGGATTGGTCGAGTAGCGGATGAAGCCGCCGCCTTCCTGTCCGGTGACGCAGAAGCTGGCGGACGGGCAGGAGATCGAGCCGACGCCGTTGGCCGGCAGGAACGAGGTCGAGAAGGCGCCGCCGAGGCTGGTCGCCTTGTAGACGTTGCCGCCGCCGCCCGCGACTTCGCCGGCCGCGATCAAGCAGAGGGTGCTGGAGGGACAGGCCATCGCCCAGCTGGGGCTGACGCCCGGGCCCGTCCACGAGTTCCAGGTCGCCGCCGCGGTGGCGCTGACGTTGGTCGAGTAGAAGGCGTTGCCTTTGCTGTCGGAGGCGACGCAGGTGGTCGAACCCGGTATGCAGGTGACCGCGTTGACGCTGTTGGGGGCGTCGATCGTCTGCATCCGGGCTTCCGGGTCCCAGCGCACGCAGGAGCGGGCGGGCTGGGTCGATTGTCCCGCGTAGTTTTTGGCGGTGACCGTGTAGAGGCCCTTGCCGCCCGGGCATCCCGCTTCGCCCGCTTCGCCGTTCTGGTGGATCCACGCCCCCGTCGGTCCGCCGCAGGCGCTCGAGCCCGCACGGGCGCAGAGTTCGACCGAGAATTTGCCGAAGCCGACCGGAACCTGCACCCCTTCGACGGTCACCTGGATCGGCGTCATCGTCATCGTCGCGACGCCGGCCGATTCGGTCACGTAGGCGTAGCTGTAGCCCGGTCTACCTTCGTAGCTGGCCCTGCCTTCGTAACAGGCGATCGCGGTCGTTGGGCACTGGGAGGAGGTCCAGCTGGAGAGCGAGCGCAGGCCCGCGTAGCCTTCGATGACCCGGCTTTCTTCGCCAGCGCAGGCGATTGCGTGGCCGTACGCGGTGCCCACCCAGGAGCCGTTGGCGTAGTTTTTCGTCGAGTTGACTTTGTCGCCGGGCGGCAGCTGCACCGTCACCTGCGAGTTCAGCGATTCTTTGCCGGTGCAGGTCGACCACGAGCCCGTTTTCTGCACCACGGAACCGCAGGCGGTGCCACCGGCTTTGAGCCCGGAGACCTGGCCCGGGATGTTGCGACCCGGGGTTTCGGCGTAGAAGCTGTTGACCGCGAAGTCGTTGGCGTAGGGGTCGCCTCCGCACTCCGGGGCGATCACCTGACCGGTTTCCGACAGGGTGGTATTGGCTTCGGTTTCGCCGTTGAGCCGCTGGAAGCCCGTTTCGTAGTCCATGCCGCCATAGCTCGACAGGTCGAGCCATTCGAGTTCTTCTTCGACCAGGTCGGCCAGCTCGCCGGCTTCGGAGCCGCCGTACATGCGGTCGTCTTTGGCGAGTCGCAGGAGCGCGACTTCGATCTTTTTCATCTGCGCCGGGGTGAGGGTGTGTTTGTCCCCTTCGCCTTCCATCAGCGCTTCCAGGGCCGGACTGATTTCCGCCAGGCCGCGGACCGACATCTCGGCCAGGGCCGGGTCCTGGTCGACCAGTTCGGTGATCCGGCCCATGTGCCCTTCGTAGAGGGGCAGGAAGTGGTCGCCGGCAGCCGAGCCGAGCGCCAGCTCGCCGCGGGCCTTGTAGAGCGTGCTCAGCATCGAGAGCGTCGAGGAGGCGCCGTTGACGCTTTCCTGGCTCTTCAGCGCCCGGGCGAAGGAGCAGCCGGGGGTCACGTTGCAGGTCGGTTTGGGCGGCAGCGCGCTGCCGTTGAGGCCGACCGTGTTGAAGGCTTCTTCGAAGATTTTGTATTCAGCCGAGCCGACCGGGAAGTATTCCGACGCCGCTTTCAGCGTCGCTGCCCGCGCGCTCTCGAGGGTGGCGGTGACGCCCTTGGGGAGGTATTCCGTCCAGCCTCGATAGAAGACCAGTGCCGCTTCTTCCAGGCCGAGGTTGGTCGCCGCCAGGTTGAAGGCACGGCTCGTGATCGTGCTGTTGGTGTGGATGCCGAAGTTGTCGAGGCAGGTGATGATCCATTCGGCGAGGGTTTTGGGGTCGCCAAATTCTTTCGGTTCTTTGAGGTTGCGGATCGCGCCGCCAGGCAGATCCTCGCCGATTTTCCAGTCTTCTTCGCTGGTGACCAGCATTTCGATGGTCGCTCCCATGATGTCGGAGAAGCTCTCGTTCAACGCTCCCGCTTCCCCTGATCCCCCTAGCCGGGAGGTGTACTGGGTGACGCCATGGGTGACCTCGTGGCCGACGATGTCGAGCGCTTTCGTGTAGTTGTCGCCGAAGACCATCTGCTGGCCGTTCCAGTAGGCGTTTTCGAACTGCGCGCCGGATGCTTCGGCGAAGTTCACCGTCGAGATCAGCGGCGCCCCCTGCCCGTCGAAGCTGTCGCGTTCGAATTTTTCGAGGTAGAAGTCGTAGACGTGTCCGGTGTTGTCGTAGGCGTTGTCGACGTCGACGTCACCGGTCGGCGGCTGGCCCTCGGTGCGGACCAGGGTCCCGGGGACCACGTTTTTCAGTTTCGCGTCGTAGATCCTGCGGTCGAGCGCGTAGTCGCCTTTGTCGAGGACGTCGAGGATCTTGCCGGTGACGGCGTCGACCACGTATTCCTTCGAGCGCCGGCCCGAGTCGCCGATCAGCCAAACGAACCAGGACACCCGCGCGTCGGGCCCTGAGATGTAGGGCGGCCGGCCGGCGTAAACCTGCAGGTTGGCGGGCGCCGCAAGCCTGCCCCCGGCGAAGGCGTCTTTGGCCACCTTGATCGCCTGCTCGCTCGAGAGCTGGGCTTTGCCCTGGGACACGGTCACGTCGGGGATCACCGATCCGCTGATGAACTCGAGCGTCTCGTCTTCGTCCGAGTAGTGGACGCTGATGCCGCTGCCGAAAACCGGGAGGCCGGCCGCCATCTGCGTGAAGGAGACATGGGTGATGCCGAAGTCGTCGCTGGTCGTTTCCGCCTGGCCCAGTTCGGTGGGCGGGTCGGAGAGGCCGAAGAGTTCGCCGTAGTGGCCGAGCACCTGCTTCCCCTTGGCGGTGGGGGAAGCACCGGGGGCGATCCCGAGCTCGGCGAGCGGCGTTTCCACGCTCGCCGTATCGATCGCGAGCGTGTTCGGATTGGCCGTCACCGCGACCCTCTCGTCGTGCCTGCTGTCGCGTTCGAGGCGTTCGTCGGCCGCTTTGGCGATCGGCGCCAGGCTGACTTCAGCCGGCGCGGCTGAGCTGGAGGCGCCGGTCGCACCCATGGCGATCGTCAGGATCGGCAGCGAGGCGAAGGCGAGCCCGAGCGCGGCGCGCCAGGTCAATCCCTGGTGCACCCAGGCGGGCCGGCTCATGCGCGGCAGCCAGGCCGACGGGCTGAGCGTGGCCGCGAGCCGGCGACGCGACTCGGCCCCGCTCGTCAGCATCGAGGCGAAGCTGCCCGCGAAGCAACCGGCGAAGGCGACCAGCGGCACCCGCCACAGCAGCGCGGCGCCGTCCGGTGCCAGGTGGAAACCGAGCAGGCCACCGGCCTGCGCGTCGACGCGGGCGAGCAGGGCGAGCACCCAAACGGCGACGGTGGTGACCGCCGCCGCGCGGACGGTGCGGGCGAGGGCGAGCCTCGCGTCCGCGCCGGAACTGCGGGCCGAGAGCCAGCCGATCGCGAAGACCGTGGCGATCGCGACGAGGGGCGCGAGGGCGAGCAACCCGGGTGCACCGTGCGCCTGGGACGGATCGCTGGCCGGCAGCGTGCCGCCGAGGGCCGAGAGTGAGCCGTTGCCTTCCGTGAGTGCGTCCAATTGCCAGTTGAAGGGCACGCCGAAGCCCGAAACGAGCACCGCGGCGGCCAGGGTCGGGAGGGCGAGGACGATGCCGCCGAGGACCTCGAACGTGTGGCCGGGGCCGCCGTCGAAGGCCCAACCCAGGTCGCCATCGGTCAGCGCCAGGATCGCGAGCATCGAGACCGCGGCGCTGAGGCCGAGGCCGACGGCGAGGGACCGGAGCGAGCAGGCCAGCGGCGCGGCCCAGGCGCCGAGCGCGCGCGAGGCGGCGTGGCGCCAGTCCCTGCCGAAGGCGCCGATCAGCCCACCCAGCGCGGCGAAGAAGAAGCCCCACCCGAGGGGCAGGAGGAAGGCCTCGGCGGGGGACGGGGAGACGACGAGGTCGGAGGCGAATCCGGGGGCGGCGACGTGGAGGGGGACGAAGAGCCCGCCGAGCCCCATCAGCAGGGCGTAGGGAATCGGCATCGCCAGGGCGACGGTCATCCTCCTGCGCGTCGAGCCCGGCATCGTCCGCGCCGCCACAGCGGTGACGGCGACGATCGAGAGGCCGACCAGGAGCAGGCCGGGAACGGCGCCGAAGCGCAGCCCCGCGGTGTGGTTGAAGAACGAGACTCCGACCAGCTGCACCACGTAGAGGGCGGCGACGGCGTCCTGGGCGGCCAGCGTCAGGCTGGCCGGCGCGGCGTCGACCCCGATCGCACCCAGCACCAGGATCGACGCGGTCAGCGCCACCAGCGCCAGCCCGATCGCGAGCACAGCGGTGGCAAGAGACGCTCCAAAGGTCGCAGCGCGTCCTCGTCCTCGGTCGATCAAAGTGCGCAGTGGTACCCGCTGTTTAGCCATCAAGCCCGCCCTCCCAAGCTGGAAAAAGAGTTACTTCCCTGTCAGTGCATTGCCGCGGAGGGGACCCTGGCAGGGCCGAGGGTGAATTTCATCGGCAGTGCGGGCGGACTTATTCGGAACCCGCACTCGCCAAACGAGCGCCCATCCTCTTACTTACACATACGCAAAAGTCAGTATGTGGAAATTGACGCTGTGCCTACTCCAACAGCCCGGTTCGCATTGCGGAGACGATCGCCACCTGCATCGAGGGGGCATCGAGCTTGGTGCAGATGTCGCGCCGGATGTCTCTGACCGTGCTGGAACCGAAGCGGAGGCGCTCGCCGATCTCGCGCCGGGTCAAGCCCTCGGCGCTCAGCTTCAACACTTCCAGCTCACGGCCGCTCAACTCGACCCTGTTG
This sequence comes from Solirubrobacterales bacterium, assembly GCA_035535295.1. Lineage (GTDB taxonomy): Bacteria > Actinomycetota > Thermoleophilia > Solirubrobacterales > 70-9 > VAYN01. The sequence continues at coordinate 51,805 of DATLQI010000036.1, forward strand.
CGGGCGAGCAGCTGGGCGCGCTCGAGGTTGAGCCGTCCCGGAGAAAGCGTTCCTCCATTGTTGATCGCGACCAGCTCCTCGCAGATCCCCTGGGCGCTGGTGTCCCCTAGTAGCAGCGAGTCCGGGTGGTGGCGCAGAGCGTTGCGCATCTGGACGACGGTGGCGTGGGCGGCCAGGAGGAGGACACGGATTGGAATCTGTCGCTCCCGCAATCGCTTCAGGACCGCGGCGCCGTCGAGAACCGGCATCATCACGTCGAGGACGATCGTGTCCGGACGATGCTCCTCGACCTTCCGCAGCGCCTCTTCGCCGTCGCCCGCTTCTCCCACCAGGCGCAGGCGCTCGTCCGTCCCGATTACCTCGGCGACGTGCTCGCGGACGAGCGGGTGATCGTCGGCCACGAGGACGGAGATCTCTCCGTTCTCGTCAGCGGCCGGACTGTGCGCAGCCTCCCAGAGCGCTTCTTCCATACTCCCTGCCTTTGGTACTTCGAATTACTTGGGGGCGCTCAATATATAGATAAATTTTGGTGCTTATTCGAAATAAATGTATTACGTTAGAAACGTTTTTAGTAATTATCTGCTCGTTGTCCGTGCAGAGCCAAACGGGCGGCGAGTCCCCACAGCACGTAGGCGATCGCGAGGCCGATGAGGATGAACTTGACGACGGCGCAGCCGGTGGCGATCGTCGGCGCCGCGTCTCCTCCGTGGCCCCCGAGGAGCAGGAGCCAGAGGATGTTTTCGGCAGCGTCGAAGAGGGCTGCGGCGATCGCGAAGGCCGCGGCGGCACCTCCAGCGGCGGCGAGAGCCTGTCGGTCGTGCGCCCGCGCGAAGTCCCGGGTCGCGAGCGAGGCGAGGGCGAAGAAGACCCCGTAGACGACCATGAAGGGGAAGTCGATCCAGAGCGAGAGGCGGGCGAGGTCGCGCCCGTGGGCGCCCCATTCGGCGAAGATATCCTCAAGGCGATCGGCGCTGCCGGCGAACTCGAGCCCGAGGATCGACGGGCCGCCAGTGTCTTTCAAGCTCGCGTCGATGATCCCGAAGGCGACGTAGAACCCGGCCATCGCGATCCCGAGGCCGATCAGCAGTTGCTTGCGGGTGAGGGATGCGGCCACGGGCGCCGACGCTATCTGCTCGTTCGGAGCTCCGGCTGCAAGACGCCCTGCAGGAACCCTCGCTCCGTCCGGACCCCTCGCCACCATCGAGTCATGTTGCAAGTGACCGTTGTCTGTTCCAGCTGCGCCGAGGAGACCGACGTCCTGGTCGAGGATCTCGACGACGTCGGCCGCGAGGCCTGCGCCTGCGGCTACAGCTACGTGATCCTCTCCGTCGCCGAGTTCGAGCCCGTCGAGGTCAAGGGCGGCCAAGTGATCGAGCTGCGCCGGCGTGACGAACGCCGGCTGGCCGCGTAGCTACCCGGCTACTGCTTGGCTTTATCGCGGCCGGGACCGCCGAGGAGGGTGTCGGCGCCAGGTCCGCCAAGCATCTTGTCGGGACCACCCGCGCCTTTGAGCAGGTCCTTGCCGGGGCCGCCAAGGAGAACATCGGCATCCGGACCGCCGCCGAGCTTGTCGTTGCCGCCTTCGCCGCAGACGACGTCCTTGCCGGCGAGGGCATCGACTTTGTCATTGCCCGCACCCGCGGCGATCACGTCCTTCTTCTTCGTCCCGCGGAGGTTGTCTTTGCCAGCAGTGCCGAGGATCGTCGCCGCGAGACCGTTGCACTTCGGCGTCGGCTGTTTGTCGCCGGATCCCGTGCCGGGAGTCTGGCCCGTTCCCGTGCCCGTGCCTCCCCCACCGCTGCCCGGATCCGGGCCCGGTTCTTCTCCTCCGGGTTCTTCGCTCCCGCCAGAGCGGCTTCCCGGCGCCTCGCGCTCGAAGTGGAGGAGGGCGGGCACACCGCCGCTGTTGTTGGCGACGTAGACGTCGTGGCCATCGGGACTGATCGCGACGCCGAGCGGCTGCGAAAGCGCGCTCGAGGTTCCGAACCCGGTGCAACCCTGGACTTCGTTCGCCCGCAGGCAGCGGATGAAGCTGAGTTTGCCTGCCGGCGAGGCGAGGAGACCGAAGGTGCTGAGCGCCGAATCCTGGCCGGCGACGGCATAGAGGTTGGCATTGTCGGGACTGACGACGGCGTCGGTCACCGAGGCAAGGCCGGAGCCGGTGGCGTCGTCGAGCTCCGCGCAACCGGGGGCATCCAAGTTGAGGTCGTCCGCCAGGCAGTCCTGGCGGGTCAACGTCCCCGTGGTGCCATCGCGGGTGAAGTGGTAGACGACGCCGAGCCCGGTCTCGTCGGTCACGTAAGCGTGTTCGCCGTTCGGGCTGACGGTGATGTGGTTCATGAAGTCGTAGTTGGCGGCGGAATCTTCGACGCAGTTGTCGGTGAAGGCGGTGGCGTCGTCGCCGTCGGCGATGCAGCCGACAAAAGTCAGGGACCCGTTGCTCTCGCGTTTGAACCAGGCGATCGCGTCACGGCCGATCGAGGTGACGTAGAGGTTGGCTCCGCTCGGGCTGAAGGCAAGCCCGCGGCCGGCACTGAGCGGCTCGGCCTGGGTTGCGCAGCCGGTGATCACCACCTCGCGATAGCAGTTCAAAAGAGAGAGGTTGGCCCCGAAGTGGCTCAGCGTCGCGCCGCCGCTGGTCGCGTAAAGAGAGTTGCCGTCGGGCGAGAGGACGACGGTGGTGGGGTCTTCGAGGCTCGCCACCTCCGTTCCGCATTCCCAGTCCGGCAGATCGTCGTCCTCGACACAGCCGTCGAAGCTGAGCGCTCCCCCCGCGCCGACTTTGAGCCGGACGATCGTGTCGGAGGTTTCAGCCGCGACGAAGAGGGTGCCGCCATCGGGGGAGATGGCGATCGAGCGCGGCTGCAGGAACAAGTTTTTCGGCGCGTGCGTGCATGGGGCGCCGCCACCGCTGTCGAAGCAGCTGGCGTAGGTGACCGCCCCGGTCGTGCCGTTGCGGGTGAAGCCGACCACCCCGTCCTGCCCGTCGGCGACGAAGACGTACTTTCCGTCGGGGCTGACGGCGACGTCGCGGCCGCCTTCGAGGATTTCCTGATTCGGCAGACCGGTGCACGAGCCGATCGCGAACTTCGCTACGCAGTCTTTGAAGCTGAGATCACCGGTCGCCGCCAACGCGTGCGCCGGCAGGAGCAGAAGCAACAAGAGCAACGCGAGCGGGAGGACGAGACGACGCACGACCCGATCCTAAACCGCTTTTTCGCCCCAGCAAGTCGCGATCAAGGATCGGCTGCCGCCGTGGTCGCGGTGCTCGCAGAGGTAGATCCCCTGCCAGGTCCCCAACGCCAGGCGGCCTTTGGCGATCGGCAGCGTCAGCGAGGGTCCGAGCAGCGCCGCCTTTATATGGGCGGGCATGTCGTCGGCACCCTCGAGAGTGTGGGTCCAGTAAGGAGCGCCTTCCGGGACGGCGCGGTCAAACCAGGACTCGAAGTCGCGGCGGACGTCCGGCGAGGCGTCCTCGTTGAGCGCCAGCGAGGCCGAGGTGTGCTGGATCAGGAGGTGGAGGAGGCCGACTGAGATCTCCCTCAGCTCCGGTAGATCCTCGACCACTTCGCTCGTGATCAAGTGAAAGCCGCGCGGCCGGGCCGCCAGTCGGATCGGGCGCTGCACCCACATCGGGTTGCAGGATCTCAGAACCCCGGAGCGGAGACCCGGCTTCTGAGAAGCTTCTTGGTCGATGACCGACCAGGACGCCTTGCTGCAGAGGAGGATCTTCAACTGGTCGCAGAAGCTGCCGGACTGGCAGCGCGGCCTGATGCGGAAGCTCTGCGACGGTCCGCTCGACGAGGCGGGTGGGGCGGAAGTGCTCGCCGTGCTCTGCGGAGAGGCGCCGGTGGAGACGCTGCCGCCGCTGGAGCTGGCGAACCTTCCGGCTGACGAGACCGAGCACGGGCGGGTCGAACTGCGGCAGATCCGCGACCTGCGCAACGTCAACCGTCTGGCCGAAGACCAGGTGCTGCGGTTCGGGCCGGGGCTGAACATCGTCTTCGGCGAGAACGGCGCCGGCAAGAGTGGCTACGGCCGCCTCTGCCGGCGGGTCTGCCGCTCGGCCGAACCGGGCGAGGTCCTGCACGACGTCTTCGACCCCGGCAAGGCCGACGCGCCGCAGACGGCCGAGTTCGTGCTCGCGGTCGACGGCGAGGAGCGGACCGTCGAAGTCGACCTCAACGACGAAGCGCCGCGGATCCTCTCGGCGATGACCGCCTTCGACGCCAGCTGCGCCGACGTCCACGTCTCCAAGTCGAACACGATCGAGCACACGCCGCGGCCGCTGCGCCTGCTGAAAGAGCTGGCCGAGGGTCAGGACGCGCTGGCGGAGGAGTTGGCGCGGCGGATCGAGGAGCGGCGCGAGGCGTTGCCGGAGCTGCCGGGCGAGATGACCGAGGAGGAGGCGAGGAGCTTCGAGCGCCTCGACGAGGCCGAGCTGAAGGAGCTGGCCGAGCTGGAGCGGGCGGAGGCGACGATCGCCGGCGAGCGCGGCGAAGAGCTCGAGCGCGAGGCGCGCAAGCGAGCCACCTCGGTGCGGAAGCTGGCAGAGCGGTTGCAAAACGCCTGGGACCGGCTTGACGACCAGGTGCTGACCGAAATGGCCGACATGCGCGAGCGGCTCGCGCGGGCTGAAGCCGCGGTCGACCAGCTCGCCAAGGAAGCCTTCGCCGACCAGCCGCAACCGGGTACGGGCGGGGAAGAGTGGCGGGTGATGTGGGAGGCGGCGCGAGCCTTCGTCGAGGCCGGCGGCGGGTCGTTTCCTGACGATGGGGGCGAGGCGACCTGCCCCGTCTGCCAGCAAGGCCTCGGCGACGAAGCGCACGAGCGAATGCACCGCTTCGAGGCTTTCGTCTCCGGCGAGCTGCGCGAGCAGGTCCGCCTCGTCGACTTGGCGCTGACCGAACGGCTGCAAGACCTGCCTGACCTGGAGAGGATCGCCAACCTGATCGAGGTCGCGGTCGCTGCCGGCGGAGAGCACCTGCGCGGCCCAGCCGAGGCGGCGCTGGAGGCGCTCGCCGATCGTCTCTCGATCGCCACGGGAGCCACGGAGCCGCACCCGGGCCGGGCGCTAGATCTCGGACCGCTGCGGGACTACGTCGCCGTCCAGGTAGCCGAAGCCGAAGGCTTCGCGGTCCTCCGCGACCGGGAGGAGCGCGAGCGGATCGAGCGGCGCCTGCGGGAGCTGCGCGAGCGGCGCGCGGTCGAAGAATCGCTCGACGAGTTGATCGAGCACCTGCGCGGGCTGAAGCAGATCGCCGCCTGGGAAGAGGCGCGGTCCCAGCTCTCGACCAGGAAGATCTCGCAGCGGATCGGCGAGCTGAGCCGGCTGGCGATCACCGGCCGTTTGCAGGAGGCGCTCGCCGAGGAGATCGAGGAGCTGGACCCAATCGCCGATCGGGTCGAACTCAACGCCTCGGCCAGCAAGGGCAAGCCCGCCGTCCGCTTCAAGCTCCGCAGCGAGGGCCGCGAGCGCGTCGCCAAGGTGTTGAGCACCGGCGAGCAGACCGCGCTTGCTACCGCCTTCTTCCTCGCCGAGCTGCGGGTCAGCAACGAGCGCAGCACGATCATCCTCGACGACCCGATCTCCTCGCTCGACCACCAGCGCCGCGAGCACCTGGCTGTCCGCCTCGCCGAGGAAGCCCGAAAGCGACAGGTCGTCGTCCTCACCCACGACCTCGTCTTCGTCTACTACCTGCTGGAACAGGCGGAGGCGCTGGGATTGGAGCTGCACGCGCAGGCGCTGACCCGCGCCGCCGGCGAGGTCGGCGTCGTCAGCGACAGCTTGCCGTGGGAGGCGCGCTCGCCAATGCAGCGGCTGAAGGCGCTGCGGCACGAGTTGAAGACCGAGCTCCGCGGTCTATACAAGGGTCGCGACTCCGCCTACGAGCGGCGGGCGCAGCTTTGGCTGCTGGACCTGCGCAAAGGCTACGAGCGGCTGATCGAGGTCTACCTGCTGAACAGCGTCGTCGAGCGCCAGTCCCTCCCGATCCGGGTCCAGAAACTGCACGGGATCCGCTGGACGCCGGAGCTCGCCGAGGAGATCGACGTCGCCATGCGCGAGATCTCCGGCGCCGCCCACCAGGAACCGCTCGGTCGCGAGGGGCCCACCCTCACCCGCCTGGAAGCGCTGCTCGACAAATTCGCCGACCTCTGCGAGCGGACCAAGCCGGCCCGCGAGGGCGAAGGCGGGGAGCAGCCGGCTCAGGAGCCGGTGCCCTTGCGCTCCCGGTAACGGCGGGTCTTCTCGCGGTTGCCGCAGACGTCCATCGAGCACCAGGTGCGGGAGTGGTTGCGGGTGGTGTCGTAGAAGGCCCACTGGCACTCGTCGTCGGTGCAGGCCTTGAGGCGCGGCCAGGCTCCGGAGGACTGGAGGCGCTCGATCGCGAGCAGGACGCGGGCTTCGAAGCCGCTGAGGTCGGAGCGGGCGGGCGCGAGCTCGAGGTGGCCGTCGGCAGAGAGGGTGGTGCGAAAGCGGCTGCGCTCGGCGGCCTCTCGCAGCGGCGCCAGCTCATCCGGCTCGATCTCCTCGCCGTTGTTGGTCCGCAGCAACGCCCGTAAGGACTCGCGCAGGCCGAGCAAACGCCCGCAGGCCTCCTCGTCGGGTTCGTCCACATACTCGCCGGTGCGTTCCCGGATCCAAACCTGCAGACCCCGCGCATCTGCGATCGAATCGGTCTCCTCCTCGAGGTCGCGAGTGTTGACGAAATCCACCACCAGTTCCGACTCCTGCTCCAGCGCGGCTCTGTTAATCGGGGTTGACACTGGCTATCTAGTTTAGCTAGTGTTGGAGACACCAGCAAACGCTTTTTGCCAGTGTCGATGCCAGAGGAGGCCGATCATGAGATTTCTCGCCAACCTCACCATTGCCAATGCAGCCGAGTCGCAGCGGCGCCTACGGGAAGCCGCCGATCGCGACCGCCAGGTTCGCCGGCACCCCCGCCGCTAGCCACGATGCTCGGCGAAGAGCTGCGTCCCGGCTTGTGGCGCTGGGCCGCCCACCACGAGGAGTGGAAGCGGGAGGTGGCCGCGGTCGCCATCGCCTCCGAGGCCGAGCTCGTGCTGATCGACCCTCTGCTCGTCGGCGATCAGTGGGACCAGCTCGAGCTTGGCCTCGGCGACCGCGAGCTGCACGTGCTGCCGACGATCCACTGGCATGCCCGCTCGGCCGGGGAGATCGCGAGCCGCTTCGAAGGCGCCCGGATCTGGGCCCACTCGCGCAACCGCGCCGCCGTCGCTCGCCGCGCCCCCGTCACCGACGTCTTTCGAATCGGCGACGAGCTGCCTGCGGGCCTCTTCCCGCTGGAGGCGCGCCCGCGCAGCGAAGTCCTCTACTGGCACCCCGAGACGAGAGCCCTGATCGCCGGCGACGCCCTCCTCGGCGACGGCGAAAAGGGCGCCGGCCTCCACACCTGCCCCGCCTCCTGGCTGCCGGAATCCGCCACCGTCGCGGACCTGCGCCAGTCCCTCCGCCCGGCCCTCGACCTGCCGATCGAGATGATCCTCACCTCACACGGCGACCCCGTTCTCTCGAACGCCAAGCGAGCCCTTACTCAGGCCATCGCCGCCTAACCGAGTTCGATCACGCCGAAGAGCAGCAGCAGGACCAGCGTCACCACGGCCGAGACCAGCAGCGAGCCGGCGCAGCCGAGGTTGTTGGAGAAGAAAAGGAACACGGAAGACCGAGCTACCCCATGGGGGGCATGCAAAAACGGCTTTGACTAGAAGAGGTCCGCGGCGGTGACCCGGAGAAGATCGTCCTCTCCCGCGACGGATTCCCGCGCAGCGACGGCAAAGCGCGGCTCCCCCGCGAGCTTGGGAAGGGCGGCGGCCTTCCGTTCGAGGTCGGCTCGGATGCGACTGCCATCCACCCGCTTCCGCCACTTCGCCTCGCCGAGGAGAACCGCCTCTCTACCGCGCCCGGCCAAGGCCACGGCGTCGATCTCGGCCGGATCTTGCGCCGCGGTCCAGAAAGGTCCGATCGCGACGATTCCGTCCCCCAGGTCCCCGCTGTTGGCCAGGCGCCGCAGGTGAAGGCGAAAGGCCTCCTCCCACGGGTTCCCCATGTAGTCGTCCAACGACTCCATCAGGACCGGCATGATGCTCTCGCCCAGGCCGCGTTCGATCTCCGGCCTGAAGCGGTCGAGCACACCCAGCCAGAAGCCAAGGAAATTGTCGGCGAGGCGGTAGATCCGCCGCCGAGTCCTCCGCGGGTCCTCCGTCACAGGAGCCAGCCTCTCGACCAGTTGCAGGGAGACAAGCCTCTCGAGCGTCCGGGTCGGATCGGCGCGCACTGTCTGCTCGATCTCGTTGAACTTGGTCCGGCCGGAGGCGATCGCATAAAGGACTTGGCGAGCCAAGTCGCCGTCATCCGCCTCCGTCGCGAGAACGAGCTGCCCCTCGGTGAGGAGCTGGCCCCCGGGCGTGCAGGCGAGGCGCTGCAGGTTGGCCCGGACCCCGGCGCCCTGATCCCACCAGCGGAGGTAGAGCGGCATCCCGCCAACCAGGCCCCAGACCAGCGCCCGCTGCTGCGGGCTCAGAGACGGCAGCATCGAAGCCGCCTCGTGCGGAGCGAATGGGTGCAGCAGGAGCGAGAGATCTAGCCTCCCGTAGAGGGGGGAACGCTCCTCCTGCATTGCCTCCATCGTTCGCACCGCCGAGCCGCAAAGGAGAACCTTCAACTTCGTCCGGCCCTGCACCCGGTCCCACACCGCTCGAATCACGGTGGGCAGGTCGGGAGAGGTTGCCTCGAGGGCGGGGAGCTCGTCGAGGACCAACAGGATGCGTCTGCTTCGGGCTTCCCGAGCCAGCGTCTCCAGGGCGTCTTCCCAGTCCGCGAAGGGCCGCACCGCGAGATCTCTCACTCCCGTTCCGAACAGGGACTCGGCAGATCGGGACAGAGCGGCCAGTTCCGCCGCCGCCGGTCGCCGGGCTCCCGTATGGAAGACACTCGGCAGATCGGACGCGAAGTGCTGAAGCAGCGCGGTCTTGCCCACCCGCCTTCGACCCCAGACGATCGCCATGCCGGCGCCGGGGGAGGACCACCAACGCTCCAGCTGAGCCAGCTCCCGCTTGCGGTTGACGAAGGCCACGCGGAAAGATTACCGACACAAGACGTAGCCGACCTCTGATGTCGGCGACATGCAAGGAAGGTTACCTCTCTTCCGCGAGGATCTCCTTCAACCGCAGCAGCGCGATCACCGTGGTGGCATCGCGGATCTCCGGCAGCGCCCGGTCGAGCTCGGCTAGGTCCAGGCGGACGATCTCGATCTCCTCGTCGTCGTCGCGCTCGCCACTTGCCGGCGAGAGGCCGGTCGCCTCGAAGATCGTCACCTTCTCGCTGAGGACGCCTGGGCTCGGGTAGACCACATGGAGCAGGGTCCAGTTCTCGGCCTGCAACTCCGCCTCCTCCGCCAGCTCCCGCTTCGCGCACTCGAGCTCGTCCTCGCCCTCGACGTCCAGCGTCCCGGCCGGGATCTCCAGCAGCTCGTCCTCCTCGACGGCCTCCCGCGGCTGCGCCACCAGATAGGCGAACTCCTCGTCGTGCGCGAGCACGGCAACCGAGCCCGGGTGCTCGACGACCTCCCGCTCGATCTCGCTGCCGTCGGCGCGCCGATAGCGCTTGGCGACGAAGTCGACGTGCTTGCCGCGGTGAAGGTCCTCTTGGCCCAAGAACTCCATAGGCGCACTCCATCAAACCGAACATCCGCTTGCTCGCCTCATCTTTCCTGAGCATGTGACCGAACAAGCACCGGTGAGTACCGAGATCGAGCCGAGGCGGGTTGCCGGGCAGCATGTGAGGGCGGAAGCGAACCGTCGTGGATGGCTGCGATTCCTCGGCGGCAGGTTCAAGCGCGACTACGGCACCTGGTCTCAGGGGGCCGAAGGCGAGGAAGTGGTCGGCGAGATCCTCGAGAGCCTGACCACCGATGGCTGGCAGGTGATTCACGACGTCTCTTTCGGCAGAGGCAACATCGACCACATCGTGGTCGGGCCGGGCGGCCTCTTCACGGTCGAGACGAAGAGCCGTCGCGGCCGGATCCTCCTCGACGACCTCGAGGAAAAGATGCTGGCTCAGAGCTACGGCGAGAAGAAAGCCTTGGAGCGAATCACCGGCATGGAGGTCCAAGCTCTCCTCGTCTTCAGCCACGCCTACGTGATCGACAAGGTCCCGGCCAAACGGCGAGGCGTCACGATCCTCCCCGCGCGACTCCTCGCATGGTTCTTCTCACGGCGCCGGCCGACGATGTCGATCGAGCAGGCCGACGAGATCTACGACCGCCTCTGCCTGGCGGTCGGCCAGCCGCCATCGCCCTGAGTCAGCTCGACGTGGGGAAGTGCATCGACCCCGTGTCGCCGGGGCCGGCAGCGTTGCCGGCCGGCCAGCGGCTGGTGATCGCCTTGCCGCGGGTGTAGAAGCGAACGCCCTCGGGGCCGTGGATGTGGTGGTCGCCGAAGAGGGACTCCTTCCAGCCGCCGAAGGAGTAGAAGGCCATCGGGACCGGGATCGGGACGTTGATGCCGATCATCCCGACTTCGACCTGGCGCTGGAAGCGGCGGGCCTCGTGGCCGGAGCCGGTGAAGATCGCGGCGCCGTTGGCGTAGGAGTTGCGGTTGATCAGCGCGATTGCCTCGTCGAGGCTGTCGCTGCGGACGATCGAGAGGACCGGGCCGAAGATCTCGTCGGTGTAGACGGACATCTCCGGCTGCACCTGGTCGATCAGGGTCGGGCCAACCCAGAAGCCGCCGCCGTCGACCTCGAGCTCGCGACCGTCGACGGTGAGGCGGGCGCCCGCCTCGGCGCCCTCGCCGATGTAGTCGACGATCCGGTCGCGCGCCTGCGGCGTCACCACCGGCCCCATTTCCGAGTCGGGCTCTAGGCCAGGGCCGACCTTGATCTCCCGCGCCCGCCCCGCGACCTCCTCGACCAGGGCGTCGCCGGACTCGCCGACCGCGACGGCGACCGAGATCGCCATGCAGCGCTGCCCGGCCGAGCCGAAGCCGGCGGCGGCGAGCTGGTCGGCGGCGTAGCCGAGGTCGGCGCCCGGCATCACGATCGCGTGGTTCTTCGCCCCACCGAGCGCCTGCACCCGCTTGCGCTTCTCGGTGGCGCGGGCGTGGACGTAGGAGGCGATCGGGGTCGAGCCGACGAAGGAGATCGCCGCCACGTCCGGGTGGTCGAGCAGGGCGTCGACCGCGACCTTGTCGCCGTGGACGACGTTGAAGACACCCTCCGGCAGCCCCGCCTCGGCGTAGAGCTCGGCGACCAGGTTCGAGGCCGAGGGATCGCGCTCGGAGGGCTTGAGGACGAACGCGTTGCCGCAGGCAATGGCGACGGGATGCATCCACATCGGCACCATTGCCGGGAAGTTGAACGGGGTAATCCCGGCGCAGACCCCGAGCGGTTGGCGGAAGGAGTAGGCGTCGACGGTGGTCGAGACCTGGTCGGAGTACTCGCCCTTCAGCAGCTGCGGGATCCCGCAGGCGAACTCGACCACCTCCAACCCGCGCAGTACCTCGCCCTTCGCGTCCTCCAGCACCTTGCCGTGCTCGGAGGAGACGATCCGCGCCAGCTTCTCGACGTTGGCGTTGAGCAGCTCGCGGAAGGCGAACATCACCTTGGCGCGGCGGCTGAGGGAGGCCTCCGACCAGTCAGCGAAAGCCTCCCACGCCGCCGCGATCGCGGCGTCGACGTCGGCGGGCTCGGCCAGAACGACCTCGGCCTGCTGCTCGCCCGTGGCCGGGTCCCAGACGGGGGCGGTGCGGGAGGAGGAACCGCTGGTCTCCTCGCCGCCGATCCGGTGCCGGACCATCCGTTTCGCCGTGACCGCGCTCACTCGGTCATTGTGACGCCACCGGGGTCAACGGCCCTTGGCCGCTGAGTACAGAAATCGCGTTGCGGGCGGCCAGCTCGGCCATCGCCGCGCGGGTCTCGACCGTGGCCGAGCCGAGGTGCGGGCTCAAGACGACGTTGTCGAGCTCCGGCAGCCGCCGCTCGACGTGCGGCTCTCGCTCGTAGACGTCGAGGCCGGCGGCAGCGATCTGCCGTTCCTCCAGCGCCGCCGCCAGCGCCCCCTCGTCGACCACCGGGCCGCGGGCGGCGTTGACAAGCACGGCACTCGGCTTCATCGCCGCTAGCTCGGCCGGACCGATCAGGTGATGCGTCTCCGGCGTCAGCGGGCAGTGGAGGCTGAGCACGTCGGCCTCGGCCAGCAGTTGCTCGAACCGCATCCGCTCCGCCTCCAACTCGGCCTCGACCTCGGCCGGCGCCGGGTGGCGCGAGTAGTAGGCGATCCGCATCCCGAAGGCGCGCGCCCGCTGCGCCACCTTCCTGCCGATTCCGCCCAGCCCGACGATCCCGAGCAGCCTCCCCTGCAGCCCGCTGCCGAGCATGAAGTGCATCCCCCAGTTCCAGGCGCGGCCGGAGCGGACCAGACGATCGCCCTCGACCACCCTTCGGGTTGCGGCGAGGATCAGAGCCAGCGTTAGGTCTGCGGTGGCGTCATCGAGCACCCCGGGGGTGTTGGTGACGACGACCCCCCGCTCCCGTGCCGCCTCGACGTCGACGTTGTCGTAGCCGACGGCAACGTTGGCGACGCAGCGCAGTTGCGGCCCAGCCGCTTCGAGCAGCTCGGCGTCGACCCGGTCGCCGAGCAGGGTCAGGATCGCCTCGGCACCCCCAACAAGCTCGATCAGGTCGTCGCGCGGGATCGCGGTCTCCCGCTCGTCGCTCCGCACCTCGCCGGCCTCCCCCAGCAGCGCCACGGCACTCTCGGGCAACCGATTGGTGACGACGAAGAGCGGACGATCCACCGGGGCCATCGCCAGAAGCTAACGCCCCCGCGCCAGAGACGCGGGGGCGCAGCAATACAGCTCTCTCAGGATTCGACCCCCGGGACCAGTTATGTGGGAAACGGTGCCCCGGGGACCAAGGAGAAACAACTAATACCCATGCCTTTTTGTCACAGTTCCATCTGGGAATCAATGAGGTACGGGTGCCCTCTTTCTGAGGTGCCATTTGGCACCTGACGGCGGTGTCACCCGGGTCGGGGCTTCAACACCAACAGGCAGAGGTCATCGCGGATCGGCCGGTCAGCCCAGGTGAGGATCGCCCGTTCGGACTCGGTCGCGATCACTCGCGCGGCGAGTCCGGCGAGGGGAGCGAGCACCTCGGTCAGCCCCTCGAGGCCAAGCATCTGCTTGCCACGCCGCACGTCGGTGGCACCGTCGGTGTAGACGATCAGACCCTCGCTATCGGCGATCGAGCTCTCGGTGTTCTCCAACTCCAGCTTCTGTTCGGTCCCGAGCAGAAAGGTCGAGCCGTCGCCGGGAAGCTCGTCCAGCTGCGGCAGCCGCAGCGGCGGGGCGTGTCCTGCCCGGGCCCAGCAGACGTTCTCATCCCCCGGCTTGAACCGCACGCAGACGGCGCTGACCAGCTCTTCACGGCGCCCGGGCCGGTCGGCAAGCGCCGCGTTCGCCAGCGTCAGCAGTTCGGCCGGGTCGCTGGTGTTGGCGGCGAAGGCGGCGAAGCGGGCGCGGATGAAGGTGGCGAGCCGGGCGGCCTCGGGACCGTGGCCGACGACGTCGCCGACGATCGCGATCGCCGATCCGTCGGGCCCGTTGGTCAGCAGGTAGAAGTCGCCGGAGACGCCGAGTTCAGAGGGGACGAAGGCGGCGCCCGCCTCGACCCCGGCGAGGTCCGGGAGCTCGGTCGGGGTCAGCGCCGCTCGGATTGCCTCCAGTTCCTCGGCCGAGTGCTCGAGCGTCCGCAGCCGCTCGCTGATCCAGGAAGCGAGCGCGGCGACGCCGACGAAGAAGGCGGCGCGGATCGCCAGCGCCAGCGCGAAGTGCGGGACGCTGTGGACGAGGTGGCCGGCGACGTAGAAGGCGACCGCGACGATCGCGGTGAGAAAGGCGCCGCGGGAGCCGAACCACCAGGCGGCGAGGCCGATCGGGACCGAGTAGAAGAAGGCGATCCCGGAGGAGGCGCTGGCGGCAGAGAGCCAGGCGCCGAAGACGAGGAGGATCGCGAAGACGATCCAGGCGATGCGAGCGTTTCGCGATGCGGCCCCCGGCACTTGAGGCTGACCCTACACCAGGGCCAGCCTCAGCGAGGGAGGATTCAGACGGGCTGTCAGTACCACTTCCCGCGGGCGAAGCCGCCGAATGCGATCAACCCGATCAGGGCGATGATCAACCCGATCCAGAAGCTCCAGACGATCATCAGGATGATCCCGATGATCACGAGGATGCCTCCCAACGAGATCCCGCCGATGCCGGCTCCCCTATCTGCCCTGGTGTTCATCCGCTCCTCCGTTTCGCCGTTTGCATAGGACGACTGGTGCAATCCCACTGTTACCCCGCCGAGCCTTTTCTCACTCCGGTTCCGGGGCCTCCTCGCCCGGCCACTTCCCGGTCAATTTCGCGAACGAGGTGCGGGTTCCGTGGTCGACCAGACCTTTGACGAGGCGGAAGATCGCCCCCTCGACGAGCAGCGCCGCAACCAGCTTCGGCCAGGAGAACTCCCGGTGTTCGGGCTTCGGCGGCTCCTCTTCGTCGATCAGCCCCCAGACCTGTTCGAAGATCTTCTTGCCGACGAGGCCGGCGATCAGCCCGAGGATGACGCTGATCGGGGTGAAGACGACCTTCATTGCTGCGAGTCACCGCCGGCGCCGTTGGAGCTGCCCGACCCTTTCGCCGCGATCGCCGCGCCAGCCGCCGCCGCGCCGGCGAGGCCCGCCGCCGCCAGCCGCTTCGGCCACTTGCGCTTCGGGTGCTCGCGCCGGTCGGCCAGCGCCCGGGCGCCCTCGCGCAGGCTTTCCGCCCCCTTGCGGAGGTTCTCCCGCGCGTATTCGTTCTCCGCCAGCTCCTTGACGTAGGCCGGGATCTGGGCTGCCGTCTTCGACATCGACTTCGTTCCTCGCATCCTCTCTCCTCTCAGGTGGTCTTCTGGTCCTTGGGCTCGTCCCGCGGCTCCAGCTGGATCTCCTTCTCGGCCCGCGGCCGCCCTTCCTCGATCTCGGCACTGCGCTCGCGCTCGGCGTTCATCTGGTGGCCGAAGAGGATCGCCAGGTTGGTGATCCAGAACCAGAGCAGCAGCACGACGAGGCCGGCGAGGGTGCCGTAGGTCTTGTCGTAGGAGCTGAAGTTGGAGACGTAGAAGGCGAAGAGGGCCGAGGCGATCGCCCAGACGACGATCGCGAGCAGCGCCCCGGGCGTCACCCACTTGAAGCCGCGGATCTTCACGTTCGGCGTCGTGTAGTAGAGGACGTCGACCATGAGGATGAAGATCGCCGCCATCACCGGCCACTTGGCGATGTTCCAGACGTCGACCGCGGTGCTGCTGAGGCCGATCGGGTTGGCGACCGCTTCGACCACCGGGCCGGTGAGGACGAGGCCGAGGGCGAGCAGCGCCATCATGATGATCATCGCCAGGGTGACCCCGATCTGCAGCGGCCGCAGCTTCCAGAAGGGGCGCCCCTCGGGGGTCTCGTAGATGATGTTCGAGGCGCGGGTGAAGGCGCCGACGTAGCCGGAGGCCGACCACAGCGCCGCCGCCAGTCCGAAGACGAAGGCGAAGCCGGCCGCGCTCTGGTTTTCGGTGATCGATTTAATCGGGCCTTCGAAGGTCTCCGCCCCGGATTCGGGGCCGATTTCGGTGATGATCTCGGTCAGCTTCGAGGTGGTGGTCTGGGGGTCGCCGAAGATCCCGATCAGCGAGACCATCGCGATCAGCGCCGGGAACAGCGAGAGGAGGCCGTAGTAGGTGAGCGCCGCCGCCCAGTCGGTGAGGTTGTCCTCCTGGAACTCGGTCAGCGTCCGCTTGAAGGTCGAAGGCACGCCGGACTTCGGCGCCTCGCCCTCGGGCCTGTAGTCGCGTCGAACGCCGTTTCCCTCCATACCGGCTACTTGCCCGTTCCCCCCACCTCCTAATCCCTCGGGGTCTCCGAACCTTGGGGGGTTATAGGCCCCCAAATGTCGGAAGGGCGCTCAGATGGCGGGCAGCTCTTGCACTTCGCCGAGGCGGGGAGCGAAGGGGGCGTCTCTGGCGGCGGCGTGGTCGAAGAACCCGGGGTTCCCCGACTCCAGACCCGCCTCCACCTCCTCCCACCCGAGCGGAGCAGAAACGATCGGCTGCGTTTCCTGGCTCCAGTCGATCAGCACCTTGCTGGCCAGTTTCGCCTTCGACGCCTGCGTGACGACCCGGTCGCCGAAGCGCTGCTCGAGAGTCTCGGCGACCGCTTTGGCGAACGACCGCACCTGCTCGTCGGTGGCATCGGAGTTAAGCGGCACGAACACCTGCATCCCCCCCTCGCCGGAGGCCGCCGGGTAACAGGCGAGCCCGAGCTGCTCGAACATCCCGCGCAACCAGAGGGCCACCTGGGCGCAATCGAGGACGTTCGCCGGCGGGGCGGGGTCGAGGCCGAAGACCATCCCCGTGGGGTGGTCGACGTCCTCGTCACGTGGAAGCTCGAGCACGACCTCGTCGGCGGGCTTGTCCTCGCGCAGGCCTTTGAAGGCGCCGTGGCGGACCATCCCCTCCTTGGTCATCTGGCGGAACTCGATCTCGGCGACCAGCTGCGGCTCGACGAAGATCGCCCCTTTCGGCGGCTTGGTGCCGGCGCCGAAGGGACTGGTCTTCCGCTCCAGCGGCGCGAGCCGCGTCATCAAGGCGACGAGGTCCTGCTCTTTGAACCCGGTCCCGACTTTGCCGCCGTAGCGCAGCACCGGCTTGCCGCCGTCCTCCACGAAGTAACCGACCAGGAGGGCTCCCAGGTGGTTGCGGCGACGCCCTTCCCCCGGCGTCCAGCCGCCGATCACCATCTCCTGCCGGCTGGTGTTTTTCACCTTCAGCCAGGTGCCGGTGCGCTTGCCGGGGCAGTAGACGGAGTCGAGTCGCTTCAGCATCACTCCCTCCAACCCCTGCTCCTTGCTCGCCGCCAGCAGCTCCTTCGCGTGGCCGACGGCGTAACCAGGGGTCTGCCAGCTCTCGCCGGAGAGCTCGAGCCCTTCGAGCAGCTCGCGCCGGCGCGTGTAGGGCTCGCAGGTCACGTCTTCCCCGTCTAGATAAAGGAGGTCGAAGATGACGTAGACGACGGGGTGGGTCTTCATCCGCCGTTTGACCACGTTGGGGTCGGTGTTGTGGATCCGCTGCTGCAGGTGCTCGAAGCTCGGCTTGCCGTTCTCGTCGAAGGCGACCAGCTCGCCGTCGAGCACCGCGTCGTGGGACCCCAGCGCGCGGTGGATCCGCCGCACCTCCGGGTACTGGACGCTGACGTCGTTGAGGTTGCGGGTCTGCAGCGTCACCCGGCCGGGCTGGCAGTAGGCGAGCGCCCGCACCCCGTCCCACTTCACCTCGACGGCCCACTTGCCGTCGTCGCGCGGCAGGGTCGAGAGCCGCGCCAGCATCGGCACCACGTTCTCGGGGAACGGGTCGCGCTCGCGAGCGGGCGGGTCGATCCGGTGGATCATCCAGTCCTTCTCCGCTTTGCCGGCGCGGAAGAGCGCGTAGCGCCCCTGCAGCCGCTCGCCGTGGAACTCGACCATCACTTTCCCCGGCTCCCACTTCTCCAGCTCGTAGGTGCCGGAGTCCCAGATCCTCATCGTGCCGGCGCCGTACTCGCCCTTCGGGATCTCACCCTCCCAGTCGAGGTACTCGAGCGGGTGGTCCTCGGTGTGGACCGCCTTGCGGTTCTCCTCCGGCGTCTCCGGGATCCCGTTCGGGATCGCCCAGGAAGCGGCGACCCCCTCGTGCTCGAGCCGCAGGTCCCAGTGCAGGCGACGGGCACTGTGTTCCTGGACGACGAACCGCGGCGCGCCCTTCTTCTTGCGCCGTTTCTTCGGCGCCGGCTCCGCGGTCTTGCCGAAGTCCCGCTTGCGCTCGTACTCGCTCAGCTCGGCTTTGCTCGATTTTTCCTTCGCCTTCGCCATAAGATTGATTCTTGCGCTCTACCCGGCTCAGCCTCTCGATCTTCCCGCCGCTCGTCCTCGGCTTGCTGGTGCTGGCGGCTTGCGCGAGCGCGCGGCCGGTGAAAGACCCGAAGCCGCAGCCGAAGGTCGCGGTGGGGAACCCGGTGGTGGGCACCTCCGCCAACGGCCTCGACTCGATTCTCGTGCCCGTCCACTACCCGATCCAGCTGAAGGGACGGCTGGCGGAGTTACGGGTCGCGTTGATCGGTGCGCGCGGGAAGACGATCCGCTCCTGGGTCCTGCACGAACGGCTGAACGGCGGCCAGAAGCGGCTCCCGGACCGGCGCCGTCGCTTCACCTTCGTCCACCGGGTCGGGCTCGACACCGAGCTGAGCCGGCAACTGCGGCAGGGCGCATCGGTCCGAGTCCTCGCCAGCGGCCGGCTCGACATCGAGGGCGACGGCAAGGCCGAGCTGAGCTCGCGCGACCTGGCAACCGGGCGGCCGCTCCGTGGCCCTCGACCGAAACCCGTCTGCAGCAGCATCCCGCACCTGCGGGTGAAGCCGGGGGCGCGGATCTCGGTGCCGCTGCCGGTATGCGACACGCAGCGCCCGTGGGCCGCGCGCAAGGGCAGCCGCGGCCATGCCCGCGTCCGCGCGGGGCGACTGATCTACGAGGCACCGCAGGGATTCCGGGGCAGCGACGAGGTCGAACTCGTCTCCCGCAGCGTGCGCCAATACGCGCAGGTCACGATCGGCACCGCCAGCAGCCCTCGGGTCCGCGCCCTGGGGGATTCCGTCACCGCCGGCTTCGGCTACTACTGGAACGGCGAACCGATGTCGGGCGCCGCCTTTGCCTTCTATTGCCGTCCGGCACCGAAGAACATGAATGACGCCTGCTCCTCGAACTCGATGGCGACAACCGCGCAGGAAGAAACGAGCGTCGACTACTCGCCCGACTACGGCCTCGCGACTGGAGCCTCCTGGGCGGCCCAGTGGGCGACCGACAACGGCGTCCTCGACTACAAGAACTTCGCGATCAGCGGCGCGGAACCGAGGAACTGGGCGCCGAGCGGCTCGTTCTACAAGACCACGAAGACAATCGAGGAAGAAAATCCCGACTACGTCCTGCTTACCCTCGGCGCCAACCCGATGCTCTCGAACATGATGCTCGAGCCCGCGAACTGGTGGTGCGCGGTGGAGAAGGGACTGTCGGGGTTCGAAAAGTGCATCGAAGAAGAATTCACGAAGGTCGAACTACGCCGTTGGCTGAAGAGCCTCTACGTCGACCTGCTGAAGAAAACCTCGGCGACGATCTACGTGATGCAGTACCACCTCTCGATTCCAGTCCTCGCGGTGTTCGACCGGACGGTCGAGATCGCCCGCGCGAACCAGATGCTGAACGAAGAAATCGCCGCCGCCGTGGCTGAATTCAAAGGCAACCGCCTGAAGCTGGTGACGCCGCCGCACTTCAACGTCGGCATCGACATCAGCCCGGTCGCTCCGACAGGGAGCAAGTGCCCGCCCGCCGACGGGCCGAGCGTCCAGGCGTGGCTCACCCAGGACGAGCTGAAGCTGCTCCATCCCGAGACCTTCTGCAAGGGTCCCGAAGCCGAAGGGGAATCCGAATGGGTGATCGCCGCCGACAGCGGCATCCACCCCAGCATCACCGGCTACGTGCACATGGCCTCGGCGGTCCCGCCGATCGTCGGTGACTAGCTTCCTCGTAGCCCCGGATTCCTTCAAGGGGACCTTCGACGCGGGAGCAGTGGCGGAGGCGGTCGCGGGTGGGCTCGAGGACGGCGGCGCCGGAGCCGAGCGCTGTCCCGTCGCCGACGGCGGCGAGGGGACGATGGAGGTGCTGCTGGCGGCGCTGGGCGGGGAACGGCGGCAGGCGATGGCCCACGACCCGCTGCGGCGGCCCCTCGAGGCGAGCTTCGGGCTGCTCGGCGACGGCGCCACCGCGATCGTCGAGACGGCGCAGGTCTCGGGGCTGCCGCTGGTCGCCGCGGAGGATCGCGATCCCGAGCGCGCCGACACCTTCGGCACCGGCGAGTTGATCGCGGCGGCGGTCGCGGCCGGAGCGCGCCGGGTCCTGGTCGCGGTCGGCGGTAGCGCCAGCACCGACGGTGGCGCCGGGGCGATCGAGGCACTGCGTCGGGCGGAACTGCTGGGCCGGGTCCAGATCGAGGTGCTCTGCGACGTCACCGCCGCCTATGAGGAGGCAGCGCGGCTGTTCGCCCCGCAGAAGGGAGCGAACGCGGCGGCAGTCGAGAGACTGACGGCGCGGCTCAACGCCATGGCCGCCGAGCTGCCGCGGGACCCGCGCGGGGTGCCGATGAGCGGCTGCGCTGGCGGCTTGTCGGGCGGGCTCTGGGCCTATGGGGCGAGGCTTCGTCCCGGTGCCGCCTTCGTCCTCGACGCGATCGACTTCGACGCTCGCCTCGCTTGGGCCGACGCGGTAGTCAGCGGCGAGGGCCGCTTCGACTCGCAGAGCCTCGCGGGGAAGGTCGTCGGCGAGATCGCCGAGCGCTGCGCCGCTGCCGGCAAGCCCCTGCACCTGGTCGTCGGCGATGCCACGCCGGCGATGGAGCCCCCTGCCGCGATCTCCTCCATTACCCGAGCTAGATCTCTGAAGGAGATGCGGCAGGTGGGTCGCGACCTGGCGCCGGAGCGCTAGCCGATCTTCGTTACTCGGAGAAGCGGCGCAACGCTCTCGGCTTTATTGATCGCCACGGACTCCACCCCCTTTCGGGCCGCGCGGCGGCTCCCCCGCCGCCGCTGTTGGCCGCGGCCACTTTAGTGGAGCTTTTTCCACCAATGAGAGAATCTCCTCGGAAAGGCCGAAATTTGGGTAGCCACCCCTTTGAGCGCAATATGCTTGATCAATTCCGCAGCGCCAATTGCTCAACGGGGGGAGAACTTGGGGAAGAAACGGGAGGCGAAGGAGAAGCGCGAGGGCGCTCGCGAACCCTCGTTCACGGGCGACGATTCCGCGCTCCTGAAGGCTCTTGCCCATCCGGTCAGGGCGCGGGCGCTGACCGTCCTCAACCAGCGGGTGGCAAGCCCGAGCGAACTGGCAGCGGAACAGGACGAGGTGGTCGGGTACGTCGCTTACCACGTGCGGGTGCTGCACGAGCTCGACCTGATCGAGCTCGTGGAAACGCGCCAGGTGCGCGGCGCCACCGAGCACTTCTACCGCGGCACCGCCAAGCCCTACCTCAGCGACGACTTCTGGGCTCGGCTCCCCGCCGACGCCCGCAACGGCATCAGCATCGCCGGCCTCGAGGTCCTCAATACAGCGATCAAAGAGGCCTTCGAAGCGGACACCTTCGACTCCCGCACCGACCGCCACCTCAGCAACGTCAGCCTCGGCCTCGACGAGCAGGGCTGGCGCGAAGCCGTCGACGTGCTCCACTCCTGCCTCAAGGACCTGCTGCGGATCGGCAGCGAGTGCGAGGCCCGCGCCGCCGCGCCGACGATGCGGGCGACCTTCGGGCTAATGGGGTTCGAGTCGCCTTCCCCCACCTGCGACGGCGGCTAGAGCTTCACCCCGCGAGATCCCGCCGCTCGAAGAGCCGGGCTTCGATCGCAGCGAGGGCGCAAGCGACGAGGGTGACGCCGGCGAGGATGCTGCCGAGGCCGGTGAGGACGCCGGTGAGCACGAGGACGCCGGCCAGCTCGACGGCGGTGGCGAGGATCAGCCCGACCTTCTGCCGGTTGCCGCGCGAGAGCTGACCGAGCGGGCGATCGAGGTCGGGTGGATCAAATCCAGCAGCGTCCGGATCGTCGTCGTCTGGGTCACGCAGGAATTATCCGACCGGCTCCGGCGCTGAAGCCGCCCGCAGAGCCGAAACCACGTCCTCGACCACCGCCTCGGGCCGCAGTTCCAGCTGCCGTTCGGTGAAGCGATGGACCGCGTAGCCGAGGCGCCGTAGCCGCAGGTCCCGTTCGCGGTCGTCCTCGAACGCAATCGTCCCACCGTGCGTCGCGTAGCTGTCGGTTTCGACGATCAGTCGATGCGAGCGCCAGAGGAAGTCGACGGTCATCCCGTCGATCAGGACGTTGACCTCGGGCAACGGCAACCCATAACGCCTGCAGAGCCGCAGGAAGTAGCGCTCGAGGTCGCTCCGCGTGCGGTCGGTCTTGATCTCTCCCAACCCCAAACCGAGGAACTCGGCTTGGCGAATCGCGCGCCGCACGAGATAGGGCGCAAGCGTCGCCCGTATGTCCCCAAGCGTCCGCTCCACCGTCGTCACCGGTATGCGATCGCGCACGGTCACCACCGAGGAGGGGCGCCTTTGTAAAGCATCAATTGACAAAGGTGCCCCGAGCCCCGCGCAGCGATGGATGCGAATGCCGCGCCGTCGCTTACGTCCGTTGTGCGTCGGGACGGTGACGTCGATGGGACCGTCGAGCGGTCGCAGGAGGCCCCAGTGAACCGCGGCAGCTCCGTGGCTCAACGCGGCCCCAGGACCACAGGCGAGGACGGCCGCCATCCAGCGAGCCTCGTTACTGAGAGCGTGGTGGCCCACCGCATAGACGCCTTGATGGAGACGGTGGAGACGACCGCGACCCGCCCGCTGGGACACCGCTGCCTTCGTCAATCCCAACTCGACGAGCTGCGCCGTCGTCACGATCCCGTGCTGCACACGCGCAACACGCGCTATCCGCCAATCGACCGGGGCGCTTTTGTCAACCATGAGTTGACTAAGGCGCCCCGCCCTCTTTCTCTCCCCCCTTAGCCGCTGAGGACCGCCTCTAACTCCGCTAGTTGCGACTCGATCCCCGCGGTGACGCCGTCGCAGAGTTCGTGGACGCCGGGGTCGGCGATCCGGTAGAGGGAGCTGGTGCCGCGCTTGCGGCGGGCGACGAAGCCCTCGCTGTGAAGGGCGGAGAGGTGCTTGGAGACGTTCTGCTGGGAGGTGCCGAGGGCGTCGGTGATTTCGCCAACCGAGGCCTCGTCGTTGGTGCGCAGGTGGTCGAGGATCCGCAGGCGGGTGGGATCGGCGAGGGCGCGGAAGCGGCGCGCGACCAGCTCCGCCGCCTCGGGGTTGAGGGGAACGCCTTTTTTGCCCGGTCGAGCCATCCGTGTTATTGTACCTTGTACAACTGTTAAGTTGTTAAGTAGTGAACTTGTAAACGGTTGAAGGAGAACGTTTTGACTGCCAGCACCGTAGCGACCACCGCACTCGGACCGATCGGGCGACTGGGAAAGCTCGCCGCCACCCACCGCCGCGCCGTCTTCCTCGCCTGGGCGGCGCTCGCCGTCGGCCTCGGATTCCTCGCCCCCCGCGTCGAGACCGCTCTCTCCGGCGCCGGCTGGGAAGCGAGCGGCTCGGAGTCGGTCGCGGTGCGCAAGCAGGTCGACGCGGCGTTCGGCGGCGCCGGCGCCTATGGGCTGCAGGTCGCCGTCCACTCGCGGCGGCTCACCGTCGCGGACCCGGCCTTCCAGCGTTCGCTGCGCAAGGTCGAGCGCACCCTCGGCGCCGACTCCGCCGTCGGCCAGGTCGTACCCCCCGCGCCGGGCGTCTCGATCTCCCGCGACGGCCACACCGCGGTCGTCCGTGCCACCGCCGCCGAGGACCCGAACGGGATGGTCGCCGCCGCGGCCGACCTGAAGGGGCCGCTGGCCGCCGCGACCGCGCCCGGCGTCGAAGCCAGTCTCACCGGCGCGGCCGGCATGTGGTCCGACTTCAACGAAGCAAACAAAGGGGCGATGCTGAGGTCCGAGCTCTTCTCCTGGCCGGTGACCCTGGCGATCCTCGTCCTCGCCTTCGGCTCCCTGGTCGCTGCCGGCCTGCCGCTGATGCTGACTATCGCCGGCCTCGTCCTCTCGGCCGGGGTCCTCTACCTCGGCACCCTGCTCTCGCCGATCTCGATCTGGGCGATGAACTTCGCGCTGATGTTCGCGCTGGCGCTCGGCATCGACTACGCGCTCTTCGTGGTGATGCGGTTCCGCAACGCCCTCTTCGGCGAGGGGCTCGCGACGGAGGAGGCGGTCGCGAGCACCATGGACACGGCCGGCAAGGCCGTCCTCTTCTCCGGCCTCACCGTGATCGTCTCGCTGGCGGCGGTGATGCTCGTCCCCAGCCCCGCCTTCCGCTCGGTCTCGCTGGGGATCATGATCTCGGTCCTCTTCGTCCTCGCCGCCACCCTGACCCTGCTGCCGGCGGTGCTGGCGAAGCTGGGGCCGCGGGTCGACAAGCTCGCCCTCTCCTGGGCGCACTCGGGAGAGCACCGCTCGCCGCGCTTCGCCCGCTGGGGGGAGCTGCTCTGGCGGCGGCCACTGCTCTTCGGCGGCCTCGGCCTGGCGATCCTCGTCCTCCTTGCCCTGCCGGTCCTCGGCGCCCGCACCGGCATGCCCTCGATCAAGGTGGTGCCGCAGGGCGACCACTCGCGGGTCGGCTACGAACAGCTGAGCGACGCCTTCGGTCCCGGCGCCCCCGGCCTGCTGCAGGTGACCGCGCCGCAGGGAGAGGCGAAGCGCGTCGCCGCGCAGTTGCAGAGTGACCCCGGCGTCGCGACGGCCCTGCCCCCGCAGGCCGGCCGCGACGGCGTCGCCCTGATCGAAGCGATGCCGACCGTGCCGCCGGCGACGGTTGCCTTCAACGCCACCCTCGACCGGCTCCGCGCCGAGCTGCCCGCGGCCGCCCAGGTCGGCGGCCCCGCCGCCGAGAACCGCGACCTCGAGGCGGCGCTGGCGGCGAAGACGCCGCTGGTGATCGGCGTCGTCCTCGGCCTCGGCTTCTTGCTCCTGCTGGTCGCCTTCCAGGCGCCGGTGATCGCCGCCCTCGGCGTCCTCACCAACCTGCTCTCGACCGCGGCCGCCTTCGGCGTCGCCAAGCTGGTCTTCCAGGACGGCAACCTCGCCGGCCCCCTCGGCTTCGAACCGCAGGGCTTCCTCGACGCCTGGGCGCCGGTCTTCTTCTTCGCGATGGTCTTCGCGATCGCGATGGACTACACGGTCTTCCTCCTCTCCTCCGCCCGCGAGCACTGGGAGCAGACCGGCGACGCCCACGCCGCGATGGTCGGCGGCCTCGCCCACTCCGGCCGCGTCATCCTCGCCGCCGGCGGGGTCATGGTCGCGGTCTTCTTCACCTTCGCTCTCTCCGGCCCGCTGCCGCCGAAGGAAATGGGCGCGATCCTCGGCGTCGCCGTCCTCCTCGACGCCTTCCTCGTCCGCCTGCTGCTGCTGCCGGTCCTCCTGCGCCTGACCGGCGCCGCCGCCTGGTGGCTGCCGGGCTGGCTCGAGCGGCTACTGCCGCACGTGCGGTTCGGACACGGTGCAGGGGTGGATGAAGCTCCCGGTAAGCGTGGTCCCGTCGAAGAGGTTGGAGACGGCGCGCAGCTGAAGCCACCCACCCGCGCAGGTCGCGGTGAGGAACCGCTTGCCGATCCGCACTGAGTAGCCGGTGATCGAGCCGGCGCCACCAGCGATCTTGGGCACCGAAGCGGTCGCCCGCCAGCCGTAGCGGCCCTTGTCGATCCTGCGGATGGTGATCGAAACAGGAATTTCTCCGGTAACCGGCGCCGGGAAGGAGGCATTGGCGAGAAGCCGCCGCTCGCGGCCCAAGCGGCCGAAGTTGTAGAGGCTCAACTCGCCGGTCACCGTCATCGGCGGCTCTTCCGGAAAGACGACCTCTACGGTGAGCTCGCCATGGCCGATGACGGCGTCGCCGCAGAAGTCTTCGAGGGCGCCCCTGTAGTCGTAGTGGGCCCCGCGGCAAACGGGCTCACCCTTCAAGTCGAGCCTGAGATGGCGGTCCCCTTCCAGCTTCAGCTCCCGCAGCGCCGGCAGGTGGGAACCGTCGCTCGTCTGGTAACTCCCCGAGAGCGACATCCGCACATGGGTCGGGTGCGTGGGTGAGAGCTTCCTCGGAGTGATCTCTACGTTGAGGATCTGCATCGGCGAGAAGCCGACGTCGACGGCGCGGGCGGTCGCGGTTGCGGCGCCAGCCGCCAGCGTGACCAGGACGACCGCCGCCCGCGCCGCCCGCAAGCCGCTCAGCCCTTAGGCGTGCACGGGCGGGTTACCGTACCGGTCAACTTGGGACTGGTGCCCGCGAAGATCGCGGTGCCTCGCGCCTGCAGCTTGCCGTCGGTACAGGTCGCCCTGATGATCCCCTTCTTCAAGGTGAGGGTGAAGAAGACGACCGAGCCGGCGCCGCCGGCGATTTTCGGGATCGTCGCCGTCGAGAGCAAGCCGTAACGGCCTTTGTGGATCTTTTTCACCTTGACCGTGGTGACCACCGCCGCCGTCACCGGCGCGGTGAGGAAGGCGTGGACGAAGAGGGTCGTGACGCCGCCCTTGCTGCCGCCGCTGAAGGCGAGCAGTTCGGAGTGGGCGATGAACGGCGGCTGTTCGGGGAACTTGACCTCGACGTCGGTCTTGCCGCTGCCGATCAGCGACGGGCCGCAGGCTTTGCGGGCGGCCTCGGTGGTGGTCGACTGGATTTCCCCCGACTTGCAGGCCGGGATCCCCTCGACGTGGAGGCTGCCGTGCTTGTCGCCTTCGATGAGGAATTCCCGCAGGGCGGGCGGGTGCGGTTCGGTCGTGCTCAGCGACTTGATTTTCGCCGCCACGTTGAAGGTGATCGGCGTCGGTTTCGTCTTCGAGAGCTTTTTCGGCGAGAAGCCACCGTTGTATTCGACTTCGACTTCGCCGCCACGGACGTGCTGCCATGGCGCCGCAGCCGCCATGCCGGCGATCGCCAGAGCCGCCACGACGAGCGCAGCGGCGAACCCCACAGATCTTCCCCACAGTTTGTTCATTGACTACCTCCCGCCGCGCACCCTAATTCGGATTGCTCCGCTGTCAACAACACTGGGGTTCTTCTTTCGTCGGGTGAGAGACTGGATCGGTGCGAGTGCTCGCGATCGTCCACCAGCGCGACGCCGGGCCGGGCGTCTTTGCCGAGGCGATCCGCGACGCTGGCGGCGTGCTCGACGAGTGGACGCTGGCCGAGCGGCCGGAACCGCCCGCCGACCCGCTCGGCTACGACGCGGTCTTCGTCTTGGGCGGGGCGATGAACGTCGACGAAGGCGAGCGGCACGGCTGGATCGGCGAGGAGGAAGCGCTGCTGCGGGAGCTGCTCGATCGCGAGGTGCCCTTGCTCGGCCTCTGCCTCGGCGGTCAACTGCTGGCCGCAGCAGCAGGAGGGGAGCCGCGCCGAGCCGCGCGCCCGGAGATCGGCTGGCACCGGGTCGAGGTGACGCCCGAGGGAGCGGACGACCCCCTCCTCGGCCCCCTCGCTCCTGCCTTCGAGGCCTTCCAGTGGCACAGCTACGAGTTCCCCCTCCCGACCAGCGCCGTCCCCCTCGCCCGCAGCGAGGTCTGCCTCCAGGCCGCCCGCCTCGGCGAGCGCGCCTGGGCCCTCCAGTTCCACCCCGAGGTCAGCCGTGCCGATGCCCTCCACTGGGTCGAGGACTACGAGGCCGACCCCGACGCCGTTAGGATCGGCATCGACCCGGCCGTGCTGGGGCCGGAGACGGAGGCGAAGATCAACGCCTTCAACCAGCTCGGGCGAGAGCTGTGTCGGCGGTGGCTAGGACAGTCCAGGTGAGCCGTCCCCACCCTGGGGACGGCTCTGTGGGCTTCTCCGTGTCCTCTATTCAGAGACCCCCAGCCCCGCTGGCGCTGTGACGGTGTAAGCCCCTTCCAGTTTTGCGGAGGGGATGATGCCGCAGTTGATCACCGCATTGACGTGCAGCGTGGCGTTGCCTTCTTTGACGCCTGTCAGCGTGCCGAGTTTGGTTGTTTTACCGGGAGTGCAGTTCAGGGTGCCGACGGGCGACCCCGATGTGATCTGCGCTTCCTCCGTGTAGACGGTGCCGTTTGTGGTACCGCCGATGTGCACCATCTCCAAGGCGCCTGAGGAGTGGACCGTCACCGTTCTCGTGCAGCCTCCGAAGGTCACCGATAACGGAGCTGTGACGGATTCGCCGGTGTAGGGGCTGTTCGTGCTCGCGGCGAAGTGCGAGCTGGTGCATGTGTTCTGGGGGAAGCTGGATGTGTCCTTCAGGGCCAGCGAGCTGCCGCTCTGGAGGCTGCCTGTGATTGCGATGGGTTCAGCTTTTCGCACTCCGCCGATCTCCAGCGTGGTAGTCGGCGCCGGCGCTTCGGTGACGCCTAGCCCTGCCGGACTTGTAATGGTGTAGGTGCCTTCCAGTTTCGCAGATGGCATGATGCCGCAGTTGAGCAGGGCGTTGATGTGCAGCGTAGCATTACCTTCTTTCACCCCTGTAAGCGTTCCTAGCTGAGTTGTTGCCCCAGTCTGGCAATTCAGGGTGCCAATCGGCGATCCCGATGTAAACTGGGCTTCCTCTGAGGAGACCGTGCCGTTTGTGGTGCCGCCAACGCGCACGATCTCCAGCTTCCCTGGCGCGTGGACCGTCACCGTTCTCGCGCAACTCCCGAAGGTGAGGGTAGAAAGCGGGCCTGTGACATATTCGCCGGTGTAGGGGCTACTCGTGCTTGCAGAGAAGTGCGAGCTGGTGCAGGCATTGTTGGTGAAGTTGCTTGTGTCCTTCAGAAGCAGTGAACTGCCGCTCTGGAGGCTGCCTGTAATTGCGACGGATTCACCTTTCGGCATGCCGCCGACCTCGAGCGTGGTGGTCGCCGAGGCGACTCCGGCTCCGGTTCCCAGCACTGCCGTAGCTAATAGGGCGATGAAGACAACTGCTTGCGTGTACTTCATGGTTTCTCCTCTTCTCGCTCCAAGCCTGGAGCGTTGGGTACGAGGAGAGAGTTAGCGGTTCACGGAAGTACAGTCAAGGTATTTAGAGTAGTTAGGCGGACCGGTGAACGAAATCGCGTTCAGTCCACCTGAGTCGGCGTCAGGTAGGCCGCCGAGAGGCCGCCATCGACCAGGAAGGTGCTGGCGGTGACGAAGGTGGAGTCGTCGCTGGCGAGGAAGAGGGCGGCTTTGGCGATCTCCTCGGGCTCGCCGAAGCGGCCCATCGGGATGTGGACGAGGCGCTTGGCGGCGCGCTCGGGGTCCTTGGCGAAGAGCTCCTTGAGGAGGGGGGTGTTGACCGGGCCGGGGCAGAGGGCGTTGACGCGGACGCCGCGGTCGGCGAACTCGACCCCGAGCTCGCGCGAGAGGGCGAGGACGCCGCCCTTGGAGGCGGTGTAGGAGATCTGCGAGACGGCTGCGCCCATCGTCGCGACGAAGGAGGCGACGTTGACGACCGAGCCGCCGCCGTTCTCCAGCAGGTGAGGGATCCAGTGCTTGCAGCAGAGGAAGACGCTGCGCAGGTTGACGTCCTGTACCCGCTGCCAGGAGTCCAGCGAGGTTTCCAGCACCGAGCCGTCGTCGGTGGGGTTGATGCCGGCGTTGTTCATCAGCACGTCGATGCGGCCGAACTCGTCGCTGACGCGGCGGAAGGCTTCGACGACCTGGCCCTCGTCGGAGACGTCGGCCTCGATCGTCAGCGCTCCCTCGGCCTCGGTCGAGAGGTCGACGCCGACGACGGTCGCGCCCTCCGCGGCGAACAGTCGCGCCGACTCGGCGCCGATCCCGCTCGCCGTCCCGGTGACAACGCAGACCTTCCCCGCCAGCCTGTCGCCCACGATCAGCCTCCTTCCGTCGCGTAGTAGACGTTCTTCACGTCGGTGTAGTGCTCAAGCGCGTCGGGGCCGAGCTCCCGCCCGACGCCGGACTGCTTGAAGCCGCCGAAGGGGGTGGAGACGCGGACCGAGGTGTTGGAGTTGATCGAGATCACCCCGGTGTCGATTCCCCGCGCCACCCGCAGCGCCCGCGCCCCGTCGCCGGTCCAGATCGAGCCGGAGAGGCCGTAGATCGTCTCGTTGGCGAGGCGGATCGCCTCCTCCTCGTCCGCGAACGGGATGACGCAGGCGACCGGGCCGAAGATCTCCTCGGCGGCGGCGGGGTCGTCGTTGGCGACCGGTGCCAGCACGGTCGGCGGGAACCAGTAGCCGGGGCCGTCAGGGGCGCTGCCGCGAATCGCGACCGGTGCGTCCTCCGGGACGTAGGAGGCGACGGTCTCGCGCTGGCCGGCCGAGATCAGCGGCCCCATCTGCGTCGACTTGTCGAGCGGATCGCCGACCGCGATCCCCTCGACCGCGGGCTGCAGCGCGGCGAGGAAGTCGTCGACCGCGCTGCGCTCGACCAAGATCCGCGAGCGGGCGCAGCAGTCCTGGCCGGCGTTGCCGAAGACCGCCATCGGCGCCGCCGCCGCGGCCGCCTCGATGTCCGCGTCGGCGAAGACGACGTTGGCCGACTTGCCGCCCAGCTCCAGGGTCACCCGCTTGATCGTCTGCGCGGCGCCGGCAGCGATCCCGCGGCCGACCTCGGTCGACCCGGTGAAGGCGATCTTGGCGACGTCGGGGTGCTCGACCAGCCGCTGCCCGCAGACGCTGCCGGGACCGGCGACGACGTTCAGCACGCCCTCGGGGAGGCCGGCGTCCAGCGCGAGCACCTCCAGCTCCAGCGCGGTGAGCGGCGTCAGCTCGGCCGGCTTCAGCACGACGCAGTTGCCGGCCGCGAGCCCCGGCGCCACCTTCCAAGAGGCGATCGTCAAGGGGAAGTTCCAGGGGACGATCAGGCCGACGACGCCGAGCGGCTCGCGGAAGGTCATGTCGACGCCGCCGGCGACCGGGATCGTCTGCCCCAGCAGCCGCTCCGGCGCGCCGGCGTAGTAGCGGAAGGTCTCGACCACCATCCCGATCTCTCCCCGCGCGTCGCCGATCGGCTTGCCGGCGTTCCGCGCCTCCAACTGGGCCAGGTCCTCCAGCCGCGCCTCGATCGCGTCCGCGAGGCCGCGCAGCAGCTTCGCCCGGTCGGCCGGCGCCACCGCCCGCCAGGCGGGGAACGCCGCCTTCGCCCGCGCCACCGCCGCGTCGACCTCCTCCGCCCCGGCCCGCGGCACCTCGGCCATCACCTCCTCCGTCGCCGGCTCAACCACCTCGATCGCGCTCACGCCGTCCCCTCCCTCGATGCCGACGGGCCGATTTCCCTCCATATAGGGGTACTTTCGTCCCGTCGGCGGGTGGGGGTGGGAGGTTCGGCGCGGGCGGCGTCTACGAGCGCCGCGATCAGCTGGGAGTCCTCGTCTTCCTCGGGGTGCCAGATGACGCCGAGAGCGAAGTGCTTGCCGGGGAGCTCGATCGCCTCGGGGAGGTCGTCCTCGGCCGACCATCCCGTCACCCGCAGCCCTTCGCCGAGCTGGTCGACGCCTTGGTGGTGATGGGACCAGACGACGAAGCCCTCGACGCCCGCCGCGGTGCAGGCCAGCGACTCCGGCTCGAGGCGGATGTGGTGCTTGCTGAAGGTGCCGGCCACCGTCCGGTGCGCCTCGTTCCCCAGCTTCTCCGGCAGGTGCTGGACCAGCGTCCCGCCCAACGCCACGTTCAGCAGCTGCATGCCGCGG
The DNA here is from genome assembly GCA_035535295.1 of Solirubrobacterales bacterium. Taxonomy (GTDB): domain Bacteria; phylum Actinomycetota; class Thermoleophilia; order Solirubrobacterales; family 70-9; genus VAYN01. Next base: position 83,112 of record DATLQI010000036.1, read on the forward strand.
CAGATCCCCAGCACCGGCAGGTCGCGTTCCAGCGCCCGCCGCGCCAGCGCCAGCTCGAAGGCGTCGCGGTCGGGCCAGGTGCCGCGCGTCTCCGGGTGCGGCTCGGCGCCGTAGCTGGCCGGGTCGATGTCGGCGCCGCCGGCCAGCATCAGCGCGTCGACCCGGTCGAGCAGCAGGTCGGGATCCGCCACGGCCGCCTCGTCGGGCGGCAGCACGAGCGCGATCCCGCCCGCCCGCTGCACGGCGTTCACGTACCCGCGCGGCGCCAGCGTCACCTCATAGCCGTCCCAGACGCCCCATGACACCCGCTCGACCGCCGCGCAGATTCCGATCGCCGGCGCGCCGCTGCCCGCCGCGCCGTTCATAGCCGCTCGAAGCCCCGGTAGCGCTCCCAGTCGGTGACGGCCGCCTCGAAGGCCTCGATCTCGACCCCGGCGCGGTTCAGGTAGTGGTCGACGACCTCGCCGCCGAAGGCCTCGCGCGCCACCTCGCTCGCGGCGAAGGCGTCCCGCGCCGCGTAGATGTTCGACGGCACCCGCGGCTTGTCGGACTCGTAGGCGTTGCCCTCGAAGACCTCCTCCAGCGGCAGCTCCTCGTCGACTCCGTGTAGCCCCGCGGCGATCATCGCGCTCAGCGCCAGGTAGGGATTGACGTCGGCGCCCGGCAGCCGGTTCTCGACCCGCAGCCCCTCGCCGTGGCCGACCACCCGCAGCGAGCAGGTGCGGTTGTCGCGCCCCCAGGCGATCGCGGTCGGCGCGAAGGAGCCCTTGGCAAAGCGCTTGTAGCTGTTGACGTGCGGCGCGTAGAGCAGCGTCAGCTCCTCCATGCAGGCCAGCTGCCCGGCGACGAAGCGCTCGAAAAGCGCTTGGTCGGCGGCGAAGGCGTTCGCTCCGTCCTCCGCGGCCAGCGAGCAGTGGATGTGACACGAGTTGCCCTCGCGCTCGTTGAACTTGGCCATGAAGGTGATGGCGTGCCCCTCCTGGGCGGCGATCTCCTTGGCGCCGTTCTTGTAGATCGCGTGGTTGTCGGCGCTCCGCAGCGCCCCGTCGTAGCGGAAGTTGATCTCGTGCTGGCCGAGGTTGCACTCGCCCTTCGAGTTCTCCACTTCCATCCCCGCCCCGGCCATCTCGTTGCGGATGCGCCGGATCAGCGGCTCCACCCGCGAGGTCCCCAGCAGCGAGTAGTCGATGTTGTAGAGGTTGGCCGGCTCGAGCTCGTGGAAGCCCTTGCGCCAGGCCTCCTCGTAGGTGTTGCGGAAGACGATGAACTCGAGCTCGGTCGCCGCCAGCGCGCTCATCCCCCGCTCCTCCAGCCGCCGCAACTGCCGGCGCAGGATCTGCCGCGGCGAGGCGGCGACTTCGCGCCCGTCCCCCCACTGCACGTCGGCCATCACCATCGCCGTCCCCGGCAGCCAGGGGATCATCCGCAGCGTCTCCAGGTCCGGGACCATCTCGAAGTCGCCGTAGCCGGTGTCCCAGGAGGACATCGCGTAGCCGCCGACCGTTTCCATGTCGACGTCGACGGCGAGCAGGTAGTTGCAGCCCTCCGCCCCGTGCTCGAGCACGTCGCCGAGGAAGTGGCTCGCGGTCAGCCGCTTGCCCTGCAGCCGCCCCTCCATGTCGGCGATCGCGAGCAGCACGGTGTCGACCGTGCCGTCCGCGACCGCCTTCTTCAGCTCCTCGACGGTCATGTCGGAAACGTTACGCCAGCGTCTTCGGCAAGCCGCTCACGGGCGGGCGGGACCGACCTCGGGTTCGGGCCCCAGCGCTTCCTCGATTTCGATCTCCCGCACCTGCCCGGTGAAGTGTTTGCGGGCGGAGGCGAACCAGGCGATCGCGGCCAGGAGGATGACGACCCCCACCATCAGCGGCGCGTAGTTGAACGACTCCCAGGTGAATTCGTCGTTCCACGGCACCGCCAGCGGCGTGAACGGGAGGCAGAAGATGATCGTGATCAGCGCCACCCAGAAGGTCGCGAAGCTGTTCATCCACTTGTACTTGCGCCCGTTGTTCCAGGGACCGGGCTCGAAGTCGTCCCCCTTGCGCCAGCGCAGGAAGATCGGGATCACGTAGGCGATGTAGAGGCCGATCACCGCGATCGAGACGACCGCGAAGAAGGCGAAGGGCACGTTTTCGCCGTTCCCCTTCAGCGCCGGCAGGGTGATCAGCAGCGCCGCGGTCGCCATCGCCAGCACGGCGTAGATCGGGACCCGCTCGCTGTTGACGGTGGAGATCCTCGACGAGGCGCGCGCCCCGAAGCCTTTGTCGCGCGAGAAGGCGTAACACATGCGCGAGGCGCTGGTCAGGCAGGCGGCGCCGCAGAAGAGCTGCCCGACGACGGAGATGATGAGGACGAACTTGCCCCAGCCGGTCCCCAGCGCTTCGGTCAGCAGGGTCGGCGCGAAGCCGAGCGCTTCGTTGGCGCCGTCGACGTTGGTGACCGCGAAGGTGATCGCCAGGAGGACGATCCAGCCGATCAGGGCCGAGTAGAAGATCGACCGCCAGACGCCCTTCGCCGCCGATTCCGAGGCCCCGTGGGTCTCCTCGGAGATGTGGGCGGAGGCGTCGAAGCCGGTGATCGTGTACTGGGTCAGCAGGAACCCGAGCGGCAGCACGTAGAACCAGTACATCGAGTCGCTGAAGCCGCTGTTGTTGATCCGGTGGCCGAAGACGAAGCTGAAGCTCTGGTGGCCGTCGGGGACGACGATGAGGACGATGACGATCGCGGCGACGCCGATCACGTGCCACCAGACCGAGATGCTGTTGACCAGCGAGAGCATGTGCGTTCGCCTGATGTTGACCGCGGTGTGGACGAGCAGGATCAGCGCGAAGAGGAGGAAGACCTCGCCGAGGATGTGGACTTCGTCGCCGAAGTTCACTCCCAACAGGTTCACTTCGTAGAGCCCGAGGACGACGTTGAGGAAGGTCGCGCAGGCGTAGTCGACCGAGGCCAGGACGGCGACCAGGCCGATTAGGTTGAACCAGCCGGTGAACCAAGCCCAGACCGGGCCGCCGAGGCGCCCCGACCACCAGTAGATCCCGCCCGCGGTCGGGTAGGCGGAGACCAGCTCCGACATGCAGAAGCCGATGATCAGGATCGGGATCGAGATCAGCGGCCAGCCCCACGAGATGGCGATCGGGCCGCCGTTGTTCCACGCCTGGCCGTAGGTGGTGAAGCACCCCGCCAGCACGGAGATGATGGTGAAGGAGATCGCGAAGTTGGAGAACGAGCTCCACACCCGGGTCAGCTCCTGCTTGTAGCCGAGCTCGGCCAGGCGCTCCGCGTCGCGGTCCCGGCGCTCCACGCTGTCGCTCATCCGGCTCCCCTTACGGAATGGTTTGGTCCCTGAACCTCTGCGCGCGACTGTACGCAGCCGCCCGGACGGAAGTCAAGCCGCGGGCAGCAGCCCTGCATGCACGTGCTCGGTCCCCTTGAGGTGCTCGGCCATGATCCGCATCGCGCGGTCGCCGTCGCCCTTGCGCACGGCGGCGAGCATCTTGGCGTGCTGCTGGTTGCTCCAGGCGAGCAGCTCGGGCGGGTGCGCGATGTGGGCGATCAGGTCGGTCATCTGGCCCTGCGCCTCGGTCATCGCCGCGAGCAGCCGCTGGCTTCCGGCCGCGTCGGCGAGCCCGATGTGCCAGCGCACGTCGGCCTGCCGGAAGGCGACGAAGTCCTCCAGCGTGGCGTCCATCACCGCGACCAGCCCGTCGAGCGGCTCCAGCGCCTCCGGCTCGGCGCGCTCGGCGGCGAGCACCGCGACGGCCAGCTCGACGGCGAGCCGGTGGTCGCAGGCGTCGCGCCAGCCGGCCAGCAGCGTCGCCGTCG